>NZ_JBNPXH010000005.1:10949-346920 GCF_050433395.1 Anaerotaenia torta
GAGGAAAACTGAGACAACTCTCATTAATGAGATGGACAAACGCATCGATGCCAGAGCCGAGAAAACTGAGACAACTCTCATTAATGAGATGGACAAACGCATCGATGCCAGAGCCGAGAAAACTGAGACAACTCTCATTAATGAGATGGACAAACGTATCGATGCCAGAGCGGAGAAAACTGAGGCTACTCTCATTAATGAGATGGACAAACGCATTGATGCCAGAGCGGAGAAAACTGAGACAACTCTCATTAATGAGATGGACAAACGCATCGATGCCAGAGCGGAGAAAACTGAGGCTACTCTCATTAATGAGATGGACAAACGCATCGATACCAGTGCCAAAGAAACCAGAACAATTCTCATTAATGAGATGGACAAACGCATTGATGCCAGAGCGGAGAAAACTGAGGCTACTCTCATTAATGAGATGGACAAACGCATTGATACCAGTGCCAAAGAAACCAGAACAATTCTCATTAATGAGATGGACAAACGCATTGATACCAGTGCCAAAGAAACCAGAACAATTCTCATTAATGAGATGGACAAACGCATTGATACCAGTGCCAAAGAAACCAGAACAATTCTCATTAATGAGATGGACAAACGCATTGATGCCAGAGCGGAGAAAACTGAGGCTACTCTCATTAACGAGATGGACAAACGTATCGATACCAGTGCCAAAGAAACCAGAACAATTCTCATTAATGAGATGGACAAACGCATTGATGCCAGCGCAAAGAAAATCGAGTCAACTTTCACTACGAAGATGAACAAACGATTTGCACAATCAGAAAATCTGATACTTGATGAGCTGGACAGAACCAGAAATATAATAGAGGGTAAGATTGTGAACATCCAGAAGAATGTGGATGATCTGACTCAGTATTACCGGATTACCAAACTGGAGAATGATTCCTCTCTCTTCACACTCCATATGATCGATGAACTCAGAAAAGATTTTGAAGAGTTCAAGCAAAAAATCGCCCAATAGAGAACCGGAGCAATAACTATCTAGTCAAAAGTCAATCAAAGAGTAAAACAAAAAGCTCAGATGCATTGCAAAACGAGGACAAAGGAGATTTCATCATGATTAAGCATACGGATCATTTCCATGGCAGTGACCTGGAAACCATAGAAAAAATATATGGCATAAAGAAGGAGGAGATTATCAGCTTCTCCGCCAACGTAAACCCATTGGGCATTTCCCCCAAGCTCAAAGCCTCCCTGTCCCAGAAGATCGATGCCATCATGAGCTATCCTGACCGGGAATATGCTTCCCTGCGCCGAAGGATTGCGGAATACGTCCGCACAGATATGGAAAATATCATCGTGGGCAATGGCTCTACCGAGCTGATCTCTCTCTTCATCCAGATCAAACGCCCCAGAAAGGCCCTAATTATCGGCCCTACCTATTCCGAATATGAGCGTGAAATAGCCCTGGGCGGCGGAAGCACCCGCTATTACCGTTTGGAAGAGGATCGGGATTTTATTCTGGATATCTCCTCCCTGGAGCAGGAGCTGACCGAGGACATTGAGCTTCTGGTTATCTGTAACCCTAATAATCCCACCTCGTCTGCGATTACCAGGAATGATATGCGGAAGATCCTGGATATCTGCAAGCAAAAAGGCATCTTTGTCATGGTTGACGAGACCTATGTGGAGTTTGCCGAGGATGTTCATAAGATTACCTCCTCCCCTCTCACGGGATATTACAATAATATCATCATCCTGCGCGGCATTTCCAAATTCTTTGCCGCACCCGGATTGCGCTTGGGCTATGCGGTCTGCGGCAATGCCGATTTGTTAAAGGAGATGAACCAGAGAAAGAATCCCTGGACCATCAACAGTCTGGCCGCCATTGCCGGTGAGATCATGTTCACCGATGAGGGCTATATTAAGGACACCCGGCAGCTGATTGCCGGTGAGAGAATCCGGATCAGCAGAATTTTATCCTCCTGTCCAGCAATAAAACACTACCCTCCTACCGCTAATTTTGTGCTTGTTAAAATATTAAAAAATGAGATTACCTCCATGGATCTTTTTGAAGCGGCCATAGAAAAAGGCCTGATGATTCGTGACTGCTCCACCTTCCCTTTCCTTGACAACAAATTTATCCGTTTTTGTTTCATGAAGCCTGAGGACAACGACAAGCTGCTGGATATATTGCTGGATCGTCTGAACTAACCATGAGAGCCGCTCGTATCAAAGCTTCTGTAAACGTCATCTGCCATACACACAGCCTGCGGATCATACCGTCCTGTGTATGGCAGTTTTTCTTTTCCCGGTAACTCTGGTATTCTCTGTTGGCGTAGGAGAAAAATTAAATATATATAAATTAAGCGGCCTGCCGGTTATTAAAAACTTTACAAATGGAAATATTGACATATAGTCCTACCGTGCTATAATACATATTAATTAGGCTCCTAAGTAATTCTTGCTCTGCACAGAAAACATACGGCCTGATAGATATTGACACAATTTCTAAGGAGGAGATAGGAAAACTTATGAAACCCGAAATAAAGCAGCTGCTTCACAGCTTCACGGAGATTTTCAAATTATTTCGTCAGCATTCCTACCAGCGGATGAGCGAAACCAATCTCTATCCGGGTCAGCCTGAATTGCTGCTGTTAATTCGGGAGAAGGAGGGTCTTACCCAGAAGGAGCTTGCCAAAAAGCATTTTGTAAAGCCCTCATCCATCACCGGTATGCTGAACAAACTGGAAGCAAACCAATATGTATACCGTGTCCCGGATGATACCGACAAAAGAATAATGAGGGTATATCTTACCCCTGAGGGCAGGAATCTGGCTAAAAAAGGGGAGCTGTTCATGCGGAATGCGACAGAACGGCTGTTTGACGGCTTCAGCGATGAAGAGCTGCACACCCTTTTGCATCTTACGGATAAGATTAAGGCTAATCTAAACAGATAATTTTTAAAATCGATACGATCCAAGAAAGGAACTCCTATGCTAAAGCTTTTTAAATTTTTGAACAAATCAATTACCGCAATTTTGTTTGTTGTAATTTTGCTGGTAATCCAGGCTTTCAGTGACCTTTCCCTGCCCACCTACACTTCGGATATCATTAATGTAGGTATCGCTAAAGGCGGTGTGGAAGATACCGTGCCTGATGCCATTCGTGCTTCAGAGCTGGATAAACTGGTTCTGTTCCTGGATGAACCCGGCAAAGCTCTGGTACTCAGCCATTTTACCCTCCTTCAGCAGGAGGATTACAGCACTAAGGAATGGTCCGATTATGGGAAGAAGTACCCTGTCCTGAGCTCCGAGGCCGTTTACCTGTGGGATGGACAAGAGGAAGAGGCTCTCACAGACGCTTTGTCCATTCCCATGATGATGACACTCTCCCTCGAAGGAGACAGCGAAGCCTCCCAGGAGATGAAGCAGCAGTTTCTGGCAGGTTTCCCTGCCGAAATGACCCAGGGTAATCCGGATCTGTTCCAGCTGCTGGCCACGCTTCCTGCCGAAGCGAAAGCCGCCATACTGGCATCTGCCTCCGAGAAGCTGAAGGAGATGCCGGAGATGCTGCTTACTGCCGGCGCTAGTGCCTATGTCAAGGCCGAGTATCAGGCACTTGGGAGAAACACGGACCGGATGCAGATCAATTACATTCTGCTGGTCGGCCTGAAGATGATTGGTCTGGCACTGGTAGCGATGCTGGCTTCCATTCTTGTCACCTTTCTTTCCTCAAGAATTGCAGCCAGATTGGGCCGTGATCTGAGAAACGGGGTATTTAAGAAGGTTCTCTCCTTCTCCAGCCAGGAAATGGACCAGTTCTCCACCGCTTCCCTGATTACCCGCAGCACCAATGATATCCAGCAGGTGCAGTCCTTGATTGTGTTCCTGATCCGGATTGTAATCTACGCCCCCATCATGGCAGTCGGCGGCATTATCAAGGTAATGAATACCAATACCTCCATGTCCTGGATCTTAATCGTGGGCGTGGGAGCCATCTTTATCCTGATCGGCATATTGATGGTGGTCGCAATGCCCAAATTCAAGATAATGCAAAAACTAGTGGACCGGATCAACCTGGTTACCCGTGAGATCATCACCGGACTTCCCGTTATCCGCGCCTTTAGCACCGTTGATTATGAGGAAAAGCGTTTTGACCGTGCCAATCTGGATGTAACGAAGAACTCTCTTTTTGTCAACCGGGTTATGACCTTCATGATGCCGGTGCTGATGATGATTATGAATCTTATCTCCCTTCTGATCCTGTGGGTCAGCGCTAACCGGATTGACGCCGGAACCATGCAGGTGGGTGATATGATCGCCTTCATTCAGTACACCATGCAGATCATTATGTCCTTCCTGATGCTTACCATGGTCTCCATTATGCTTCCCAGAGCTGCCGTAGCGGCAAAGCGCATCGATGAGATCCTGCAGACAGATACTTCCATCAAAGACTCCGGACAGGATGAGCCGGCCAAGGCGGGCATGAAGGGACTCCTGGAATTTCGCGATGTATCCTTCCGTTATCCGGGCGCCGAGGAGGATGTTCTCTCCGGCATCAGCTTTACCGCCAGACCGGGGAAAACTACGGCGATCATCGGAAGCACCGGAAGCGGCAAGTCAACCCTGATCAACCTGATACCCCGATTCTACGATGTCACCGGAGGCTCCATCCTGCTGGACGGAACGGAGATCACAAGGATGAAACAGCATTCCCTGCGTGAGAAGCTGGGCTTCGTGCCCCAGAAGGGCGTACTGTTCACTGGAACCGTAGAATCCAATATTACTTTCGGCGCTCCCCATTCAACTGAAGAAGAGGTAAAGCGGGCTGCCCGAATTGCTCAGGCCACAGAATTTATTGAAGCAAAGCCGGAAGGCTATCAATCCCCCATCGCCCAGGGCGGAACGAATGTGTCCGGCGGACAGAAGCAGCGTCTGTCCATCGCCCGTGCCATTGCCAGGAATCCGGAGATCTATATCTTTGACGACAGCTTTTCCGCACTGGATTATAAAACGGATTCTGTTTTAAGAAAGACCCTGAAGGAAGAGCTTACGGACAGCACCGTTCTTATTGTGGCCCAGAGAATCAGCACCATTATGAATGCGGAACAGATTCTGGTTTTGGACGACGGACGTATTGTCGGCAAAGGAACCCACAGAGAACTGCTTAAGAATTGTGAAGTATATCAGCAGATAGCTTCTTCCCAATTATCAGAGGAGGAATTAAGTTATGAGTAGAGAAGAGAATAAGCAAGAGGCACCCCTTAACCAGGCGCCGACCGGCAGAAGACCCAGAGGCGGCCATATGGGGCCCCCCGGAATGATGCCCGGTGAAAAAGCCAAAGATTTTAAAGGTACCATGAAAAAGCTCTCCGCCAGCTTATCCAAATTCCGTTTCGGCCTCATCATGATGCTGATCTTTGCCGTGGGAAGTACTATCTTTTCCATCGTAGGCCCCACCATCATGGGTGATGCAACCACTGTCATCTACAATGGGCTGATTGATAAAATCAACGGAAAAGGCGGGATCGATCTCACCGCTCTGTCCAGAATTCTGATGATCCTGATCCTGCTCTATGGAGTGAGTGCTCTGCTGAACTTTGTCCAGGGCTGGATTATGACAGGAATCAGCCAGAAGGTATCCTACAAATTCCGCCGGGATATCTCGGAGAAGATTCACCGTATGCCCATGAATTACTTTGATACCACCTCCCATGGCGAGATTCTCTCCAGAGTGACTAACGATGTGGATACCCTCAGCAACAGCCTGAACCAGAGCCTGCAGCAGCTCATCACCTCTGCCGTTACCATCGTAGGTGTACTGATCATGATGCTGCGCATCAGTGTAACCATGACTCTCCTGGCTCTGCTGATTCTTCCTGTTTCAGTTATATTGGTAAGCCGGGTAGTGAAGAAATCCCAGAAATACTTTGCCCAGCAGCAGGAATATCTGGGTCATGTTAACGGCCAGGTGGAAGAGGTCTATGGCGGCCATAATATTATCAAGGTGTTTAATAAGGAGGAGGATTCCATCCGGGAATTCGACGAGAAGAATGAGAAGCTCTATGAGTCCGCCTGGAAATCCCAGTTCCTGTCCGGACTGATGATGCCGGTAATGCAGTTTGTAGGCAACGTAGGCTATGTGGGTGTTGCCATCCTGGGCGGTTACCTGGCAATTCACGGCAAGATCGAGGTCGGACAGATCCAGTCCTTCTTCCAGTATATTCGTCAGTTCACCCAGCCTATTAACCAGCTGATGCAGGTTGCCAATATGTTCCAGTCCACAGCTGCCGCCGCAGAGAGGGTGTTTGAATTCCTGGCTGTGGAAGAAGAGGTTCAGACTGTGGAAAATCCGGTTTCCATCGAGGGGCTGAAGGGCAATGTGGAATTTAAACAAGTGCGGTTTGGCTATCATCCGGATAAGATTATTATTAATAATTTCAGCACAAAGGTTGCCAATGGACAGAAGATTGCCATCGTTGGACCCACAGGCGCCGGAAAAACTACTATGGTCAAGCTGCTGATGCGGTTCTATGACATTAACAGCGGAGAGATTCTCATTGACGGCCATAACATCAAGGATTTTAACCGCAGTGATCTGCGCAGGATGTTCGGCATGGTGCTTCAGGACACCTGGCTGTTTACCGGAACCATCATGGACAATCTCCGTTACAGCAGGCTGGATGCCACTGATGAGGAGGTAATCCGGGCGGCAAAGGCGGCACATGTGCATCACTTCATCTCTACCCTGCCCGATGGATATCAGATGGTGCTCAATGAAGAAGCCACCAATGTGTCCCAGGGACAGAAGCAGCTGCTGACCATAGCCCGGGCAATTCTGGCAGATCCCAGAATACTCATCCTCGACGAGGCCACCAGCTCCGTGGATACCAGAACTGAGATTTTAATTCAGAAGGCCATGGACAATCTGATGAAGGGAAGAACCAGCTTCATCATTGCACACCGGCTGTCTACCATACGGGATGCCGATCTTATTCTTGTCATGAATGAAGGGGATATTGTGGAGCAGGGTACTCATACGGAGCTTCTGGCCAAGGGCGGATTTTATGCAAACCTGTATAACTCGCAATTTGAGAGAACAGCATAAAAAGGAGGGTATTCCCCATGAATAAGAAAACAAATCCCCTGGGCATCAATTTGCCGCTGGAATTGAAGAAAAAGTTTTTGGATGAAATTATATACTATTTTGAGACAGAGAGGGACGAGAAGCTGGGAGTCCTGGCTTCCGAGGGTATTCTGGATTTCTTCCTGGAGAATCTGGGTCCCTATCTTTATAATAAAGCCCTGGAAGATGCGAAGTTCTGGTATGGTAAAAGAATGGAAGATGTAGAGGCTGACTTCTATACCCTCTACAAACAGGAACGGTAATTCCCAAAATACGATAAAAGGCCAAAAGGCAACGGACCGTTTGAATATGCTGTCCGTTGCCTTTGCCTCTATTACCAGAGAAGAATATCATTCCCTTTTAATTTAAAGATAGCTTCCATGAAGAAATAATCTCCATAGATAATATTAATGTGCTTGGTTCCATGGTACGCCTCAGAGCATTTCTCCAGAATGCAGTCATTCTCCCTGCTCCAGTTGCATCGGTTCTCATCCAGGGCCTTTAACAGCTTCAAAGCTGCATTCAGATACAGATCCTTCTCCCCGTCTCCTACGGCCCGTGCAATTTCGATGAAACCGCAGGCGGCAATTGCCGCTGCCGTGGAATCCTCCCAGAGGTCTTCCCTGGGCTGTCTGAAATCGATGGGTATCAGGCCGCTCTCCGGTATGTTGGCGATAAAATAATGAGCTATCCGTTTTGCTGTGTTCAGGTATTCTATCTTGCCGGTGCGAATATAGCTCAGGATAAAGCCATAGATTCCCCAGGCCTGCCCCCTGGTCCAGGAGGAACCATTCTCATAGCCCTGTCCGCCGTGGGTTCTCACCACCCCGCCCTGCTCCGGGTCAAATTCCACAATATGCTCCGAGGAACCGTCCGGTCTGATGAAATGGTTCATCGCCGTATCCGCATGGATGACAGCGATCTGCTTAAACCTGGGATCTCCCGTCATCTCCGTAGCCCAATGCAGCAGCGGAACATTCATCATACAGTCAATAATTGCCCAGCCCGTGTTATCACTATAAGGGTTGCTGTTCCAGGCACGGATAAAGCGTCCGGCAGGATTAAAGCGCCCGGCCAGAAGATTGGCCGCATGCATTCCTCTTCTCTTCCCATCCTCCGCTTTGGTCAGGCGGTAATCGGCAACCGCAGTTAAAAGCCACATAAAACCTACATCATGGTGAAGCCCGTAATAATCCTCCAGACACTGGTCCAGCTTCTCCTCCGAGAACCTGGCTATCTCAGCATACCTCTCTTCTCCGGTCTCATGATACATCAGCCACATCATTCCGCCCCAGAAACCATTGGTCCACCAGTTCAGTCCGTCCGACTTTTGCATATCACGGTCACTTTCGCTGCAATTATCATGAGTGCCGTTCATGGTCGTATAGGGAATCTTATTCTTCGACTTCTCGCTGACCCATGCCATCTTCTCCCTTATCTTACCTGCTGCAGCTTCCACCCACTGCCTGTCCAATTCCTTCAACATCATTCCTGCTACCTCCAATTCTTATAATACCAAACCTGCTATTGTTACCATGCTGACCGGCTGAATAGTTACTTCCGTTAGACAATATAATAATACTTTTCAATACGGGCAGCAATGTATTATAATGTTATTAATAGATCTTTCCTGCTTTTTTATCAACTCAGCTTTTTACCGAAAGGAGGCCGCCCTATGATTACCGTAATGAATTGCGGGCACGATTCCAGGCATAAGACAAAATTCCACATGCTCCGCAAAACCGGGGTCCCCAACTATATCCTGCTGCTGGTAAAAACCGAGGCTTTCTTTGAGCTGAATGGTTCCATAGAAACCACCGCTCCCAATATGGCTATTTTATTTGACCGCAACAGCTATATGCATTATGGCAGCAAGCACAGCTTTTATAATGATGATTGGATTCATTTTGACATGATCGGCGAGCCCGGCTTGCTGGAGCAATTGCACATTCCCTTCCGGCAGCCCGTCTACCTTCCTCAGATCAGCCAGCTGTCCAATTATGTCCGTATGCTGGTTCAGGAAAGCCATGCCGACACCCCTCACCGGCAGGAGCTTCAGGATGCCCTGATGCGGCTTCTGTTATACAGTCTGGACTCCCAGATTACGGCCCTTCCGGCAATGGCAAACGCGCATAAGCATTACCAGAGAATTCATCAGCTCCGCATCAATATCCACAATACTCCTCATAAGAAATGGACGGTGGATGCCATGGCGGAGTATGTCCACATGAGTCCTTATTATTTTCAGCATTTGTATAAGAAGCTGTATCATATCTCCTGCATACAGGAGGTAATTCTGGCACGGATAGAACGGGCGAAGTTCTATCTTACCACAACGGATATGTCTGTTCGGGAATTAGCGGATTCCTGTGGGTATGAGAATGAAATGCATTTCATACGGCAATTCAAAAAAAAGGAGGGGCTTACCCCCACCCAATTCCGCCGGTTATATCATGAGCATCAACCCAGCCCATAATGATGTCCATGCCTCACACCGCACAAATCACCATGAAAATACCGCCTGGATCCGGTTTTCCTCCCGCTTCTTTCAACCTTATTACTTCAATTAAAAAATCGTCCTATACAATAGCAGAAAGGAAGACTTCAGCAATCCTATACAGAAAGACTGTTGAAGCCATCCCTTCTCCAAGCTTTGCGGCATTCTATTAATTGTTCCTGGAAGCTTCAATCTGCTCCGCCAGATCGTTCAGATACACCCAGCGCTCCATCTTCTCCTCCAGTTCCTTCTCCAGTGCTTCCTTCTGCTTTATCAGCTCATTTAATCTGGAATAGTCCGCAGCGGCCTCCGCTATCGCTTTGTCCGTTTCCTCTAAGCTTGCCTCCAATGCGGCAATGACTTCATCAATGGTGTCATATTCCTTTTGCTCCTGGTAAGTGAACTTCGGCTTGCTGCTCCTCTGCTTCCAGGCGGCACTGCTGTCCGGCTTGGATTCCCCGGCAGCCTTGGAGGCGTTCCCT
Organism: Anaerotaenia torta; assembly: GCF_050433395.1. Lineage (NCBI taxonomy): Bacteria > Bacillati > Bacillota > Clostridia > Lachnospirales > Lachnospiraceae > Anaerotaenia > Anaerotaenia torta. Next base: position 21,033 of record NZ_JBNPXH010000005.1, read on the forward strand.
GCTCCCGGCTTTCCGGGAACCGCACTGCCGGCCTCACGCAGCCTCCTGCTTTCTTTATAATCTGTAAAATTCCCCTCATACTGCCGGATGCTCCCACCCTCAAAGGAGAATATTCTCTCTGCCATCTTATCCAGAAAATAACGGTCATGGGATACAGAAACAACGATACCCGGGTAGGTCTCCAGATAATCCTCCAGAATCGTCAGAGTCTGGATGTCCAGATCATTGGTAGGCTCGTCCAGCACCAGAATATTGGGTGCCTCCATCAGCACCTTCAATAGATACAGCCTCCGCTTTTCGCCGCCGGAAAGCCGGGCGATCTGAGTATATTGCATGGAGCCGGGAAACAGAAAACGCTCGCACATCTGGGAGGCCGTCGCCGTGCCCTCCGAGGTCTGGATGTATTCCGCCGTATCTCTGATATAGTCAATCACACGGAGACTTTCATCCATATATTCATTCTCCTGGGAGAAATATCCCAGCTTAATGGTACTTCCGGTCTCTACGCTTCCCTCATCAGGAGGGAGCATTCCCGTTATGATATTTAACAGGGTGGATTTACCGCAGCCATTAGGCCCTATGATGCCGATCCGGTCACCGGGCAGAAGGATGTAGGAGAAATCACGGAATAAGCTTCGTTCGCCGAAGCCCTTGCTTATCCCTGCCACTTCTATGGTCTTCCTGCCTATTCTGGCCGACAGGGCATTGATCTCCACCTTCCCGTCTGTTTCAATGGTCTTACGGTCCCGTAATTCTTCAAAACGCTGGATATGGGCCTTCTGTTTCGTGGAACGGGCTCTCGCTCCCCGCTGCATCCATTCCAGCTCAATACGGAAGAGGCTTCGGGCCTTCCGCTCTGTAGCCATAAGCATATCCTCTCTCTCCGCCTTAAGCTCCAGAAACCGGGAGTAATTCACCTGGTAGGAATAGATACTGCCCTTGTCCAGCTCCAGTATCTTATTCGTTACCTTATCCAGAAAATAGCGGTCATGGGTTACCATAAGAAAGGCTCCCCGGTATTTGATCAGATACTCTTCCAGCCACTCCGCCATCTCACTGTCCAGATGGTTGGTCGGCTCGTCCAGCACCAGTATCTCTGCCGGAGTCAGAAGCGTGCGCACCAGCGCCACCCTCTTTCTCTGTCCGCCGGACAAGATTTCGGGAGATACCTCCGGGTCGGAGATGCCGAGCCTTTGCAGCATGGCCCTCGCCTCTCCCTCCAGATTGCGGTACTCCTCCTCCGCTTTCTGGTTCAGAAGGACATTCTGAAGGACGGATAGCTGATGGTCAAAGACGGGATTCTGGGACAGGTATCCGATACGGACCTTCTTTCCCCTGATCACCGAACCGCTGTCCGGCTCCTCCAGCCCCGCAATTATTTTAAGAAGGGTGGATTTCCCCGTGCCGTTGATTCCGATCAGCCCGATTTTCTCACCCTCATTGATTCCAAACGTCACATTGTCAAACAGCATCCGCTCCGTATAGCTTTTGCTCATATTTTCAACTGTTAATAAATTCATAGACTAACCTTTCTGTGCTTTATTTCAAAATGCGCACACCCTTCGGTCGGCGCAGTCAAGCATGTTCATCGTATCACAGGATGGCTGCAAAGTCCAGGTAAAAAAACACCTCCGAATTCCAAATCAATGAGAATCAGAGGTGTGTCTTCCTACTTTCCGCTGAGCGGTTTGCTGTTGGTAAAGATGATATCCTCCCTTCCCGGTCCGTTGGAAATCATGGTCACGGGAACCTCCAGCTCTTTTTCAATGAATTCGATATATCTTCTGCAGTTTTCCGGAAGCTCTTCATAGGTTCTGATTCCCCGGATATCGGTCTTCCAACCCGGAAGGTATTGATATACCGGCTTTGCCTTGGCCAGCGTAACCGTTGCAGGAAAATCCTTTGTTACCTTCCCGTCCATTTCATATCCTACGCAGACCGGAAGGGTATCCAGATACCCCAGAACATCCAGTACGGTCAGAACAGCCTCGGTTGCTCCCTGCATTCTGCAGCCGTAGCGGGACGCCACCGCATCAAACCAGCCCATTCGTCTCGGCCTTCCGGTTGTTGCTCCGTATTCGCCGCCGTCGCCGCCGCGCCTTCTTAATTCCTCCGCCTCATCCCCGAAGATTTCACTGACGAATTCACCGGCTCCTACCGCCGACGAATAGGCTTTTACTACTGTGATGATCTCCCTGATAGCATAGGGGGGAATTCCTGCACCGATGGCTCCGTAAGCAGCTAAGGTGGAGGAGGAAGTGACCATGGGATAGATGCCGAAGTCGGGATCCTTTAATGCTCCCAGCTGTCCTTCCAGAAGGATATTCTTCCCTGCCTTGATTGCATCATGCAGAAAGGCAGATACATCACATGCATAGGGTTTCACCAGGTCTGCGTATTCCAGCAGAGTCCGGTATAATTCCTCCGGATCAAGGGCCGGCTTGTGATACATATGCTCCAAAAGAACATTTTTCATTTCACAGATACGGAACACCTTTTCCCTTAAAACTTCTTCATCAAATAACTCAGATACCTGAAAACCGATTTTTGCATATTTATCCGAATAAAAGGGGGCAATCCCGGATTTTGTAGAGCCGAAGGATCTCCCTCCCAATCTTTCTTCCTCATACTGGTCAAACAGGATATGGTACGGCATCATTACCTGTGCCCGGTCTGACACCAGAATTCTGGGAGCCGGTACGCCCCGGTCCACTAAGGATTGAATTTCCTTCACCAGATAGGGGATGTTCAATGCTACGCCGTTTCCTATCACATTCGCGGTGTGATGATAAAATACTCCGGAGGGAAGCAGGTGAAGTGCAAATTTACCATGCTCATTGATAATCGTATGGCCGGCATTGCTGCCGCCCTGATATCTTACAACGATATCCGCTTCCTGTGCCAGCATGTCCGTGATCTTGCCTTTTCCTTCATCGCCCCAATTAGCGCCTACAATTGCTTTCACCATATAAAATCCTCCTTGGCTGATATACCCGGTCATAAATACCTATGACAGTTACTTTCTGAGTATAAACCAAGGAGGCTGTATAAGTAAAATCAATCCTCATTATGTTTGTTATAACAATTCCTTATGCCATTCAAGATATCCGGAAGGGACTTTCCTTCCCGGCAAGCTTCTCTGCAATCGCCCGCGCCGCCTCCTGTATAAATTCCATGGTTCTGGCATAGCTGATATAAACCGGCTCCAGGAATTCATGCTCCTCTTCAAAATGATACCTCAGCAGCCATTCCTTTGAGTCCTTCATCTCCTGAACGCTCAATAGTTCGCCAACGGAACAGACCGGTGTCTGCTCAATACAACGACGGATTCCTTCCATCTCTTCATAGTTCTTCACCAACAGAAGGTCATTTCGGTTCATATCCCTGAGAATAAATTCGAAGAACCTCCGGTCCTCCTGAAGAATCCCCATATTCTCCATGATCCGGCAGAATTCCCTGCGGACCGTGAGCAGGAACAGTTCGTCCGTTAAGATATGCGCCACATAGCCTCTGTACAAATCCTCCAGACCGTCCCCGCGTTCCCGGTTTTCGGCGGCAAATTTCTCCAGACGTCTGCGATAAACCGCCTGATGCTCCTTTTGCGCAAATTCCTGATCCGGTATATCATCCCGAAAATGTGTGTGCTTTTTATATGCCCTGATATATCCTTCCCTCGCATGGATCGCATCCGGCGCCAGGTTGCCCAGATAAAACAGCCCTTCCCGGCGGATACCTGCCTCCGGGAATTGCTTTATTATCTCCCTCGCAATTACCATGTGGGTCATCAGCCCTGCCATAACACCCCTCCACTATTGCTTTCCCGTACTCCCATGTCCGCCGCGGTTCTGGTTCCCCAGCTCTTCCACCTCGGTAAATTCAATTCCCGGCTGGTGCTCCATAATACGGAACTGGCAGATACGGTCATTCGGCTCAATCACGGTATCCCTCATGGCTAATGCAGGAAAGAACCACTGATCATTATCCCCGCAGTAGCTTTCATCCACTATCCCCATGGAATTCACCTGAATAATCCCGAAGTTCTTATAGGTGCTGCTTCTGGGCACCACATGGGCCTCATATCCCTTGGGCAGCTCGATTGCAACCCCCAGGGGAATTAATTGAAACTCTCCCGCCTTCAGCTCCACCCTGGCGGCGGCACGCAGGTCGATCCAATCCGATTTGTTCTCGATATACTGCAGCTTCTCAAGCTGCTCATTAAAATATTTGATTTTTATATTCAGCATAGTAACTCCTTTATCTGCGGGTCAATGGTTTCCAATAATTCCTTCGCTGCCGTAGATACCGGATTCGTACGGCTTGTTACAATACAGAAATGCCTCTTGGGCATCTCCTTCTCAAATCTCAGCCGGAATAGCTCCCCCTTTTCCAGCGCCTCCTTTGCAAAATCCTCCACAACACATCCGATTCCCAGGTTACGGACTGCGAATTTTACAATCATGTCGCTGGTGGCCAATTCAAACTCCGGTTTCATCTCAACTCCGTTCTCCCGCAGGAATCCGTCAATATACCGCCTGGTGCTGGTATTGTGCTCCAGGCAAATTCCCGGCAGCTCCTCCAGTTCCCTCCAGGGAAGTGTAACGCCCTTGAGCTTCATAAAACGGCTGCCTGCCACAAAGATATCCTGTATGGTCCTGACCCGGGCAGCCTCTATTCCCGGCCTGGTTTCAAAGGGTTCACTGACAACGCCGAAATCAATCCTGCCGCTGTGCAGGTATTCCAGGGTCTCCGGTGTGGGTGCGTTGGTTACCGTTACCTTGATGCCCGGATACCTCCCATGGAACTCTTCCAGATATGGGAGCAGATAGAATTGAAGCGTCATATCACTGGCTCCGATCCGAATCTCACCATTCTCCAGGTCAAGCATCTTCCGGAACTTCTCTTCTCCCAGCAGGATGTACTCATAGCCCTGTTTTACATAGCTGTACAGCATCTCTCCCTCCGGTGTCAGCTTTACCCCTTTGGCTAACCGCGCGAAGAGTCTGCTTCCCAGGCTTGTCTCCAGCAGCTTGATCGCCTGACTCACCGCCGGCTGGGAGATGCACAGCTCCTCCCCTGCCTGGGTAAAGCTGCCCGCCCTTGCCACATAATAGAAGATACGGTAATATTCCAGATCAATATTCATAGTGATTCTCCTTCTGGATCTATAGTTCCTTATCGATGGGATTTCTCCTGGCAGTAAGACCTCTCCTGGCAACGAGACCGGGAATCCGGATTACCCCATGATTCCCGGCCTCATTGCCGCTTAGCTGCTTATCTGACAAACCGGCCGGCTCTTACACCGCACAGGCCGCGTCCAGTTCTTCCTGCAATACCTTTAAATCCTCCCGGATATTCAGCTTCTGGGGGCAAGCCTCCTCACACTGACCGCATTCCACGCAGTTATGTGCCTTCGCCTCATCCGGAATGTTCTTCCACTGCCATTTCAGCGTCCCGCCGTTCTGATAGATGCCGTAATGGTTCCAAATGGAGAAGTTCCTGGGAATATCAACACCGGCAGGACAAGGCATACAATAAGCACAGCCCGTACAACCGTTCTTGACTCTCCTCTTCAAGGTATCGGCCGCCTCTTCCACTGCCCGCTTCTCCGCATCATTCAGAGCAACAAACTTGCGGAAGGTCTCGATATTATCCTCCACCTGATGCTCATCGGACATGCCGCTGAGAATCAGCTTTACATTGGGCAGAGAGCCCACCCAGCGGAGCGCCCAGGAGGCCATTGACTTATCCGGTGCAATTGCCTTCAGCGGCTTCGCGGCATCCTCCGGCAGTTCGGCCAGAGAGCCTCCCTTGACCGGCTCCATAACAATCACCGGAATACCAAGCTTCTCTGCCAGCTCATATCCCTTCATGCCGGCCTGCTCCTCTGTATCCATATAGTTCAGCTGTATCTGGCAGAAATCCCAGTCACGGTAAGTAAGGATATGTTCAAAAGCTTCATAATCATCATGGAAGGAAAAGCCCAGATATCGGATCCTTCCCTCAGCCTTCAGCCGATCCACGATCTCCAGCACTCCCAAGCTTACCATTTTATCAAAACCCTCCCTGCCCAGGGAATGAAGCAGATAAAAATCAATATAATCCTTGTTCAGCTTGGTCAGCTGCTCCTCAAAAAGCGCCATTACATCCTCTGTCTTCTTCACCTTCCAGCAGGGAAGCTTTGTCGCCAGATAGTAAGACTCTCTGTCGTATTTCTCCAGAGCCTTTCCGGTGAATATCTCACTATTCCCCTCATGATATGCATAAGCCGTATCAAAATAATTAACCCCGTTCCGATACGCATAATCCATCATCTTCTCCGACCTGGCCTCATCAATGCTGCCGTCCTCATTTTTCGGAAATCGCATACAACCAAAGCCAAGTAAGGATGTCTCTACTCCCAGTTTGTCCATCTTCCTGAATTCCATAGGTAACCTCCTTCTTCCTATCTCACTGTAATAATCAAATGATCCTATGTCTCCTGTATATTATTACATGTATTCTTTTATAGTTCAATGTATTTCCTTATCCTTCTGATAAAATTTATCCTCTTCCTTCGGAGGAATACGGAAGGTCTCGGACTTAAAGCTGCTGTAATACCTGCCTTCCCTGGCAGTAAATTTAAGTACGCAGTAATCCGGGTCCGCGGCCCCCAGAGGATAGTACATGGTATCTCCGGGAAGCCAGATCCTCTCTTTGCTCTCTGCATCCTCAAGAACCTCCATGGTTCCCTTCAGCATAACACCGCGGTAAAAACGCCTGTCACTGAAATAGATGCAGGCCATCGGATTGCTCCTGTATTGCTCCACCCGCAGGGAGGAGGTGTTGGTTGAGAAATAAAACTCTCTGATGCCCTCCCTCTTCCTTGGCGCATACATCGCCTTCGTGTTCGGATAGCCCTCTTCATCAACTGAACTGATATAAGCAATTGTCTGCTTGTCGATCAGATTACCAATGGTCTTCTCGGAATCCCTCATCATAGATACTCCATTTCCGCCCTCTGCCGGCCTCTCTTCCCTCCTCTGTGCATATCTCTCCAGTCCGGGACATACACAGAACATTTGTACTTATTTAGCATAATACATGCCCCTTCAAAAAGCAATACGGAAACTGGCGGAAAATCAATATGCTTCCCGCCGCAGAGTGTTACTCACTCCTTCCCGGCAGGAAGCATATTCGTTCTCATAAGCCAAACAGCTTACAGCAATCTGTTAATTCTTACTTTACACTTTCCAGGTAAGCAGCAACCTGAACCTTGACTTCATCCATAATCTTCTGTAAACCGGCTGCTTCTGCCTGCTTGTTGAACTCAGCCAGGGTCTTTTCCACATCCTCTACCAGACCCAGATCCAGCAGGGGTGCATACTGGGTGTATACGCTCTGCAGGCTGGCCAGCTCATTCTTCACATTGGCATCATTAAAGGAGAAGGCTGCTGTCGGTCCCTCGACTGCTTTTAATTTCCATTGGTCAGCTATATTCACCTGATCGGCAAAGGTATCTTCCCTGTTCATCTCATAGATATTGTTCTTGAGTCCCCAGGAGAAGCCGTTACCAAAGGGGTTCTTGCTCATATCATCTCCAGGTGCCCATATACCGTCCGATACCACCTTATAGTGCACGCCTTCGATACCGTGACGTACCAGATAGTACAGGTCCTTATCAAATTTCAGCAGATCCAGTGCCATGAACGCACGCGCCTGATTCTGGGAGTTGGCAAGCACTGCCACACCGTCTCCTGTATATGCGGCGAAGAAACGGTTTGCCTCCGGATTCAAATCATAAATCTCCGGCTTCCACTCAGGATGGTTCTTCTCAACCTCGGATGCCACTGCTCCGACAGTTCCCAGGTTCTGGGAGAAGGAGGCACTGGTTCCGTTGAGGTATGCTTCTTTTACATCCGTAGCATTGGCAATTGCGCTCCTGGACCAGAAGCCTTCGTCAGCCCATTTCTTCATAAGCTTTGCATAGTTGAGATATTCCTCTGTTCCATAGATCCAGAACAGATCCTCGGCACTTACCTGATCCGAATATTTGTAGGAAATATAGTTTACTAAGGTTCCTTCAATTCTTACCCAGTCATTTTCCGCATACAGCTCAATATTTTTAGAGGTGTCATTATTCTGGGATGCGTTATAGGCAAAGGATACGCCGGAATCCGGATCTGCTGCCACTGCCGCATAATATGCTTCCAGATCAGCCAGGCTTTTCAGGGGCTCCAGGCCGTATTTCTCCCTCAGATCACCGCGGATCAGAATGGCATTGGCGCTGACATTGGCCATATTACAGGGAACAAAATATATCTTATCCCCAATCTTGGCCTGTCCCCAGGATGCCTCGGACTGACCTGCCTTGTGCTGGGGCATATAATCTGCCAGCACCTGGTCTGTGATCTCCGCAAAGGCTCCCTTGCTGGCCTCCGACTGGTAGAACGCCCAGGTGGAGGTATAGATCAGATCTATATTCTCACCGCCGGCGATGGTCAAAGCATACTTGGTGGAATAATCACTGAGGGACATATTCTTCAGTACCAGAGTGGCATTGATCTTATCCTTTAATATCTTATTCACTTCTGCCAGTACCAGATCCTCGTCCTCTGTCTTGTCCCCGATATAGTACATTACCAGCTCCACAGGCTCGGATACATCCTGTCCGTTATAGGTCAGTGCCGGTTCATTGGCTTCTGTGCCGGTGGGGGCCGGTGTGTTTTCTCCAGCCTCTTTGCCAGGCTTTGGTTTCCCGGCACATCCGGCCAGGAGCGACAAGGATAATATCCCTGTCAGAAGCAGTGCAATCAACTTCTTTGTTTTTTTCATAACTTAAACCCTCCTATATTTCATTCTATTAACCTTTCACAGCTCCCAGCGTCAGTCCTTTTATGAAATATCTCTGCACAAAAGGATATAATAAGACGATGGGCCCTGTTACTACTACTGTCAGTGCCATTTTCATGGACTCAATGGGCACGGTGTCGATTACCATTCCCGACTCCGCCGCAATCTTGCGGAGCTCCTTGGCATCATTGATCAGCTTATATAGCTGATACTGCAAGCTGTAAAGATGATTATTGTTGATAAACAGCATGGAATTATACCAGTCATTCCAGAAGGTCAGTGCCGTAAACAATCCGATGGTGGCTACAACCGGCTTGGACAGGGGCCAGATCAGTCTGAGAAAGATAGAAAAATCCCCTGCTCCGTCTATTTTTGCCGCTTCCGTCATTTCAAAGGGTATTCCTGCCATAAAGCCTTTCACCAGCAGGATGTTCCATACCGATACAATGCCCGGCAGGATCATGGCCCAGATGCTGTCCTTCAGATGCAGGTATCTTACGCAGAGAATGTACCAGGGCATCAATCCCCCGCTGAACAGGGTGGTGAAGAAATAGAAGAAGGACAGCTTATTCCTCCATTCAAAATCCCTTCTCTGCAGTACATAGCCCGCCATGGTATTTAAGAATACACTCAGGATTGTCCCTACCACCGTAACAAAGGTAGTAACCCCATAAGCCCGGATGATTGCCATCGGACTTTGAAAAATCGTCTTATAGCTTTCAAAGGACCAATCCTTGGGCCAGATACTGTAACCATTGCGTATGATATACGACTCCGAGGTGAGGGAAGACCCGATTACAATCAAAAACGGGATCAGACACAGCGCCGCAAAGAGGAACAACAAGGGATAGCCGGCAGCCTTAAAGCACAGCACATCCTTTGGCATCTTCGATTTGTTTTTTCTGTTCATCCTTGTTCCTCCCTTTCATTAAAACAGTGAATAATTGGCATCCTTTTTCTTCACAACCCAGTTGGCAATCAGAATGGTAATAAAGCATAATACCGACTGATAGAAGCCAATGGCTACCGTCTGCCCCACATCCGTAGCCGCTATGGTCATTCGGAACACATAGGTATCGATGACATCCGTCTTCCCAAACAGCGCGCCGTTCTGTCCCACCAGCTGATAGAACAGATCCAGATTGCCCCTAAAGACCTTGCCCAATGCCAGCAGGATCAGGGTGATCGCCGTGGGAAGGATGCTGGGAAGGGTGATAAAGCGTATTCTTTGAAAGATATTGGCTCCATCAATGGCTGCCGCTTCATGGAGGGAACCGTCCACTCCCAGGATTGCCGCCAGATAGACCACCACGCCATAGCCCACGCCCTTCCAGGCGGAAAAGGCAATGATAATAAACGGCCACCAGCCGGCCTCCCCATAGAAATTCGCCGGATCTGCACCAAGCTTCTGCAGAAGCGAATTCAGGGTGCCTGTCTCATAGGACAGCAGGCTGTAGGCAATGGAGCCCACGATTACCCAGGATATAAAATACGGCAGAAAAATAATGGACTGAGTAAGCTTCTTCAGCCATTTTCCGGCCATTTCACTTAAGATAACAGCCAAAGCGACCTCCAGCGCGGTGTTGATAACGATAAATGACAGATTATAAAGGGCCGTGTTTCTGGTAACGCTCAGGGCTTTGCCCGAGGCGAAGAAAAACCGGAAGTTATCCAGCCCCACCCAGGGACTTCCGAAAATTCCATCGGAATAATTGAAGCGTTTGAACGCCATAACCAGCCCGCCGATGGGCAGATACGAGAATATCAGCACCAGCGCCGCAGAGGGCAGCAGCATGAGAAGCATTGTCTTATAACGAAAGAGTTTCCCTAAAAAACCCTGTTTTTTATTTTTCTTCATGGATTCTGCGAATCTCCTTCCTGTTTTCGGGTATTTAATTTAAATGCCCCTATCTTCTTCCTGTAACTATTTTAACAGGGATAGGGGCTGGTGAAAATCTGAAGGTATTCATATCTCACGGTAAAATATGAATATACTGCTTCTTCTTTGAGTAAATTGCACAAAAGTGAGGGTTCTTATTGCTTCGGCAGGCGCCGTCCCCGGGGAAACCGGACGGTGACACAGGTTCCTTCCCCCACCCTGCTCTCGCATTCCAGGCCATAGGCCTCGCCAAATATCAGCTGCAGCCGGGCATGGACATTTTTCATTCCATAGCCGGAACCGGAGAGAGAGTTGTCCATGACCCTGGCCAGGGTCTGGGCATCCATGCCCGCTCCGTCGTCCATGACCTTAATGCAGACGGTTCCTTCCTCTTCCTCATAGCCCAGAATCCGGATATTCCCCTGCTTGCTCTTCTTCTCCCAGATCCCGTGCAGTATGGCATTCTCCACCAGGGGCTGAAGAATAATCTTCGGCACAAGGCTGTCCTTGAGGTCCTCCTCCACCTCCTCCGTATAAGAGATCTTTCCCGGAAACCGGATATCCTGGATCTTGATATAATAACCGACATGCTGCAGCTCTTCGCCCAGCGTCAGGCTATCCTTTCCCTTGTTTAGAATCAGACGGTAGTATTTAGACAAGGATATCACCGCGGTATGAATGTCCTCGGTCCTCCCCGCATAGGCCAGCCAATTAAGCATTTCTAACGTATTATAGAGGAAATGCGGATTGATTTGTGATTGCAGTGCCTTTAGCTCCGCGCTTTTCAGATGAATGCCCATGCGGTATTTTTCATCCATCAGCTCACTGGTGCGGGTAATCATTTCATTGTAATTATCATAGAGCATACCGATCTCATCCTTGGTGTCATTCTCCAGATGGGCCTCCATATCCCCGGATTTCACCTGGTTAAAGATGTCATTCATCCGGGATAACCTTCGGACAATCCAGGAGATAATAAAGGCACCTCCTGCAATGGTCAGCATGCCGAATAAGAGCATCAGCCCAGCCACCATGTACTGGAGCCTGGCAATTCCTGACACCATGTCGGCCTTGGGAATGACCGTCACCATCTCCCAGTCCGTGTTACGTATCTTATTGCGCATACAGTATACTGTCTTCTGGTTCAGCTCCGTCTCTGCCGGTTCGCTCTGCTGTGCATACCGGGAGTACTTAAACTCCTCTGTCAGCTCTTCTGATAAGCCTATAGCCTCCAGCTTCTCCTGGCTGGAGGCTGCCACAATCAGATCTTCCTTGTTCACCAGATAGGAAACGGCATTTTCCGTAGGTGTTGCATTCTGCAGAATCTTCTCCAACTCCTCAATACCGATATCCATACGCAGGACACAATTGCGCAGACGGTAATTGCTCTCCTCCGCAATATCCCTTACCAGGGCCACATACCGTTCCTGCTTTCCCTCCTCCAGATAGATTCCGGGTGCAAAATACACCTTCCGGTTCCCCTTTTTCTGATACCACAGGGCATTGTCCGCCTCCGAAAGAGGATGGATGTAATCACCGTCTGCCAGAAGATCATCTCCCCCGGCAATATAAATATGAATCCGGATGCTGCGGGTGCTGCTTTCCACACTCTGAAGATAGCTGCGGATCGCCTCTCTGGAGGCCAGCTGCTGGTGCTGATCGGTTATGGCAGTACTGCTTTTCCTTATCTCCGCTTTCAAGGTGGGGCTGGTAACCACCACATCCGTGCGCTGTATCATCTGAAGTATCTTGTATTCCAGATAGGATTCTGCCTGCTCATAGCTCTGCATAGCGGAATAGCGGATCTTCTCCAGCATGCTGCCGGACACCTCCGCGTAGATAATAATACTGATCATAAACAGGGGCAGCACAAATAACACGCTGTAAAACACCAGAAGCTTCTTTTTCAAGCTCAGGTCCTTAAAGCGCTGTTTATATACTTTCTGTCTGGTTTTTCCTCTTTTCTCTTTCCTCTTTCCCTGCTCTCCTTCCATGAAGCTCCTCATATTGTAACCTTTCCGCAAAACCTTGTGCGGTTCCGCTTCAAAGCATTTTATTTTCTTTCCGAATTGTTATGGATGCATTCCTTCAAATAATCTGCCGGTGTTATGGCCTCGTACTTTTTATATATTTTTATAAAATAGCTGCTATCTGCAAAGCCTGCCTTTTCCGCTACATTTTTTATCTTTACCTGGGGATTCCGGCGCATGTATTCCTTGGCCCATTTCAGCCGGGTGCGGATAATGCACTGATTGATGGTCTCGTTCTTCTCCTTTTTAAACAGCCAGCACATATACTGCTTGGTCAGCTTAAAATGATCCGCCAGCTGGGTCAGGGAGAGATTCATATCAGAGAAATTGTCCTGGATATAGCGCTCGATCTTATCTGCTAGATGCATGGAGGACTGCCAGGATGCCGGAATCAGATCCTCCTCCGGGATCTCCTCCAGATATTCTTGAAAATGCGCCTTATATTCTTCTTCTATAGCCTCCCTGCGCTTTTCCTCCTCCGTCTGGAGAATAGACTTTTTTAAATTATCCACCAGCTCCGAAGGTTCGATGGGCTTCTCGATATAATTTACTGCTGACAGCTGAATGGCCGATTTCAGATACTCCTTATCACAATAAGCGCTGATGAAGATAAAACGGCAGTTCTTTAACTGTTTGCGTATCTCAAATGCCATGGTGATTCCATCCATCCTCGGCATTCTTACATCCGCCATAATAATATCCGGCTTCAGCTCCAGGGCTTTTTGCAGTCCCTCTTCTCCGTCCTCTGCCGTAACAACTTCCCTAATCCCAAGCCTTTCCCAGGGAACACTCATGAGTATTCCTTGCCTGGTCAGCTCCTCATCCTCTACCAATAATACCTTCACCCCGACTCCTCCTTTCTGATACTGGTTTGTTTTTCTACTAATTGCATATATTTTGCCCGGTTTTTTTCTATTTATATATACATAATAACAAAACTTTATAAAAGTAAAAATGGTATTCTATTCTGATGTCATGGTAATTTATGAATATAATGTATTAAATGCCATGGAAGGACTATAAGCAGCCGCTGCAGAATAAAAAAGGAGGGTGTATCTCCCCCCTTTTTGCTTTGCATATGACTATCTTATAACCTTCCTGCCAGAATACGAATCCGCTTCCTTTGATGCAAGTATCTGTATGAGCCCCCGTCACACCTTGATATCCGCCGTCATTCCGAGATATTCCCCGTTCTCCTCCAGAATCGGGCGGATTACTTCGTTCACAAACTCCTCGGTCTGCTCCCCGGCTCTTCCGATATACAGGGCCGGATCCATGGCGGCTTTCAGCTCCTCCAGACTCATACGGAATGCAGGATCTGCCGCAATCAGCTCCAGCAGGTTATTATCCAGCCCCTTCTCCTTCACGTTCCGGCCTGCTTCCATGGACAGGGTCCGGATTCTCTCGTGAAGTTCCTGCCGGTCTCCTCCGGCCTTTACTGCCGCCATCATGATGTTCTCCGTCGCCATGAAGGGAAGCTCTGCCATCAGACGCTTCTCTATTACCTTTGGATATACCACAAGACCGTCCGCCACATTCAGGTACAGCTCCAGGATGCCGTCTATTGCAAGAAATGCTTCCGGAATGCTGATTCTCTTATTGGCGGAGTCATCCAAAGTTCGCTCAAACCACTGGGTCGCCGCGGTAATGGCTGGATTCACCGCATCCGCCATCACATAATTAGCCAGGGACGCAATGCGCTCGCTTCGCATGGGATTTCTCTTATATGCCATGGCAGAGGAGCCGATCTGATGCTTCTCAAAGGGCTCCTCAATCTCCTTTAAATGCTGGAGCAGGCGGATATCATTGGAGAATTTGTGGGCACTCACCGCAATGCCCGACAGCACATTGAGCACACGAAGGTCAATTTTTCTGGAATAGGTCTGGCCTGCTACGGGATAGCAGCCGGAAAAGCCCATTTTCTCCGCTATCTTCTGATCCAGCTGCTTGATCTTCTCATGGTCCCCGTCGAATAGTTCCATAAAGCTTGCCTGGGTGCCGGTGGTTCCCTTGGAACCCAACAGCTGCATCGTATCGGTCACATAACACAGATCATCATAATCCAGCTTCAGTTCCATCAGCCACAGAGAGGCTCTTTTACCCACTGTCGTAGGCTGGGCCGGCTGGAAATGGGTGAAGGCAAGGGTGGGAAGACTGCGGTATTCCATGGCAAAGGCCGACAGCCTGTCCATGACATTGACCAGCTTCTTCTTCACCAGCTTCAGTGCCTCGGTCATAATGATCAGGTCGGTATTATCTCCTACATAGCAGGAGGTAGCCCCCAGATGAATAATTCCCTTCGCCTTGGGGCATTGCTCGCCGTAAGCATATACATGGCTCATCACGTCATGGCGTACCAGGGCTTCCCGCGCCTTCGCCGTCTCATAATTGATATCGTTCTGAAAAGCCTTCAGCTCATCGATCTGTTCCTGGGTTATGTTTAATCCCAGCTCTTTCTCCGTCTCCGCAAGCGCCACCCAGAGTCTTCTCCAGGTTCTAAACTTCATATCCGGGGAAAAAAGATACTGCATCTCCTTCCCGGCATAACGCTCCGATAAAGGTGACATATACTCGTCATTATCCATTATTTCTGTCCCTTTCTATTTCCATTGAATTCTGCCAATCTACACTTCATAATCTCCGCGGATATCCTCTTTCGGCGGTTCCACCGGATAATTCCCGGTAAAGCAGGCATCGCAGTAGCCGGTATCTCCGCCGATCATATCGCTTAGCCTCACCATATCCAGATACCCCAGGGAGTCCGCTCCGATCATTTCACAGATCTGCTCCACCGTATTATTATGGGCAATCAACTGATCCCCGGTGGGTACATCGGTCCCAAAATAGCAGGGATAGAGGAAGGGAGGGGAGCTGATTCGCACATGAACCTCTGTTGCTCCGGCCTTCTTCAGCATCTTCACGATCTTGGCACTGGTGGTCCCTCTTACGATGGAGTCGTCAATCATTACCACCCGCTTCCCGCGCACCACCTCCGGCAGCACATTCAGCTTAATTCGCACACTGGAGACACGCATGGACTGCTTCGGCTTAATGAAGGTCCTGCCCACATAGCTGTTTTTCACAAATGCCATTCCAAAGGGGATTCTGGATTCCATGGCATAGCCCATGGCAGCGGCATTACCGGAGTCCGGCACTCCCACTACCACATCCGCTTCCACCGGATTGGCCTGGGCCAGAATTCTTCCCGCCATAATTCTGGAATTATAGACGCTGACACCGTCAAAGGAAGTGTCCGGTCTTGCAAAATAAATATATTCAAAGATGCATTTGGCAATCTTCTGTCCGCACTGGGAGGTATCGGAATGGATTCCGTCCTCATTAATCATAACCACCTCGCCCGGCAATACATCCCGGACAAATTCCGCATCCGCGGCATAGAGAGCCGCCGTTTCCGAAGAAAGGATGTAGGCATTCCCCTTCCTGCCGATGCAAAGAGGATGGAAGCCAAAGGGATCCCTGGCTCCGATGAGCTTTCTAGGACTCATGATGACCAGGGAATAAGCACCGCTCATCTTCTTCATAGCCCGTGCCACCGCCTCTTCTGCCGTAGCGCTGTTCAGACGCTCTCTTGCAATATGATAGGCAATGACCTCCGTGTCAATGGTGGTCTGGAAGATGGCGCCGGTGCGTTCCAGCTCCCGTCTCAGCTCTGGCGTGTTCACCAGATTGCCGTTATGGGCAAGTCCAAGAGTTCCCTTGATATAATTCAGAACCAGGGGCTGAGTATTGTTAATGCTGCTTTCCCCCGCGGTGGAATAACGGACATGTCCGATGCCGATATTGCCGCCCACCAGGCCCTCCAGATTCTCCGGGGTAAACACCTCGCTTACCAGTCCCATTCCCTTCCAGGCCCGCACCTTGCCCTTGGGTCCCCTGGTATCGCTGACCGCCATTCCGCAGCTCTCCTGCCCTCTGTGCTGAAGAGCGAAGAGACCGTAATAAATCGAGGTGACCACATCGCCGCCATCCAAATCATAGACGCCGAACACCCCGCATTCCTCATGTAATTCTTCCGGATGATACTGATCGAATTCTATATTCATGAACTTATTCCTTTCCCTGCCACAGGCTGATCTGTTACTTGCAAACCGCTCCGGTCTTTCATTGAGGAGAGGCTGCCTGCGGCAAACAATCAAGTATCGCAATGATATCGTTACCGCCCATACCACTCCTTATACGATTGCATGCCCCTCAGAACAGCCTCATCGATTATTCTATTGAATTCCCAGACGCTTGAATACTTCCTGGTAGGCATCCTCAACCTTGCCGAGATCCCTGCGGAAACGATCCTTATCCAGTTTTTCATGGGTATTGATATCCCATAATCTGCAGGTATCGGGAGAGATCTCATCCGCAAGGATGATCTTGCCCTTATATCTGCCAAACTCTATTTTATAATCAATCAGCTCAATGCCGATGCTCTCAAAATACCTGCGCAGAACCTCGTTCACCTTAAATGCATATCCGGTAATCTCTTCGATCTCTTCCCTTGTGGCGATGCCGATGGCAATGGCATAATAATCATTGATCATGGGATCACCCAGGGCATCATCCTTGTAGGAGAATTCCAGCGTAGGGCTGATGAGACGGATTCCTTCTTCCATCCCCAGCTTCTTGGCAAAGCTTCCGGCGGATACATTTCTTACGATTACCTCCAGCGGAACAATCTCCACCTTCTTCACCGCGGTCTCCCGGTCACTTAATTCCTCCACATAATGAGTCGGAACTCCTTCCTTCTCCAGCAGGCGGAATACATGGTTGGACATTCTGTTGTTGATTGCCCCTTTTCCTACAATGGTCCCTTTCTTAATTCCGTTGAATGCCGTAGCATCATCCTTGTAGTCTACGATTAAAACATCTTCCACATCCGTTAAATAAACCTTCTTTGCTTTTCCTTCATAGAGCATGTCTAATTTTTTCATCGTAATTACCACCTATCCTTTGCCTTCTTCTCTCCTGTTTTGTCCTGGCCTCCACATACCGGGCACAGCCTGCCACATCTTTCATTATAAAGGAACGGGATAAGAACACAATCGTTTTTTCCTTCATTTATTCATTAGAAAATATAATAAATGACGTATTTTGATAGGGGAATCAATTCAAATTAAACACACGTTTTGCAATGTTCTCCGCGGCATGGCCGTCCTCCAGGGAACAGAAGCGCTCATAGAAGTCCTCGTACTTTTCCCTGTACTGCTCTGTGATATCTTCGATGTCCCTGATTGCATCCACCACCTCTTCATTAGTGAACAGCAGCGGACCGGGAACCTCGGTTTCAATATCCATATAGAAGCCCCGGAGCATGTCCCGGTATTTATCCAGATCATAGGTATAGAATAAAATCGGGCGTTTCAGGTTCGCATAGTCGAAGAATACGGAGGAATAATCTGTAATCAGCAGATCTGAAATCAGATACAGCTCCGAGATATCATCATATTGGGACACATTATAGGCAAAATCCTCCAAACCTGTAACATCCAGGGAATCCGCTATAAAATAATGCGTTCGCAGCAGCACCACATAATCCTTTCCCAGCTCCTTCTTCAGCAGATGAAGATCCAGCTTCAGGGCAAATTTATATTCGCCGCGCCCGTAATACTCATCGTCACGCCAGGTAGGAGCATACAGAATGGTCTTCTTATTCTCCGGTATCTTCAGCTTTCTCCTGATCTTTGACGCAATCTCATCCCGGTGGGGACTATGTAAAATATCATTCCTGGGATAACCGAACTCCAGCATTTCCTTATCAAAGAGGAAGGCGCTGCGGAAGGCTTCACTGGAGAACTTGTTGGCGGCCACCAGGTAATCCCATACTCTTGACTGCTTATAGAATTGTGCCTTATATAAAGGAGATGCTCCCATTACCTCCTCCTGGTCGAACACCAGCTTCTTCAGCGGGGTGCCGTGCCAGGTCTCCAGGAATACATTGCCCTCCCTCTTCCGCATCCACTCCGGCTGGCGTACGTTAAAGACATTGTACTTGCAGCGGGCCAGATAGTAGCAATAGCGTATGCTGAATCGCTTTACCCTGGTATGGCGGTACGGAATCTCCGTCCTGTGGTTGACCACCCAGATAAAGCGGTATTTTCCGGGATAGTTTTTGCACAAATATTCATAGATATACTTGGGACTGTCAGAATAGCTCTTGCCAAAAAAGCTCTCACAGATAACCCAATTCTCTTTTACGGCCATCTTCGTAAAGAATTTATGATACAGATAATAGGCAAATACCCTTTTGTTTTTCTTAATCTTTCGGAATTTCTTCTTTCCCAGATGCGCGCTTACAATTACTGTTGCCTTCCGCACATTATTTTTAAGCAGAGCTTTTACAATTCTCTTCTTATAGCCCCTCAGTCCCTTAATCTTATCGGGATCCACCTCTTCCATAGCGCTCCTCATCACCTGGAAGCGCTCCGTACGCCAGACATCCTTCTCACTGCGGCGAAGCCTCGGTGCATAAGTACCGGAATAATAGGCAATCAGCTTACTCTCCAGATACCCCCTCAGGACAGAATTCTCTCCGGTGCAGCTTCGTGCCTGCCGGTATGCCTGGATATACTCCTCGAATTTATCCTCTGTCTTGGATTGGCATATGGCGGGAAAATGAATTGGATCATTATGCTTTCTCTTTATGTAAACCGCTTCCGGAAGATGGGAACATCTCTTCACCGACTGCAGGGCCTGTATCACAAAGGTGGAATCAGAAAAAAAGATATAATCTTCGTTAAAACGAATCCCCCTGTCCTGCAGAAAGCTCCTGCGAAAGAGGATTCCCAATACCGAGACATTATGAAGCCCCTTTCTTGTAACAAGAAGGGAATGATACGCCTCCGCAATCTTGGCAAGAGCTTCCTCATCTACCTCCTCCTGTGCTGCAGCTGCCAGCTTCGCCTGTACCTTCAGGATCTTCCTCTGCCGGCGGGTCAGTTTGGGGGCGTCTTCCTCCTGGAAGGTATCCATGATATCCAACTCGTCCTGTTCTCCATGGTCATCCCCATTCTCTGCCTGCTCCTGATCCTGCTCCTCCTGTTCCTTTTCCGCAAGGGAGGAAAGGTAGACGATTCTCCGGAACCAGGTGCTCTTCTTCCTGCCATAGGTAAAGTCGGCATCCTGCTCTTCGGCTTCCTGAAGCAGCAGCTCCAGGGTTCCGTTCATAATATAATCATCACTGTCCAGGAAATATACGTACTTACCGGCAGCCGCGTCCAATCCTGCGTTCCTGGCAGCCGCCACCCCGCTGTAGCCCTTAAACTGCTCCTCCGCCTTCGCTTTTCCGTATCTGCGGTCTTTTAACCGGGCTTCATTCAGCGTGATAGGCTTCAGATTTAAATCCTTATATTCGCTGACCAGTCCTGAAATATCCTCTTTCACATGATCCAGTACCAGTATGGTTTCAAAATCACTCAACCCCTGATCCCGGATACTCTCCAAACAATCCTCCAAAAAATGTATTCCTTTATGAAAAGGAACAATAATACTTAACCTCACAGTTGCACCTTGCCTTTCTTCGTTGGAGTATTGGCAGCATTATGCTTTCCAGATCGATTTTAACAAAGTTTACCTTGGTATGCAATATCTTTTATTTTATACATTTTTTTCAATCTTTTAAGGCAATAATTTGTTGCATTTTCCCGTTAGGCGCGATAAAATACCTATCGTATGACGGGCAGCAACAAAAACGTCCGTTCTGCCAGGGAGGATCCCATTGTTGAAGAACTATTATAATACCGTAAAGCATTTTTTCCTGAAGGAAGCCGTATTATGCATCTCTGCCCTGGCTGCCGTCATTACTATGTTTTTTGTACCCCCAGGCATGAATTATCTTGCCTATATTGATTTCCGGGTGCTCACTCTCCTCTTCTGCCTTATGGCGGTCGTGGCGGGCTATAACAAAACCGGAGTCTTTCTTCTGCTTTCGGAGAAAATACTCCTGCGAACCGCCAATGTCAGATCTCTTGGTCTGGTATTGATCCTGATGTGCTTCTTCTCCTCCATGTGGATTACCAATGATGTTGCCCTGATTACCTTCGTTCCCTTTGCCATCCAGATTCTCGCCATGACCGGACAGGCACGGCATATGATTCCAATCGTGGTTCTGCAGACCATTGCAGCCAATTTAGGAAGCATGCTTACCCCCATCGGCAATCCGCAGAATCTGTACCTCTTTTCCCAATATAATCTGGGCATTGCGGATTTCTTTCTCCTGACCCTGCCCTATGCTCTGCTCTCCCTCCTGCTATTGTGGGCTGCGGCAGGCTGCCTGCCCAAAGAGCCTATCCGCTTCGCTCTGTCAGCCGTACAAAAAACAGACAAGCATAACCTCCGTACGATTGCAATGTACAGCGGTTTATTTCTTGTCTGTCTGGCATGTGTATTACATCTGGCGGATTACCGTTTTACCCTGTTGACGGTTCTTCTGGTTATCCTTCTGTTTGACCGTGAGAAAACCTTCCGCGAGCCATTCTTGTTTTTAATGAAAAAGGTAGATTATTCCCTGCTCCTTACCTTCGTCTGCTTCTTCCTCTTTGTGGGCAATATCGGGAATATTCCGGTGATCCGGGACGGGCTTGCCGCTTTGCTGACCGGCCGGGAGCTTCCGGTATCCGTTCTAGCAAGCCAGATCATCAGCAATGTCCCGGCCGCCGTCCTGTTATCGTCCTTCACTCCGAATTACAAAGCTATGATTCTGGGAACCAACCTGGGCGGCCTTGGCACCCTGGTAGCCTCCCTGGCCAGTCTGATCTCTTACCGGTTCTATGCCCGCACAGAGCAGGCGCAGCCAGGTAAGTATCTGAGGTTATTCACCCTCTATAACCTTGGTTTTCTGCTCCTGCTCTGTCTCTTTTACTATGTCATGAACATAGACCATGTTCATGATCTTATTGCTCCATTCGCATGATTCAAGCAAGCTTGATCACGCTGTTTCTTAACTGATCCATTCTCCTTCCCTGGTGATCTCCCAGATCCCGTTTTTCAGCCTGGCAGTTACCTCATTTGCGCCGATGGCTCCTTTCCCGCTCCTCCATTTGCTGATGCCGCAGGTAATTGTTTCCTTTTTATCATCATATTTCACTCCGGTTAGCTGAATGAGTATCCCTTTCGGGAAATACAGCTTTTCCTTATTGATTATGCCCTGTTCAGCCAGTTCGTCAAAGGTTCCCTCGATCACTTCAAAACCATAAGCCTCTTTGACCCGGGCAAAAATCATTTCCTTGTCCTTATCCGTTACCCCGGTCCACTCCGCGGTATCCAGAGCAATGGTATCAATATCGCCGTTCAGCCCGGTATCCTCCTGATAAATATCATCAATCAGAGCAAGATAACCCTCCGGCAATGGATTATGCCCCACCCTCTCCACTTTGGAGGCAGTGATCTGCGCAGGATAGGATTCCAAAATAACACCATTGTAAGTAATTACAAGAATATCCCATGGCTTCAGCTGATCAAGGGTAATAGCTTCCCCCTTTTCATTCACAAGCTCTGCTCCGGCAGTATTTACTGTTATTTTATCTGAGGATTTTCTTTCGCCGCTGTCCTCGCTGGGCGCAATCAGCAGGCTATCTCCAGCCTCTATCACCTCCGCACGGAAGGAATACTGTTCCTCCTCACCGCCCTGCGGGTTAATATCTGCCGCACCGGTATCCCCTTCTATTCCCGGGCTTTCTTTTCCCTTACGATCTCCGGCGGCACAACCTCCCAGCAGCAACACCAGCATTAAAATTATGGATAGATATCTTATCCGTCGTCTCATAGCAATCTCCCCTTTCCTGAATCTCTTACTATATAATAGACGCTCCCCGGGAGGAAACCGTTCCATAATCTTTTCATCCTGTGAAGCCCTCCTGTGAAAAGCACCCTGCGCCCCAGAATACATCCGTGCCCCCGAATCAGAAGCGCCCTAGTCCGTACTCCCATAGATAAATTCCTTAATCATCGCTCTTGTATCCGGCCAGCTATTGGGTACCAACACGTCCTGTTTATATTTTCCGATTACTACTCTCTGGCTGTGATAGCTCCCGTCCTTGGGAACACGAAAGGTCTGAATTGCATTCTTCTCCAGATTTATTCCCTGTTGAAGATAATTATTGTATTCTGTTTTTGTAATATCTGTCTTAATATCGATATTGGACAGAATTGTATTCATGGTTATTCCAAGCTGGATTACATTTTTCTTGCGCAGTTTCTCAAATATTTTCTCCAGCACAATTCTCTGCCGTTGTGTCCGCCCGAAATCACTGCCTTCCGTGGCGGTAGGCACCTTGCGGATCCGGCAGTAGCCCAGCACCTGGTTGCCGTTCATATGCTGGGTTCCTTCCACCACGTTCCGATATTGGGGATTGGAGATATAATTGGTTGTCCGGAGATATTTGGCTTCCGCGGCCGTCAGCTTGATATCTATTCCTCCGATATAATCCACAATTTCTTCGAAATCATTGAAATTCACCAACATATATCCATCCATCACCAGACCGAAATTCGTCTCAATGGTATCATATAAGAGACTGATTCCGCCATTGGCATACGGTGAATTCAATTTGTTATTTTTGTGCCCCGGTATTTCCACATACAAATCACGCATCAGGGAGGTAAGCTTGATTACATTGCTCTTTGAATCCAGGGATGCAACAATCATGGTATCCGTATTCAAGGCCCCTTCAAAGGTCTCCACGCCGATCAGAAGAATATTGGAGACGTACTTTGTCTCCTCCTCCTTACCTCCGGATGGGGGCTTCTGCTCCTCCTTCTCCCCCTCCTGTTCCCCCTTCTCATCCGGAGTCTTACCGTCCTCCTCTGCTGCCTCATACTGCAATTTTTTATAGCTGTAGTTTCCGATTATTCTGATCAGCATACTCTTCCCGGCATCCGTGCTGATCAGAATTCCGGCTAATACTAAAAGAATAACAAGAGGAAGAACCACATACTTCAGAAGCCTGCTGACACGCTTTTTCTCCGGCCCCTTCCCGGAAGCTTGTCCCGTCTCACCTCCCGGCTCCATCTTCCCGTTCTCATCCTCCCGAAGCGTCTCCCTCACCTGATCCCTCAAAGATTTTTTTAAATCCTCGTGAATCTCATCATTCTTATACTCGTTTCCTTCTCCAAAGTGATCCTTATCCGAATTATTCTTCATGCCGCCCACCGTTTCCTTTATCCATTCTCATACATTACCAGGAATATCTTTCTGTCTATAAGATAATTTTTATTATATGTAGATTGCTTGTTTATTAATCTGGAAGCACTATACAGCTATGATTGACTGCCTGTAACGGTTCATGCTGCGGCAGGCAGAAGAACATGGCGCTCCCGCTCACATTCATCAAAGAAATACTTGCGTTCGCGAAGCAATTATATTATAATGCTATAAATCATACTAAGACTATATGAATGGTATTGTTAATTAATATATGGAGGATTTCACCTATGGACTATCATAGAAATACCAAATGCATTCACGGCAATCGTCAGAAAAATCCCGTAGATAACACCGGTGCGGTCAGCTTTCCCATCTATCAGACAGCCACCTTTGCCCATCCCGATGTAGGAAGCAGCACCGGCTATGATTATTCCCGCCTGCAGAATCCCACACGGGAGCAATTGGAGCGCGTCGTTGCTTCCCTGGAAAACGGCCACGATGCCGTTGCCTTCAGCTCCGGTATGGCGGCCATGAGTACCCTGATGGAGCTCTTCGCTCCAGGAGACCATATCCTGGCATCCGATGATCTCTATGGCGGAACGATTCGTATTTTTAACCATATTAATACCAAGAACGGAATTGAGGTAAGCTTTATTGACACCTCCGATTTGGCACTGGTAGAGGCAGGTATTCGTTCCAACACCAAAGCCATCTTTATTGAGACCCCCACCAATCCCATGATGAATGTGACGGATCTTAAGGCCGTCTCGCAGATCGCTAAAGCGCACCGGCTGCTCCTCCTGGTGGATAACACCTTCCTGTCACCTTATTTCCAAAATCCCATTGACCTGGGTGCAGATGCGGTTCTTCACAGCGGCACCAAATTCCTGGGCGGACATAACGATACCCTGGCCGGCTTTCTGGTAACGGCAAACGAGGAACTCTCAGAGCGCATCCGATTTATATTAAAAACCACCGGCGCCGGACTTGCTCCCTTCGACAGCTGGCTGCTGCTCCGCGGAATCAAGACGCTTGCTCTTCGGATGGAATGCCAGCAAAAAAATGCCCTGGCCATTGCGGAATGGCTGGGCAAGCAGAAAAAGGTTCCCAAAGTCTATTATGTCGGGCTTCCCAGCCATCCCGGATATGCCGTCAACCAGAAACAGTCCCGGGGCTCCGGCAGTATGATATCCTTCCACGTTGATACTTCTGAGACTGCCGTCCGGATTCTTCGCAAGGTACAGCTGATCCAGTATGCGGAAAGTCTGGGAGGAGTGGAAAGTCTCATTACCTATCCCATGCTGCAGACCCATGCCGATGTTCCGGAAGAGGAGCGGGAAGCAAAGGGAATCAACAGTCGGCTTCTTCGGCTCTCCGTAGGCATCGAGGATCTGGACGATCTGATCCGGGACCTGGCGCAGGCTATGGAGTAGACGGCAAGACTGCGGCTCTCCTTATCGTATGGAATATCGTAATAGCATGGAATATCGCATGGAAGAAAAAATGGAGGATTCATTTCATGAATTATAATTTTGATCAGATTGTTGACCGGAGAAACACCCACTCCTTAAAATATGACTTTGCCCTGGAGCGTAAAAAGCCTCTGGATATTCTCCCCCTCTGGGTTGCCGATATGGATTTTCCGGCTCCGCCCCAGGTTCTGGAGGCAATTCAGACAGCCGCGGCCCATGGCATCTTTGGCTACAGTGAAGTAAAACGGGATTATTTCGACGCGGTTCATGCCTGGTTTCTGCGCCGTTACGGGTGGGATACCCGGGAGGAGTGGCTGGTAAAAACCCCCGGTGTCGTCTTCGCCCTCGCCACAGCCATCCGCGCATTGACCGAGGAAGGAGACAGCGTCCTAATCCAGCAGCCCGTTTACTATCCCTTCTCCGAGGTTATCCGGACCAACCGCCGCAAGCTGGTGGTGAACTCCCTGCTTTATACGGATCACCGATATTCCATAGACTTCGAGGATTTCGAAAATAAGATCGTCGCGGAAAAGGTAAAGCTCTTCCTCCTCTGCAATCCCCACAACCCTGTAGGCCGGGTCTGGTCCCCGGAGGAATTGACCCGCCTGGGCGATATCTGCATCAAACATGGAGTTACCGTCATCTCCGATGAAATCCACTGTGATTTTACCTATCCCAGCTTCTCCCATACGGTATTTGCAAATAGTAAGGAATCGTTCGCGCAGAACTCCATTATCTGTACCGCCCCCAGCAAGACCTTTAATCTGGCGGGCCTGCAAGTCTCCAATCTCTTCATAAAGAATGAGCAGCTTCGCCGCAGGATAAAGACCGAGCTGGCCGCCACCGGCTACAGCCAGTGCAATACTCTGGGCCTGATCGCCTGCAAGGCCGCCTATCAATACGGTGAGCCCTGGCTGAAGGAGCTTCTGGCCTATCTGTCCGGGAATCTCCAATTCATCCGGGAATATCTGGCACAGCACCTCCCGCAGATTACACTGGTGGAGCCTCAGGGAACCTATCTGGTCTGGCTGGATTTCAGTGCACTGGGCCTGTCCGAAGCGGAGCTGGAGCATCGGATCGTCCACAGGGCAAAGCTATGGCTGGATGCCGGAACCATGTTCGGCCCCGAAGGAAAGGGCTTTGAGAGAATCAATATCGCCTGCCCGCGCCAGATTCTGGCACAGGCTATGGAGCAGTTGAAGAACGCCTTTTAACGGCGTTCTTAGAAAAATAACTCTATGCGAATGACATTGAATTTACAGACATCATGAAAAATATCAGCAAAATACTTGACTAACGAGCGGCTGACACCGTTGCAGACGGTATCAGCCGCTTATTGCCATTACATGATCAGCACAATCTCATTTTCTTCCTTCATCATTTCCTCTGGCAGATAATTCTTCTCCAGCCTCACGCCATTGACATAGAATTCCCGGTATCCGCTTTCCGCTCCGTTGGGGTTCTGGATCCGGATGCTCAGCTTCCGGCCTCGGAAGCTCTTTTCTATGGAAAGCTCCTTCCATTCACTGGGGATGCTGGGAGCGATCAGCAGGCCGCCCAGATCGGGCCGCATTCCCAGGATGCCTTCCACGCTTCCTACCATTACCGTGGAAGCCGTACCGGTCAGCCAATGGGTATGGGAACGTCCGAAGAAAGGGCTTTCCGTGGCTTCGGTGAACTGGCCGTGAGCATAAGGTTCAATAACACGTACCTCCGCATGGTCATTCCGGGTTGCCGGGCAGGATTCTGTGAAATATTCGTAAGCACGGTTGCCATGTCCCATCAGAGCCTCGGCAAGAATGATCCATCCCTGAGGCTGGGAGAAGATACCTCCGTTCTCCTTGGTGGAGGGATTAAAGAGGATGGCAAGAGCGCCGTCAAAGGCATGATCCGCATAGGAGGGAGCCATGGTTCTGACACCGTACTCCGTATTCAGTTCCCGATGTACACTTTCCAGAGCCAGCTCTGCCTGCTCCCTGGTGGCAAGTCCGCTGATGACTGCCCAGGATTGAGGATTCACCCACATGCTGGCTTCCGGATCCTTTTTGGAGCCGATTACCTGCCCATCCTCCTTAAAACCGCGGATAAAGCGGTCATCCTCCCAGCAATTCTTATTCAGAGTATCCCTCAATTCTCCCTGAACCCGGTCAAGATAAGCCAGGTACTCTGCATCCTTCCGGTCTTCGGCTATGTTTCGTATTACATTCATGGCATAATATAATTGGAAGGCAACAAAAGTGGATTCACCCCGTTTGCCAAGCCTTAAGCAATCATTCCAGTCCGCATGGAGTCCCGCGGGCATATTATGTACACTCAGGCGCTCCATGGAGAACTGAATCGCCCGCTTCAAGTGATCATACACATCTCCCTCATCCCGGTTGGCATAGGGGATTACTTCGTCCAAAAATTTCTTATCCCCGGTCTCCGCCATATATTTATAGACGGTGGGAAACAGCCACAACGCATCGTCCGCACGGTAAGCAGGGTGCCCTGTTGCCTGGACATAGGAAGGATCATCAGGAGTGTCTTCCTGCCCCGCCTTGTGATCAAACTTGACCAGGGGCAGACCTCCCCCGTTGTCCACCTGGGCGGACAGCATAAAGCGGATCTTCTCCTTCGCCATGACAGGATCCAGATGAATGATACCCTGGATATCCTGAACCGTATCCCGGTAGCCATAACCGTTCCGCAGCCCCGCATAGATAAAGGAGGCCGCTCTGGACCAGATAAAGGTAATAAAGCACTGATAGGCGTTCCAGGTATTTAACATTGCATTAAAATTCTCATCCGGGGTCTTCACCTGAAAATTCTCCAGCTTCCGGTGCCAGTAATTCTTAAGCTCCGCCAGTTCTCTGTCTGCTTCGCCCGGCTTCTCGTAGGCCTTCATGATTTCCGCCGACTGCACATCATTCTTCTGGCCCAGCAGGAATATAAATTCCTTGCTTTCTCCGGGCTGCAGGGTCATCTTTGTATGAAGTGCGCCGCAGGCGTTGGAATTATAATTGAGCACATTATCGCAAATCCCCCGCTCCACTGCGGCAGGATTATGGAAGCTGCGGTAGTTTCCGATGAAATGGGCTTTGTCGCCGTTATAAGAGGCAATCTCCGCTCCGGCCAGACCGAAGAAGCGCTCTTTATAATTCGTGCCTTCCGCATTCTTATAGTGATTTTCGTTCATTGTCTGAAGAATTTTATTCCCCTTAAAATAGGTTTTGGTAATGAACAAAGTATACTGGAGGTTCACCTGGTCATTCTCATAATTTCCCTCATTGGTGAATTCCACAAAACCAAAGGCAGAGAGATTCCTGGGCCGGTCACCGGCATTCTTTAAAGTAACTCTCCATACCTCATGGGTTTTGTTTAACGGCACATAATATAATACCTCTGATTCAATTCCTGTGTACTGTGCTTTCATCACCGTATAGGCAGTGCCATGATGGCATTGGCTGGAATACTCGGTCAGCGGCTTGCCCACCGGCTGCCAGGATGCAGACCAATAGTCCGCCGTATCGTCATCACGCAGATAAACATATCTCCCCGGTTTATCCTCCTGATTAAAGATATAACGGATAATTCTTCCGTTGGCTCCGCTTTTGACAAAGCTGTAGCCTCCCGCATTGTTGGAGATAATTGCGCCATACTCCGGCGATCCCAGATAATTGGCCCAGGGTGCCGGTGTATCGGGTCTGGTGATTACATACTCCCGATTTTTCTCATCAAAATAACCATAATTCATATATACTCCCTTCTGCCGCTGAAAGCGGCCTCACCATTTTTTCCGGCAGGAATACCTTCCCTTTTAAGAGAACCCCTTCTCTCAAAAGCATCTGTGCCGCACCATGGGCTCCCTCATGGTGCAGGGCTAATCCCTGTCAGGATAATTCTATTTTATAATGGACCTAACCCAATGGCAAGAGTATTCTTCCGCATAGAAATGGTGTCAGGCACCATTCGGTGCCTGACACCTAACCAGAATATCCTTTAACTCGTCCACTGAAAAATGATAATGGGTATTGCAAAAATGACAGTTTACCTCAATCGGCTTGTCCTCTTCAATCATTTCGGTAATTTCCTTCCGGCCGATGGAGACAATGGCCTTCTCCACCCTTTCCTTGGTACAGTTACATTCAAATTCAGCCGGAAGCCTGTCCAAAATCTCCAGCCCAAACTCTCCGAGAATATGCTCCAGAATCATCTCCGGTGACATCTCCTGATCCAGCAAAGAGGTGATGCTGGTTATCTCCTTTACCTTCTGTTCCAGACGGTCGATCACGCTCTCCTCGGCAAAGGGCATCAGCTGAATTATGAAGCCTCCTGCCTGGCGGACTGTATTCCCCTTATTCATCAGCACACCCAGGGCCACCACGGAAGGAACCTGTTCGCTGGTGGCATAGTAATAAGCCAGATCCTCGGCAATCTCCCCGGATACCAGATGAGTCTGCCCGGTGTAGGGCTCCTTCAGTCCCATATCCTTAATGACACAAAGAATTCCTGCCCCCAGCGCTCCGCCTACATCCAGCTTTCCCTTCCCGTTGGCAGGCAGAAGCACCTCCGGGTGGTACGCATAGCCCTTAACGCTTCCTCTGGAATTAGCCGTTACTGTCAGCCCTCCGATGGGACCGCTTCCCTTGATCTGCAAGGTGAGGATATCTTCCTCTCCCTTCATCATGCTTCCCATCATCACCCCGGCTGTAAGCAGCCTTCCCAGCGCCGCCGTTGCTACGGGACTGGTATTATGAAGCGTTCTTGCCCGCTCCGCCAGCTCCTTTGTTGTTGCCGCAAATGCCCGGATCTGATTGTCCGCAGCACTTGCTCTTATAATATAATCCGACATAGTAGCTCCTATTCTGCTGCCATTCTGTATCCATTCCGCAGCACGTATTGACGAAAGGATTTCCCTTCTTAATCCACATTCTCACCATTTTAAAACATCATATTCCTATAAATACAGTTTATCTTTCTGCCGTTTCTCCCGGGCAATGAAGTAAGCCCGTTCACAGTCCTTCTTCGGCTTCCTCTCCGTCAGCATGTCATATACGGCAACCAGCTCCATGCCTGCTTCCCCGATCAGCTCTGCTACCCTTTCCAGGGAAAAAGCCTTGCGGTAGTGGGTCTCTTCGTATTTCCGGTATCGCCGGTCTTCCTCCGGAATGAACAGGGTGAGAGTAACCTCATTTAACTGCTCCTCTTCATAATAGGTATTCTCCCAGATAAAGCTTCCTTCCTCCCGGTTCTCCGCAATGGTCTGATCCCCGATCAGCTCCTCGTAGGCATACCTGGTATCATAATCAAAGAGAAAGATCCCGCCCGGATCCAGGTAATTGTTCACCAGACGGAACACCTGGAGCAGCTCCTCCTCGGACAGAATATAATTCATGCTGTCGCACACGCTGACAACCGCCGCCACCGTGCCGTATAATTCAAATTCCCTCATATCCTGGCACAGGTATAATATACCTTCCATATCCTCTTTCTGGGCTTTCTCCCTGGCAATCTGGAGCATTTCCTCCGAGTTATCGATGCCGATCATATCATAGCCCCGCCTGGAAAGGCAACGGGTCATGCTTCCGGTGCCGCATCCCAGCTCCAGAACCAGCCCTTCCTCAATCTGATGCTTATTTAATAGCTTTTGTACATAATCCGTCCATTCTTCATATGGAACATTGTCCATAAAAAGATCATAGACCGCTGCAAATCCTGAATATGGCTGCATTGCTTGCAGCTCCTTTCCTCATTCTATTTTTTCCGCGAGATCATTCTATCATACTCAAAAGTGCATATCAATTTGAAAAATGGATCAATCAAAATATTCCTGCCTCAATCCATGTATCCTCCCTCCATTGGGGAAACACAGGTTTTCGCAAAAATCTTCAGCACACCCTCCTGATATTTAGGCTCCTTCGGCTTCCAGTCCGCCTTCCTCCGCGCAAGAATATGTTCCATCTCTTCCCTTGTCTTCCTCTGATTCTTAACTCCTATAATATCCAATGTCTTATTATGAATATCCAGTTGAATTAAATCCCCTTCTTCAACCAGCGCAATCGGCCCTCCCACTGCTGCCTCAGGAGAAACATGCCCGATAGCCGGCCCTCTTGTCGCCCCGGAGAATCTGCCGTCCGTAATCAAAGCAATTGTTTTCGCCAGCTCCGGGTCGGAGGAAATAGCCTCCGTAGTATAAAACATCTCCGGCATTCCGCTTCCCTTCGGCCCTTCATACCGGATAAATACCGCTTCCCCCGGATGAATCTCTCTTTTCAATACCGCGGACAGGGCCTCTTCTTCACAATCAAAGGGTCTCGCTGTCAGCACTGCTTCAAACATTTCTTTCGGCACTGCCGAATGCTTCACAACCGCACCTTCCGGAGCCAGATTTCCTTTTAAGATACTAATGGCTCCGTTCTTTGACAGCGGCCGGTCATAATCCCGGATAACGTCCGTTTTCCTAAGACCCAGGGCATGCAATTGCTCCTGCCTCTTTTCATAATATCCTTCCCGCTTCAGACGTTCCAAATTCTCTCCCAGAGTTTCACCCGTTACCGTCATCACATCCAGATGTAAATGCGGTTTGATCTCCTCCATAATTGCCGGTACACCGCCGGCATAGCTGAAATATTGTGCCGGCCACCTTCCGGCAGGACGCAGATCCAGCAGATAATGCGCGTTCTGATGTATTTTATCAAAGGTATCCGCCGTAATATCAATCTGAAACTCCCGGGCAATGGCAGACATATGGATCAGCGCATTAGTTGACCCGGATATTGCGGCATGTACCATAATGGCATTTTCAAAGCTCTTCCTCGTAACAATATCTCTGGCTCTTAATCCGCGCTCCAATAATACTTTTGTTTGGAGTGCGCTCTGATATGCAGCCTCCTCCAGCTCCTTGCCGGTTGCCGGCAGCACAGAAGTTCCCGGAAGCATTAGCCCCAAGGCTTCCGCCATAATCTGCATGGTTGTTGCCGTACCGATAAAACTGCAGGCACCGCAGGAGGGGCAGGCATTATGGCGATAATACTCCATCTCTTCCTTTGTGATTTCTCCCCGCTCATACCTTGCACTATAGGTTCCGATCTGCTCCAAAGTCAGCAGATCAGGACCGGCATCCATCACGCCTCCCGCAACCACAATACTTGGCATGTTAATTCTGCCGATTGCCATCAAATGAGCCGGCATCCCTTTATCGCAGCTTGCTATAAAGATTCCCGCATCAAAGGTGGTTGCCTTGGCATGAATTTCTATCATCCCGCTCAGATAGTCCCTGCTGGCCAGAGAATAATTGATCCCGTCATGCCCCTGTGCCATTCCGTCACAGATATCCGTAGCAAAATATCTCGCCGGTTTGGCGCCCGTCTCATAGACTGCCTTCCTTGCCAGCTCAACCAATTGAAAGAGATGCGCGCTTCCAGGATGGCTGTCGCCAAAGGTACTCTCTATTAATATCTGCGGCTTCTCCAGTTCTTCCCTGGTCCATCCCATTCCCATACGCAGTGAATCCATCTCCGGCGAAAGACTTCTTACCTTCTGGCTCTCCAACATCGCAGTTCCTCCTTTATTCCAATTCATCTGATTCTAAATAACGGCGCACCATTATAAAAATGATACGCCGTTGTTCTTATGTTGTGCTATGCATGGCGCATAAGGCTTTAATCCATCTTACCATGCATTGACATCAATGTATAGACATTCTTCAGTGCCGGATACAGTTCCTTGAACACCTCATATTTTTTATTATACCGCTCCACTTCCTCCGGGTCCTGCTCCGTTGTGCTGATTACCTTAATCAGCTTCTCCGTCGCTTCCTCCACATTGGCATACCTGCCGCAGCCCACCGCCGCAAGAATGGCGGCTCCAAAGGCAGGCCCTTCGGCAGAATTGATCTTATCCACCTTGACATTGAGAACATCCGCAATAATCTTACACCACAGCGGGCTCTTCGCTCCGCCGCCGTTAATCCGGATACGGTCAATTGCCACTCCCAGGGATTTGACGATTTCAAAGGAATCCCGGAGCGCAAATGCAACGCCCTCCAGCACGGCCTGGGTCATATCGGCCCGAGTGGTGTCCATGGTCATTCCGATGAAGGTTCCCCTGGCATCGGGATTATTGTGAGGGGTTCTCTCCCCCATGAGATAGGGAAGGAAATATACATTATTCTCACCCAGCTTCGTGATCCCCTGCTGCTCCCCTGTGTAATCCTTTGTTCCGATGATCTCATCCATCCACCACTTATTGGAGGCGGCAGCCGAGAGCATAACTCCCATGAAATGATATCTTCCGTCCGCATGAGCAAAAGCATGGAGGGAGTTGTTCTCATCTACGGCAAATTCCTTGGTGGAGATAAATACCACGCCCGAGGTTCCCAGGGATACATTGCATCTGCCTTCTCCCACGGTTCCGGTTCCCACCGCTGCCACGGCCTGGTCGCCGCCGCCGGCAATTACCTTTACACTGGCTGGCAGGCCCAGCTCCTGCGCCGCCTGCTGGGTCAGTGTGCCGACCACCTGGTAGGATTCGAAGATTTTAGCCATCTGCTTCTCCTCCAGCCCGCAGATCTCCAGCATCTCCCTGGACCAGCGCTTATTCTTCACATCCAGCAGCAGCATGCCCGAAGCATCGGACACATCGGTGCAATGAACACCGGAAAGCCGATAGGCTACATAATCCTTAGGCAGCATCACCTTCTTGATCTTAGCAAAATTGTCCGGCTCATGCTTTCTGACCCACAGAAGCTTCGGTGCGGTGAAACCGGTGAGAGCCATGTTGGCGGTATAGGCAGATATCTTCTCCCTGCCGATCTCATGGTTCAGATAGTCGCACTCCGCCTGGGTGCGTCCGTCATTCCACAGAATGGCGGGACGGATGACCTGATCCTTCTCATCCAGAATAACCATGCCGTGCATCTGGCCGCTGAAGCTGATTCCCTCAATCTGATTCCTGTCACAGTCTTTGACCAGTTCCCTGACTCCATCCACCAGCGCGGAGTACCAATCCTCGGGATTTTGCTCGGACCAGCCCGGCTTCGGGAAATACAAAGGATATTCCCTGGTAACAATATTCTTGATATCTCCGTTTTCCTCCATCAACAGAAGCTTGATGGAGGAGGTCCCCAAATCTACACCTACATATAACATGATATTGTCCCCTTCTTTATAAATGTATTCTGTTTTTTATTCCGTTTTACAGCAATTGATTTGATGAATAAACTAATGCATGAAATAACTATAGCAACTTGTATCTGCAATGTCAAGCGGCATATTCACCGGGTCATATCAGCATATTGCAGCTCCGCTTTTTTAAAGCACTCGATGATGTCATGATGTCTTTTGTTCTTCGCTTTTCCTTTCAGTGTTACAGCATAGTTGACGGTGGACATTTTGCAGTTTTCAATATGGAGAGATTTAAAAACCTTTTCCTTCAAATAACCGATTGCCAGGGGTTCGGGCAGTACGGTTATTCCCATTCCTGCCCTGGCGGCTCTGATCAGGACCTCCGTGCTGACACTTTCCAGCATAGGGGCGATATCAATATTAAGCCGATGTGTTAGTTCGTCAAAACGGTCTCTCAAGGTGCTCCCCTTTTCTCTGAGCAGAAATGGAAGCTTAAGCAAATCCTCCCGGTCAATTTTTTCGTTGTCCACAAAGTCATTCCGGGCGGAACACACTAAGAAAAGCTCATATTCCGAGAGTATCTCTGCGTTAAAGCCCTGATTTGTTTCAAACCCTTCTGTAAAGGCAATATCTATTTCTCCGTTTAGAAGTCTTCTCTGAACCTGCTGCGCATTTTCCGAATAAATTTTCAAAGGAACCCTGGGGTACCTGGTTTTAAACTGCTTTACCGCATAGGGTAAGGAATTCATTGCTATGGTCAGGCTCGTTCCGATCCTCAGAGGGACTTCCATACCGCTGCTCCGATTAAAGCTTTCCAACGCTTCGAAGTCTTTTATCAGCTGCTCTGCTTTCATCCGGAATTCCTTTCCTTCTTCGTTCAGGTACAGCTTGCCGTTAATTCTATCAAAAAATAAAACACCAATATCTGTTTCCAGTTCTTTAATCGTTTTTGAAATTGCGGGTTGGGATAAGAATAGCTGCCTCGCCGCTTCCGTTATCGACATGGTTTCACATACTGCTAAAAAAATCTCCAGCTGACGTATATTCATGTTACCTCCCATAACCTTTTAGTTATATCTATATTACCACATATATATTTTCAATCAAGCAAAAAAATTGCTATAATATTAGCAAGTGACTTAGGAGGTTTTTATGAAGAAAAATTTAATACTACTCAAGGTTTATTTATTGGCCGGCACTTTCACATTCTCAGGCGGTATGGCCATGCTGCCTGTTATCGAAAGGGAGCTGTGCAAAAAGTATGGCTTAATTGACAAGAAGAGCTTATACGACTATGCTACCCTGGCACAAACATTTCCAGGCGTGATTGCTCTTACCAATGCCTGTTTTGTCGGAAAGAAAATAAACGGCAGAAGCGGGATGTTCTTTGCCGGAATGGGTGCCATTTTACCGGCTTATGTTTTAATGTCAGCTGCCACATTACTCTACCAGATGCTTCCGCAGCAGGGGCCGGCATTAAGTGCGTTAGCTGCGGTCCGGGCTACTTCAGCTTCTTTTTTATTTGCGGCAGCCTATACGATTGCGAAGCATAACTTAAAATCTAAAATTAATATTGCCATCGCACTTTTTTGTTTTGTCTGTACCGCGCTGCATCTTATTGGCGTTCCCCTTTTGATTATTCTCTCCGCATTGGTTGGAATACTGATGGTTTTCATAAGAAAGGATAAAAAATGATTTCACAAATATTTATTACATTTCTGAAAATAGGCTTCTTAGGATTTGGCGGCGGGTATGCGATGCTGTCCCTGATTTTAGATGAAGCCTCTAAATTCGGTATGACGGTGCAGCAATTTGCTGATTTGAACGCTTTAGATATATTGATTCCGGGACCAATTGCTATTAACTCCGCAACCTATGTAGGACAGATATACGGCGGTTTTTTGGGAGCCTTGGTCGCAACCCTTGCGGTCTGTATTCCATCCCTGATCTTTGTTCCCGTTTTTATGCGATATGAAGACCGAATTAACAATAACCGATATTTGAATTCCGTTTTAACAAATATCAAAATCGCATCTGTCGGGCTTATTTTTGCAGTAGGCCTATCCATTATGCTGTCAACTGTATTTAATGTCACCGATCTTTTTTATTGGGAAAATGCTAATTTTGATATCCTTTCTTTAATCATAATGGTTGCCACCTTTGTGCTGCATGTTCGTTATGAAATTAATCCTATTGTTTTTACCCTGCTTGCCGGAATCATTGGCTGGGTCTTCTATTATATCTAATCACAGACAGTCTGCTGTTCGGCCTTCTGATTGCAGTTCAAAGCCGGCTGTGTGAAAAACACGGTGCTCCCGTAATGCACCATAACTGCCCCATGATTTTTTTCTCTTTCCAAAGAAAACAATATGTGATAACATGGGTACATAGATCGACCATGTAGAATAGATGAAGGGTGACTGTGATGATAACAGGCAGCAAAGAACTGATACGGGATATTAACACCAAACTGGTCTTAGAGACAATTATAAACAGCATCGCCATTTCCAGAGCCGCAATTGCCAAGCATCTGGGCCTGACAAAGGCTACCATCTCTGCCATTGTCCAGGAGCTTATTAATAAAAACCTGGTGATAGAAATCGGAAGCGACGATACGAATCTGGGACGCAAGCCGATTTTATTAAGCCTGAACAAAAAGGCCGGCTATGTGATCTGCATCGATATCGGCGTTGATACCATCTCCGCGCTGGTATCGGATCTGATGGGGGAAGACTGCAGCTTGAAGCAGATCAAAACCCCAAAAAGCTCCGGCAATATAATCCAGGTTCTGATTGATCTCATTGAATCCATGAAGCTTCCCAGGAATACTCCCTATCACCTGGTCGGCATCACTCTGGGAATTCATGGTGTGATTGCGGACAATCAGG
The DNA here is from genome assembly GCF_050433395.1 of Anaerotaenia torta. Lineage (NCBI taxonomy): Bacteria > Bacillati > Bacillota > Clostridia > Lachnospirales > Lachnospiraceae > Anaerotaenia > Anaerotaenia torta. Next base: position 58,390 of record NZ_JBNPXH010000005.1, read on the forward strand.
TCTCCTTCGCCCCTTACTATAATTTGTCCGGAATTAATATTGCCGGAGGCCTGGAGGAGCATTTTAATATTCCTGTCTATCTGGAGAATGAAGCCAATCTCTCCGTCATCGGCGAGAAGACCTTCCAATACGATTATGCCAATATCGCCAATATCAGCGTCCATTCCGGTATCGGCCTCGGTATTATCATCAATCACCAGCTCTATACCGGATACAACGGCAGGGCCGGCGAATTCGGCCATACGATTATTGAGATTGACGGCAGGCAGTGTCCCTGCGGAAACAAGGGCTGCTTTGAGCAATATGCTTCCGAACGGAATCTTCTGAAGGAATTTGCCGGGATGAAGGAGGAAGAAGAGATGAGCTTTGAACAGTTCAGCGCCGCCTATGAAGCCGGTGATGCCGATGCTGCTAAGATTATGGATGCTTTTATCAAATATATGTCCATCGGGGTAAATAATATCCTGAATGCCTACAACCCGGACATCGTAATTATTAACAGCTCCTTTACCATCTTCTTTCCCCAGATTACGGAGAAAATCGAAGCCGCTCTGAACAGCAGGATGAACAGCTATATCCGTATCGTTCCATCCGTGCTCCAGGATACCTCCATCCTCCTTGGCGGTATCTGTGTGGCAATCAAGGGGTTCCTCGGAGTAGAGAATCTAAAGCTCAGCCATATCAGCCTCAGAGGGTAGGTTAGCGTACTGCCTCACTCATAATCATTGAAAGACGGAATGCCACATCAGATTCATAAATTATAGAAGTGCCGCACCACATGCAGTGAATTCGCATGGGTGCGGCACTCTTTTATAAGGTACGAGCAAATTCCATCAATTCCGTCCAGTCATTGATAATGAGACAATCCATTTCCGGCAGCAGCTTATTGTGATCCTCTAGCGCACCCCTGTACCATACCGGGTACATTCCGGCCCGGCTGGCACCCTCTACATCACAATAGGCGTTATCCCCGCAGTACCAGACCTCCTGAGGCCTTAGGCCTGCTTTTCGCAGCGCCAGCTCGAAGATACGGCCATGGGGCTTGCGGAATACATATTCACTGGTTGCCAGTAGGAATTCAAATTCATTCTCCGGAAGCAAGCTATGTATTCTGTTCTCCAGCGCCTTGCCGCTGTAAGAAATATTGCTGATTACCGCCGTTCTGATCTGCTGTTCCTTTAAATATTCCAGGAACGCCTGAATATGTTTGGTTGGCTTCCCTTCCGCGGCATGATCCCAGAATACCCGCTCCACCTCCTCTTTGGTCAGATCCAGCTCAATCCCGTAATACTCATACAGATAATTCTGAAATATATGGTTATGGATCTCAAGGCAGGTTGACTTCCTCGGATCCGGATCATACCTTCCAATATCCCGGTTCAGGGTCTTGGCAAATTCCTGAAGCTCTTTTGCAGATATCTGGCTGGGGTTCTTTTTCGCATACTTGAGAACCGCCCTGGTTCCGGCCTCTCCGTCAAATCTGCTCTCTGCAATTAACGTCTGCCCGTAATCAAACATAATCATTTTGGGTTTATCCATTGTGTCCTCCATTTCCGGCACTTTGTACATTCAAAGCCCTCCGTCTTATCCAAAGCAGTTTTTAACAATCAACCTTCCTCCCTTGGTTTTTCTGCCTTCCTTTCTCTTCTCCGTTTTGTCATTAATCCGCCGATCCTGCCGGATTCCTTTGCCGTAAGAGACTTCCAGCCCGTCGCCATAACCTTATCCAGATAGCCCAGCTCCTCTGCTATCTCATACTTTAATTTTTCCTCCGGCTTTATGTTCTCCAAATCAATCTCTTCCTGCTTTTTGCTCATGATGATCACCCTCCTGTCAAGTAGCATAGCTATCTGTTTTATTATATTTATCCTTGACTGGAGTGTAACCATTTTTCACTCATCTATTCGGATTTCTTTTCCCAGGTGCAGGGAATAAATAATCATCTCCCTCACCCTCTTGCCCAGCATCTGCTCCAGCGCCCGCTTGTAATAAAGAAGCTGTACTTTATAGCGCTGTACCAGCTGCTGTTCTCTCTGTACCAGATCCGATTTGTAGTCAACCAGCACCAGCTCGTCTCCCTCTTCAAAGAAGGCATCAATAATACCCTGAATCAGAATCAGCTCCTCGCTGTCGGTCTCCTTTAATACCTCCGATGCTTTCACACCGATTACAAACTGCTTTTCCTTATAAAGCTTATTTTCCAACTGGGCTTTACACATCCGCTTCGCGATATCACTGGACACAAATCCCATCAGGTCCTTCCGCTTAAGCCCCTTAATCTCCTCGGCCTTCAGCCGGTTTCTGCGAACCATCCGCTCCATCTGCTGCTGCAATTTCTGCTGCCTTTGTATGTATGGTTCCGCTTGAACCGCAGCCTCCAATCCCTCCTGCGGCGCTTCCTCCAGGATCTCCGCCAGATTAATCAGCTCCAGCACCTTATGATAGATACTTCCCCTGTCCGTACCGGAGATTTCAGCCCCATCCTGGCGAATGAATGCCGGTTCCGTAATTTCTTTCATAACTCCTTTATCCGCAGCAGCTTCCGTAGGATGCTTTGCCGGGGCTCCATGATATAGGTTGAGGCTTTGTCCTTCGTCCTGAAACTGACCCAGCTTCTTCAGTTCCGATACGGTCATTTTTACCTTCAGAGCCGCTTCTTTCTGATGAGGATATTCATAATTAAATCTTGCGTTAATTTCTTCTCTCAGCTCCGCATCATAGACGATATCGCCGTCCGCCTTGCCCGGCTCTTCCGGCATGATCATCTCTTCCAGCTCCCCAAGATCCCTCCGCAGGAATATCTGCTTCGTCATCTCCTCCCGCAGAATCTCATTCCGGGTCAGTACTGTGATTGCCATGGAATTCTGCTTCCAGGAGAAGGAGCCTTCCTTCTCTTCGGGGATTCCTCCCATGCAATTTACCATTGCCGGCAGCACCCAGTCCAGATAGCTCTTCGCCGACAGCTTTTCAAAGAAGGAGAATTCCTTATTCTTAATCTCCTCCCTGGATTTTAAATACCCCGTAAGGATTAATTTCTCCCGGGCTCTGGTCATTGCTACATAGAGTACCCGCAATTCCTCTCCGAGATTCTCGATCTGAACCTTCCTCTGTATTACTTTCTTAAGCAGAGTGGGAACCTTGGTCCTCAATTTGCTGTTGATATAATCCGGGCCCACCCCAAGCTCACTGTGAAGCACAATGCTGCTTCGGACATCCTGGGTGTTAAATTGCTTGCTCATGCCCGCTGCAATTACCACCGGAAACTCCAGCCCCTTGCTCTTATGGATGCTCATAATCCGTACCGTATCATCCTGCTCCCCGGTGGTGGCCGCCTCTCCGAAATCAACCTCATACTTATGCAGCTTTTCGATGTATCTGATAAAATGGAACAATCCGCTGTAGCTGCCTTTTTCAAAGCGTACTGCCTGGGCAATCAGCATATCCATATTGGCCTGCCTCTGCTCTCCGCCAGGCATGGCACTGGCATAATAGTAATAACCGGTTCTGTCTAACACCGCCTGGATCAATTGGTGAATCGGCGTATGATTTACCAGGGAACGAAATTCCTCCAATTGTTTTAAGAAGCCGGCAACCTTCGCTCTTAAGGGGTTTTCATGCCGTTCTGTTCCATGGCCCTCTCCGGTCCCAGCCTCTTCTGGCACTGCTTCTCCGGGCTCTTCCCCCGCATAGTGAAGCAGGGCGGAATACATGCTGACATTGCGGTGAGAGGCTCTGATGAACGCCAGCTCCGTAGTCGTCAGACCAACCATGGGAGAATACAGCACCCCCGCCAGGGGAATGTCCTGCCTCGGATTATCGATAACCCTCAGCATATTCAGGATGGAGGTTATCTCAAGGGTCTGGAAATATCCCGTACCGGTATCCGCATATGCCGGGATTCCCTCCTGCATCAGCGTATTGACAAAAACATCCGACCATCCTGTCATACTCCGAAGCAGTATTACAATATCCCTTCGTCTCGCCGGACGGTGACGCTTGTTCTTCTGGTCAAAGACCATCAATCCCGTCTCCGGATCAGTGATCTCCCTGATCTTTCTTGCAATCGCCCGGGCTTCCAGCTCTCTCTTCGTATAAACAGCCTCCTCGTCCGTCTCTTCCCTCCCGGTCTCTTCTCTGATCTCCTCTCCGGCTTCCTCTGCATTCTCTTCGTCAGACAAGGCTTCCTCTGTGATCAGCACCAGCTCCGTATCCCTGGCAATTCTGCAGAAATCCTCCTCCGACGGCATTTCTTCCGGGGTCAGACTCTCCTCATAGAGCTCTCCGTATTTTAAGGAAGCGGCCTCATCATAGACGATTCCCCCTATATTTCGCTGCATAATCTGCTGAAAGATCCGGTTAACATACTGCAATACCGTATCCCGGCTCCGGAAGTTCTTATCCAGATCGATTCTCTGGTAATAATTAACCTCCCCTTCGCCGCTCTGTTCCTCACAGGAATAGCTCCCGTACTTCTCCATGAATATCTCCGGCATAGCCAGCCGGAATTTATAGATGCTCTGCTTCACATCCCCTACCATAAATCGATTGGGCCTTCCCATATCCTCTTTGGAAATGCTTCGCAGAATCGTCTCCTGCACCATATTGCTGTCCTGATACTCATCGATTAGAATTTCCGCAAACTGTTCGCTCAGTTCAATGGCCGCATCGGTGGGTCCGGCTCCGGCGCTTCCCTCCCCATCCGGCGCGGACTCTTCCACAAGTATCTTGAGGGCAAAATGCTCCAGATCATTGAAATCAATCAGATTCTTCTCTTCCTTCTTCCGGGCAAATTCATCCATGAACTCCAGGGTAAGATCAAAGAGCACCTGCATAATCCTGCCGACTGCCTGCAGATCCTTCAGCATCTCCTCCGGGGGCTGGAAGAAATATTGATTGGTCAGATCCTTCAGTCCCTTCTTGACCTCCTCCCGCAGCTCCTTAACCCTTTCCTTCTTCCAGGGATTAACGCCTTCCTCCCTTTTACCGGACAGACGGGCATAGGATACTCCGGGGAACAGCTTCGCATATTCCTCATAGCTCTCCGCTTTATTCAACGCCTCCAGAAGACCCCTGTCTGACAGCAGAGCCGCCTCATAGGCCATGGGCCCGTCCAATTCCCGGCATAGCTCCATGGCCTGAGCATTCTTCCGGCCCAGATCCTCCAGCACAAGCTTCACATAATCCAGCAGCTCTTCCATCCAGGATGTCCGATTCATTTCTTCCGGGGAATTGACCTCAAAGCGCTTCCTCATCCGTAAAATCCATGCCTTGGGCCAGGGATCGCTCATGGCAAAGCCATATAGCTGCAATATCAGCTCTTCAATAGGCAAATCCGATTTGGAGTAGGAATAGCTTTCAACAAAATCATGGAATGCTTCCGTCCCCTCCTCGTACCACCTCTCCAGGATATCGGAGACCACATCGGATTTCATCAGGGTGATTTCCGCATCCTCCGCAATCTTGAAGGAGGGATCGAGATCAATTCTATGAAAATAATTACGGATCACATGGAGGCAGAAGCTGTGGATTGTGGTGATCTGAGCGCTTTGCAGCAGGGAAACCTGTCTCTGAAGATGAAGATTATCCGGCTTCTCCTGAAGCTTCTTATCAATCGCCTTGCCAATCCTGTCCTTCATCTCTGCCGCCGCCGCATTGGTGAAGGTCACCACTAAGAGATGGTCAATATCAAGGGGTGTCTCACCTTCACAAATCATAGAAATAATCCGCTCCACCAGCACCGCGGTCTTCCCGGAGCCGGCTGCCGCGGATACCAGAAGGTTCTTATTCCTCGTATCGATTACTTTCTGTTGTGCTTCTGTCCAAGCCATCATTTCCTCCTCCAGGCATCCTTTTCAAAACCATTCCCTAAATTATGATCTGTCTTCGTTTCCGCCAGCTATCAAGACTTCTGTTTTAACCTCAGTCAACACTCTTATCAAATAGCCTCGTCAAATTTTAATGCTCCAAACCTTCAATCTGCCCTCCATAACAGCCGCCCATGAGACAACACCATCATGATAAACCGGACGCTCATGGGAATTTAGCGGAAGTCTGCCAAGAGAGGACGCAGGAGTAAGAACCTGCCCATCTGCGGATAAAACCATATAAAAGGTATCTGTCTCTGTCGACCACAGGATTACAAGCCGGTCATCCGCCTCAACGACCTGCGGAGCGACCGCATGCTTATCCGTGTAATCCGTGAGCCAATGTACGCCATAGTCTGTTACCGGTGTAAGCGGAGAATTGCTATTGTCATTGATATCTGTTGAGGTGGCACCGCTGCGGGTCTCTCCGCCCAGGAACATGGACGGGGATACTTCCCTGGCTGTAGGGTCAAATATTTGTACAAACAGATTTTGCTTCTCCTCCTCTGCCTTCTCACCGATTGACTTTACGGATGCCCCAACCAGTACTACTCCCTTGCTCGTCTCCGCAAGATTCCCCAATTGCGCAAAGGTCCGGTTGACGATATACATATTGTAATTCGCGTTTGATTGAAGGTAGAACCGGAACAATAGCTTTTCACTTTCGTTGGAGGTGATCACAAAGCCTCTGTCATAAGCATCTCCATGATCCGCATATACAAACCCACCCGTTTTATTACTCCAGATCACGCTCTGGTTAAAGGAATGTGAGGTATACGGAATATTCCAGACGGAACCCCATTCTACCGGTGACATATCGGAAATCCTTACACCAATCACATTATTTGACTGATGGCCATTGTACATTTTACGTGCATAATTCACCATGAGATAATCGCCGCCAATTGCCGAGGCACAATTACCGTAAGCGAAGGGGATCATTGTATTTCCATCCTGGCCCATTATGCTTTCCCCCCGGAAGCCTGCGGTTTTAATGTGTTCGCCCTTCGGTGAATATTGGGAGATGAACACCGTCTGATCCGTATATGCGGAGCCCTCCCTTCCCCAGATAACATAGAAATTCCCATCCTTGTCGGAGATCACATCCCCCAGCCTCGGATATTTTACATCCAGGCTCAGTTCTCCGGCAGGCATTTTGATTTTAAGGTTTTTTCCCTCTATGTATGCATAAGCCAACCCTTCTCCCTTATAATCAAACTGCTGGACGGGAGAAACATCCGCCCAATTAGCCACATAGGTTTCCAGCGTATCTCGCAAATCAGGAACTTCAGATCCTAATCTGTCATATGGGATGCGTTTAACTACAACCTTGAATTTAACTTTGGCACCATACTTCTTACCAAGATTGGGATTGCGTTTTTTGCCGCTGATATATAACCTTTCATCGGACAGCTGGAGCGTGACCGTCTCTTTCACAGATTTCACATTCTCCTCCATGAAATGATAATTTTCTATCGCGAGATAGCCTTTCTCATTATCCGTTACGCTGATGCCCTTCCAATCACTTGTCTGTATCACGGTTAAATTTTTCGTCGATTTGATACCCAGCTCTATCTTGGAACCTTCATACATCGTTAAGGTATAGATGCCGTTTTTATCCTTCTTTAAGGTTGGTTCAAGCCCCATTTCCTTGGGATACCTGCTGCCAGGCGATTCTATTATCTTCATTTCACCGGTAAATTCTAAATTGTACTTTACAGCAGCCCCTGCTGTCTGCGCCGGAACAAATCCTATCATGAAAGATGCTATTAATATAATCCATAAGCTTTTCATCATTTTCGTCATAAAGTGTACCTCCTGAGTGGTAATACCCTGATCCATATCCTTGTCATTCCCCAAATATCTCATCCTTTATCTCCTGCGCCGGCTTCTTCGCCAGATTACGGAAGGTATGCCCCGGCAGCCTGCTGTCAAAGCCGCAGGCAGAACGGTATTCGCAGTAATCACAGGCTGTTTGCTTATCGCTGCGATAGGGATTCAACCTGGTATCACCGCCGAGAATCTGTTCACTGTCCCCGGCCAGCTTCCCATTTACATAGTCAACCAGCGCTTCCATCTGCTTCCTGCTTGCCGCAGAGGAGCGTTTTGCCAGTTCTCCCTCTTTGTTGGTCTCCGCAGGGATAATCTCTGATTTTACACCGGCCCGAAGGGTATCGTCCGGGCCGGCCAGCTTCTGATCCATCAAAGCAAGCACATGCCTGTCGGAATTCACCAGACCGTTCATTCTGAGGCTCTTATAGATTTCCTCCTCTACTTGATCCGACTTTGCGACAATGGGGTCATCGATATGGTAGTAGAAAATACCCGATGGGATAATCTCCTTCCCCTGATACCGTTTGGCCAGATAATCCAGGGCCGCACTCAAATACACGGATAATTGCTGCTGGAGTCCGTAATAAATGCGCCCGATGTCGAAGAAGGTGTTCCCCGATTTGTAATCAACTACCCGTACATAGACCCTATCCTCCTCCTCGTATAAATCAAGGCGGTCAATTCTGCCCGTCAGAGTCAGCGCCGAGGAAGGAATATGGTAAAAGGGCATCTCATAGCCCGCCGGCTCAAAGGCTCCCTGACGAATCTGGTTGCACAGGGCCCAGAGGGTCCTGACGGTAATGCGTTCCATACGGGTAACAAGATACTCATTCCGTTTCGAGCTGCGCAGGAAGGAATTCTCATATTCCTCCACGGCCTTTCGCACACTTTCCACCGCCCATTCCTCCCGCACCTCCTCCGGGATGGTATGCCAGGAATATTCGGATCCGTCCAGCCTTTTAGAAAAATCGTCAATGGCATTATGAAAGATATTGCCGATATCCGGGATCGCCAGCTTGTATTCCCGGCGCTCCTCCAGCTCCAATCCATAGCTCATAAAATGGGCAAAGGCACAGCCCGCATAGCGCTCCAGCCTGGTCACGCTGCCCCGCAGCTCCCTGCCGTACAAAAGTCTTGCCGCCTCCCTGGAAATGCCCCTTTCTTCATTAATGTAGAAAGCACCCCGGATTAACTGGCTGAGAATCGGCTTCTTCTCCTCCCGGGAGCAGTAATAATGGTACAGCTCCTTCCACAGCACCGAGGGTTCTTTCTGATGAAATTCCCGAAGTCCCTGCATCAGGCAGGCAAGTCCTTCATCCCGCAGGCTGTGCTCCAGATCCTGACTCTCCTCCTCTTCGTCCCTTATGCGCAGACGCGGGAAGAGCTGCATCAATTTGCCCACCAAAAAGGATGGATTCACAGACTTACCCTCATCATTCACCTTGTGATAGGTAAGATACAGCTTGTCCCTTGGCTTGGTCATATTCAGATAGACATAGAACTGTTCCGTAAATGCCTGCTGGCGTTTTGTGGGGGCCATTTCAAAGTTATTACTTATCAACAGCTCCCGCTCCAAATCTGAGAAAATTCCACCGGTTGAAATCGGCTTGGGGATAACCCCTTCATTTACCCCCACAAAGAACAGCACCTTGATATCCTTCAGTCTGGTCCGCTCCGTATCACCCACGACCACCTCGTCCACTCCGGGGGGAATTAATCCCACCTTCACCTCTACAAAGCCGGTATCCAGTATCTCCCCAAACTCCTTCAAGGTCACGTGCTCCGTTCCGAGAAGCAGCACCATCTGGTCATATAAATCCATAATAATCTTGTAAACCTGCTGAAATTCTTTTGCAATCAGCGGCTGGTTATGCTTCTCAAAGAAGCTGACGTATTTCTCCAGCTTTTGCTCCACCTCAAGACGGACCCCCAGCTCATAGAGTGCCTGGGTATAATCCCTCAAGGTCTTCTCCTTATCCTTAAGCACCTCATGAACCGGCTGGAGCAGTTCGACGATTCTGCTGCGGATTCCATTCATCCGTTCCAGGTCAATTGCCTCCCTGCTGCGGTAGCTTCTGGCAAAGGGCTCCGACCAGCGTTTATTACCCCGAATCCCCGTGGCCAGAAGATAATTCTCCAGCAGATCAATATCACCGGTATCAATATCCGTAAGGCCTGTCCTAAGGAAACGCAGTATTCCTTCATAGCTGTAATCCTCACTCATAATTGCCACCACAGAGCGAAGCAGCTCGACGAAGGGATTCGTCAGAATATCCTTCTTATAATCAATAAAGCATGGGATTCCAGCCAGGGCGAAGCTCCTTCCCGCAATTCTTCCGTATTCCGGGACATTTCCGCAGACCACGGCGATATCCTGGTAACGGTACCCTTTCTCCCTTACCAGCCGTTTGATTTCTCTTGTGACAAAATCAATCTCTTTGCCGGCATCCTTCGCCGCATGAATCGAGATTTCCTCCTGCTCCTTCTCATACGGCTCCCAGGGAAAACGGAACAAATTATGCTCCAGAGAGGCCAGGGCCGGGGAGTTCAGAAACCGGTAGGGCACCCTTCGCTTTCCCTTCCTCGAATATACCAGGGGCTTTAATTCTATGAAAGCCGTCTCGGCAGCAGTCTTCTCCTGGTATGCCAAGACCCCTGTATCAGCTTCTCCCCCATGCATCAAGGCTGCTGCCCCTGTGCCGGCCCCTCCGGCGCTCCCCGGGACTTCTTCCTCTATGACGGCTTCCTCCGCATACACAGGGGGATCAATCTCCACCTTCTCTTCCTCTGCCAGACTGTACAGCTTTTGTATTGTCTTTCTGCTAAGCCCAAAGAGCTGATGTTCCTTCACCTCTTCCTGAATATTCTCCTTCGGATCAATGGTTACGGTCACCATCACCTTCTTGGCACAGCGCAGCAGCTTGCGCAGAATCTGATACTGGCAGGGCGTGAAGCCGGTAAATCCGTCCAGACAGATTACGGTTCCCTTCACCCACTGGGAATAATCAATGGCATCATTTAATACCGCCAGCAATTCCTCGGCAGTAATATAACGTTCCTTCATAAAGGTACGGAAACCCTCATAGATCGTCAGCAGATCCTTCAGCTTCGCCTGCAGCACCGGCTTCCTCCGGGAGACCTCCTGCATCCGCTCAAAATCCTCCGGCCCGATATTATACTGGTAAAGCTCGGACAATACGGATTTCAGCTCTCCGATGAACCCCGGCTTCCTGACATTGGAGCCAAAGAGGATTAACTCCTTTTTCTTCTCAGCCGCCACCTTCCGCAGCACCATGCTCTTTCCCGTATCCTCCAGCACCGGGGCGTCATATCCCCCCACTTCATCAAAAATCCGGTAAGCAAAGCGTAAAAAGCTAAGGATATCCACATTCATAACACCGTGTTCCGGGTGCATGGCAACGATATCCTTCTGAGTCTGCAAAGTGAACTGTTCCGGCACAATCACCAGATAATTGATATCCGGATGCTTCCTGGATACCCGGATCACTTCGCGGTATAATTGATAGGATTTGCCGGAACCGGCACTTCCCAGAAATAATTGTAAGGACATAAACCCTCCATTCTGCCATCCCCTGGTTTGAAGAACTTATCTATAGAAATAAAATAACTCTGCATAAAATAGAAACAGGTTTAATAATATATAGTAAGATTAAGACATGAAGCAAATCATGCCCGGAGGTTAGAGATGGCAAAGACGAAAATAGTCGTAATCCAATTAAAAGAAATCATATATACGGTAATTTTTGCGGCGCTCGGTATTCTTCTGATTCTACTTCTCATATTTATGTTCAAGCCCGACAAAGATAAGGAAGCTTCCTCTGCAGAGACCGGTCTGTATACCGCAGGCGTTTACACCTCCTCCATAGCCTTAAATGACACCACGCTGAACCTGGAGGTGGTAGTGGATAAAGACCACATAAACTTTGTAGGCATCAAAAATATTGATGAAGCAATCACTACTATGTATCCTCTGGTAGAGCCTTCCCTGGACGCAATCGCGACACAGCTTTACAATGACATTCCCATTGACCGGGTCGAGATTATGGAGGACAAAAAATTCACTCAGCAGCTTTTAATCGATGCCATTAAGCTTGCCCTGGAAAAGGCGGAACGAAAAGAATAGTATAAATCATACAGGATGCTGTAAAGCTCAGTACTTCCGTGCTGCCACAGGGCAGCACCATCAGCTTGACGGCATCCTTTTTATACATTTACTGCTCACGTAAATATCTTTTATACGGGGAAACCTCATTCTGGAATATGATCCCGATGATCCCGGGACCGGTGTGCGCCCCTATGGCACAGCCCACATAATTGTCAATCATATTCCGGCAGCCGTAGGTTTTAGACAGCTGCTCCTTCACCGCTTCCATCGTCGCCGCATCGTCTCCATGCAAAATCCCTATGGTCTGGGTCTCCAGATCCGCTCCCCGTTCGCCCACGATGGCAATCAGGCGTTTTAGGGACTTCTGTCTGCCTCTCACCTTCTCGATGGATTCCAATGCTCCATTGTCATTGACATGAATAATCGGCTTGATGTCCAGCAGTCCTCCGGCAATCGCCGAGGTTTTGCTGAGTCTTCCTCCCTTTAGAAGATATTCCAGAGTACTGACGGTAAATACCTGTTCACAATGCTGGCAATGCCACTGTATTCCATCAATAATCTCCTCCTTGGAGGCACCGTTCTTCTGCATCAGCAGGGCGTAATAGGCGGATATGCCAAAGCCCAGGGAGGCACATTTGGAATCAATAATTGTAATATCGAAATCCGGATACTTTTCCAGCAGCTCTCGTTTGGCCAGGTTGGCAGCATTAAAGGTTCCCGCAATTCCGGTGGAAAAGCAGATATAAATCACCTCATCCCCAGCCGCAGCATAGGGTTCAAAGTGATCGCAGAACATCTGGGCGTTGATATGATAGGTCTTCACATCCTTGCCGCTTCTCAGGATATCGTAGAACTCCTCCGGCTGTATCGTCTCACCGTCAAAATAATCCTTCTCATCGATCACCACCGGAGTTGGAATTACATGAAGATGAAACCGTTCCTTAATCTGCCGTGTTATATCAGAAGCCGAATCTGTAATAATTTTCAGTGCCACTTCTTCTCCTCCTCTTAGTTGCGGATATCCGCAGTTGATATGATCCCCTTACTGCCCATCTCCTTTTACTCTGCCCGGCAGCCCATCGTTTCAGGCCAAAACCGGGGAGCCGATATTAAGCGTTTTTATAATGATATCATTTTTTTATCCGGTTGAATACCATTTTTTCTTTCTATTTTATCTTCTTATTCAATTGCATCCAGCTCTTTCAGCCACATTTCCGCTGATGCATCACTGGGCATTCTCCAATCACCTCTTGGAGACAGCGAAACCGAACCCACTTTAATGCCGTCGGGCATACAGGAGCGTTTAAACTGCTGCGCAAAGAAGCGTTTATAAAAGGTTCTCATATCTTTTAATATGTTCTGCCTGTCAATAGCTTCCGGACTTTCTCCTTTTCTAACCGCGTTCCGTTCCGATGAATTGACATATAAGTCAAATATTTTCTTCGGTCCGAACCCATATCTCAGCATGTAATATAAAACAAAATCATGCACCTCGTAAGAACCAATGGCCTCCTCTGTTTTCTGCGCAATTGTTCCGTCCGGGTTAGGAGGCAGCAGCTCAGGACTGATGGGAGTATCACAGATATCATAAAGGGTCTCTTTGATATCATCCCTCTGTTTTTTTGCATAGGATTTCACTATACTTCTTACCAGCGTCTTTGGAACAGATGCGTTTACCCCGTACATGCTCATCTGGTCCCCATTATAGGTGCACCACCCCAGTGCCAGCTCGGATAAATCACCTGTCCCGACCACGATTCCGTTGTATTGGTTCGCTACGTCCATGAGAATCTGGGTTCTTTCCCTTGCCTGTACATTCTCGTAAGTAATATCATGAACCCCTATATCATGCCGTATATCCTTAAAATGTTGGATACAGGCATCTCTGATGGGTATCTCTAAAAAGGTGATCCCCAGAGCCTTCATTAATTTCTTGGAATTTTCCAGGGTTCTGTCCGTTGTGCCAAAACCGGGCATAGTAATACCTACCACACCTTTTCTGTCATAATTATTTCGTTTGAAGGCTTCTACCGTTACCAGCAAGGCCAGGGTGGAATCCAATCCGCCCGATATACCAACGACCGCCTTACTACAGGACATTTTCTTCAGACGCTGAGCCAATCCGGTTACCTGTATATTCATAATCTCCTCAGAACGGCTGTCGATATTCTGCGGAACAAATGGCAGAAGCGGCAATTCCCTGGCGGAAATAAATTTATGGGATACTCTTTCAAAGGTTTTGGTGCAAACATGCTTGTATTCTTGTTTTTCCCTGATGATCATATAAGAACTGTTCATTGCTCTGTCGTTGATGCATTTTTCAATGTCGATTTCTCCATAGGTGATTCCGGTATTATGGAAGAACTGTGTTTCTGCTGTTACGTGCCCGTTCTCGGCTATAATGCAATGTCCGGAAAAGGCATTATCCGTGGTTGATTCATCGGAGGTTGCGGATGCATAGATATAACCGCACATACACTTTGCGGAATGCATCTTCACTAAATCTCTCCGGTAATCTGATTTACCGATGGTTTCATTGCTTGCGGACAGATTAACTATAATATTCGCGCCATGCAGGCAGTGGTAGGAGGAAGGGGGAATCGGAACCCACAAATCCTCACAGATATCCGCCGCAATTACCGCACCGGATCCTGCATCCTCAATCAGTAAATTGGTGGTAAAGGGATACTTGACACCCTCAATGGTTATTTCATCATCAATCCGGTCATAAGCAGGCTTAAAATATCTTAATTCGTAAAATACGCCATGGTTCGGAATATATGTCTTAGGTATAATACCAAGAATCTTCCCCTTATGGATGGCAACCGCACAATTAAATAACTGATTATCCTTGCGCAGCGGCATTCCCACAAACATAACAGGATTAAATTCATGATTGGATTGCTGCACAAACCGGAGCAATTCCTTCATGGCATTGTCGATCAATGCGGAATGGTTAAATAAATCCCCGCAGGTATAACCGGTAATGCAAAGCTCCGGAAATACCGCAATTCTTGTGTGTCTTTCCCCATTACTGTTCTTAATATGAACCTCATTGATCAGTTCTAACATTCTATCTACATTATAGCCGGGATTTCCAATCTGTATTGACTCCGGTGTCAATGCCGCCGCTTCTATCATCCCGTTATTTATAAAACTACTCATGCTCTTTTCTCTCCTTGTCCCAGTCAGATACAAATTATGTTCATCCTCGATCAGCATTCTTATTCATGCTTTATTATAAGATATCTTGTCCTGAAATGACAAGTACAAAACGAAAAAAAGCG
Organism: Anaerotaenia torta; assembly: GCF_050433395.1. NCBI lineage: Bacteria > Bacillati > Bacillota > Clostridia > Lachnospirales > Lachnospiraceae > Anaerotaenia > Anaerotaenia torta. Next base: position 73,500 of record NZ_JBNPXH010000005.1, read on the forward strand.
GCCCACAGCCGCTTTCATCATTAGTATTACACCCAAAATGCCGTTTCCTGTATTTTGACTCCTAGCAAAGCTAGGTGGGTAACCGCACATAAGCTTCTGCCTTCCGCTGCAAACGGCGGCCTGACATCCACTCACGAATAATAGGAATCCCTTTTTAATCATGTAGGTTCAAAATAACAGGAGTGTCGAACATCTCAGGAATTTCTATATTTGTATTATACTCTATTATAATCTATTTTTCAAGATTTTTATCAGTTTTTATCAGAGTAACTTTTTTCCTTCTACGCTAATTCCTCATCAAAGGGAGGAAACAGAAAGGTAAATTCCGATCCCACCCCCGGAGTGGAGGTCACCTGTATCTCTCCTTCGTGCTTGAATGCAATCTGCCTTGCGATTGCCAGGCCGAGACCGGTTCCGCTGGCATTATGGCGAAGATTGGACTTGTAGAATTTTTCAAAAATATTATTTAAGTCTGATTCTTCAATTCCGATTCCCTCATCACGAATGGATACCTTTATTTTATCCTCCCTGCTGATTTTTATGTATACCGTCTTATTTTCCTCAGAAAATTTGACAGCATTATCCAGAATAACCAGGAACATTTGTCTTAAGCGGTCATAATCGCCCAGGATCATATGCATGGGAGAATCCTTCACGATATTAATGGTGATTTGCTTCTTTTCCGCAATGGCTCCGGCACTGCGCAGGATATCTTCAAATACCTGGTTCAGATTGACCGGTTCCCTTTCAATGGCAAAATCCGGATTCTGCATTTTGGACAGCAGCAGAAGGTCTCCTACCAGACGTTCCATGGATTTGCACTCGGAAAGCATGCGGTTGTGATACTGCTGCACCTTCTCTTCGTCCTGCACCACTCCGTCGGCAAGGGTCTCCGTATAGGCCCGGATTACGGTGATGGGGGTTCTCAGCTCGTGGGACACATTGGCAAAAAAATCAAACCTCATCTGATCCAGCCTCTTGCGCTCAATATCATTCTCCAGCAGCTTCTCGGAAAGAATATCCACGGTCTTCGCCAGGTCGCCCAGCTCATCATCCCTTTTAATTCCGGTCTTCGCTTTGAAGTTCCCGGCTGCCAGCTCCAGCGCCGTAACACGCATTCTTGCGATAGGCAGGGACAATTCCGTGGCAAAGATAATAATAATGATAAACGATATCCCCAGGGCAACCACGCTGCTCATAATGATCATGCTCAGGCTGCTTTCCACCAGATCCGTCTGGTCCTGGTTGAAGCCGACGATGAGAATTGCTCCCACAACCTCCCGTCCTGCTCCGTAAATGGGCGCGGACACCGTTATGATATTCTGCTCATAGAGCTCATCATAGCGCTGATCATCATTTACTCTGTCCTGAAACGCTTCGTTAATGCTTTCCACATAGGGGGCATACCCCTCAAGAGCTGTGAATTCCTCATAGGAATCGCCTGTCTCCAGGGAAGAGCTCATGGGATTCACTGCCTTTGGATTGGACACAGTCCAGATATCCCAGTCATTGACACTCTTTATTATACTAATGTCCTCCAGATACCCTTCTTTCCCGCTGATAATATAATTCGTGGCCATGGTGCTTATGGTATCCGCCTGACGCTTCATTTCTTTAATCTTCCTGTCCATGGTCATGTCACCATAGAGCCTCATGAAGATAAGGCAGATCAGCACCGCCGTCACCAGCAGCATTACCGCATAGTTCAGATAGAGCTTGAAGAACAGCCGGTTATGGATATGTACTTTTGTATCCTTTGACATAGGAATCTCCATTTATTTCTCTTCAATCTCAAATTTATAACCAACTCCCCAGATGGTCTTAATGGTCCAGCTGGGATGCTCCACCACATCCAGCTTGGATCGCAGACGCTTAATGTGGGAATCTACCGTTCTGCTGTCACCAAAATAATCAAAGCCCCACAGGCTGTCCAGGAGGTTATCCCTGGTGAAAACCTTGTTGGGATTGGAAGCCAGCGTCCACATGGTCTCAATCTCTTTCTTTGTAAGGGCAATTTTGGTGCCTGAGATATGTAGGGTATATTCGTCCAGGTTAATCTCCAAATTGCCAATAACCAGGACATTTTCCGGAGAAGCCTCCTTGGCATTCTTAGCCATCCGTCTCATCACGGCCCTTACCCGGGCCATTACCTCCCTGGGGCTGAAAGGCTTTACAATATAATCATCCGCCCCGATATCAAGACCCATAATCTTGTCAAAATCCTCTCCCCGTGCCGTAATCAGAATGACCGGGACATTGGACTTGCTTCGGATCTTCCTGCAGACCTCGTATCCGTCCTCCTTGGGCATCATCACATCCAACAGGACTACATCAGGGTTGTATTGGGTGAAAAGACGGATTGCTTCCTCGCCGTCCCCCGCTACAACAGGTTCAAAGCCTTCCATTCTGGAGTAAGTAGATAAAATATCCGTTATATCGTGATTGTCGTCAGCGATTAATATATGCTGCATTATCAAATTCTCCCTTCCTCGTTCTTTTCCCTTTTCTCTTCTGCATCCTTCGTTATTCTGAGTGTGTTCTCCCACGCCTTATTATATAGTATTGGGAGGCTTGAAACAAGTAGAAAAACTTATCAAAAATTCCTGCTTGCCAAAACTCTGTGTTTTCCGTAAAATTCCTGCCGCAAATTCACCATAGCCCCGCCATGGCCGCAGGCTTTCTAAAATTAGACGAGCCTGGGGCCGAAAAATATCCCTGGAAATATATTAAATTTTTATTATACATATTTTTTTTACATTATGACACTTTTCTGACAAAAACAAATGTTATCCTGTAAACAGAATTGATAGGATGTGACAAAAGGGATTTCCAAAAACTCGGAGGAATAGCCATGAAAAAGAATTTCTTTTGTAAATGCTTTATTACTCTTGGCTTATTTCTTTTTCTCACCTTGCTCTTGCCTTTTACTTCTTTTAATACGTTAACAGCACAGGCAACCGTTGTTGAGAAAGAGAAACCAGAAAGCTGCAGATTAAATTTAAAAAGCGTTACATTGGTTAAAGGCAAGTCCTTTCCATTAAAGGTTTATAACTTGGGTGAAAATTCAAAGGTAAGCTTTAAATCCGACGATGCGGAAGTTGCTTCTGTTAGTGATGACGGTATGATTACAGCCAACAAGGTGGGTTCTACTGTTATAACGGTTACCATTAAGGATGGCATTGATAGACCCCCATTCACATGTGATGTCACTGTGGGTCCTGCCGCAATTAGTGTTAAGTGGACGAAGGAAAGAGTGTTTGTCGCTCTGAATAATGACGATGTGCTTAAGGTCATTCTGAAGCCGGATAATACCACGGAGGTCGCAAGATTCTCCAGCCGCGATTCTTCTATCGCAACGGTCAGCTCCGGCGGACGCATTTCCGCCAAGAAAATAGGTATGACCTATCTGTTTGCGGAAATTGATGCAACAGATCAGAGCGGTGCCCGTAAATATGCATCATGTACCGTATTCATAACCAGTTCCAGGGATATTTCATTATTGGAAGGATATTTCAATAATCATAGCGAACTGAACCGGATCTCCGGTTCCGAGCTGAATCAGGCGCTGGATGAATTCTTTAACGGTGGTAAAGCCGAAGCTGCTGTCACCCCTGATGGTGCGGCTGATTCCGTTTTAATCACGGAGCTTGACAAATTCCTGGAGGAAAAGTTCAAGTTATCCGAGATCCGAGCCAAGATACAGGCAGAGATGGATGCAGCTCTTTCCAAAACAGCCAATACGGAGACAAATTCCGTTTCACCAGTAAAATAACTTGATGATAGGACAAAAGTGTTAACTGCACAAAGAGCCATGCCCCAGGGTATGGCTCTTTTCATTTCCAGCGCTTTGTATTATAATAGAATCTGAGCGATCAATATAAGAAGGAGGAAAATGCTTATGAACTTTAAATTTGCCCATAACAATATAAATGTTCTGGATCTGGAGAAGTCCCTGAAATTTTATGGGGAGGCTTTGGGCCTGCAGGAAACCAGACGTAATGAACATCCTTCCGGGGACTTCACCATCGTATTTCTCGGTGACGGGCAGACAAACCATCTCTTGGAGCTGACCTGGCTCAGAGACTGGGACAGGCCTTATAACCTGGGGGATAATGAGTTTCATCTTGCCTTTACGGTGGATGATTATCCGGCGGCTCATGAGAAGCATAAGGAGATGGGATGCATCTGCTATGAGAATCCGGGGATGGGGATTTATTTTATCAGTGATCCGGACGGCTACTGGCTTGAAGTTATTCCGGCCCGATAGGGGCACTGCGGATGGATATCAGAATTCCTGAAGCTCATGGAAGATGACTCCGTTCTTTTGAGCCGCTCCTGCATAGAGCTTACGGTCATGCCTTCCCAGGGACAGGTAATGCTCCAGCACACCCCTGGCCGTATACGGCATTTCTTTATTCATTACCTGATTCATTCCGACCCACATCAATGTTCCTTCCTCACAAGAAGGCAGATGAGGTTTATCCGCTTTTAATTCAGCAAAGAAATAATAATTTTGCCGGATCTCACCTTTGGTATAACGCAGAGTAATATATTTTAAGGTGAGATCCTGCAGTTCTTCTTCCGTTATCCCTGTCTCCTCATATAATTCCCGAAGAATACATGCTCTGGGATCGTTCAGCTCCCCTTCTTCAAAATGTCCTCCGATGCCGCACCAGGAGGGCTGCACCACCCTGGAACCAATTCTATACAGCATAAGAAGTTGATCTCCTTTTATAATATAAACCGCTGTCATATTCCTTAATTTATTTTTCATCCCACTTTTCCCCTTTCTCCGGGTGCCTGACACCCTTATCTATTTTATTTACCCGGAATCTTTTCACATCTTGAATTCATCTGACATAATCTATTAATAAAACGAAAGGAATACTTTGATCCATGAAACAGATCAGTATCCCCGCCAACAATAGGCCGCCCCTGTCCCCGCGTTTTCCCTCCGGCATAGTTTACCCCGCACAAATGGAAACCCAGGCTCTGGGACAGCTGCGAATCCGCTGTACTACAGACGGTGTGGCGCCGGTTCCGGGCGCTACCGTGTCCATCACCGCACCCAACAATCCCACCCAGGTTATCGAACAGCTCACCACCGACGAATCCGGCTTGACTCCGGACGTGCCGCTTCCGGCTCCTCCCATCGATCTCAGCCTGGAGCCCTCGGAAATCCAGCCTTATTCCGAATATGATCTGCGTATTACCGCCCCCAATCTGGAGAGCGCCTTTTTCTCAGGCGTACAGATTCTGGCCGACCAGAGGGCGGAACAGAATGTGGAGATGCTTTCTCCCGCAACGGACAGCTCCCATTCTACCTATGTTATCCTCCCCCACACACTTTATTACGAATATCCGCCGAAAATACCGGAGGCCGAGGTCAAGCCCACGGATGAAAGCGGAGAAATCGTTTTGAGCCGGGTGGTCGTACCGGAATTTGTTGTGGTACATGACGGCCCCCCGGCCTCCCAGGCCACCAATCATTATGTACGTTTCCGGGATTATATTAAGAATGTGGCATCCAGCGAGATCTATGCCACCTGGCCGGAGCAGACGATTTACGCCAATGTTCTCGCCATCCTTTCCTTTACCATGAACCGGGTTTATACGGAGTGGTACCGCAACCAGGGATATAATTTCACCATTACCTCTTCTACCGCCTATGATCACAAATGGATTAACGGCCGTAATATTTTTAATAATATCGGGCTGGTTGTGGACTCCATCTTCACCAACTATCTTTCCAGGCCCGGCATCACCCAGCCCATCCTGACCCAGTACTGCGACGGCAACCGCGTCAGCTGTCCCGGATGGATGACGCAGTGGGGTTCCAAGAGTCTGGGGGATCAGAATTACTCGGCAATAGAGATATTAAGGCATTTCTACGGTGATTCGATGTATATCAATACCGCGGTAGAGGTCTCCGGTGTGCCCGTCTCCTGGCCCGGCAGCGATCTTACCCTGGGAGCCGACGGTGATGCTGTCAGAACCATTCAGAACCAGCTGAACCGTATCAGTGATGTCTATACCGCTATTCCCAAGGTAGCCGTGGACGGAAACTTCGGGCCCCAGACAGCGGAAGCCGTCAGAACCTTCCAGGGTATCTTTGACCTGCCGGTTACCGGTGTCGTAGACCAACGTACCTGGTACCGAATCTCCAACATCTATGTGGGAGTCACCCGGATTGGTCAGTAATTGTAAAACAATGCAGGAGGTATACCATATGAATTACCGGAAGGTGAAGTCATCTATATCGGAAGGGCAGCACAGCTCCCGTATCTATCCGGCAGCGCCGGAAACCCAGAATCTGGGGCACTTGAAGGTCCGCACTGTCACCCCCGGCCTGTCACCCGTCTCCGGAGTAAGGGTTACCATTTCCCCGGCGGCCTCTCCTGATACCATTTTGGAAGAAGTAATTACCGATGCTTCGGGATTGACACCTGAAGTCAGCTTACCTGCCCCTTCCCCGGATTACAGCCAGGAGCCCTCTGCCATGCAGCCCTATTCTGAGTACACAATCCGGATCTCCTCTCCCGGCTGTCCTGGGGTAATGGTACAGAATACAGAGGTTTTTCCGGACACCCTTGCCCTTTTGCCGACGGTCATAACCCCGGAGTCAGGAGAGAAGGACATCCTCTATCACGTACCCTCCCATGTACTTTCTGGTGATTATCCTCCCAAAATAGCCGAAAGTGAGGTAAAGACCACGGAGGAAGGAAAAGAAATCATAACCGGCAGCATTGTCATTCCTGAATTCATTATTGTCCACGACGGTTTTCCCACGGATCAAACCGCGGTAAATCATTATGTCCGCTTTCGGGATTACATCAAGAATATCGCTTCCGGTGAAAGCTACCCCACCTGGTCCGAGGAAACCCTGACCGCTGTCGTCCTTGCCATTCTCTCCTTCACCCTGAACCGGGTTTGTACGGAGTGGTACCGCGACCAGGGCTTTCCTTTTACGGTGACCTCCTCCTCAGCCTTTGACCACAAATGGGTTCCCGGACGCAATATCTATGAAAATATCAGCCGGATCGTCGACCGCATGTTTACGAATTACCTTTCAAGGCCCGGCATACAGCAGCCGATTCTGATCCAATACTGTGACGGCAGGAATATCCCCTGCCCCAGCTGGATGCCGCTGTGGGAGGCAAAAAAGCTGGGAGACCAGGGCAGAACCGCTATGGAGATTTTAAGAAATTACTATGGAAATTCCATCTATATCAATGTTGCCGCGGAGGTTTCAGGGGCTCCTTATCTCTGGCCGGGTTCGGACTTGTGTCTTAATGCGTCAGGGGCATATGTCAGAATTCTTCAGGAACAATTAAACCGCATCTCCGATGCCTACGGCATAATTCCAAAAATCACGGCAGACGGCCGGTACAACAGCAGAACAATGGATGCCGTGCAAGTGTTCCAGCAGCTCTTCGATCTTGCGCCAACCGGAAACACGGATATGGCAACCTGGTATAAACTCTCCGGAATCTATACTGCCATTGTCAGAGCAGCAAAATAGAAATAAAGAGTCCGGCATGTGCATCCTGCGGAGCATTTTGTCGTATAGGACGAACTGACAAGAAAGCCTTGCCGGTCCCATCCTGCAGGACATGGATCTAAGAGCCGGACGCTCTTTCTCCTCCTCAAGACGGAAGCCGTTCAAGGCTTTTGTCCGCTATGCCGCCTGGCGCTTTATCTGGTTCAAAGATGCCTGAACCGGAGGAATGAATAAAAGTATCAGCGTGACAGCCGCCTCCGGAACAATATAGGACGCATTATAGCCAAAGGAATAGATCCAGGGATTTTTATTTCCTGCGTAGATGGAGAAGAAAATAACGCCGGTGAGTACGTGGCACAGATATCTCCCTGCCACTCCCAGAATATATCCCTTGGCCATTCCCAACTTGGATTTTGCAAAGACACCGGATAATCCGAGACACCCGAAGGCAACGGGATAATCCAGAAGCAGCTGCACCGGATGGACCACATAGGGCTTCAGAATCAAATCCAGCAAGCCGCAGGCAATTCCGGTTAATACACCTGTTCTGGCACCATAGAGATAGCCGATGTAGCAGATAAAGAACATACGGAACAGCGTAATAGAGCCTCCAAAGGGAAAGTTAACCACCGTAAATATGGAGGTGATTACCGATAAGGCCACCGCTACCGCCGCGAAGGCCAGCTGCTTTGCATCCAGCTTCTTCTTGCTGCTTCCGCCGAAGATAAACATGGCAAGGAATAACAGCGCTATAACCAGAAATAACGCCACATTTCCCGCTGTGGTCGGAGAGTAGCTTCCGGACTCTGCATCCGTTACTACCAGAAAGTCAAATACCTTTTGTAACATAAAAAAATCCTCCTTTTCATTGCGCATAGGAGGGGCCACTTGATTGCTTCCTTCCGCCGGCATTATCCGGATCAAGTAGTAAGGGTCAGCGTATTATCAATACGCCTCTCAGCCCTGGGCTCCCCTAGCATTAAATATATAAAATATAAATTGTACCGTTTAATCATATCCAATAATGGGGGGCCTGTCAATAGAATTCTGTCATTTTTCATAATGACTTGCTTCCCCCTCTTCTTTCCCTTATAATTAAGAAAAAGATCCTTGTACAAGAACCGGGAAGGATGATATAAGGAGGACATCCCCTATGATGAGACGAAATTATAAACTACTGACAGCTTTCGGCGCTGTGCTGCTTCTGCTCCTCTCCCTGTCCCTGTCCGCCTGCCTTAAGAAGCAGGAACCGGCGGAGATGACGGCGCTGATGGCAAAGGCGGCTACCACACCAACACCCACCGCTTCTCCCACGAAGAAACAACAGGATAGCTCTTCTTATGAAAAGAAAGACTCCAGCTCCCGGCCGGATAACGCTTCACCCAAAAAATCCGATAAAAAACAGAAGGAGGAGCCGGCTTCAGAGGAAGAGAAGGAGCCCAAGAAGCGGATGATCGCCATCGATGCCGGGCATCAGGGCAAGGGAAACAGCAAAAAGGAGCCCGTCGGCCCGGGTGCTAAAACAAAAAAAGCCAAGGTGACCTCAGGAACCCAGGGGGTTGCCACAAAGGTTCCCGAATACAAGCTTACCCTGGTAATTGCTCTCAAGGTCAAGGAAGAGCTGATCAACCGCGGATACGATGTCTTTATGATCCGGGAAACCCATGATGTAGACATAAGCAATAAGGAGCGTGCCGACATGGCCAATGAAAGCGGCGCCGATCTCTTTATCCGTATTCACGCGGACGGCTCCGAGAACTCCAGCGTCAGCGGAACCAGCACCCTCTATCCCTCCAAGGATAATCCCTATGTGTCCCATCTGAGCGAGGATAGCTATGCCCTGTCCAAGGCAATCGTCGATTCTATGTGTAAGCTCACAAAAGCCAAGAACCGGGGAGCCATCGCCAGGGACGACTTAAGCGGCATTAATTGGTGCACTATCCCCGTCAGTGTGATCGAAATGGGCTATATGAGCAATAAGAAGGAAGATACTCTGATGCAGGAGGAGGAATATCAGGACAAGCTGGTTCAAGGAATCTGCAATGGAATTGACGCTTATTATGAAGGAAAGAACAGGGACTGACCTGGGTTGGCCCTACAGGTTACTGTAGCCCATTAAGTGTTCATCCACTGCCTTTGCCGCTTCCCTGCCTTCTCTGATCGCCCATACCACTAAGGACTGGCCCCGGTGCATATCACCGGTCACAAAGATTTCTCCGTTGCTGGTCCGGTAGGAGCCTTCCTGGGTTGCCACATTGCTTCTTGCATTTAATTCCACATCAAAAGCCTTTGCCACATATTCTTCCGTTCCCAGGAAGCCTGCCGCTATGAAGACATAGTCCGCTTCCACCACATATTCGCTTCCCGGAATTTCCTCCATGACGGAGCGTCCCGCCTGTGCATCGTATTTACTGCAGAGCTTAACAAGCTTAATCCTGGTAAGGCTGCCTTCCTTATCCGCAATAAATTCCTTGACGGTGGTTTCATACACTCTGGGATCCTGACCGAATACAGCAATGGCTTCCTCCTGACCGTAGTCTGTCTTTAGGATCTTGGGCCACTCCGGCCAGGGATTGTCTTCCGTTCTGCTTTCCGGGGGCTTTGGCAGCATTTCTACCTGAAGAACGGACTTTGCCCCCTGTCTGATGCTGGTGCCGACACAATCATTTCCCGTATCCCCTCCGCCGATGACCACCACATTCTTATCCTTCGTATTAACACAGGCATGATCCTCAAAGCCGGAATCAAGAAAGCTCTTGGTAACACCCTTTAAGAAATCCACAGCAAAATAGATTCCCCCGGCCTCCCTTCCTGGGGCCTTGATGTCTCTCGGCCTGGAAGCTCCGCAGGCAAGAATAATGCTGTCAAATTCCTTTCGGATATCAGAAGCCTTATAATTCTTACCGACATCCGCTCCTGTTATAAAGATCACGCCTTCTTCTTTCATAATGGAGATTCTGCGTTCAATGATGTGCTTCTCCAGCTTCATGTTGGGAATGCCGTACATCAGCAGCCCTCCGATGCGGTCGGAACGCTCAAATACCGTCACCAGGTGCCCTCTTTTGTTTAACTGGTCCGCCGCCGCAAGGCCGGAAGGGCCGGAGCCTATGACCGCAACCTTTTTCCCGGTTCTTATCTTAGGAGGCTGGGGAGATACAAAGCCTGATTTATAACCATGTTCGATAATACTTAACTCATTTTCCTTAATAGCCACCGGATCGGTCACCACATTGCAGGTGCAGGCCGGCTCACAGGGAGCCGGGCATACCCTTCCCGTAAATTCCGGGAAATTATTGGTCTTAAACAGGCGCTTGAAGGCCTGCTCCAGGTTTCCGTTATACAGCAGGTCATTCCATTCCGGTACCAGATTATTTAAAGGACAGCCTGAGGTCATGCCATTTAAGATAACGCCTGACTGGCAGAAGGGGACACCGCAATCCATACATCTTGCCCCCTGGATTTTCTGCTCTTCTTCGGAAAGGGGAATGTGAAATTCGTTAAAATTCGTGATACGTTCAAGAGGAGCAAGCCCCTTCCTTCGTTTTCTCTCATATTCCATAAATCCCGTTGGTTTTCCCATCGCTTCTTACCTCCTTCTCTTCATACGGTTCTGGTGTTGGCGAAAAACGCCTCTATCTGTGCCTGCTCTTTGCTCAATCCCTTCTCTTCCATCCGGACGATGGTCATAAGCATACGGCTGTAGTCATAAGGAATGATTTTCTTAAATTTCGGCAGATACTCCATAAAGTGTTCCAGAATATCCTTGCCTTTCGCCGAGCCGGTGGCTTCCACATGCTCCGTTATCATATTCTTCAGCTCCAGAACATCATATTTTTCCGTAACGGCTTCCACGGATACCATCTCTTTATTCAGCTTCTTATACAGGCTGCTGCCTTCATCCAATACATAAGCAATGCCGCCGCTCATCCCCGCCGCAAAATTCTTTCCGGTAGTGCCAAGAACAACCACTCTTCCGCCCGTCATGTATTCACAGCCGTGATCACCCACGCCTTCCACAACGGCACTGGCACCGGAGTTACGTACGCAGAAGCGCTCTCCCGCCACACCGTTGATGAATACCTTCCCGCTGGTGGCACCATACAGGGCCACATTTCCGATGATGATGTTCTGATCCGCCTCAAATCTCGTTCCCTTCGGGGGATATACCACCAGCTTGCCGCCGGAAAGGCCTTTTCCGAAATAGTCATTGCTGTCGCCGGAAAGGATCAGGGTAAGCCCCTTAGGGATGAACGCTCCGAAGCTCTGTCCGCCGCTTCCCTTGCATTGGATCACATAGGTATCCTCCTCCAGAGAGGTGCCATGGGCTCTGGTTATCTCCGAACCCAGAATGGTTCCAAAGGTGCGGTCGGTGTTGGATACCTCCGCTTCCATCCGTTTGGATTGACCGGACGCAAGAGCAGTTTTCAGCTTCTTTAACAAGACCTTTTCATCAAGGGTATTCTCCAGGCCGAAATCATATCTCCTTCCAGGATTAAAATGAGCCTCTTTCGTATCTCCGGCAAAGGAATTGTCAAGGATCCGGGAAAGATCAATTCTTGCCGCTCTTCCAATCCTGACGGTGTCCTTTGCTTTCAGCAGACTGCTTCTTCCGACCAATTCCTCCAGCCTTCTGACACCCAGTCTCGCCATATATTCTCTTACTTCTTCCGCAATAAAGCGCATAAAATTCACCACATATTCCGGCTTTCCTTTAAAATTCTTTCTCAGCTCCGGATTCTGGGTGGCAACACCCACAGGACAGGTATCCAGGTTGCATACACGCATCATCACACAGCCCAGAGTTACCAGGGGTGCTGTTGCAAAACCGAATTCCTCCGCCCCGAGGAGCGCCGCAATTACAACATCCCTTCCGGTCATCAGCTTACCGTCGGTCTCCACCATTACTCTGGAACGCAGGCCGTTCATAAGCAGGGTCTGATGGGTCTCCGCAAGCCCCAGCTCCCAGGGAAGTCCGGCATTGTGAATGGAATTCCCCGGTGCCGCTCCGGTACCTCCGTCAAAGCCGGAGATGAGAATTACCTGGGCCCCTGCCTTTGCCACACCGGCGGCAACGGTTCCGACTCCCGCTTCTGAAACCAGCTTCACAGAGATTCTGGCGTTCTTATTGGAATTCTTAAGGTCATAGATCAGCTGTGCCAGATCCTCAATGGAATAGATATCATGGTGGGGAGGCGGGGAGATGAGTCCCACGCCGGGGGTGGAATGCCTGGTTTTGGCTATCCAGGGATAGACCTTTTCCGCGGGAAGCTGACCGCCCTCACCGGGCTTTGCCCCCTGTGCCATCTTGATCTGTATTTCCTTTGCGCTGACAAGATACTGGCTGGTAACACCAAAACGCCCGGATGCCACCTGCTTAATGGCCGAACATTTATTAAAACCGTCCCTTCCCACGGTAAGGCGTTCCAGACTTTCACCGCCCTCCCCGCTGTTGGACTTGCCGCCTAACATATTCATGGCGATGGCCAGGGTCTCATGGGCCTCCTGGGAGATGGAACCATAGGACATGGCTCCGGTCTTAAAGCGCTTTATAATGGAGTCCGCACTTTCTACTTCCTCGATGGGAATGCCTGTCTCTGGAAAGTTAAAGTCCAGAAGACCTCTTAAATTAACGCCTTCCTCTTCCTTCTCAATCAGCTTTGTATATTCCTTAAAAAGCCCGTAATCCCCTGTTCTGGTGGCTTTCTGCAGATGGTGGATGGTCTGGGGGTTGTAGAGATGCTCCTCCTTCCCGCTTCTTAGCTTATGATTGCCGCTGTTTTCCAGGGTCAGGTCCGTATTTAAGCCCAGAGGATCAAAGGCTCCGGAATGAAGCTCCTCTACCTGCTTTTCTATATCCTTTATGGTAATACCTCCGATTCTGCTTACCGTATGAGTAAAGTATTTATCGATGACCTGATCGCTGATGCCGATGGCTTCAAATATCTTGGAGCCCTGGTAGGACTGGATCGTTGAAATTCCCATCTTGGAAGCAATCTTAACGATCCCTTTTAAAATGGCCTTATTATAGTCATTTACCGCCGCATAATAATCTTTGTCCAGCATATTATTGGTGATGAGCTGCTTAATGGTCTCCTGGGCCAGGTAGGGATTCACGGCACAGGCACCGTAGCCCAGCAGAGTGGCAAAATGATGCACCTCTCTTGGCTCCCCGCTCTCTAAAATCATCGCCACAGCCGTCCTCTTTCTGGTTCTGACCAGATGCTGCTGCATGGCGGATACGGCAAGAAGGGAAGGAATCGCCACATGGTTCTCATCCACACCTCTGTCGGAAAGGATCAGGACATTGGCGCCCTCCTTGTAGGCACGGTCCGCTTCCACAAAGATATGATCGAGTGCTCTCTCCAGGGAGGTATTTTTATAATATATGATGGGAATGGTCTCCACCTTGAAGCCCGGTATTTTCATGGATTTGATCTTTAACAGGTCCGTGCTGGTGAGGATGGGGTTGTGGATCTTAAGCACCTTGCAGTTTTTCGCCGCTTCCTCCAGGAGATTGCCGTCTTCACCGATATAAACATCCGTAGCGGTGACGATTTCTTCCCGGATGGCATCAATGGGCGGATTGGTCACCTGGGCGAACATCTGGCGGAAATAGCTGAACAACGGAGGGTTGCTCCCTGACAGGATGGGAAGGGGGCTGTCGGCGCCCATTGCCGCCACCGGCTCCCCTCCGGTTCTTGCCATGGGAAGGATGGCGGTTCTGTAATCCTCATAGGTATAGCCGAAGGCTTTTTGAAGCCTTGCTCTTTCCTCGTCCTCATACTCCCATACCTTCTGGTTGGGGATGGGAAGATTCTTTAATTTCACCAGATTGCTGTCCAGCCATTCGCCGTAGGGGCTGCGGCCGGCATAGCTGTTCTTTAAATCCTCGTCGTCAATGACACAGCCCTTTACCGTATCCACTAAGAGCATCTTGCCGGGACGCAGCCGCTCCTTCTTCACAATCTTCTCCGGGGCAATCTCCAGCACTCCCACCTCGGAGGAAAGAATCACATGGTCATCGTCTGTGATATAATAACGGGAGGGTCTTAAGCCGTTGCGGTCAAGGACTGCGCCCATGATATCCCCGTCGCTGAAAAGAATGGAGGCCGGGCCGTCCCAGGGCTCCATCATGGTGGCATAATACTGGTAGAAATCCTTCTTCTCCCGGCTCATATTCTGGTCATTGGTCCAGGGCTCCGGTATGGTTATCATGACGGCGAGAGGCAGCTCCATGCCGCTCATGACCAGGAATTCCAGGGCATTGTCCAGCATGGCGGAGTCGGAGCCTTCCGTGTTGATTACGGGAAGAATCTTATGAAGCTCCTTATTCAGATACCTTGACTGCATGGTCTCTTCCCTGGCCAGCATCTTATCCACATTGCCCCGGATGGTATTGATTTCACCGTTGTGCACGATCAGCCGGTTGGGATGGGCCCTGTGCCAGCTTGGATTGGTGTTGGTGCTGAAACGGGAATGAACGATGGCAATGGCGGATTCATAGTCCTCCTGCTGCAAATCCGCAAAGAACCTGCGAAGCTGTTTTACAAGGAACATCCCCTTATATACGATGGTGCGGCTGGACAGGGATACCACATAGGTATTGTCGTTGCTCTGCTCAAACACCCTTCTGGCAATATAGAGCTTCCGGTCAAATTCCAGCCCTTTCTTCACGCCCTGGGGTCTCTTTACAAAGCCCTGCTGGATACAGGGCATACATTCCACCGCCCTTTGCCCCAGGATATCCGGCGCAATGGGAACCTCCCGCCATCCCAAGAACTCCATTCCTTCCTTTTCCACGATGATTTCGAACATCTTCTTCGCCTGGTTTCTGGACAGCTCCTCCTGGGGAAAGAAGAACATGCCGATGCCGTAATCCCGCTCTTTGCCGAGGTCGATGTGAAGCTGCTGCGCTTCCTTTGCAAAGAATTTATGGGAGATCTGAAGCAGGATTCCGACACCGTCCCCGGTCTTTCCTTCCGCATCCTTTCCGGCACGGTGTTCCAGATTCTCAACAATCTTTAACGCATCGGCCACGGTTTCATGGGTTTTTACGCCCTTGATATTAACGACTGCACCGATTCCGCAGTTATCATGTTCAAATCGGGGATCATACAGCCCTACCCTCGTACGCTTTGTCTCTTCTACGCCATATCTGTCCATTCACACGCCTCTTTTCTTCTAAATTTACCTGGGGTTGTATCTATACAAAAAGGCGTTCCTGAAAGCTTTACCTTTCAAGAACGCCTTTGTTCTGAGACTGATTATAATCGATGATACAGAAAAATGCAATCTTTTTTTGAAAATTTATTTACTTTATAAGTTTTTTATACATGTATACATTATTTTATTAAGTTTACTTCCCTTTCCTCACACCGTTCTTATCGACTTTATATCCGTCCACCGTCGTGTTTTTTGCAAGCGAACCGTCGGCATAAAAATAGTACCATTTCGTTTCAAGCTTCAGCCACTTCCCCGCAGCCATGATGCCGGCCCCAGTGAAGTAATACCGCTTGCTGTCGATGTCCTGCCAGCCGGTCAGCGCCCTGCCGTCTTTGTAGTACAGATATTGCCCGGCATCGTTGGACGCCCAGCCCTGGGCTGTGGCAGGATCGATGGTGAGCTTAATGTAACGATGAAGCAGCGCGCTGACTTCCCCGCGGGTAGCATAAGCTCCCGGGTTAAACTTATTTCCTTTGCCGCTCATCATGATGCCGGCCTGCTGCATGGCTGTTACCGCTGTTTTGTATGCCTTGCCGATACTGCGGCTGTCTGCATAGTCCGTTGCCTCGCGTACCGCGGGCAGCCAAAAGCCGGTTGCTTTGGCATAGTTCAGAATAATCGCCGCGATTTCCTCGCGGGTCAGCGCTCCGTCCGGCTTAAACCGGTCATTGCCGACCCCCTGCATGATATTATTCTGATATGCCCACTCAATATACGGGCGGAATTCGCTGTCCTTTTTTACATCGGCAAAGCTGTTTTGCAGATATGCTTTCTCATCCACTCCCGCCAGTTTGCCGAGAGCTGCTGCCAGCACTTCTCTTGTCATGACCTTGTCAGGAGCAAACTTACTTTTCGATATGCCGGACAACAGCCCCCGGCCCGCCGCATAGTCAATGGAAGCCATCGCCCAATGCCCGCCGGTATCGGTAAAGAGTGCAGGGGAAGAGGTATAACCCACGCCATAGAAAGAGAAATGGCCGGTGGTGAAAATAATGCTCCTGCTGTTAGAATCATAGGCGGAATTCTCGAGACGGACGGCATTGCCCCCGGCATCCAGATAAACCGCATACAGATAACCCTGCGCTTCCTTCCCGTCCGGCGTGTAGGGGAGGCGGATACGGACCCTGCCTTCTCCAAAATCCGTCACCTGCTTCTTTCCTTTTTGGTAACTGATCCCAAAGTCATAGACCGGCCGGCTGCCGATGATCTTCTTCGCCTTCTTGCCCAGCTTCGGAGCGTTCTTTCTTGCCGCGGTAAGCTGTATCTCTCCACCGGCCTGCCGATTGATCTGAGTGATAGCCGCAAGATCCAGGGAAAATACAATGCCCGGCTGGTCCGTCACAAATTCAATAACAGAGATTTTATTGCGGATGATCCTCTGCAAGGCTTCCTTTGACAAATTCACCTTAATGGAGGAGGCATCTTCCCCGCCGGTGGAAACGAGAATGGAAAGCCTGACGGCATCAGCGCCCTCACCCCCAGCTTCCGCCCCGGCGTTTTCAATGGCATCTAAAATATCCTGCTCCGTGATGCTGACGCTTGCATTGCCCCTGCCGTCAACCGCAGCTTTCTTTTTAACCGTACCGGTAACCGGCGCGGTTGGGCCCGCAGCCGGAGTTACCTGCGGAGTCGGAGTTATCTGGGAGGAATTGCTGTCCTGCCCCCCGTCCCCTGTGCCGGAATTCCGATAAACTGTGACCTGCACCGTGCTGCCCACGCAGTCCTCAGGCGAGAGATAATCCAATATATCTGCGCTCTGGCTGTACCCGTCAACAGTCAGTATATGAAGGCTGATATCCGGTACCGCATAGGCCGATATAGCAGCGCTGCCCGGTTTCCTTGCGGTGACAATGCCTCTCTCGTCCACCGAAGCCACCGACGGATCAGAGGAACGGTAGACCATACAAAATTCCCCGGCGATCCCGGCGGGAAGAACGGATGCGGCAACGGACCGCTGGCTTCCTGCTGTCAGGCCAAAGGCGGCAAAGGGAAGCTTAACCCCCTCGGCAGCATTGATTTTCTCACCAAACAACGCCGTGATATCCTTTACCACCGTTCCGGTATAGCGAGCGAGAGGGGCACCGTTTTTCTCAATGCGAACCTCAATGGAGGCGCTGCCGCCCATGACCCCGTCTAGTGGCTCCAGATCGGTATTGGCTAATTCAAAAGCCTCCCTGAAAACAAGCAGACCGTCGGAGCCGGCTTTCTCTTCCAGAGGTACGCGCTTGACCTCACGGATGATATGATCCATGGAATCCACCAGATTGATTACCAGTTCCGCACCCAAAACCGGCTGGTTGCCTGTATTGACTACCTCGGCAAGAACTTGATAGGAGCTGCGTGCGATATGGTCCAGCCTGACCAGGTTATATTCCAGACTGGCTGCGTAAGGGAAGGCGGCCTGGAATTCGCCGTATGTTTCGCCGGAAGCTCTGCCGTCGCTTTCCCCCGTCAGAACTGCATGGATCTCTAAATTACGAAGTTCGTCCGGTACGGTCCACGTGATGCTCGCAGTACCTGTTTCTCCGGCATACAGTGCGCGTCCGGGCTGCGAGGAACCGATCCGCTGTCTGCTGCCATCCCGGACCCAGTAGAATTCAACGGTGGGCCGGATCAGCGGCAGCAGCCCCTGATTGGAAAAGGCGGCGGTAATATTCACCGTCTCTCCCGGCTTTGGAGCGGCAGGGCTGAAGGTGAGCGCATCCGTATCCGCTGTGACCCGGACGCCGGGCACCAGGGTCATGGTGACAAGACGCGCCGAGTCAGGTGCACTGAGAAGCATCTGATCTTCTTCGGAATACACCAGGTCGCTTTTTGAAGCAGCCAGAAGAATACGTCCGTCCGCCATCACATCCGCGCCGGCATCCTTGTAGCTGCCCGGACCGAAGCTGAGCTGTATCTTTTTGCTCCAGCGCCCGTATTCGATATCCGGATTGCTGAGGTTTTCGTAATCAGTCCGTGTATCCGCGCTTTCGTGTTCATCGGTAAAGTTTGCATCATAATCTTCATAATAAATAGAGGCGAAAATCTGATCCTCATGATATCTATTACCTGGGTCCAGCGCCTCCTGTGAGCCGGGCAGGACCCCGTCGGCATACCGGAGCGCTGATTCCGTCCAGAGCAGATAGAGCTTGCCGTCATCCCCGGCCAGAACCCTATAATCCTCGGCGGGGCTGTGCTGCTCCTCCGATTCCAGAGCGATATGCGGATGCATGGGCAGGGCTTCCTTGGTAATCAGGTCCGTAGCCCCGGTGCCGGCCTCACCCAGGCCCGAAGTGTCAAGCAGCAGTCCCGGGTCCAGCAGTACATCGGCCTTGACATAGTGAATCTCACTGTCCGCCGCATAAAAGAGGTATACCGAATTTTCATAGGGTACCAGCTGCGGCCTGCCGTCGGCACGGAGCGGCTCGCCGGGATAGAGATCGGATGCCTTGATGGGTTTCGTAAAACTGTTATCCGCAAAGCGGTAGGTTGTCAGATAAATGTCCCGATCCTCCAGGGTGGAGAGGTCATTGTCCATATCCACCGTGTATGCAAGGTAAGCCGTTCCGTCCTTGAACGCGGTGGTCAGGTCATAAACCAGCGGATCGGTGATTCTTCCTCCGGGTAGGCTGGGATCAATTATTTCGGTATCCAGGAATTTCTGTCCGTACCAGAGGGCTTCCCACCTTGCTTTTTCCTCGGCATTACCGGTATCCACACCATCAGGATAGCCGGTCTCTTCATAAGTCAGGAATCTGCCGGCAGTTGTGTCGTAGATCAGGTAAGCCACGGTGGAGTAGGATTTCTGCGTGTCAAACAGATCGTTGGCGCTGAAGGTCCTGCCAGTATCCGAGGTGTAGTCGGACTTGGTATAGACGAGCAGCAGCTTTTTGGTAACAGGGTCATATACAGCATTGCCGTGTTCATCGGAGGTATAGTCGCCCGCAATGAATTTTCCCGGGTTTTTTGGGTCGGGAATATCGGTGTATTTGGTGATCCTGATTGCCTCTCCCTCAAATGCTCCTGAAGCCTTGTCGAAAAACCGCATATCCAGCTCGTTGGCTTCCAGCATTTCTTCCATGGTGATAGGATTGCTGCTGTCGATCTCCTGATTCAACGAGGAGTACAGGCAGAGGATTTTATCTCCCAGATCAGCCAGTCTTGGATTGGAGTCCAGCGTGCCGTCCTCGGAAAGAATGACCGGTTCGGACCAGGTATACCCGTTGTCATGGGAGACGGAGTAGGACAGAGCGGCGCTATTGTAGTCCGAGCGGCCCGGATCGTCATCGGTAAATACCATGAGGATGCTGTCTGCATCAATCCGCATCAGCTGAATATCAGGGTCAGGGTAGATTCCGCTTTGCAGTGTATTGGATGACAGCAGTGGTCCGGCATCCTCCAACAGAGGTTCCGAGCCGAGCCATCCGCTCCGCTTATCCAGATAGGTTCTGGAAGCCGGCGCAAAGGTGAGTTGCTCGGAATCCTCATCCTCTGCCGTAAGCATCATCCTTCTGTCCGAGCTGCCGAAGAGGTTGATGGTTCCCTGGCCAAGGGACTTCTCATATACAGGGATACCCAGCACCTTGACTGTAATTTTGCCGGAAAGCTTCAGCGTTCCGGAATTGTCTCTGTCGGTAGCGAAAATCAGTGTGAACTCTGCTTTTCCGTTGACGGCAACCTCTCCGATGCTGTAGTCCCCTGAGATAGTCAGGCTGATGTAGGGCTTCATAATGAGCCCGCCGTTCACGTTGAATTTATAATTGTAGCTTTTAAACAGATCGGAATCATAATAAGGATAGTTGCCGAACTCATCTGCATAAACCCGGAGGGGCTCTGTCGCTCCGATGGGCGTGATGGGTGTGATGGCGATATATCCTGTAACCGAACCTCCTACTTCCAGGGTGGTCGTGACGGTGAGCCCGATAGGAAGGGAGACGGAAATATTGGTCTTGAGACTGTCGGTCAGCGTAACCATCAGCAGCAGCCGGTTGAAATAGTAGGGTGAGCCTGAGCCTGCCGGACGGGTGGCGTCATACTTGATTTTCATCTCAAGACTGACGTTCACCGAAAGGTTATTGCTGAGGGTGGATTTCGTTTTGACATTGGTGTCTTTTTTCTTTGCGGAGTCCTTATTGTTGATTTTATCGATTCCATTCTTTTGATTTTCAATATCTTCAACTGTAATCCTTATCTTATCGTCGTCCTTCTTTTTATCCTTTCCGGTTTCCTTGAGAATTTTGTTATACTCGTCAAAGGCATGCTCATAGCCCATGGTGATGGTGATGTCGTCCTTATCCATGGAGACATCCTCAAAGTGGGCGAGACCCAGATCGAGAGCGCCCATGACAGTTCCAAAGATGGGAACGGACTTCTGCGCATCCGCCGCAAAGGACGGAAGCACGGAGGAAGCGGGAAGCGGAGGGCGCAGCTCGAAGCCGGTGTCATATTCAATGCTTCTTCCCCCGGTCTGGTCGATGAGCTGTACTACGAGCCGGTCATTTTGTGAAAAGGTTTCCTGGAGATCGCCGACGGTATACTTGATACGGTTTAAGTCCGCCGCCACAACCTGGCTGGATTTCAGCGTGCCATTGAGACTATATACCCGGAAGTCGGCTCCCGCCACCCGAAGGTTGTTCTCAAGAGAAGCTGTCAGCAGTTCAAAGGTCACTTTCTTCCCCTTTTTGACCATAATAACACTGCCTGCCACCGTGCCGTCCTTTTCGCTTTGGGGATAGGCATTGATTCTTACCGGCTTCATGCTGGTAAAGGTGGGCAGGACGTATGGAAGGCCGGAGGCGGAGGGATTGATTTTATCCACAAAGAAGGAGGAACCGCCCTGGCTTATGCCGAGGATATAAAAGGCATTCTTGATGACACCCGATACGTCGAAGGAGAATTTGCCGGTATCTTCTGTTGAGGCTTCATAGCCGATCTGGGCATCCGGATTGGTAGGATCATAGCTTCCGCCCATTTTAACGGTTGCCCCGGCAACCGGCATCAGCTTATATCCGTTTTTGTCCATGGTAAAGCCGTTGCGGATGTCGTACTTCCTTGTAAGTACATAACCGGTTACCTTTCCGCTGAAGGTAAGCTGCCCCGAAAGCGGGACAAAATTGTAGTAAAACAGGGGCTGGGGCTGATTCACCTTGTAGCTTAAGAAATCGCCGAAGAGGGGGAGATTGTATTCCGCATCCATAAGGTCGTCCTGATTGTAATCATACATCCGGTACAGCTTGCCGTTGGCATCACGCACTTCACGGTCATCCAATACGCCGTTGCCGTTGGTATCACCGGTCCGGTTGGCCCATTGCGTCGTGTAACCCTTCGGAGGAATCACAATAATCTCGATGGGCTTGCCGGATTCAATCCCGGTCAGGCGTCCCTCCTCTTCAAAGGTAATATAGTCGGGCCTCTCCTTATGGAGGTTATAGTTGATGGCCAGATTGCCGCGAAGCCCGGGGCTTGCGTCAGGGTCCGGCTTGACAGAGAAAGCCCGCTCCCCGAAGATGGGTGTGACGGTGACCGCTTCGGACAGAGTAAGGGTAACAATTCCCGCGTCGTGTGCGTCGGTGGCCTCCGTCACAGTCCTGCCGCCTGCATCGCTGCCATTGCCAAGGGTGACATAATAGCCGGTGACTGCCTGGCTGCCATTGCCCACGCCGGTCAGGATAACCTTATCGCCAACATGAAGCGTGATCTCATCCGTATTGTTTTTTGTGAAGGTTTTGCTTGCCGATCCGTCGTCAAAGGCGACGCCAAGTACCTGGCCTTTGCCGGTATCGGTATCCTCCAGGCGGACTGTCAGCGACGCCTCATCTCGGACGAACACCGGCTGGACCAGGAGAGTTTCGCCCATACTGTAACCGTTGTATTCGATCAGAAAATCGTTGTCGATGACAAGCTGACCCCCGTTTTTACTCATGGGGTAGGTTTTATAGTTTGCATTTTTGAAATCGGTGTTATTCCAAAAACGGAGCTCCTTCAGGTAAAAGCCGGGTTTTACGTTTTTGGTCGTCACATTGAATAGGAAGTGATCCTCCGAGGTATAGAAGTCCTTGACCTTCCGGCCCTGATCGTCGGTAATTTCAATCTCACCCACAGGCCCGGTTTCCTTTTCGCACTCATCCTTGCTGAAATCAAAGGTATAGATTGAGTCACTGTATGGGTATATTTGAAAATTAAAATGGCGGAAATTCAGGGTGATACCGTAAAGCCGCATCGCTGCGTAATCTCTGTCGCCGTTGCGGATATTAAGAGAAAGGCGGAAGGGATCGGCGCCGATATTGGCCATGGTCATAATCATGCCAGGATCTGCGGAATTACGGGCCATCACCGGCAGGTTTGTTTTTTTGTCATCATATCCGTTTCGTCCGTATAGCAGATTTCTGGAGACATAGAAGGTTGGAGCTAATATTGTTTTATTATAGAAGGGAACTTTTTTTTCTTCTTTGATTTCACTTATGAAGTACGCATCGATCCATACATCGAAGTTATTCTCCTTTTTGAGTTTATACAGAGTGATATCGGTGGTGATTGAGTTCAGCATGCTTTTGTACAGGGTTCTGTTCAGATCCACGCCGGCGTAGATGCTGTCGTGCTGGATGTTGACCTCGTACCAGCCGCCGGAGTTGACAAAGAACTTGCCCTTATTACTGCCGACATTCGTGTAGTTGGCAGCCTCCTTGCCATATTTGATCTGGGACTTGCCCAGGGTTATGCCCGGATCATCCGCCAGAAGGGAGGGTGCGGCAGGGAGGGAGGATGCGGATGCCCTCAGGGCTGCAATTTCTTCCTGTAAGGGCTGTACCGCTTTCGGGATCAGCACCTGTACGGAGTTATCTCCGGATAACTGGCAGGATTCGTTGGGCTCGACACACACGAAGAAGGTCTTTACAAGATCACTTTCATTATTCCTGACGGGGACCGAGACCTCCAGCTGCTCCTGCCCTGGCAGGAAAAGGAAGCTCTGGTTCAGCGGGGTGTAATCGATGCCGGAGGCCGCACTGCCGTCAAGGGTGGAAATCTGTCCTCCGGCATAGTAGTTGAGACCGGAGGTGCGGGTCAGCGTGATCGTTGCAGCTTCACTTCCGGCAGTGCAGTTATATGACGAAAAGCTGATTACGGGCTTCTCATAGGGTTCGTCGTCGAGAATATTGATGGTGCTGTCCTTTTGTGAGCCGATGACTCCGCCTCCCGTGACATTGGTGATGACCAGAATGATCTGTTCGTCGGCTTCGGGGATGGTATCGTTCAAAATATCTATGTAAATGCTCCTGGTACGTTCGCCGTCGCCAAAGGAAAGGGTGAATTCCGTTCCGGGCAGCTGTGCGTAATAATCCATCGCGGCCTGCCGTGCCGTATTGACCAGCTCGGATTTCTCCCGGTCGGTATAGGCGAACTTGCTCCTGTCTGATTCAACGCCCGTGGCCTGCTGCCGGGCGGCCCGCAAACCGGTGATCGCGGTGCCGGTTACTGCTGTTTCAGAGACTGCCCCAGAGGAGGCTGTGGCAAGGGATTCGGATGTTGCAGGTGTTCCGGATGCAGACTGGCTGCCCGCATCCTGCACGGTGGAAGGAGAGATGCCGTAGCTCCAGGCTGCACCGCTTACACTGGAGGTTTCATCCAGCAGCGTCAACCCCTCCTGGCCGGAGATCTCCCGTATGTATAATGATTCGGGAATACTCAGGCTATAGTCCTGGCCGATTTTGGCCGAAATATCGATTGCCTTCAAGGTAACCTCAACACGCCCCGCCGTACCGCCCTGGCGTATCACCTCAGTAACGGTCCGGCCGCTGTTTTCATTAGCTTCAATTGCGATTGAGGCCAGACTGAAGGAACCGTTGGGATTGGCCGATTCAAATTCGTCCGAAATCCGCAGCAATTCTTCTGCCGCATCGGATGCGTCTGCCGCCAATGCCGTGACAGGCGGCATTGTGGACAGCATAACCACTGTAAGTATGACTGATAAAACTCTTTTCATAGATTTCATATACACCTCTCTCCTTGCTATAATGCCCTCGGCATATTATAATTGATGCATGGTACATTATCATGACAGATACATTTTAATGACATAGTTCAGTGAACAGTGTCATTATATCATATCCTTCTATTTTTTTCAAGAAAAGGAAAGAGGTAAAGTTGATGAAAAAGGAAAAATCTACCCGCCGGAAAGAACAGGGTGACGCAACTAAGAAAAGGATATATGAAGCTGCGCAGAAGCTTTTTACCGAACACGGTATCGACAGTGTCAGCGTAGACGATATCGTGCAGGAAGTGGGCGTGGCCAGAGGAACCTTCTATGTACACTTCGAATCAAAGGATATGCTGATTTCATCGCTGATTTCCGATTATGTGAGCAGAGTGGATCTGGATTATGAGAACTATGTAAAAACCCTGTCTCCCGACACACCAACCCAGGAGGTCTTGATTTTGGCCATCAGCAAAATCTGCGATGTCATCGAGCACACCTTCGGTTGTGAAATCTTCCGGACCCTCTACCGAGTGCAGCTTACCGGGGCACATGTGCAGGAGACCGCAGGCTATAACCGGACTCTGTATCAATTGCTCGCTTCCATACTTCAGAGGGGAATCGACCGGGGTGAATTTCAAGGATTTCTTCCGGCAGAAACCCTTTCCCGCCACCTGGTCCTGGCAATGCGGGGTCTCGTCTATGAATGGTGCATCCGCTATCCCGATTTCAATTTTAAAGAGCAGATTCTGGAGCATTTTACGATACTTCTGGAAGGCATAAAGCAAAATACTCTCTCCTGAGGCATTCGAAAATCAGCGAAAGACTTGGAAAAGGAAAGCAATAAAATATAGGCAAAGCGAAAGAGCTCCAGATTCATGACGGCGTTAAAACAGCCGTCCGGCTCTCAATAGGAGAGACAGGACGGCTGCTATGGGTCAGTAATCTGCTTTTTGTCCGGATCGGCGGCTCCGATCCTGCTTATTTGATATATTCGTTCCCTACTAACAGACCGGAAAGAATGTCCGTCGGGATTTCAAACTCCAGAACACCCATATATCCCGGTGCTGCCTCATATTTATCAAAGGCAATTACCAATTTGCCCTCCGAAGTAATATAGAAGCTCTGATTCTCAGAAATCTTATCAAAATGTTCCATATTGCCAGCCGGCTCAATTCCTTCTATCCAATAGATCTTGTTTTCATCGGCTTTATACTGCTCCAGCATCTGCTCCTTAATATTCTCACTGATCACATCAATATAACTGCTGTCCTTAAAGAGGCTGGGCAGGGTGATGAGGATTTCATTCGCTTTATCAATGGTATCATACTTCATAACAGTTGACGAGGAGGCAACGGTATTGACAACGTATCTGGCCACAGACAGAAGCTGATCCGTATCTGTTTTGACAATATAGCCGCTTTCAACGCCCAGGTGCCCATCTATGCCGCTTTCCTTCATATCGTCTATCTCAGCCATGAACTCATCATATAAGTCTTTATTTTCAGCCAAATATTTTTCATTCAGGCTGTTTTCCAATGCCTGATTTTCCAGCCCCTGGATGGAGGGCACTTTAATGTCCGCATTGTAACCGTCTTCCTCCACCCTGTATTCTTTTATCGTCAGCACCCTGACCACACTTCCCAGGACGGGTACTTGGGATAGTGTCATGGCAAAGGAAGGGATTGTGTTAAGGCTGATGGTAAAGGCGACTACAGAGGCTGCCGTTACGGCAGCTGCCGTGCTGATTTTTCTAAACAAATTCTTTTTATTCATTTTTGATGTCCTCCTGATGCTGCGTTCTCTTAATGATTTCTGCACTAAAAATTCTAATTCTTCCGGAATTGGTGTCTCCATGTATTCCTTCTTAAGGTGCTGCAGATGCTTATGCTCCATATTAAACCTCCTCTTGGTCATCTAACTTGATACGTAATTTCTTAAGAGCTGTATATAAACGCGTTTTTATGGTGTTCGGATTCTCATTGAGCGTCTCCGCAATCTCATCTATCTTTAAATCTTCAAAATATCGCAAAATAATTACGGTGCGGTATTTGGGCGGCAGTTCTTCCAACGCTTTTCTCAAATCAAAATCCTGGTACTGATCAGTTTTTCCGGCATCCATGCTTTCAAAGGTTTCCTGGTCGACAATCTTCCACTTTTTGTTTTTTCGCAGAACATCCAGTGAGGTGTTCACGACAATTCTGTAAAACCATGTTTTAATATGGTCAGGATCTTTTAAAGAAGTCTTTGATGAAATTGCCTTATAGATAGATTCCTGTACAATGTCTAAAGCATCCTCTTTATTTCGGACATAGCTGTAGGCCAATCTGTAATAATTGTTTTTGTATTTATCTGCATGTACCGCTATTTGTTCGTCTAAACGATCCATTTTCATGTGTGCCGATGTCTCCCTGTTTATAGTACTGATACGTATCTTATTTTCTTTCTATTAAATAGACGATGGGTGATTTAAAAAAGTTTTATTGATTTTATTTCGAATCTTATCTGTCTTATTTTATCTGAATTTTTAAAAGGGCAAGAAGCTCTTCGCTCTCCTGCCCTTTTGTTCTTAAACTATCTTATATTATCCCATTAACCTTTATAACTTTTCTTTTTTGAAGAGTTCGTCTCATTTTTATTCCTGTTGGGGAATTTTAAAAAGCCTCTTTTTTCTTTCATGGTGCCGTCTGCTGCCATGTAGTATTTTTTCTTTTCAGCGGCAGTTGATGATTTCACTCCTGTTTGCTGGGATATTTTTTGCGCTGAAGCTTTCTTATGTGGTGCGGTTGATTTTACCGCGGCAGTTTTCTCAGATGGCTGTGCCGCTGCTGCTCCTGATGCATTTCTTCGCGGCTGCGTGGTCTTGACCGCAGGAAAATTGTTCATCAATGGATAGGGATGATCATCCATTACCTTTAATTGTTTCCCAATTAGATTTTCTATATCCGCCAGCTGTTCCTTTTCATCAAAATCGCAGAAGGAGATTGCTACCCCTCCGAGACCGGCCCGGCCTGTCCGCCCTATGCGATGAACATAGGTTTCGGGAACATTGGGAAGATCATAATTGATAACATGGGATAATTCATCAATGTCAATTCCTCTTGCAGCAATATCCGTTGCTACTAATATACGTAATTTTTTATTTTTAAAATTATTCAAAGCAGTTTGCCGCGCTCCCTGGGATTTATCCCCATGGATTGCCTGCGCTGTTACCTTTTCCTTTGCCAATTGCCGGACGATACGGTCTGCTCCATGCTTCGTACGGGTAAATACCAGAGCCGATACGATGGATTTATCCTCGAGAACGTGCAGCAGCAGGTTCTTCTTATTGATTTTATCAACAAAGTACAGGTACTGTTCTATCATATCCACCGTTGAGGATACCGGGGTTATTTGTATTTTCACCGGGTTATTCAATAATTTATCCGACAATGCGGCAATGTCCGGCGGCATGGTGGCTGAAAACAGTAAGGTTTGCTTGTTCGCCGGTGTTTTCGATAAGATCTGTTTCACATCATGAATAAATCCCATGTCCAGCATGCGGTCCGCTTCATCTAATATACAGATTCTGATATCTTTTAAATCAACCAGTTTTTGATTAATAAAGTCATTTAATCTGCCCGGTGTCGCTACAAGAATGTCCACTCCTTCCTGTACCTTCTCCTCCTGCTGTTTCTGGGATATTCCGCCGTAGATTACACAGTATTTTAAATCCGTGTATTTGCCGTAAGTGCAGAAGCTTTCATATATCTGCAATGCCAGCTCTCTGGTGGGTGTTATAATGAGGGCCCTTATTTTCCGGCCTGCGCCGCGTGATATTCTTTCCTCACTGAGCAGCTGCAGGGTCGGTATGGCAAAGGCCGCTGTTTTTCCTGTCCCGGTCTGTGCGCAGCCAAGTAAGTCTCTTCCGCCTAATATCACAGGGATCGCCTCTTCCTGTATGGGTGTGGGAACTTCATAATTTTCCCTTTCTAAGGCCTTTCGGATATTAGGTATTATATCTAATTCTTTAAATTGCATCATTAACTCCTTGCTTCCTATGCTATTGGTTTCGGTACTTCATCGCTAAGCCTTTTAAGAAATTCCTTACATACTTGTCACCGCATTCTTTATAATTGCGCTGACCTTTTCTCCGCAGTACGGAGCTTAGCTCACTGTTGGACAGGTTGATCCCGGCTGTTTTCAGAATGTCAAGCATATCCTCGCTTGTAAGAGAAAGAGCGATTTTTAATTTCTTCAGCAGGATGTTATTTACATCCTTATTATCGGTGATCATAAATAGCTGTTTTTCCGGCTTGTCCGGTTCTGATTCCTGCTTTCCCCGCTTGAGAAGGATAAAGCCATTTAAAAAGGACTCCAGCATGTGGTTATTACATTTCTTCATATCATCATTCGCGATGAATTCATCTTCTTCGGAATCTATGTTACCGCCCTTTTTGGGGTTCAGCAGCATTCGCTGTAATTCTTCCCTTGTTAATACCGTGCCGCCCAGCTTGAATATTGCCAGCATGTCCGTATCTTTAATATCCAGAGCGTATCTTAATCTGATTAATATGTCGTTATTATTCATCTTTATCCCTTCTAGCTTCTTTTATGCATATATTATCATTGGCTCTAGTATATTCTATCTATTTATGTTAAGCAACCAGATATTTTCTTTTGGGGTTACTTAAAGATATTACAGATGCATCATAAAGTCAAGCAATTATGTAATTAAAATCCAATCATACAAAACGATTCTTATAGATATTATTGGAGCTGCCGATATCAATGTGTCATACCTGGGGTATCAGTATTATCAGCCGGGAGCTGCCGGCAGGGGAAAGAGAAAGAACAGATGATACAATCGATAAACTTTGCAGAACTTATGCAACCCGAAAAAGAACACTTGCATAATCCAGTATAGCGTGAATTAGAATCGGCACAAATAGTGTCCCGTTTTTTTATATAATGCAGCAAACATCGCGCTTCCTATGATACCTTGTCCAAGTAAATTGCTTGCAATGGTTATAATAAAGGTTTTCGTATCATAGTTGTTGACTATAGCTGGCATGAACGCGTGAGCAGCTCCAAATAACACCCCGCTTATAACTACTGCTTTCCAGAATCCAAATTCTTTATCTATCCTCGTGAAAAGATAACCTCTGAATAAAAATTCTTCTGAAAACGCAACAATCACTAAATAGAAAAAGGCTGCATAGAAGCCTTTGATTGTAAAATCACCGTTTATGAAAAACATCACAAGATATATTGCAAATAAAGCGCCAATCAATATAGGGGAATGCAGGGTGATTCCTACCTTCTTTAATGGCGTTTTTTGGATAGCAATAACCAAAAGCACGATAAGAACAGGCAATAACCCACTAAAAAAATCACATAAAAGCTTTGTACCAATATTGACTGAAGATACATCCTGTAAGCGAATCAAGAAGCCATTTTTCCACTTATAGTCTATAAAAGCATATAGGAATACCAAATATACCATTATCAGGATGAGTGGAAACAAAATACTTCTTAGATTTTTTGAGGTTATCATGCTGCTCCTCCCAAAAGGATATAAATCTTGTCATTCATCGCATTCACAACCGATAATGAGACCAACTCAATTTGACACACAGTGTGTTCCGTTTTGGAATTGACAAATATTACGCAGATTTTGCTCAATAAACCCTTTTCCAAACTCTTTCGTCAATTCATCTGCCAGATGTTTTATTAATCCTTTGCCATACTCAGCACTGTCATTTTCTCCACAAGCAAGGTATATCTGCTCCCCAATTTCCCAATAAGCCTGTACCATAGCAGAATTCACAGCAGCCTTCGCCTTAGTCTGAGCTGAGATCAAGGTGCAAGTATTATCCTTTACGAGATGTGACGTTTTTCCAATAATGTTAAATCTATTTTATTATAGTCATCAAATAGCATGAGATAACTATAGCCCTCAATTTCAGCAGGAAATAGCTCCATATCTTCCGGTTTCTGCATCATAATGATGTTCCCAAAATATGAAAGCCATTCATCACTTTTAGTAAACTCACTAATATCATTTACAAAGTATGTAATATCAAAATCCTGAAATTCATCCTTTAGAATATTTACATTGGTCCGTGAGCCTTCCATTCCCACAATGCGAACCCGTTCATCACTATTTGCAAAATTTATGATTAATTTCATTATTTCTTCCGATGTCCTCGGCAGGCATAAACAATCTCTGCGGCACGGCTTGCAACACAAAAAACAATGGGGCGAGGATAATCAGCTTTCTTGTGAATGTCCTTTTGTATTTAATCAGTTCGGATTGCAGACCGTTCATCATTTCTCACCGCCTTTTATCACATTCATAAACAGCTTTTCAAGGTTTTCGCCCCGGTCTACCTTTCCTTGAAAAAGAAGCTTGCCGCCATTGATAATTCCAATGGTATCTACTACTTGAGCAACCTCCGTTAAAATATGACTTGAGAGAATGACCGTCATGCCTCTTTTAGGGAAAGAGGCAATCAAGTCGCGCAATTCCTGAATCCCCACAGGGTCAAGTCCATTGGTGGGTTCATCTAAAATCAGCAATTCGGGATTACCCAATAGTGCGATTGCGATCCCTAATCGTTGTTTCATACCCATTGAAAACTGCGACGCCCGCTTTTTACCAGTATCCATCAAATCCACGGCTTCAAGCACCTCTTGGATTTTTTCTTTCGGTATGTCCATAAGTTTTGTATAAACCATAAGATTTTCAACTGCCGTAAGATTACCATACAATGCAGGCGCTTCAATCAAGGAACCGATTTTTGCAAGGTGCTTGCGCTGCCAAGGCTCACCGTCAAAAATGATGCTGCCGCTTGTAGGGCGCAGAAGTCCGATAATCATTTTAAGCGTCGTTGTTTTCCCTGCGCCATTCGGCCCGAGAAGTCCATACACGCTATTTCGCTTGATTTGCAGCGAAACCTCGTTTACTGCGAGTTGTTTACCAAATCGCTTTGATAAATTCGTTGTTTCAAGATTTAAATCATTCATTTTTATTCTTCCTTTCACTTGAGTTGTTAATCCGGTTCACATGTAATCTAACAGAAAAAAATAAAGATTTTATAATATTTTCAAAGGCAGCCAGTCAATCCGTGCTGATTTCGTCCGTGAACGACCCTTTCTTGTCGAGGATGTTTGCACTGTCCGATATGTGGCACCATTATCCGCGCCACGCGAGAGGTCAATGTAGTATGTGGAGATTGTGAGGCTGCCTTCGAAAGAGAAAAGGCCGAAAAAAGCGCCGAATGCCCGAAAAGTCCTTGTTTCAAGGGTTTTCCCGGTTTAGGGCATAATAAAAACCGCCCATTACAGACGGTTTCTATTATATAAAAGTTTGTCCTTTGATTTGACAGGGGAAGTAGGATTTGAACCACAAATTTCTTAACTGATTGCCGTATGTTTGACACCTTTCTTGGAACTATTGTAACGTGTTAAACTTTTCATGTCCACAGTTATATACTAACATCACTGGTTCTAACAATACTATAGTCGAATTATCCTTTATAAATCAACATCAATGTAAATTAATTAAAAAAGGAGTGATTCACTTTGTTAAATGACTATGGTGAACCCTTTGTAATTATGCTACTCTAAACATAAGAATCAGCTCCCTGTTTAAGGGAAATTGACATTTGTTTGACATGACTGCAGCCTAAAATCTCTATCATAATTAATATTTCTACCATTTTAATACAAATATTTAAGCAAAATATTTTAACCTTACATGAAAGGAGTATGACATGTTATGGAAAGGCAGAATAAAACCGGTTCATTTAAGAACGTGAAAGTTATTTTGTTTTTTATCATCTTAGGCTTTACTGCACTGCTGTCGGCAAAGACAGGTGCAGCCGAGGAGAATACCGTATATAAGGATGGCATCTATTGCTATAAAGTCCTGAATGAGGAGCAGAAAGAAGCGGCGCTGATTGGTCTGGATAGCACAAAGGTTATAAAAGAGTTATTCATTCCGGGCTCTGTAATAATTAACGGATCAGAATACAGGATTTCGGCTATGAGTATTGACTGGCTCTATTCCCATAAGCCATATGATGCATTTTATCAAGGTGTCACAAAACTTAGCTTTGCAGAAAATTTTTCAGGAACACTGACTATATATCAGGGGCAATTTAAGAATCTGAGTACCATAGAGTTCCGGGGCAAATCGGTACCGGAAGAAATTAATGTAAGCTTAACTAACCTTTCCTTCCGCTCTGATTTTTTCTTTATCGTTCCGAAAGGCATGGAAACAGCATATTCCAAGGTAATTCACGAATATATGAACTATGGTGTCTGGAGTGACCTTTATGAGAAGACGATTGATTTGACGCCCACAATTGCAGATGCCGAAACGTCGAATATAGAATATGGATGCTTTTCTATGGATGGTTTGATTTATCAGGTTATCTCTTCGGCAAAAGGAAAAACCGGAGCAGTACAGCTTATCGGAGTTACGGGCAGGCTTGATTACTCCTATCTTACACTTCCGGAAAAAGTCACCAATAACGGCTATACCTATAAGCTGACAAAGCTATGTAGGTTTGGTTTAATTGCCTGCGGAGCTACCGCTGTTAAAGTTCCGGATAGTGTGACAGAGATGGAATCGGGGGTATTTGACTATAAGGTGGAGCTTCTTTATTTATCAAAAAATTGCAGGATCATACCTTCTTTTTTGACTACCGATGAGAATCATGCCAGTAATCTCCGGTTCGTTTCTATTCCCGAAGGAGTGACCACCATTTCAGCCCGGGCATTTTACGGTAGTTCGGAAAATGAAAACAGCATTATTTTACCGGCAACAATTAAAACCTT
The DNA here is from genome assembly GCF_050433395.1 of Anaerotaenia torta. NCBI lineage: Bacteria > Bacillati > Bacillota > Clostridia > Lachnospirales > Lachnospiraceae > Anaerotaenia > Anaerotaenia torta. Next base: position 107,003 of record NZ_JBNPXH010000005.1, read on the forward strand.
AGGTGAAGGCTCACTGAAAGGCTTTGATCTTGTAACCTTCCTGAATAAAAAACCAATCAATAATATTTCTTCGGCCATCAAAAGCGGCGCCACGGTTAAAGTAAATAAAGCTTCCGTTTCCACCTACAAAGCATTGCTTGGAAGTAAAGCCAAGGTGATTGAAGCTAAAAACGTCGTTAAGGCTGCAAAGCTTTCCGTAAGTAAGAACAGCATGCAGTTGGATACCTATAAAACCTATAGGCTGACCGGTACACTGACGAAGGGCTCCAATGAAACAGTATTCTGGCTTTCCTCTGATCCGGATATTTTCGAGTTGTCAAGTAACGGCACCATTAATCCGAAGCAGGCAGGCACCGCATATGCGATAGCTTATACAAGAACCTCGGGCCTTCTTAAGGCAGTCAAGGTTACGGTGGCAAATAAGCTCATTACGAAAGATATCTATACTTACCGTATCAACAATGCAAAGCTTAAGACAGTTTCTTTGTATTCCGTAAAACCTAAGGAAACGACGAAAGAACTGAGCATTCCGGAAACGGTTTCCTTTGGTAATGCAAGCTATAAGGTAACCGGCGCATGCGCAGATCCGGACCATCCGGAGCTTCCGATTATCAGTGATAAATATGCAGAAAATAAAATTACGAAGATTACCTTCCCGAAGACAATTACGGGAGAAGTCGGTTACCTCGGTATATTGAAAAACATGAAAAACATTGTGTTTTTGGGCACGAAACCGCCTGAATGGATTAAAAGCTGGAATGGAGACGGCGGTCTGCTATCCTTCCAGGCAGTGATCTATGTCCCCAAAAACTGTGTAAATGCATATAATAAAGTAATTCTATACAGCTATGGAATTTCGGAAGAGCCTTATTCCGCTTCTAATTACAGCTATTTATATGCGGATTTTCAGATACTGGAAAATGGAAGCACCCAGTTTGACAGGTTTATCGAGGATGGGATATTATATCGGGTTACCAAAAAAGCAGGATTAAAAAATGGCACAGTGGCTGTGGCAGGCGCAGATGTAAAATTGAAAGAAATAAAAATAAAATCTACAGTAAAACACGGTAGTTATAGCTATGACGTAACACAGATCAACTTCGGTGCATTCCGTGAATGCAGTGCTGAAGCGATTATTCTGAATGATTCTGTCACCAAGGTCGAATTAGCAGTATTTGGCGAAAAAGTCAAACATATCGTATGGTCCAAGAATTGTAAGACAATTGATTCAGGAATCTTCTCACTGTCAAACGACTTTTACCATCTGAATGATAATGAACAGCAAGAACTTTTGGCAAAAAATAATTATTATGCGCTTGAAACCTTTATCATTCCTTTCGGGGTTACCAAGATTGAACCGATGGTATTTGACTCCGGCTTTGGAAATGTAAAATCCATTACGGTTCCTGCTTCGGTAACAAAAATAGGACAGGATGCATTTAGGAGCATTACAGAAGTGCTTTATGAATAGAAAAAGGCCCTGAAACCATTGGTTTTAGGGCTTTTTAATGTGTCCTTCAGGACACTATCTACAGGGGCAGTAGGATTTGAACCCACGACCTGCGGTTTTGGAGACCGTTATTCTACCAGCTGAACTATACCCCTAATTTCTATTGCCTTATCATAGTACTATGAATTGTTGTAATTGTCAACATAATTTTAATGTTTTCCTTAAAATTCTTAAAATTCTCCTATCTCATCCACAACCGTCTTTTACTATCACATACCCAGCTTTCTTCTTTTTATCCACTCCGCAGATTCCTTTAATCCTGCCACATTCTTCGTCTCAAGCACCACACGGCAATTCTGTTTATCCGCAAGCTCAACATACCCCGGCAAATCCAACTCTCCTGTACCAAGAGGCAGATGATTTCTCATACCCTTCGCATCGTGCATATGACAGAGCCTGTCTTTATTCTCCATAATAATTTCTTCGTCACCGCCGCCGATTGCCGCGTTATGTCCAATATCAAAGGTCAGTGCAAACACCTTGCTTTCCAGTAAAAGAGCAAGACTGCTTTTCGCAAATTCCTCACGGTAGCCGTCCGAATTTTCAACGCATATCCTGATATCCGCTTCTCCGATTGCCTTTTCACACTGGTCTCTGAAAGCCGTGAGTTTTGCAAGGTAGGTTTCTCTATATTCATTAAACAGATAAACCCTCTCCTCCGGCAGCGTGAAGTATACCCCCATTGATAAATGCATATTCAGGACCGGAACATGGAGCCGTTTTGCCGCCTCTATCGTATGTATAACCGTATCTGTATAGGCTTGTGCTATCCTCTCATTGAAATCGCAGGGGCTCAGTTTTTCATCCAGATGGATGGTGTAATAAATCCCATACCGTTGGGCGATTTCCATAAATATATCTGCTTCCATCCTATCTGCCTGATACTCCGGCAAATTCATATTCAGCTCTATAAACTGCAGGCCCAGCTCTTTGCAAAGCTTTGCACAGGCTTCAAGGCTTTTCAGCTCGATTAATGTCGGCATACCGAATTCCATATTGTATTACCCTCACTACCGCTAACGGATTTCTTTCTGAATGTATTTGGGAAGCTTGGCGACTACGACTTCATATGCATGATTCATCATTTCTAAAAGCTCCTCATCCGGCACAGTTCCATCGAGGTTCACCGTATTAAAATAAGGCTGCTGGATGGGAGGACAATGCCAGCCCCGCACTACAGCTCCGGGATAAACACTGCGATAAAATTCAGCGGTTTCCGGCGAACAGTTCAGTGTAACCTTTGGCTCACCGTGCAGCATAAAAGGCTGGGCAAAGATCCTGCCTTTTTCCTGGGACGGAGCCTTCACCTTAATAACCGGATACATCGGGTCAAAGGGGTAATCCAGATATGCGCCAGGTTTGCTCAGACAATATTCTATAATTTCCTGATGCGTCATTATTATCCTCCGCGGCAGGCCCCATTATATCATCAATTCCGCGGCCCGCTGTTTCCTCATAGTCATATAAGCTGCCATGCATTTCGTTCCTACATATGTATTATAAATCTGCCAGAATAAACTCATCACAAGCAACAACCGAGTCGATCTGTTCCATTGTACAGCATACCATTCCCTGCACATCCACAACCAGCTCCACCTGCTCTGCTACCTCTTCCTCCAGAAGGTGTACAGTTTCATTGATATCTTGGGAATGCTTACCTATCTGACTGAGAGTACTCAAAAGCTCCTGAATCATCTCTGCTGCCGGCTTCCTCTCTCCCGCTTCCTCCAAAATCATCTCTTCTTCCAAAAGAGCGGTCGAATAACATCCCTGCAGCTGTCCGATCAGCTTAATCCCCGCCTCGCACAGACCCAGTATCTTATCCGAGAGATTAATGGTCTCATAGGCGTTTTTCTCCAGTTCCGACTGGGAAGACTCCCATTGATCCATCCTGTCCGTCATATAGAACAGGCTCTCCTGTGCCTTCGCCAGATACTTCAACCTTTCACTTTCCAGCTCCTTCATTTGTAACCCCCACATTCTTCGTAGAGTAAAATCCCCTATCTCAAACGTTGCTGAGTATTCCCATTACTTCACTGATATTCCGGACTCCAATCAATTTTATGCCGTTATTCTTAATGTGTTCCTTGTTTGCCTGGGGCAGGATGCACCGTTCAAAGCCCATCTTGGCAGCTTCCGCGGCCCGCTGCTCCGCCATGTTCACCGCTCTGATCTCACCGGTCAGGCCAACCTCCCCGAATACGACGGTTTTATTATCCAGCGCGGCATTCTTATAGCTGGAGAGGAGCGCCGTTACCACCGCCAGATCCAGGGCCGGCTCCGTGATTCTCATTCCTCCCGCCACATTGACATAAGCGTCGCAATCGGATAATTGTACCCCTGCCCGTTTTTCCAGCACTGCCATCAACAGATTGACCCGGTTATAATCCGTACCGGCGGCAGTTCTTCTGGGCATGTTAAAATTCGTCCTGCAAACCAGAGCCTGCACCTCGACCAGAATCGGCCTGGTGCCCTCCATGGAGGCCGCCACTACCGAACCGGCCTCTCCCTCCGGTCTTCCTTTTAGCATGAATTCTGAAGGATTCTTCACCTCTGCAAGCCCCGAGCCTCGCATCTCAAAGACTCCTATCTCGTTGGTGGAGCCGAAGCGGTTCTTGACCGCTCTCAATACCCGGTAGGAAGCATAATTATCCCCTTCAAAATACAGTACGGTGTCCACCATATGTTCCAGTACTCTGGGACCGGCTACCACACCCTCTTTTGTCACATGTCCTATGATAAAAATAGTAATTCCGGAACCCTTCGCAATCCTCATCAAAGCAGCCGTCGCTTCTCTTACCTGGCTGACGCTTCCCGGTGCGGCGGCTACCTCTTCTTTGAATACAGTCTGAATGGAATCAATGACCACAATGTCCGGGGTGTGCTTCTGAATCACCTCGTCTATCATATCCAGGTCCGTCTCACATAAAAGGAGAAGCTCGCCGCCAAACACGCCGAGCCTCTCTGCCCTCATTTTAATTTGGCTTAGGGATTCCTCCCCTGAGATATATAAAATCTTCTTATTCTGAATTGCAACTTCGCGGCACATCTGAAGCAGCAGGGTGGACTTTCCGATACCCGGATCACCACCCACTAAAACCAAACTGCCCCGGACAATCCCTCCGCCCAGAACCCGATCCAGCTCTTCGATTCCGGAGCACAGCCTCAGCTGCTCCTCCGCTTTCACTTGAGAGATCGGTACCGGCTCCTGATAGTTCCGGATGCCGCCGGCTGCTCTTCCTGGCTTCTTGATCACCGGTTCGTCCACAAAGGTATCCCAGCCCTTGCAGGCCGGACACTGCCCTGACCATTTTGCCGATTCAAAGCCGCACTCTTTACAGAAAAACACGGTTTTCGTCTTAGCCATTCTACAGTTTAACCACCTTTACGAAGTCCTTCTCGTCTTCGTTCAACTCCAGGCTTAATACCAGCTTTCCGCCCAGATTCGTCTTCATCTTGCCAAGATTGGTATCATTCCTGTAAATCTCATATTCCTTCTCTGCTTCCAGCTCCAGCGTGATCTGGGCCGTGTCCTTACCGGATACTTCAAAGCTGATCTGGTCTTCTTTTGCATCAAGGTGAAATACGGCAGTACCGGGTACGGATTCGTAGACAAACATCCCATTCTTCTCGAGCTTGGTTATCTCATAGAAAGTTTTTACCTTGTAGATATCCCCCTGGTGCTCGAAATCGGAAGCCTTTGATTTGACACTCAATGTGTAATTACCAAAGCTGATTGTCCCATCGCTTTCCTTGCGTATTAACTCTTCAACAACTGCCATTACATGACCCTCCTAATTGTATTGAAAACTTGTATTAAAACCTGTTAATAAATTGTTACTCCATTATATATGATATTTCGTCTGAATTCTACCTCAGAATTATTAAATTTTTAAATAAACTCACTTCGCCTGCAACACTATTTCATTGTCCAGGAAATCCACATGAACCGTGTCCCCTTCTTTGATGGATCCCGCCAGAATTCCTTCCGCCAGCTTATCTTCAATATTGGTCTGAATCGCGCGTCTCAGCGGTCTGGCCCCATACTTGGGATCAAAACCAACCTCGGCCAGATGCCCAATTGCCGTTTCGCCGGTTTCCAGGGTGATGCTCATCTGAGCCTTGCTGCGCTTTGCAATGGTAGCAATCATGATGCCCACGATCTGCTTAATGTTTTCCTTGGTCAGAGAATGGAATACAATGATTTCATCGATACGGTTGATGAATTCCGGCTTGAAGATTCTCTTCACCTCTTCCATTACCCCATCCTTCATCCGCTTGTAGTCCTCTTTCTCATCCACTACCGCGGCAAAGCCCAGACGCTTCGGCTCTACAATATTCTGGGCACCTGCATTGGAGGTCATAATAATAATGGTATTCTTAAAGCTTACCCTTCTGCCCTGGGAGTCGGTGATATGCCCGTCATCCAATACCTGAAGCAGGATATTGAATACATCGGGATGAGCCTTCTCCACCTCGTCAAATAATATGACGGAGTAGGGATTCTGTCTTACCTTCTCGCTCAGCTGTCCGCCTTCGTCGTAGCCCACATATCCCGGAGGAGATCCGATGAGCTTGCTGATACTGTGCTTCTCCATATATTCGGACATATCAACACGGATAATGGAATTCTCACTGCCGAACATCGCCTCCGCCAGAGCCTTGGACAGCTCTGTCTTACCCACACCTGTGGGCCCAAGGAACAGGAATGATCCGGTCGGGCGGTTGGGATCCTTCAAGCCTACCCGCCCGCGGCGGATGGCCTTTGCCACTGCTGTCACTGCTTCTTCCTGTCCTACCACCCTGTTGTGAAGAATGCTTTCCAGATTCTGAAGACGCTCCGTCTCCTCCTCCGCCAGCTTCTTCACCGGTATCTTCGTCCAGCTTGCCACAATTTCAGCAATCTCATTATCTCCCACTACCAGCTGCTTCTCCTGCCGCTGCTTATCGTCCAGAACCTTCTGCTTCTCCAGCTGTTCTAAAACGCTTTCCTGCTGCTTCTTAATCTCTCCGGCCTTCTCATAGGCTTCTTCCTTGATGGCTTTCTCTTTCTCGCTTTCCAGGCGCTTGATCTCCTGCTCCAGATCCTTCAATGCCGGGGAAGAGGTATAGGTGCTGAGGCGAACCTTGGAAGCGGCCTCATCCATCAGGTCAATTGCCTTATCCGGCAGATACCTGTCATTGATGTAACGGCTGGAAAGCTTTACTGCCGCTTCCAGAGCCGCATCTGTAATGCGTACCTGATGATGGGCTTCGTATTTATCACGCAGACCGAATAGGATCTGAATCGCTTCCTCTTCCGAGGGCTCCTCCACCACTACCGGTTGGAATCTGCGTTCCAGAGCGGCATCCTTTTCGATATATTTGCGATATTCTTCTCTGGTGGTTGCTCCGATGATCTGAAGCTCACCCCTGGCCAGGGAAGGCTTCAGGATATTGGAGGCATCAATGGCTCCTTCCGCTCCTCCAGCCCCGATGATGGTATGAATCTCATCAATGAACAGCAGTACATTGCCGTCATTGATCACCTCACTGATTACCTTCTTGATTCTTTCCTCGAATTCACCCCGGTACTTGGAGCCGGCCACCATGCCGGACAGATCCAGCGTGACCACCCGCTTTTCCTTAATGGTATCCGGGATATTGCCTTCTACAATTTTTAACGCAAGTCCTTCCGCGATTGCTGTCTTACCCACCCCCGGCTCTCCTACGAGACAGGGATTGTTCTTCGTCCGGCGGCTGAGAATCTGAACCACTCTCTGAATCTCATTCTCCCGTCCGATGACCGGGTCCAGCTTGCCCTCTCTTGCATATTCTGTCAGATCCCTGCTGTACTGGTCCAGAGTAGGCGTCGCACTTGCCCTGCCCTTGGTCTTGGCACCCTTCCCAGCCGAATATTCATTCTTAGCTATGCTGATATCCACTCCTGACGCGGTAAGAATGTCAATGTATACCTTCTGTACATTCACCCCAAGGGTGTTCAGCAGACGTACTGCGATGCAGTCCGATTCCTTGATCAGCGCAATGAGAATATGCTCGGTTCCCACCAAGGAAGCCTTGAATTTTGCTGCTTCTTTATAGCTTTGATCCAGGATGCGCTTGGATCTGGGAGTAAAAGTGCCCCCATCCATCATTTCCACACCGTTATTGGGTGCGATCAGCTGGTTTACCAGCTCCAAAATCTTATCGACGGAGACGCCGTTTTCCTCCAGCACTCTTGACGCGATGCTTGGCACCTCCATGAGGCCGATGAGCAGATGCTCTGTCCCGATATAGTTATGGGACAGCCGGTAGGCAACCTCACGGGCCATATTTATTGCACTTTTTGCATTTTCAGTAAATTTGTCATACATATTTTGTATCCTCCATTCTTCCTTCCAGGGTACTCTTTTACGGGAACAAGAAGCATACTCCCGTCACTCCCTCCTCTAAGACACTACGGAGGGCAGCTCTCTCTTAATATACTCGGCTCTGGCCTGGTCTCTTGTCAGGCTTCCCACATTCTTGCCCAGGGTCCACTGAAGACTTCCCGGCTGCACACCCATCATCAGCTTATGCACATTAAAGGCCCTGTCAAATTTGATCAGGCCGCAGTCCGCGCCAAACTTGATCTGGGACAGCAGGGCCATGGCATCATCCGAAGACATCTGCCTTGCATACTTCAGCACACCGTAGGAGCGAAACACCTGATCCTCAATCTCATCCGTATTCACGGAAAGCATGTATTCCCTGCGCTTTCTCTCCTGCTTCACCACCTGCTGCACAATCCGCTTCAGGTTTTCAATAATCTCACTTTCCGAAACGCCCATAGTCTTCTGGTTAGAGATCTGGTAAATGCTCCCCAGACTCTTGGTGCCCTCTCCGTAAATCCCCCGGATGGTCACACCATACTTCCCCAGCTCTTCCATCAGCTTTTGTATCATTCTCGCCGCCGTGAGGGCCGGAAGAAATACCATACAGGAGGCTCTCATCCCGGTTCCCGCATTGGTGGGGCAGACAGTGAGATAACCGTATTTCTCATCATAGGCAAAATGTAATTTCTCATAGGCAATATCGTCAATCCGATCTGCCTCTTCGTATGCCTGCTCTATATCGATTCCGCCGACGATAGCCTGAATCCGGACATGATCCTCTTCGTTAATCATAATGCTGACCGTCTCATCATCCGACAAAATCAATCCGGTTGTCTGCTGTTTCTCTGCCAGCAGGGGGCTCACAATATGACGCTCCACCATGGCAATCTTATCAATCTCACTTAAGGAACTGATATTACAGGAATAATATCTTCGGTTATCCGCCTCGGAAAGGGAGCCTGCAATCTGCTTCACTTCATTTACCAGGGCTGAGGCCTGTTCTTCATTGATCTTCGGGGAAAAGGGATAGGTCCTGAGATTTCTTGCAAGTCTTACACGGCTGGAAATAACCACATCACTATCCAGAGGAATCTGTTCATACCATTTAAGCATTGCTTTCTTCCTCCTCCCGCTTCATCTGCTTGATCAAATCCCTGAGTCTCGCAGCCTCCTCAAATTCCTCCTTCTCGATTGCTTCCTGAAGTCTCAGGGAAAGCATCTCCGCCTCGGAGATATCCGCAGCGGTCCGTTCAGAGACTGCCGTGGCAAAGCCCTTGGGCCTCTTGCCGGTATGAAGCTCCGCCCCCTGAACACTTTTGAAGGTCTTCCCCAGCTGGCTCTGGAAGCTTCCATAACACTGGGCGCAGCCAAAACGTCCCTTCTGAATAAATTCCTCATAGGTAGTGCCGCAGGTATTGCAGGTCAGTGCCGGCGCTGATGTTCCGCTTTTTTTCTTGTCGGCGGCGGTATAATTATCAAGCAGGGTGGATAACATATCCCCCAGGGTAAGTTCGCTGTTCATTAGAGGTTTTTCCATTTGAAAGGATGTGTAGTCTGTTGCACATTCCTCGCAAAGATGCTGTTCCTTCTTCACGCCGTTGATAATCTCGGTATACAGTATCTTGGCATCTCTTTTCTGGCATCTGTCACATATCATCTTTTAATCCCTCCATTCTGCCGTTATTTTATGAACTTGCGGTGTGAAACTTAGAAGTTCTTTGCCTGCGTATTTGGCAGATTAACTTCTTTCAAATTCGTTGAAAATATCGTTCACAATTTCATGCGCTTCCTCACAGCTGATATTCCTGCAGAAGGCCTTCGCCAGAATTACCCGCAGTTCCTCACGCATCTCTGCCATCGCTTTCAGTTTGTTGCAGTCAATTGCAATCACGGCGCCTCTTCTGCGGTCCAGCTTCAGATACCCTTCCTGTTTTAACATAGTATATGCTTTATTAACGGTATGCATATTGATTCCGATATGTTCCGCCAATTCTCTTACGGAGGGAAGATTCTCGCCTTCCTGCAGCTGCGAGGTCGCTATGCCGTATATAATCTGGTTTCTCAATTGGATATAAAATGCTTCTTCACTGTTAAAATCAATTTCCACATACATTCGGATACACCTCGCCATGTCACCTGTATTTTACAAGATATTGCACTTGTTATATATATAGTATAACAAGCGTATTGATTTTGTCAAGGGCAATTATAAGGCGCCCTCCATTACCACTCGTAACTGTTCCGCTTTATTTCTTTCGGGACTTCAGAGAGAGCCGGATACATACCGCCAGAAGAAATGCACAGAGTGCGCCCAGCAATCCGACAACAATCGCTGCCTGTGTCAGATTTGTCCGGTATTTCTCATAAGCGGCCCGATCCTCGTTCCCGGTCTGTGTATTTTCCCCAATCACTACTGTTTTTTCACCGGAAAATCTCTGCATGGTACGTTCCATCCGGTCATAACGGTAAAAGCCAGCCTCTCCCATATTGTTTTCCGCATAAATCAGAAGAAATTCACTCTCCATGTCACCCTGGGGATAAAAGGCAGTCACCGATACATCCGAAATAATCATCTTTGTCTTAACGTATCCTTGAGGTATCACCGTTCCTGCGTCCGGCTCCAATAATTTATATTGTCCGCTGTAAACAGCATATTTATCACCATTTAATCTTACAATTTCAAATTTTGCCGTATCTGCCTCCGGCACCGGCGTAATTTCCTCTTCCGGTGTCCCTGTTATTTCAGAAACAGGAGCTTTCATTGCCTTGATAGTATATTCTATGATATTTCCCGATTCCGCAAGCACAGATATCGTAATATTATTTTCACCTTCCGCCAGTGACTCATTTCCGGTTACGGTCATAGTGGCCTTATTATCCTCCGGTAAAGCCGCAATAACCAGCTGCTCTGTGTAGGCACTCACTTCCATGGTGTAATCATAAATTTCCGGATCAAATTCCGGCTCTAATCCGGCAGGGCTGACCTTCAGAGACTTTAAACGTGCATTGTCGGAGGCGGTCTCCGGTGCCGTCACATTAATTGTCAGTATGTTGTTGGATACGGACATCTCTCCTCCCTCAAGCTCATAGACGACGGCCCTGTCATGCAGCTCGATCCTGCAGATTCCTACCTTAACGGCTTCAAACTTCATCGTATACTTTCTGTTTGTGTCTCCCCTGACATTATCCAGGTCAGATATGCTCAGGTACCCGCTGCTGCCTTTCACCTGGGAGGAGCCTCCCTCATATTCCAGAATGTCGTCATCATAGGTGAGACTGCCCTCAAAATCCCCAAACTCCTCCTGGGAGGAGATATTGAGATATACAAAAAACTCCCCTCCCAGCATTACCTGCTCCGAGTCCGCCGACAGCTCCACCTGTGCACTGGCTGCCAGTGCAGTCCTTGAAGTCATTGTAATTCCTAATAAAAGTGCCAGGAATAATATCCCGGTATAACCTTTCTTTCTGCTATTCATAATAACCTCCATTCTGCCGTCAGGCCGCCCAAAACAGGGTAGAAAACACATCCGGCCGCCAGGTTCTTCACCTGCGGCCGGACGGATACTTCATGTCAGATACCAGCCCTGCTGCTTTTATCTCTTTGCAAAGCTTACTCTTCTCTTACAATATTAACTGTATAAGTGGCAATATTGCCATCCTCTGCTTTCACCGCTATCACAACCGTGTTGACACCGACGTTCAGGGCAATGGTTCCGCCTCCGCTGATAACCGCCTTTTTGCTTACGGCCGTTGTCTTGATCTGCACCGTATCCACCTCGTTTTCAACAATCAGTGAGTAATTGTATACTGTCTGGTTAAAGGTCGGCGTAATGGCGAGTTCTTCACCGTTGGCATCCAGGATCTTCAAGCTCTTCATCCGATTGTTCGGGTTGAACATGGTCATCGGCACCGGACAGACCTCCTCCGGCATATTCAGATACACCGGAATGGAGAATACGATGGAACTATCCAGCATTCCGTTATACGCGGCCAGAATCTTCTTTGCCTCCGCATAAGGAGCCTCAATATTGGTCATGTACTGGTGAAAATAAGTTGAGGTCGGAGTAACATTGAATTTCTGCAGGTATATGGTATCCTGCCCCCTGTTGATATAGCTTCCTCCGATAAAATAGGAACCTCCTACAATGGAACGGAAGGGACTTGTCCAGGGAATCATGTAAAGGGCATTGGTGGTCGGATTGCTGCTGCCATTCTTGGCATACCTCAGTCCGTTGGCAATGGCACCGCCCCCCGGGCTGTCATTGGCACCAATATTATAAAAGTTATACAGCCCCTCATATCCGCCGTAGTTGCCGGATACGCTGTTGCTTAAGGTAGTTGGCCCGGTCACCACCTCCTGCTTCACGCGGGAGGCCAGATGATAGGGGCTGACTCCCGAATACTCCGCCGCTTTGATAAAGGTCTCCGCATAAGAGATGCTTTGAGTCATGCCGTTTTCATCCGTATAACTGTACTTGGTATTATACATTGCCGTTCCCTTGAGAACATTCTCCACGCCCGCCAGATTCTGGTACTCCTCCTGATATTTCAACAGCTCGAACTGGAAGATACCGCTGGTCGTCAGGAAATTCCGGGGATCCATATAGTATTCAATGGCGGCCCTGGAGGCGTTGACCCAGGTCGTGCCGTCAAAGGGAATAAAGGTATCCGTCTCCCATTTATAGGCTCCCTTTTCAAGGGACTTCCACTCCACACTTTTGGTATTGGTGATCAGGCTCTTGGCAAGGGTACTCTCCTCCGCGATGACGGTATTCCAGTCCAGTCCGGTATGATAAGCCCGGAACTCCCAGTTGGGGTACTGGAGATGCAATGCCCGCAAGGCTGCTTTGTAGCTTTCCGGAAATCCCTGAAGCGCAAGCTTGGTCTCAAAGTCCATATTGTCTGTAATCACCGGCGGCGTCGGGGTAGGGCTTGGAGCCCCCTCCGTCGGAAGTATATCTGCTATGTACACATATTCCGCTTTTACATAACCATAGATACCGTTATCCATCGATACCAGGTACCAGGTATCCGCATTCAGCACCTCAACCCCGGTTACCAATACCTGCTGCCCGTTGGACATAAACAGGATATTGCCGTATTGGTCATAATAAAATTCACCGGTTGCAATATTCTTAACCAGATAGAGGATGACAGTATTGCATACATACCCATTCACAGGCTGGCTGATCTGTGAGTATTTCGGATTATTATCAATCTGCAGGAACTCCTGGTTCAAATCCGGTGTCGGCATCGGTGTTGCCGTGGGAGTCGGAGTCGCCGTAGGTGTGGGTGTTGCCTCCGGAGTGGCGGTCGGAACAGGGTCCGGGGTTGCCGCAGGCTCCGGAGTGGGAGTCACAGACGGCGTCGGAACAGGCTTCTCTGTGGGCTTGGGCGTCGCTGTAGGCTTGGCCTCAGTCACCTTAAAGCTGATCTGAGAAGCCTCGGCATAGCCGGTATACTTCTTCCCGCTGACCGTAACGGACAGCTTAAGCCACTTTACTCCCGACAGAGTTGACTCTCCCTGTACGGTAACTGCTTTATCTTTCTTCAAAGAAAGGATATTGCCGCTGCTATTTTTTAGATAGGCCGCCTTGCTGCCGGTTGCGGAACGGAGCTTCAGCGTCTTTGCAGCCACGGTTCCCTTAATCGTACTGCTATAAGAGATCTGGATATAAGAGCTAAGTACATAACCCGTCTTGGTTCCTCCGTCCGATTGAAAGGAAATTCCATACCATTCCTCGCCGTCAATCACATCCTCGCAGACCACGGTCACGGAGTTCCCCTTTGCCAGTCCTCCTACCTTGTAGTAGCCTGTCCCCGGCCCGCTTCTCACATTTAATGTGGAGGCGGTTACTGAGCCTTTCAGCTTAAGCTCCTTCCTTACCGGAACCGAATCCTTGGGACCTGGCTTGGGAGTAGGAGTTGCCGTAGGCTTCGGAGTCGCCGTCGCCTTAGGTTTTGGTGTGGCCTTGGGCGTCGGAGTCGGGTCTGCCTTACCGGTAACGCTGACATAATCCTTATGGATATAGCCCTTCTCCGTTTTTCCGTTGAATTTGAGGGATACATAATAAAAATCCCCCTTCGTGCTTATAATATCAACCTTCTCACCCTTCACCAGATATACATCGGTAACACCCGATTTCAACTTGGGCGCCGTAGTCGAGGGCTCTGTTCTTACATTCAGTGAATTCGCAGTCACGGTTCCCTTCTGCGCCGCTAAGACCTCGCGCGGGCTGCCGGCAAACCCATGCGGGATGGTAAGAGCAAGAATCAGAAGAGTAACCAGCCAATTGTTATAATACCGTCTTTTCATTTGATACCCCTTTCGCAAATAACGACTTCGAGTCCGTTTGAGAAGTCATCCGGCGGCTTCCGATTTATTGCTTCATTCTACAGGTGAAGTATGGCACTTCTGTGGCATTTTATGTATTTTATACCAGGATATTGTCTGATAGATGGAAGGATTCGTCAATTGCTTTTCCAATATCATTTCTCATATACTTATTATCAAACCGAACCCAGCCGGCGGCCTCATACGCCCTCCTTCTGGCCTCCTTTAGATCACTTCCGACAGCGGTTACTCCCAGAACTCTTCCCCCGTTGGTTACAACCGCTCCATCCCTGACAGCAGTTCCCGCATGAAATACATGATAGCCCTCCTTACCCTCAAAGCTCTCCAGTCCTCGGATCAGACGCCCCTTCTCATAGCGTTCCGGATAGCCCTGGGAGGCCAGTATCACGCATACCGCCGCGTTGTCCTCAAATTCCAGCCGTATCTCATCCAACCTGCCGTCAATACAGGCCTCCATCACTTCAAGGAGATCATTCTTCATTCTGGGCAGCACCACCTGAGCCTCCGGATCACCAAAGCGCGCATTGTATTCCAATACCTTGGGTCCCTCCTTCGTCAGCATTAACCCGACAAAAAGAATACCGGTAAACGCCCTTCCCTCCGCCTTCATGGCATCCATGGTGGGCTGGTAGATATATTTTTTGCAATAATCGTCCACTTCCTGGGTATAAAAGGGACTGGGGGAGAATGTTCCCATTCCTCCGGTATTCAGCCCCTGATCCCCATCCTTGGCCCGCTTATGATCCTGGGCGCTGGTCATGGGCAGGATATGGGTACCATCACAAAAAGCCAGGACAGATACCTCCCTGCCTGTCATAAACTCCTCTACCACCAGTTTATTTCCGGCATCGCCGAACTGCCGGTCCTCCATAATCTGCTTTACTCCCTGCAGAGCCTCCTCATAGCTGGCGCAGATCAGGACTCCCTTCCCCAGGGCCAGACCATCCGCCTTCAATACCAGGGGATAGCTCCTGTCTTTCAGATATTCTGCCGCATCGCCGGGCCGGTCAAACACCTCATAGGCTGCGGAGGGAATCCGGTATTTCTTCATCAAATCCTTGGAAAAGGCCTTGGAGCCTTCAATAATCGCCGCATTCTTCGCGGGTCCGAAGACACGGAGCCCCCTGGCCTCAAAGACATCTACAATACCGCCCACCAGCGGATCATCAGGGCCTACCACCGTCAGATCAATTCCCTCCCCCAAGGCAAAATCAGCCAGTCCCTCAAAATCACTGACGCTGATATCAACACACTCCGCCAACCGGCCAATCCCCGCATTGCCGGGCGCACAGTACAGCTTTGTTACCCTCCGGCTCTGTGCCAGCTTCCAGATAATCACATGCTCTCTTCCGCCGCTTCCAATCACTAAAACCTTCATTCTTAACCTCCATCTGTCCCTTATTTAACAGAAAGCAGGGTTAGTCATCCTAACACTGCCATCTGCTTTTTCTCACTGCTCTATTCTCTTCACCACATTATTCTCAATCATCAGCTTATTTTCCGCAATCAGGCGCACCGCCTCCGGAAGCAGCTCCCACTCCGCCTCCTCCATCACTCTTCTTTGAAGGCTCTCGGGAGTATCCCCCTCTTCCACCGCTACGGCCCTCTGCAGAATAATCGGTCCGGTATCCGTGCCCTCATCCACAAAATGAACGGTAGCTCCGGTCACCTTCACCCCTCGGGCCAGCACCGCTTCGTGCACCTTCAGACCATAATATCCATCCCCGCAGAAGGAGGGAATCAGGGCCGGATGTATATTGATAATCCGATTCCGATAGCTCCTTACCACGTTCTCCGGCAGAATCAGAAGACAGCCTGCCAATACCACCAGATCTGTCTGGTACCGGTTCAGCAGCTCCAGCAGAGCCTCGTTGAATCTGTCCTTTTCCGCGAAATCCTTCCTCACCAGAGCCTCCGCGGCAATCCCATGCTTTCTGGCCCTTTCCAGGGCATAGGCCTCCCGCTTGTTGCTGATCACAACCTCGATCCGCACCCCGGGCAGCTTGCCCTCCTCAATCCGGTCAATCAGCGCCTGAAGATTGGTCCCTCCGCCGGACACCAGAACAGCCAGCTTTAGCATAGGGTTACTCCCTTCTCTCCATTGACGGTCTCTCCAACAATAAACGCTCTCTCACCGGCTGCTTCAAGAAGGCTGACCGCCCGGTCCGCCTGCGAGCTGTCCACGGCAATCAACATACCGATTCCCATATTATAGGTGTTATACATCATTTTCTCTTCAATATCCCCATCCCTGGACAGCATTCCAAAGATCGGCGGAATATCATAGCTGTTCTTCCTTACCATGGCATGAATCCCCTGGGGAAGCATTCTGGGAATATTCTCATAGAAGCCCCCTCCGGTAATATGGCTGCAGGCCTTCACCGTAACTCCGCCCCGCTTCAGGCCCTGCAATGCCTTCACATATATCCTGGTAGGCGTAAGCAGGGTCTCTCCAAGGGTCTCTCCCAGCGCCTCATAATAAATGTCCAGTGTCTCTCTCTGCATACGGAATACTTTACGGACCAGGGAATATCCATTGCTGTGGATACCCGAGGATGCGATTCCCACCAGAACATCTCCCGGCCTCAAACCAACCCCGGTAATCAGCTGCTTCTGGTCCACAATCCCCACCGCAAAGCCCGCCAGATCATATTCATCCACCGGATAGAAGCCCGGCATCTCCGCCGTCTCGCCGCCGATCAGGGCAGCGCCCGCCTGTTTGCATCCCTCGGACACACCCTTTACGATCTCTGCGATCTTCTCCGGCTCATTCCTGCCGCAGGCAATATAATCCAGAAAGAACAGCGGCTCCGCACCGGCACAGGCAATATCATTGACGCACATGGCAACGCAGTCAATTCCGATGGTATCATGCTTGTCCAGCAAAAAAGCCAGCTTAAGCTTCGTACCGACGCCGTCGGTGCCTGACACCAGGGTGGGCTGCTCCATGTTCTTAAAGCCCTCCAGGGAAAATGCGCCTGAGAAGCCGCCGATATTAGACAGAACCTCCTTACGCATCGTACCCTGAATATGCTCCTTCATCAGGTCTACCGCCTTATATCCGGCCTCAATATCCACTCCCGCCTTCTTATAATCCATTTTCTTACCTCCTCAACTGCCAAACCCGTGCCTTTTCCTCAGCTTGACTCTGTACCGTATTTTACGCTCACATTTTAGCATATTCCTGCGGATTTGTCCTTTCTTTTCGGCGGATAATTTCTTATGTCATTCATTAGCGATTCTTATATTAGAGCAGGGAAGCAAATCTCTTCTTCCCATAGCTCATTAAAATCCAATACAAAACCCCGCATCCCGTCAGCAGAAGCAGAATACAGGTCAGATATGCCGCAACTGAATTCCCGATCAGAAAGAAAACGGCGGAAAGGACACAGGTGATCCCCATTCCCCCAAATACTACAATCAACGACGGAGCACTCTGCTTTACCACAACCGTTTCTATGCTCCACTGAAAATTCGGCAGCAGCAGATTCACCAGCAGGCCAAACACGGCCACAAACAAGCCGCATGCCACACCAAACACCATCAGACAGACTGTAGCGGCAGCATCCAGCCCAAGGCCAATTCCCAACAGCAGCGCGTCCACCGGCACCGGTGCCAGTATGGTGAGATTCACCAGAAGCTTTGAGTCATAGATCGTCTTCGGTTCCACAGGAAGGGACTTCAGAATCCATAAATTCTTCCCCTCCAGGGAGATGGACGCCATGGTGGTGCTGCTGAGCATAATGCAGAAGGACAGCAGCATCGGAGCGATGATCCCCATGAAGCTCTCGGGAATTTCATTTCCAAAGACCGTCTCCCGATCCAGAAAAAGCAGGGCTACGGAGGCTGCCGTGAGCATCACTATTCCTATTCCGCTGTTTAACACATAGGGCACGGAAGAAAAGTACCTCTTTAATTCCTTACGGTACAGGGCCTTCAACGGCGAAGCAGTCTTAAGAATTCCCAGCTTGAATTTGGCACCGCCCCTTCCCGTCATGAACACTGTGTTCAGGCTTTTAAATATCCTCTGCACCACCCAGACATAGAGAAAAAAGGCCAGGGCAGAGATACCGGCAAAGAGGAGAAAATCCAACGCCCTCTGCTCCACCAGTGCTCCCGTGTACAGCTTTGCCAGGGGATAGAGTGAATAAACCTGCTTCGTCAGATCCACGCCGATATTCAGCATCTCTTCCCCGCTCTCTCCCAAAGAAAAGGAGGATGCCAGGATAAAGAGCACCAATCCCATAGAGAAAATAATATTCATCAGATTACGATGCCGGAATTTCGACGCCATATAAGCAATCAGGGTTCCCAGGAAGGAGGCAATCACAATGGGTACCAGGGGCACAAACATCATGGAAACCAGGCCCGTGAGATAGAAAAGCAGGGATTGCCCTGTCAAAATTCCATATGCCGCTATCATAGGAAGGATGATAATCGCCACAAAAAACAAATTAATGATATACAAAATGATCAGCCGGCTGGCTACAACCCCTCCGGTGCCGACAGGCAGGGACATTACCAGATCATAATCCCGGAAGCCGAATACCGTCCCTCTCACCTTCCATACCGTGGTGATTACCAGGATGATACAGGTAAGGGCCATCATCAATGGCGGCAGCAAATCAATTCTCTGAACAGACATCAGCGCAAATCCCAATATAAAATTATAAAAAGCAGACAGGATTCCCATCCCCCCTGCAAATAACCCCAGCCCCAGATAAATCATCCGGGGCTTTTTCGTCTTATGCTGCCCCATGGACAGCGTATCGGCAAGAACCGCCCAGAGCTGTACCCTGATCAGGCGTATTATCTTCTTCATTCTGATCTCCCCTTTCCGGCCCCGCAGGCCGGCCAGTCTCTGCATTAATCCATTTCACTGCAGCCATCCTGCTGAACCCATCCGCTCTGCCGCAGCCATTCATTCCGCTGCAGCCATCCGCTCTCAGGCTTCCTCAATCAGCTCCAGGAATACATCCTCCAGGCTGCTGTTGCCTTTAACCTCCTGGGTTGTGCCGCAGGAGACCAGCCTTCCGCCTTTAATAATAGCAATTTTATTGCACAGCTTTTCCGCTACCTCCAGCACATGGGTGGAGAAAAAGATGGCGCTGCCCTCCTGGCACAGCTGAGCCATAATGGTCTTCAGCGTATGGGACGCCTTGGGGTCCAGCCCCACAAAGGGTTCATCCAGAATCAAAAGTCTTGGTCTATGGACCAGCGCAGCAATAATCGCCAGCTTCTGCTTCATTCCATGGGAATAGGAGGCGATGCTGTCTCCCAGGTTCCCCGTCAGTTCAAAAGCTTCACTGTATCTGGAAATCAAAACCTCCCTGTCAGAGCGGCTCACCCCATAGATATCACTGATAAAGTTCAGGTAACCAATTCCCGTCAGATGCTCATACAGATCCGGATTATCCGGGATATATGCAATCTGTTGCTTGCAGGCAACGGGATCCTTGAGGATGGAGATCCCATCGATGGTAATCTCCCCTTCCTCAAAATCCAGCACTCCCGCAACGGCACGTATGGTAGTGGTCTTACCTGCCCCGTTATGGCCGATGAAGCCATAGATATCACCCTGCTCCACCTCCAGGCTCAGATTATCCACCGCTTTCTTGCTCTTCCCGTAGCTTTTTGAAAAATTACTGATTCTCAGCATAATATCCCCCATTCCAACCTCCGGTCTTCTCCCCTTAGCATTACTCTGCGTCAAGGGCTTCGTTTAATTGCTCCGTACCTGCCAGAACAAATCTTGCGTCCTGAATAATCGGTATTCTGCTGCCATCCTTTCGCACTACCGCAATCTCCTTAATCTCATCATAGGGAAGGGTGATATCCGTATGGCAGTTAAAATATGCCTTGGAAGGCTCCGTCTTGCGCAGCAGGGAAATCTCATTATCCCTGGCTACCGTCTCCTTCCCGTCGGGATTAAACACAGCCGTATCCTCTCTCATGACATAGCAGGTATCCCCGATGGCAAAATGCGGTCCTGTCTTCTCGGCAATGAGAATCGGCAAACGGGGCGCAATATCGAATTTCCTGCCCATCATATAGGCAGTGGTATTGGTGCCGATGGCAAATTCGCCAAGGGGCAGATAATCATGGTTATACAGCAGATTCTCCTTAACAAAGCTCTTATTCCTCTCCGCCTCGTTAAAATTGGCGCAGGAATATTCCGCTACCAGCCCGTCCCGGAAGGTAAGCTCCAGCTCCCGGCATTCCAGGTCATTGAGATAGATTCTGGAAACATGAAGAACTCCGTTGGTGCCCTCCAGTACAGGTGAGGTGAACACCTCTCCCACCGGAACATTGACATCCGCCACACAATTCTCAAATATGCTTTCTTTGGAGCTGTCCTTCAGCTCATAGAGCTTTACCTTCAGATCCGTATGATTCTCTCCGGCACCCAGGATATGGACATATTCTCCCTGATCCAGAGCATCAATAATGCATTGCTGAATCCTCTGGTAGAGATCATTATCCAGATTATTCACCTTCACCGTCTCCGCAAAGATTCCGTTGAAATCCTTTCCAATCTCAGGAACCGGATAGGCGATAATGGTAAAGGAGGTCTCACTGGGTTTCAGATATTCATTTCTAATGAAATTATCCTCACTGTTAAATTCCACATAAAGCTTCTGCTGGTGATCGTCCAGCTTCACCGCTTCCTTCTTATCCTTGGGCGCAAAAAGCTCCTCTCCAAAGACCTCAATCAACGCAGGGCCAGCATACAGCCCGGCCTTCTCCTTATACTTCTCGTAAGCCTGCTTCACGCACTCCAGACGGCGCTCCTTGAAGGCTTTATCAAAGAACAGACCGATATCAAAACGATGGTCATAATCGAACTGCTTATTGGGGCTGGTAGCATGGTAGCCGATCTTCAGATGCTGCCTCTTATTCACCGCATGATAAGCCGCCCGGTAAATGGTAGGCTCCAGGCCCATTTTCCTGAAATTATGAATCGCATAACGCACCATCCGCTCAAATCCAATCTGATAACGGATATTTATATATACCTTCTTGCTCAGATCCAGACGATTGGCAATATAACCCCGGCGAAAGCCCTCGGTATAGGTATCCGCCATTGCCTGAATCTGCTCCTGGGGCAGAGAATTCAGGAACTCAGCCGTCTTTATCTCATTTTCCGTAATGTATTCCCCATAGAAATAAAGATAACGCAGATCCTCCAAATCCGATTCCATAATAATATCCGCTGCAAAAGTCAGATCCGAATCCACCAGATCCCGGACCCTGTTCTCCACCAGCACCTGGCAGTAATCGCTCATGAAGTCATAGACCGCACGCTTTGCATCCTTATAGGTATGTTCGTCCTCTTCTTCAAAATAATTATAGATCTCAATCAGCAGCTCCAGGTAAATGGTCATTTCATATCGTCTGCATTCATAGGCATAGGAAATGATTCCCCGCAGCTCCGCCGCCAAAAAAGACAGAAGCTTACCGAACTTGTCTCCCAGCTTCTCGCAGGCATAAGAGGGATTGGCATAGCTGAACTGATAATGATCGTCTGTAAGATCCTCATAGAGAGCCTGATTCAGCCCCTTTAACTCCTCCAGGGAAAGTCCGGCGATCCGATCCCCCATAGCCATGTCGGCAACCTGCGCCACCATGCTTACAAAGGATGCCGTCCTTTGGAAATAGGCGCGAAACGGCTCCCGTACACTTTCCTCCGTCTCCATAACCCGGATCCGCTCCAGGGCCAGCTCGTATCTCTCCTGAATCGCTTCATTGTCTTCTTTGAATAAAATACTGTATTTCATTATGAATCCTCCATCCTCTTTTTAGTAATCATAAAAGTATTTAGATATAGAACAACTACATCCGCGTAATAGATCCCGATTATAGGAACATGGGTTATATTCCTATAATATAAATAATCAGCAGCAATATTGTCATAAATCCGTTAAGCACTGCTCCAATCATGGGAAACCGGTAGAAAATATCTTTTTTCCTGAACGCCCGATAACTCAGTATAAAGCCGGTGACCGCCAGGGCGAACAGACCGATTCCAGCCACACCGAGGACCATTCCTCCCTGACCGCGGGCCAACCCCGAGATAATGCTGACCGCCAAAAAGCCGAAAACAACAAATATCCCAATAACTGCGGAGCCTATCCCCAGCTTCGTATGTCTCCTGCCGGAGAAATGGATCATATCCTTATTTCTTTTTATATGCACCTTTGTCTCCTCCTTCTGCTCTTCTTCCGGCGCAGAGCTTCCGGTAAATCCTGCTGATAATAAAATAGAAAACATACCCCAGTATTCCCCCTAAGGTATTCATTAGGATATCATCTACATCAAAAATACCAACCTTGAGCACCAGCTGTGTTGTCTCCACCGCCAGACTGAACACCACGCTCAGCAGTGCAATCCGCCAAAATCTCCGATACCTCCGGCTCAGCTGGGGAAGAAGGAAGCCAAAAGGGGCAAAAGCCAGGATATTCCCCAAGATATTAACGACAAATACCTCCAGACCAAGCTGCTGCCTGTACCGGATAAAACGCTTGATCTCCTTGAGGAACTCCAGATTGCTGCGGTAACCCTCCACGGCACACCCCCGCCCATAATGCTCACTGAAGAACAAAAAATAAGATAATAATATGATATATACATAGAACAAAAGCCATCCTGCTTTTGTCAATATTTTTACAGTACGATCCTTCAATTTCCTTCTCCATATCCTATATTTTCTAATTAGATTGCGCCACCCTCAAGAATAATATACCATCGTCGTAAATGTCCCTATTTATTTATTATAAAGCAAATCTGACTCTCAGTAAAGTGTATAATATAATGTTATGAGAACATCTATATCCGGATTATACACTGTGATTACAGGAACATACATTATGTTCCTGAATATATTTCCCCGCAGTAGATTTTTTTTCTGCTTTTTTGTAAAATATACTTACAGGCGCTTATGATACATCAATCAGTCCGTGCCGGGATCGGCCAGACTGTTATCTTTCAGAAAGGATCTCCGAAAAAACAGATGAAAACATTTGAGGAATTGTATTATGAGGTTTTAATCAGGACATTGAAGGAAAAAGATATGAGCTTTCTTGAGAAGCTGGAGCTCTATGACACCCACCAGCTGGACTGCCTGCTTCATCCTGAGAAGCACCCGCTGGTATGGAGCACCGGGGACTGCCGCTGTGAGAAAGGGGATCATAATTGTGTAAAGGTCTGCCCTTTCCACGCAATTCATCCGAACCAGTCCGGCGAAATAGAAATTGAGGAAGAAAAATGTGTCGGCTGTGCCCTCTGTATCCAGGAATGCCGGGCGAAGAGGCTCACCTCCAGCAAGGATGTCATACCGGCCCTGCAAGCCGTCCGCTCCCATGAAGGGCCGGTTTATGCCCTGGTTGCCCCCGCCTTTCTCGGCCAGTTCAGCAGCGATGTCACGCCCGGCAAGCTTCGCAGCGCGCTGAAGGCCGCCGGCTTTGACGGCATGATCGAGGTGGCTTTGTTTGCCGATATTCTGACGTTGAAGGAGGCCCTGGAATTTGACCGGAATATTCAGACGGAAAGCGACTATCAGCTTACCAGCTGCTGCTGTCCCATGTGGATTGCCATGATCCGAAAGATCTATAAGGAGCTGATGCCCCATGTTCCGCCGTCGGTATCCCCCATGATCGCCAGCGGGAGGGCCGTTAAGACACTGCATTCCGATGCTCTCACCGTCTTCATCGGGCCCTGTCTGGCCAAGAAAGCGGAAGCAAAGGAGAAGGATATCGCCGGTGCTGTGGATTATGTGCTTACCTTTCAGGAGATTCAGGATATCTTCCGCATCATGGAGATCGATCCCGCCGGGATGGAAGAAAGCGAGAAGGATCATTCCTCCCGGGCAGGCAGGATCTATGCCCATACCGGAGGAGTCAGCGAGGCGGTCAGCGCCACGGTAGAGCGGCTGAATCCCAACCGGAGAATTACCATCCGCACCCAACAGGCAGACGGTGTTCCGGCTTGTAAAGCAATGATTAACCAGCTCCTCTCCGGTGACACCACCGCCAATTTCTTTGAAGGAATGGGCTGTGTGGGAGGATGTGTCGGCGGCCCGAAGGTTCTAATTCCCCATGAGCAAGGCAGGGCACAGGTTGAGGAGTATGGCATGGCGGCTCCCTACCCCACTCCCATTGATAATCCCTATGTAATTGAATTGCTCCGCCGTCTCGGCCTGGATACCGTGGAAAGCTTGTTGGAAAACAGTGATATTTTCACAAGAACCTTTGAATAGTCTAAAAGCGCCCTCAAAACCAAATGATTGATTTTGAGAGCGCTTTTTTAAGTTATCCTCAGAATAGCTTCCCGATTAATAGAGAACGGTTACAAACATGGTCGAGTTCATCACTGCCTTATTACCGTTGGCATCGATCAGAGAATTATTCAATACCTCTATCTTCAGTCCGGTTCCCTTATCCGGTATGTAATCCAGGCTGATATAAGCCGTATTGCCGCTCACGGTTACCGTATTGCCGTAAGTAATGGCAGAATTAGAGATATTGGAAATCCTTAATGTCAGCTGACCGGTAATCTCCTCACTGAAATTAAGCTGTATTCCTGTCAGTGTATTCCTGTCAAACACAGGAGAGCCAACCATGGTCGGTTTTTTGTTATCCTTCAGGGGCACCATCATAGTGAATTCGGTCATTGCGGAATAGCTGCCGTTATAGCCCTTAACACCGCTGATCTTAACAGGACGCTCTACCGTGGCATCGATTCCTCCATCCGCCACCGTTAAAAGAACCGTAGCGCCGTCAGGGGTATTCCTTGTCAGTGTTGCCGACAGAACGGGAACTCCCGGAATGGTGTAGTTGCCTACCAGCTCCGCAGATGCTTTATCCAGTTTATTGGCAAACTGGATGCTGATCTGGCTCAGATTAGTGTCCGACTGAGTGATCTCGTAAGGTGCCGGAAGCTCCGACGACGAGTTGCCTTTCGTATTGTTAAAGGAAATCGGACGGGCCAGGCTGGGGTTCTTATAGCTGTCTACTACAAAGCCGTTCTCCAGGGTAAAGGAGTAGGTACCAAGAGCAGAAACATTGCTCAGCTTCAGGTTTATCGTCTTCTTATCATTGCTGTTATCCATCCTGGTATAATTGATATTGGTCCCCGAACGGATATCATCGGTAATCGTAGTCAATGTCGTCGTAATTACTCCGGAAGCAAAGGCTGTTGTTACCTCTTTGTTATAGGTCAGCGCAAGGGTCGAAGTGGTTGCGTCAAATTCATAGGATATCAGAACCGGATTGGATTTATCAACGGTAAAGTTAATCTTCCGGGTCCATCCTGTCAATGCCGTGGTATCCGTCGGCTTTACATTATAGGAATCCCACAGGGACAGCCTTATCTCAACGGTACCGGACAAAGCAGCATCCGTCTCATTGATGGTATAAATTACATTCTTCGGATCAGAGGCATCAATTACACCCTCCATCATGCTTCCATTGTTCACCTGCAGGAAGCCGGCATAGCTGAGGGAACGGGTAAATGTCGCCTTCAGGGTGTTATAGCCCGTTCTGACCACCGATATCGGCACCGCCTGTGCCTTCGCTGTGCTGTCCGTACGAAGGGTTGCCATCAGGGTATAGCTTGCGGGAGCATTCCCGGCCATATCCTTCACTCCTGCCAGTACCACGGTGAATATCTTGCCGTAATCCGCCGGATCGATATTGGACAGATCAATCACCAGCGATTTCTTATTTTCACTGGCCACATAATTCAGGCGGTTATTCAAAATACTGAGCGTGTAGGCCGAAGCATTCGCTCCTGCACTGCCGCTGCTGCTGCCGATTACCGTCGCACCGGTAACACTTAAATTGGTGAAGTCTATGGGCTCCGTGAAATTAATGGTATTCCGGAAGCCGCTGTCATCCAATACAGGTGATCCCATCAGGCTCGGCGGATAGTTGTCGACAAAGGAAACACTCTTATAATATGCCTCTATGGGGACCCCTGAAGTAGTTAAAATCTTATTGCTCAGGCTGATACCATAATCCCCGTCGAAGGTCTTGGATGCGGTTATGACCAGAGTTCTGCCATCTGCGGAAAGGACCGCGGTCAATGTTCCCGGATCCGCAGCAAGCACTCCCTTGGCATTTTTTCTCTGTACCACATCAATATTGGAGGATAATTTGTTACCTGTTTCTATTACTGTGCTGGGATTCACCGCACTGTCAAATACAACCTTGATCTCCGTGGTATTAACAATTTCCGCACTCTGAACCGATGCTTTGGAATCTACCACCTCGATAATAATATAATCATCCACATTGCTCTTCTTAGCATCTGCGGCTGTGGAGCTGGCAGCTGCTTTTACCCTCAGCGTCACCTTACCCACTTTTCTGGCCGTCACGATACCTTCTGCGGCATTGTCCACACTGATACAATCCGTGTCTCCCTTATCCGCATACCAATAAGCCTTATCCGTAGGCTGACCCGGAACTGTCGTTGCATTAAAGTCCATGGTCGAGCCCAGGTTCATCCTGTGGGCACCGTTAACCAGTACGGCATTGCTGATTCGAATCTCCTCTGCCGGAATCTTTACGGTGACAGAACAAGACAAGGTCTTGGTCTTTTTGTTAGAATAGGTTATTTTACACTGTACCTTGGCAGTTCCTCCGGCAACTGCGGTAATCTTTCCTTTGCTGGATACGGTTGCCACATTTTTGTCGGACGAAGTATATTTATATGTACTCCCTGCCACTTTGTCCTTAATCTCAAGCTGATATGTCTTACCCACGCCAACCAGCTCCACCTTGGTTTTCACAAACGCAGGACTTGCCGCGGCACTGGCTATGACCGTGCTATGATTCCAGATCATCGGTATTCCGATCAATAATGCAAGAACCATAATTAATACCCGACTGTACTTCTTCATTGCTCTTCCTCCCTTTTTTTCTCATTATATCATGAACAAGGAGCATGTCCATGATCTTGTTGCTCCATAACGTCTGCTTTTATTACATCATGAACCAAAAACGTGTTCACGATCTCCAGCTCCAATCAGAAACTGCAAGCAAGCTTGCTGTGCGAATGTCTTTCTCGCACTATCCTCATTCCGCTTTCATTATATCATGAACATAAAACGTGTTCATGATCTCCGGCTCCGTTCACATGATTACGGGCAAGCTCGCATCATGTTCGCTACGCTTTCATTATATCATATCATCCGCAGATTAGGAACGCAGGGACCGCCTCCTTGCGTTCCCGTTGCACTTATCCAGGATGGCCAGGGGATTGCTTTAAGCCATCCTGGACTAATCTGCTCATCGTGGACATTATACCACAGCTTTATTGTCAAAATCATGGTAATTTAATTAATATTTTCTTACTTTGAAAATATATGGTTAATTTTCCACCTTTTTTTCCATCAAAAAATCATCCATAACAAAGCCGCCGCCGATATCGGCAACCTGGGTTCCGGTCTTTACAAATCCCAGGCGCTCATAAATACGGATGCTGTTCTCATTTCCGCGATTTACCGTAAGCCATATTCTATGTAAACCATTGTCACGGCATACCTTCTCCAGGTGTGCCAGCGCGGTGCCGGCATGTCCCCTGCCCCGGAATCTGCGTGCAATATACAGCTTGCTTAAAAACAGGCTCTCCGGTTCAAGACGGTACGCAAAATATCCGTTATATCCCCCAAGGCTTTTCATCAGACAGTATACATAATGATTATGAAAAATCTGATCCGATACGGCCTCATGGGACTGGATCCGATCTATCATATACTGCGCCTGATCCTTCCCGATGATACTGTCATAATGCTCATGCCATATCTCCTGTGCCAGCCGGGCCACCGTTTCTATCTGCTCTTCCCCGCAGACCTTTTCCAGGGTTACGGCATAAAGAACTCCTTCGATGATATCTGCCGCGTCCCTGACCAGCTGCTTGCAGGGCCTTGTATCGTAATATTCCTTCGTCCGGCTCTGAGGAGCAGCGCTGGGACTCTCCTCCCGGTCCAGGCGGAGCAATTCCCGGCAGATCAGCGATCCGCTGCGCTCCCGGAATTCCCGGGCCATCTTCTGGACTACCTCATAATTATATTTCTTCCCCTCCTCATCCATTCTGGCTGCGGAGCCTGTTTCCAATCCGGCAATCATGCTCATGCCCGATACGGCGCCGCAGATTTCCCGCATTCTTCCAACGCCTCCTCCAAAGGAAGCCGATAGCTTCAGAGCCACCTCCTGATCTATCCCGTACAAATCGCTATACGCGGCAAAAACCGACTGGGAACAGTTATACCCATCCAAAAAAAGCTTCTCCGCTAATTCCGCTCGCCCCATCCTGCTGCCTCCCTTCTAAACAAAGTCTTTGAAACTTCTGTAATCCATTTAATCATAAAATATCTGCTTTCAAAAGTAAAGCAAATATTTGTTCCTGGTATTTTCGGCAAATTTTACATGTTTATAGAACTTTTACTTTCTTTTTACTTGAATTCGAATTATAATGGAATAACAGTATATAATTATATAAAACAGAAAGGATGGTTCTTATATGAAGAAGTTTGGAAAGTTTTTATTTGGTACAATTACCCTGGCATCCATAGCAGCCGGTGCTTATTATGTTTATAAGAATTTTATCCAGAAGGATTCTTCTGATGATTTTGATGATTTCGAAGATGACTTTGAAGATTTGGATGAGGATACCGACGAGGAAGAAGAGGAGGCCGGAGAGACCAGAGGGTATGTGCCCATCAATCTGTCTACGGAAGAATCCGAAGAAGAAAGCGCTGAGGCAGAGGCTCCCGCTGAGGAAGCCCAGTCAGAATAATCGGAACAGGAATAGAAATAAATAGTCCGCTTGCGGACTATTGCGCTGCCGCGCGGTTGCCTTCAGGCAACATCTTCCTTATGCACGGCATGTGCATCCTGCGGAGCACTTTCTCGTATAGGATGAACTTTCCTATACGAGAATAAAGGTTCCTGCAACAGCCAAAGCATCGTGCTGTTGCAGGAACCTTTTTTATTGCATTATGAATTACCCGCTCAATTGCTGAATTCTGTGAAAAATTCCGTCAGCTCCCTCCGGAACCGGGTATCCTCCACCGCGTAATAAACTGTCTCTGTCTCAGTATCTCCCTGGGCATAGAGTACGGTCAGATTGCTGCCCACCTCCATGATATACAGCATTCCAAGCTCAGAGCTGTTCATCTCCACCGTGTAATCCGAATTCTCCGGGGAGCTGGTATCAGACAGACCGAACTGATGACCGTCCATGACAAGATAAAAGGCTTCCACATCCTCCCGGCTGGTTAAAGTAACGGAGACCTGATTGATATCATCCGATATGGTGAGGTAGCGGACCTGCTCCGGCGACGGAATAAATATCTGGCGGAAGGAATACATCACACTCTCGCCTGTAATACGGGCTGTCAATGCCTGATCCTGGTTCTTTGTCGCCTCGCTCTCCGGTTCTTCCTGCGAAAGGGCGAACTGGGAAGCACGGGTGCTTTCCTCCTTCCGCTGATCCTCCTCTTCCGCCGTCGTGTCCCCTCCTCCGGCAAGCGCATCTGATTTATATTCGTTTCCGTTGCTTTCTTCACCGCCATAAGCTTCAGCCGCAATGGTGAATTGCATCGGAGCCTCTGTCACGTCACCATATATCTCCTTCATGTCGCTGCCGCTTTCCTCCTGCGTCGATGCATCGGCCGATTCCGTATCGGGCATGGCGCTGTCATCCATAGCATTTTTACTCGAAATACCGTAGCTTCCCCCGTCCATCTGCAGGGCGCTATTCTCAGCAGACTTATCCATCTTCATGCCCATGGGCATATTACGGACAAAATTAATGCCGATCACAGCGATTACTGCCGCCGCTGCAATTCCTGCAATCCCGCGTACATACCGGTTCCAGGGCAGTACTTTTCTTTCCTTCTTTTCTATGGTTTTCTCATCCGCACCGGCTCCGGACCGGGCCTCTATATTAACTGCGGACTGCAGCTTGATTGCAGCCAGCGTTCTATTAATTAAATCCTCCGAGACATTGATACCGCTCAAATCAAGAGAAGCATTCAGATGTGATTTGATCTTCAAATCATCCATTTCCACATTAATTTCCTTATCTTTATAGCTCATCTGAAATCCTCCCTTCTAAAATAGATTTTAATCTCTGCCGTGCCCGGGAAAGCCTGCTCTTGGCAGTTCCTTCCGCAATATTCAGCGCCTGGGCAGCCTCTGTTATGGTCATATCCTGAAAATACACACATAAAACAATATCCTTATACTTTGCCGGCAGTCCGAGAACTGTTTTTTGAATCAATTCCCTGGTATCCTGCTTCTCCACATCATCATAATCCGTGTCACTGACAATCGCATCCTCCTGGTACTCCATCATGGGAGTCACCCGACGGTTCCAGGCGCTCTTTAAATAATCCTTGCAGGTGTTGATGGTAATACGGATTATCCAGGTCTTAATACTGGAATTACCCTCAAACGTTGTAAGTTTTTGATTTACTTTAATGAAAACATCCTGAAAAATATCTTCCGCAGTATGAACATCCTTGACATACATGTATGCCGTTCGCAATACATCGTTACCGTACTGCCTTATGAGAGTTTCTATATCATACCCCGGTATATTTTCTGAGAGTTCCACAGGTATATCCTTGTGCATCCTATTGTCCCCCTATACCATACTATTATTATTCCAGGCCGCTGTTACTGTTTTTAAGTCCACAATCATATAATAGTATACATGGATAGACAGATGATGTAAATAATGAAATAGATGCATATGCCATATACATTTTCCCTTCTCAACAATTAGACGCAATATAATAAAAAACAGTTCCATAAAATCCGACCAAATATGTAGGAATATTTATGATATCCGCTTTACTGCCGCAGGCTGCAGGGATTTTCCCGTAAAAAAGTACAGGCTCCCCACTACATAAACAAAAGGATTTCTTTTTCACATCCTTCTTTTATGTATACGGGGAGCCTGCGCCGCAGCGCTTCCTGTTTTACTGGGCCTGTGCCTTTTTCTGAAAAGCCATTCGGTACAGATTGGCATAAACTCCATTCCTGTCCAATAGCTCTTCATGGGTGCCGGATTCCTTGATTCCCTCTTCCGTTAATACCAGAATCCTCTTCGCATTCTTAATTGTAGAAAGCCTGTGGGCTATTACAAAGGTGGTCCTGTTCTTCGCCAGCTTCTCCAGGGAATCCTGCACCACCTTCTCGCTCTCATTATCCAGAGCCGAGGTGGCCTCATCAAAGATCAGCACCGGAGGATTCTTCAGGAATACCCGGGCAATGCTGATTCTCTGCTTCTGCCCTCCTGACAGCTTCGCTCCCCGCTGGCCGATATCAGTATGGTAGCCATCCGGCAGCTCCATAATAAAATCATGGGCGTTGGCATTCTTAGCCGCCTCTATCACCTCTTCCTCCGTGGCATCCAGATTGCCGTAACGGATGTTATCCATGATGGTTCCGGCAAAGAGATAGACGTCCTGCTGCACGATTCCGATATTTTTACGAAGGGATTTCATCTTAATATCGCGGATATCCCTGCCGTCCAAAGTGATACTGCCCTGAGTTACCTCATAAAATCTGGGAATCAGGCTGCACATTGTCGTCTTGCCGACACCGGAGGAACCGACCAATGCGATATAATCTCCGGCCTCAACCTCCAGGTCTATATTACGGAAAACCTCCGTCATGCTCTCATCATATTTGAAGGCCACCTTATTAAATTCAATTCTGCCCTTCACCTGCTTTAATTCCACGGCCCCGGGCCGGTCCACAATATCCGGCATAACCATCAGAATGTCATAGAAGCGGTCAAAGCCCGACATACCGTTCTGGAAGGTCTCCGTGAAACTGATCAGCTTTTTCACCGGATCGATGAGGGTATTGATATACAGGAGAAAGGTTAACAGATCGGTGATGGCGATAATCCCCCGGGTAATGAATAAGCTTCCCCCGGCAATCATCGCAATATTGATAAAGGCGGTAAAAAGGGTCAGTCCCGAGTGGAAATTGGCCATACTCCGGTAGCTGCCCCGTTTGCTCTCCACAAAGCGGGAATTGCTGACGTAGAATTTCTCCACTTCCTGCTCTTCGTTGGCAAAGGACTTCACCACACGGATTCCGGAAAGGTTATCCTCCACACGGGCATTGATATCCGCAATCCTCTCCCTGTTCCGGCGAAAAGCCCGGTTCATTGCTCCCCTCATATAATAGGCAAAAGCAAACATCATCGGGAGGAAGGCAAAAATCAGAAGGGTCAGGGGGACATTAATCTGGATCAGAATGATAAAGGCACCCACCATTTTAATAATGGATATGACAATATCCTCCGGTCCGTGATGGCACAGCTCTGAAATATCAAAGAGATCGTTGGTGATCCTTGACATGAGCTGCCCTGTCTTCTGGTTGTCATAATAGCTGAAGGACAGCTTCTGGAAATGCTCAAAGAGTTCGTTGCGCATGGTATACTCCATCCGCGCCCCCATGATATGTCCCTGGTAGGCAATAAAATAGGTGCTGACAAATTCCAGCAGAGCCAGGGCAAGCATTGCTGCCAGCAGCTTCAAAATAATAGGTGTTGCTTCCGGTATCGCATACTTCACCAGCACCTGATTGGTAATATACCGTACTATCATAGGAAAGACCAGGGATATGCCGGCAGCCAGCAGCGCAAAAAACATATCCGCGAGGAACAGTTTCCAGTGCGGTCTGTAATAGGATAACAGCTTCTTTGTCTTATTACTCATTATCATTCTCCGTTTCTATCTGTGTTATATCCGTCTGTATTATATCCGCAGCTGCGGCAATCCTCCGGGTCTTGCCCAATCCGCACAGCCGCCTGCTGCGAAATATTCTCAAGGAAGTTACTCCGCCAACTCTTCCTCTGTTACAATCTCAATTCCTTCTTCCATCAAAAGCCGGGCTGCCACTCCGTACCCGGGAACCAGCTTTCCCGAAAAAGTGCCGTCATAGATCCGGCCACAGCCGCAGGAGGGACTTTTTGATTTCATAATAGCCGTTCTGACGCCCAGGACTTTGGCAATGTCCAGCGTCCGCCGGGCACCCAGAAGAAATTCCTCTGTGAAATCCTCCCCATCCTTATTCCGGATTCGAATCTCTCCCTGTTGATCTGTCAACTCACAGCTGCTTCTCGGAATGGTCAGTCCTCCCAGCTGTTCCGGACACACCGGCACCGCTCTTCCCTGCGCCGCCAGCTTTGCCGCGGGTCCGCAAAGAGCATCCCTTCCGTCATAACGGCAGGGACTCCCAACCAGACAGGCACTCACCAGATAAAGTTCCTTCTTTTCCATCGCATCCTCCTCTTTGTTAAGTTCGGGTTCAGTCGTAAAGTTAGGCAGGTGTCACTCCATCAGGTCACTTTTACGCTGAGCCGTCCAATGTTACATTCTATACCAAATGTAACATTTGTACATCTTGCGAAGCGGAGCGTCCTGAACGCACGAAGGTAAGGCAAGTAAAAGTGACCTGATGGAGTGACACCTGCCTAACTTTACGACTGGACCCGAACTCTCCCCTATACATTAAGGCCGATTAGTAATTGCATATGCAATTACTAACCAGCCTTATCTTAAATTATCCGCATTGCATCTGATGCCTGTATTACTTTGAGAGCCGGATAGACAGTTCATACATGTACTGATCCACATCCTTCGTCATAGCTAAGGCTTCCTCAATATCAAAATCAACAAACTGGCCGTCCTTATATGCCACGACCCGCTTACTGGCACCGGCTACCAGCAGATCCACCGCCTTTGCTCCCATCATGGAAGCGTATACCCTGTCTCTGGTGGTAGGGCTGCCGCCTCTCTGGGCATGTCCGATAATCGTAGCTCTGCTTTCCATACCCGTTGCCGCCTCGATTCTCTTGGCCATACCATTAGAATCGCCCACACCCTCGGCATTGACAATAATATAATGCTTCTTGCCCTTCTTGCGCTTCTCGATAATATTATTGATGATTCTCTGCTCATCATAATCGTAACGCTCCGCAATCAGAATGTCCTCCGCTCCGTTGGCAATACCGCACCACAGGGCAATATAGCCGGCATGTCTGCCCATTACCTCAATGATACTGCATCTCTCATGGGAGGTAGAGGTATCCCGCACCTTATCGATGGTCTCCATGGCGGTATTCACCGCCGTATCAAAGCCAATGGTATAGTCCGTACAGGAGATATCCAGATCAATGGTTCCGGGAAGCCCCACTGCATTAATCCCTCTTCTGGCCAGCGTCTGCGCTCCCTTGAAGGAACCGTCGCCGCCAATAACCACCAGACCGTCAATGCCATGCTTCCGGCAAATATCCGCCGCTTTATCCTGCACCTCCGGCTTATGCATATCCAAACAGCGCGCCGTATAGAGAATGGTGCCGCCTCTCTGTATAATATCGGATACACTGCGCGTATCCATATCTATAATGTCTTCCTCCAGCAGTCCCAGGTATCCTCTCATGATTCCCTTCACCTGCAGACCTGCTGCTAAAGCGGTTCTCACTACTGCCCTGATGGCCGCATTCATTCCTGGCGCATCCCCGCCGCTGGTCAATACACCGATTGTTTTTACATTGCCCATATTAAATAACCAAACCTTTCCCTCGGCCTGTCAGACTTTTATACCGCACAGGCATCTCCAATTCTACAAAATAGTATTCTAATCTATTTTACCCAATTTTTCAATACTCTTTTCCGTAATTCGTACATTTTCTTCTTTATATACGCTGATCAGCTGCTGGATTACTTCCCCATCCGCTTTAATGTTCCTGCTTTTTGGAAGTTTTTTAACACATTTTTCTGCCTCACAGAAAATAACCACACTGTCATTGCCGTCCCACTGCTCCAATAGACGGTACAGCGACTGCTCATCCCTCTGGAAGCTTTCCAGATTCGGATATTTGATCCATACCTCCTGAGGAATACTGTCAAAGGAGATGATCTCCTGACAGATGAGCTTTGCCGCCTTCTCTTCCTCTACGGCAACCCTTCCCCGGACAAAGATCTTCTGCTCCGGCTCCAGCATGGTTTTATATTTTTCATAGTCCCTGGGGAACAGGATAACCTCAACGCTGCCGAACAAATCCTCCAGCGTGATAAAGGCCATCATGCTGTTGGTGCGGGTGGCCTTAACCGTCTTTGCCGTAATCATCCCCCCGATGGTCTCGATGCTTCCATCCTCTACTCTGGGATGATTCGTCTCTTCGTCAATGCCAAAATCATTGGAATTGACCGTCGCATTCTTCTTAATTCTGTTTTCATAAGCTTCCAGCGGATGTCCGCTGACATAGATGCCAAGAACCTCCTTCTCCAGAGCCAGGAGCTCATCCTTGCCGAATTCCTCCGCTTCCGGCAGGACCAGCTCATAGTCCGTCTTCTCCTCTTCTCCGGCAAAATCAAACAGAGTCATCTGTCCCGTCAGCGCCTTCTTCTTATCCGCCGCAATATCATCCAGAATCCGGCCGTATCCCAGCATCAGCTGTCTCCGGTTGGGATGCAGTTTGGAAAATACCCCGGCCTTAATAAAGTTTTCCACCGTTCTTTTATTCACTTCCTTGCCGGACAGACGCTCCGCAAAATCCCTCAGATTCAGGAAGGGGCCGCCCGTCTCACGTTCCGCCACAATCGCCTGGATTACCGGCCTGCCCACTCCCTTAATGGCTGACAGGGCATAACGGATCGCACCGTCGGATACCGTAAATACAGCATCTCCTTCGTTGATGTCAGGCGGCAGAATTTCGATTCCCATCTGCCTGCAGGTATAAATATATTCAGAAACCTTTCCCGGATTATCAATGACGGAGGTCATAAGCGCCGCCATAAATTCTACGGGATAGTAGTATTTCAGATAAGCCGTCTCATAGGATATGATGGCATAGGCGCCGGCATGGGACTTGTTAAAGGCATATTTGGCAAAGTCCATCATCTCATCATAGATATGATTGGCAACCGCTTCCGGTATCCCGTTTTTAATACAGCCCGGCACGCCTTCCTCTTCATTGCCGTAGACAAAGCTCTGCCGTTCCTTGATCATCACGGATTCCTTCTTCTTGGACATGGCACGGCGAACCAGATCGCTTCTGCCGTAGCTGTAGCCAGCCAGGTCACGTACGATCTGCATTACCTGCTCCTGATAGACGATACAGCCGTAAGTGGGAGACAGGATCGGCTCCAGCTGGGGACATTCATAGGTGATATGCCCCGCTTCATTCTTGCCCTTGATATACTGGGGAATAAATTCCATGGGCCCCGGACGGTAGAGGGAGATGCCCGCTATGACGTCCTCCAGATTCCTCGGCTTAAGCTCCTTCATGAAGCTCTTCATACCGGCGCTTTCCAACTGGAAGATACCCTCCGTCCTGCCGGAGGCGATCAGCTCATATACCTTCTGGTCATCATAATCAATTTTCTTAATATCAAATCTATCGGAGGCGGATCTCTTCCGGTTCACCAGGTTTTCCGCACTCTGAATTACCGTGAGGGTTCTGAGCCCCAGGAAATCCATCTTCAGCAGGCCCAGCTCCTCCAAGGTGGTCATGGTGAACTGGGTGGTAACGGAATCGTCGGAGGAACGGGAAAGGGGAACATATTCATCCAGGCTCTCCTTGCCGATTACTACTCCCGCGGCATGCATGGAGGTGTGCCTGGGCAGGCCCTCCAGCCTTTTAGACATATCGATCAGATATTTTACATCGCTGTTGCTCTCATAGAGGCTCCTTAAATCCCGGTTCTGATCCAGAGCCTTCTGTATGGTGATGCCCGGCTCCGTTGGAATCAGCTTCGCGACCGTATCCACCTGGGCATAGGGAAGATCCAGAGCACGGCCCACATCCCGGATCACCGCCCTCGCCGCCATGGTTCCGAAGGTTACGATCTGAACTACCTTGTCCTTGCCGTATTTGGCAGCCACATAATCAATTACCTCCTGCCGCCGTTCAAAGCAGAAGTCGATATCGATATCCGGCATGGTGAGACGTTCCGGATTCAGGAAGCGTTCAAAGAGCAGGCTGTATTTAATGGGATCAATATCCGTAATCCGGAGAGCATAGGAGACAATGGAGCCCGCCGCACTGCCTCGGCCGGGTCCCACGCTGATATTATTATCCCTGGCATATTTGATAAAATCCCATACAATGAGGAAATAGTCCACAAAACCCATATCCCGGATGGTCTCAAGCTCATACAGCATACGCTCCTGCAGCTCTGGTGTAACCGGCTGATACCGTTCCTCCAGACCCTCCCGGCACAGCTTCGTCAGATATTCATAGGCTGTATAGGGCGCCGGAACCGGATAGATGGGCAGCTTATATTCACCGAAGGTAATGCTTACATTGCACCGTTCGGCGATCTCGTGGGTATTCTCCAAAGCCTCCCTCATATTAGGAAACAGCTCCAGCATCTCTTCCGGAGATTTTAAATAGAACTGGCCGCCCTCATAGCGCATCCGGTTCTCGTCCTGCACCTTCTTCTGGGTCTGGATGCAGAGCAGTATATCATGGGAATCCACATCCTCGGCAAAGGTATAATGGACATCGTTGGTAGCTACCAGCTTAATTCCCGTCTCCTGGGACATGCGGAGCAGCGCCTGATTTACATTCTTCTGCTCCTCTATTCCATGATCCTGAAGCTCCAGGAAGAAATTCCCCTCTCCGAAGACCTCCCGCATACGAAGGGCCGCGGCCTTTGCTTCCGCATAAAATCCTCTGCGAAGATTGACCGCCACCTCACCCCCAAGGCAGGCGCTGAGGGCTATGATTCCCTCATGGTATTGCTCCATTACCTCATAGTCAATCCGCGGTTTATAATAAAACCCTTCCAAAAATCCGCGGGATACAATTTTCATCAGATTCTGATAGCCGGTGTTATTCTCCGCCAGCAATACCAGATGATAATAGCGTTCGTCCGAAGCCCCTGCCTCCCGGTCCATTCTGGAATTCGGGGCAACATATACCTCACAGCCGATCACCGGCTTAATTCCCTCGCTGAGACAAGCCTTATAAAAGTCGATGACACCGTACATCACCCCGTGATCTGTGATTGCCAGGCTGTCCATCCCCAGCTCCTTTGCCCGGTGCACCATTTCCTTGATCTTGCCGGAACCGTCCAGCAAGCTGTATTCCGTATGTACATGCAAATGCGTAAAATTCATATTTCTACCTCCGTTGCAGTTTTTATACAAGGGGAGACGGATAAAAGCCAATAACAGGGCTCTTTATCCGTCTCCCTCATGTACAAAAACCACCGCTGTGGCTAATTGCCTTTATGTATAATATAATATTCTACTCCGGAAAGCTTGTCAATCCCTATAGATAATAGGTAAATAGCGGAATTCCTTTACCTATAAATTAATCCTTTTTTTTATTAAATCTTCCATTTCTGTATCATGGGATATGATTATTATTATCATATCTTTAGCTGCTTTTATAAATTCAAGAATTGCTTTTCTTGAGTCGGTATCTAAAAAAGTAGTAGGTTCATCTAAAACCAGAACACTGGGTTTTTTAATTAAGGCTCTGGCAATAGCAATCATTCTTTTCTGTCCACCTGATAAATTTTTTCCACCCTCCACAATCGGAAGTGTTAATAATTCATCCAGTTTTATGTCCTTCATATTATTAATTAATTTGCATGAATTAACCTTTCCTTTCATGAAATATTTATATCAATGTTAAAACACTTGATATAAATATAGTTTTCTCACATGCTAAATCTTTGAAACCTATAGTCATTTTTCAATATCCCGAATACTCTCTTCACTTTTATAGAGAAGTTCATTCGGCATAGGATTCTTGTTCACCCATCATATTCTCATAGTATTAATAAAATCAATATTGAAAAATCATCCAGTTTGCCAACGTACTACTTATCTTTTATATAATTACCCTAAAGATATATAATGATATTACAATCAGTTATAATGTTACTATACATCTTATAATAACTGTCGGCAATATTTGTTTTTAGAATTTGATATTCGAATTCTAAATACATCAAATATAATTGTCCGATCTATGATAAGGAAATAAAAGGCTCTTTATAAAAACAGGTTTTGGATATCCCAGGGCAAAAGCCCCAGACATGCCCAAAACCTGTTATTTCATAATCTACCAGTTCATAGGAGGGCGCTCGGGATCAATAATTTCCTCAACGGAGAAGAGATCCGCCAGCCGCTGCGGGAATTGAAGCATTGCCTGTCCGTCAATAGGCCTCCTGCCCATTCTGACATAATCCTTCTTAATATGCATCCAGGGCTTGCCGTCTACATTCAGGAACAAATTGAAACCGCATTCCTTCAGGAATTTGAATTTGTCACTGGAATAGTGCCCCATGGTCGTCTCAATATCAATTCCTTTGGGGAAGACAAGGATATCGGTTCCTCCAATCAGAGGAGCTACTTCTTTCAGCCAGCGGTTCGTATCCGTCTTCAGATGCTCCAGGCTCATCTCTCCCATATTCCTGTGTCCCCAGCTATGGGAACCCAGCTCCCAGCCTGTCGCCTTCAGGGCATCCGCCACCTTTGTGGCTGCCTCCTTATCCTGCTCATAGGTGGGGGAGGTCTCATCATTGGTCCGGTAGCCGAAGATTCCTTCATAACCCGTGAGGGCCAGAAGTCCCTTTGCTCCCTTGTAAGAGAAGTCCGGGTGCTCTTCCACAAAGGCATCCAGAAGGGGAACCACATCAAAGGCTCCTGTGACCACACTTCCATCTGCCTGTATCATCTCACAGGTAACCTTTCCGTCTTCACCGATGATCATTCTGGAGGCAAAACCATCCCCATCCATATATTCATAATAGCTGACATCATCTACGGAAAGCACAAAGGGCTTTTTCCCGGGGCGGAGCATGATCTCATTCTCCACATACCCCATGGTGCCGTCCTCCTGCTTCTCCAGCCTCGTCAGATCCGCCATGCTGACAAGAACATAGCCGTCCTTATACATTTTATCCATGAGCTTATTAAACTCGTATATGGTTGCCATATACATATTGTAGCCCTTCGATTCATAATCCCCGTCAAAGGCTCTGGCGTTGTCCGCAACCAGGCAGTGGAAGAAAATATGATTAATCAGGGTTACGGAGCTATAGGAACCTCCCAGATTCACCAGGGATGCCTGCTCTGTCTCCAAACGGGTAATGGCATCGGATAATGCCGGATAGGAATTATAATCTCCCTCGGAGCCCTTATAGTCCTTAATCAGCTGAACTGCCTCATCATAGTTATAGCCCAGCGCCAGAAGGTCTGCCTTTTTAACCAGCTCGTCCCTCTCCGCAAGCTCCTTCTGCAGTCTTTCCTGCTCCTCCTGCGCGGCCAGCTCTTCCGCTGTCGGCTCTTTTTCCGCAGGGGAAGTCACATTCTCTCCGGATGAATTATTCTGTCCCTTATCACCCTTATTAGCTTCCTCTCCTGCTTTCGGAGGATTGTCGTTCCCTTCCTTATTCCGCGATGTAACATACAGGCGATAGCCTCCAAATAAAGCCAGCAATATCACTAACTCAACCACAATAAAAATAATCAGCCTGCGCGGATTTCTCCTTGATTTTCTCTGATCCTGTCCCACCATGTTCAACCTCTTTTCATTCATTTCGAAGACACCCTTTGGGGATGTCCATTTTTCAACCTATAGTATAACATATAAATCGATATAATTCTTTACGAATATATTAATTTATCCTAATAAATTTCTTTCTATTCCATATCTTATTATTCCCCGAACAGGAATAATTATAATCTGCTTCCGGCAGTGATTATGCCGCAAAGAAGGCACGGATTAACTCCGTACCTTCTCTGCTATGAACCCCTTTTTATTCCCATCATTATATAATTCTTAAGAACAACTGACTCTGCCCCAAAATTATTTACTGCTTAAATATTTTTCTATATTCTCGATTGCTGCTTTCTCATCTGGTCCATCCGCAGTAACTGTAACTGCCTCTCCGGCTGAAATACCCATGCTCATCATACCCATAATACTCTTCGCATTGACACGCTTTTCATTACTGGTTACGTAGATACTGCATTCGTACTGGCTCGCAACCTGAACAAGCAATGCAACCGGCCTGGCTTCCAGCCCGTTGGGAATGTTAATTACAATTTCCTTTGTTATCATGACTATTTTCCTCCTTATGCTCTCGCAGTTGATCTGCTATCATACTTAGCTTGCGCAGCCGGTGATTTACGCCGGATTTGCCGATGGCCGGCTGCAGCATTGCCCCAAGTTCCTTCAGGGAAGCCTCCGGATAATCAATCCTCAGCTGTGCGATGTCTTCCAATCCCTCCGCCAGGTCCCCAAATCCCACGGTATCCCTGATGTACAGGATATCCTCCTTCTGCTTTGACGCCGCATTCACGGTCTTCGTAATATTCGCCGCCTCACAATTTACCTGCCGGTTGATGGAATTGCGCATCTCCTTCAGTATTCTCACATTTTCCAAATCCATTAAGGCGACATGCGCTTCCATGACATTCAGAAGATCAACAATCTGAGAACCCTCCTTAATATAAACTACATAATTCTTCTTGCGCATTACTATCTTGGCATCAATGGAAAAGGCCTGTATTATGTCCCTCAGCTGCTCCGCCTTCTCAGGGCTTGCTGTCACTACCTCCAAATGATAGGCCTTCTTCGGATCACTCATGGAGCCGGAGGATAGAAATGCTCCCCGGATAAAAGCTCTCTTACAGCAGGCGTTCTGGGTGACCAGCTGACTGGCTGCCCCAATCCGGCTGCTTCCCTCCGGTACATTCTCCAAAGAGAGCTTGCATGCCTGCATGATCCTGATGACATCCTTCGTATTGCGGATTATTAAGGTTATATTGCTCTTATTCTGTCTGC
Organism: Anaerotaenia torta; assembly: GCF_050433395.1. Classification (NCBI taxonomy): domain Bacteria; kingdom Bacillati; phylum Bacillota; class Clostridia; order Lachnospirales; family Lachnospiraceae; genus Anaerotaenia; species Anaerotaenia torta. Next base: position 149,061 of record NZ_JBNPXH010000005.1, read on the forward strand.
TGTTTATTTTCACAGAAATTTCACTACTTATATTAAAGGTTTTTCGTATTAATGTAAAGTACTTTCTTGCAACAACCAGATTTTCTGTCTGTAATCTCAGATACAGCCTCTCTCCCGACCGGATCAGATGGCATTCATAAGAACAGATTGCAGAAAGCTCTGCCAGCCTGCAATGTCTTGCGCTGCTTAACTGCAAGGAAAGCTCTTCCTTCACCTCACTGGAAAATGACATATGAACCTCCCCTGACACACTCTTCTATCCCATGTCCCCGATATTATGTCTTATCAACATCCCTATGCTCTATTTTTAGTCCATATTCCGTCTTGGCCAGCCTGTCCCCCAATTCATTCACCAGGGTTACCGAACGGTGCTTGCCCCCGGTGCAGCCTATACTGACCACCAGCTGATTCTTTCCTTCTTCAATATAGTGGGGGATCAGAAATAGCAGCATGTCCTCCAATTTGTCGACGAATTGGCCGGCTATCTCCGATTTCATCACATAACTTCTGACTTCTTCCTCATTGCCGGTTCTGTGTTTCAGTTCCGGAATATAGAAAGGATTGGGTAAAAACCTTACGTCAAAAACCAGATCCGCATCCACCGGAATTCCATGCTTAAAGCCAAAGGACAAAATCGTAATAAAAAAATTACGGAAGGCCTGATCCTCCAAATAGATTTTATTAAGCTGTCCCTTCAGCTCTCTGGTTAAAAGGTGGCTGGTATCTATAATCACATCGGCTTTTTTGCGTAAAAACTCCAGCCTCTCCTGCTCCAGGGCTATCCCCTTCTCCACCCTGTCAACTCCCGACAGGGGGTGGATTCTCCGGGTTTCCTTATAGCGCTTGACCAGCACCTCCGGAGTACAATCCAGAAACAATATTTCATAGGAAAAGCCGGTGCGCCTCATATCTATGAGTACGGAATCCAGCTCCTTTAAGGCCTGGCCGCTGCGAATATCCAGTCCCAGAGCCACCTTGCTCTGGTTTCCCTGCAGAATCAGCCTGGCAAATTTCTTAACTAATTGGATGGGCAGGTTATCCACACAAAAGTACCCGATGTCCTCCAGCATCTTCAGCGCCGAGCTCTTTCCCGCGCCTGACATGCCTGTTACTATTACAAATCTCATCTTTATACCCATGCCTTTTGCCGCACAAATCGCCATGAAAATGCTAGCATGGACCCGGCCCTCCTTTATTCATACATTCCATTTCTCCCAGCCTGCTCCTCATTTCTGCGGAAAATCTCCCAGAAATTTAACCTCCGGTTCCAGCCTTACGCCGGATTTCTCTTCCACAATCCGGATCACATCCCGTATTACGCAAAGGAAATCCTCTGCCGAGGCATGATCCTTATTAATAACAAATCCGCAGTGCTTCTCCGATACCGCAGCTCCGCCCACCTGATAGCCCGCAAGTCCTGCCTCGCCGATAAGCTTACCGGCATAATTATCCGGCGGACGTTTGAAGGTGCTTCCTGCGCTGAATTGATCCAGGGGCTGCTTTTCCCTCCTCTGGGCATTCAGGGTATTCATCTTCTGCCGTATCAGCTGAGGATCTCCCTCGGACAGCTTAATATCCGCTTCCAGCAGTGTATAATCCACTTTCTGCAGTATACTGGTGCGATAACCAAGCTCCAGCTCCTCTAAAGTAAATTCCCTCAGGCAGCCTTCTGTATCCAGCATTCTTGCCGCAATAAGGCATTGCTTCATCTCGCCGTCATAGGCGCCCGCATTCATCGTTACCGCCCCGCCAAGGGTTCCCGGGATACCGGAAGCAAACTCAAAACCGGTCAGGCTATGCTCGGCTGCGATATTGGCCAGCCTGGCCAAAAGCACTCCGGCCTGAGCGGTGATGATCCCCCGCTCACCAACCCGGACTTCCGAGAAATTCTCTCCCAGTTGGAGAATTACCCCGCGAAAGCCCGTGTCTGACACCAGAAGATTACTGCCATTCCCCATAATGTAGCAGGGAATCTGCTTCTCCCTGCACAGGGCGAGAACAGCCCTCACCTCCTCGGTCCGGGTCGGTGTAACAAAATAATCCGCCTTCCCTCCGATATGCAAAGAGGTGTGGTGTTCCATCGGTTCGCCCCTGCGGACCTGGTCTTCCGGTACAATAAGTGTCAGTTCACGATAAAATAAATCCTCCAAGATATCCCTCCGACTGAACTGCAGCATAAAACTGTAGCATAAAATAATATAGTATAGTATATTTCACTAGTTATGTAATTATTAGTTTTGCCGCGCCATAAATTCCGGCATCATTCCCCAGGGTGGCAAGCCGGAATTCTTTATTTTTTAAAGACTCAATTGAAAATTCATTGTAATACTTCCTGATATTCTCTATCAGAATCTCACCCGCCATGGATACGCCGCCACCGATTACAAAGGCCTCGGGGTCAACCACATGGGCCACATGGGATAACGCCAGGCCCAGATAGCGGCAAGCCTTGTCCACCACCGCCAGCGCCAGCTTATCTCCGGCTTTGGCATGGTCAAAGACGGTCTTTGCACTGATTTCTTCCCTGCCGCGAAGGGAGGAGGGTTCTGCGGTTTCTTCTAAAATCCTCTTTGCCAGCTTCACAATACCGGTAGCCGAGGCATACTGCTCCAAACAGCCCTTTTTACCGCAGCCGCAGGTATCATTCTCCGCATTCTCCACATGAATATGGCCGATCTCACCCGCCGCACCATTGCTTCCCGACAGGATATGACCGTTCAGGATAATACCGCCGCCCACACCGGTACCAAGGGTGGCAAGAACAAGACTCCGATAGCCCTTGCCGCCGCCCATCCAGTATTCACCCATGGCAGCCACATTGGCATCGTTGCCTGCTTTGACCTTAAGCCCTGTCATCTCTGACATCTCTTTCTCGATATTAAAATTTGCCAGACCCAGATTCGCCAGCATTAATACCTGTCCTTCGTCGGTCACCGGTCCCGGAATTCCCACACCGACACCGGCCACGCTTTCCGGGGGAAGCTTCAGTTCTTCGATCTTATTTTTGATAAATTCGGACGTATCCCGAAGGATATCCTTGCCGTCCTCGGTTCTCCGGGTTGAAAAATCCCATTTATGAAGAAGCTTTCCTTCCGTATTGAATAAACCTGCTTTCACGGCTGTTCCGCCGATATCGATTCCAAAGCATATCCGTTCCATCTCATTATCACCTTTCCATGGTTATTCGTCCCCTGACGGACATCATCTTATTGCTCCAGTCCACACTTTTGGCCCTTGGCCTCCCCTTAATTGCCGGTTTTCTTCAGACTGTTGGTAACACGGTTATATAATTCCTGGGCCGCATTATAGCCCATCTTCTTCTGACGGTAATTAACCGCCGCCGATTCACAGATAATGGCAAGATTTCTGCCGGGCCGGATGGGTATGGAATGACAGGGCACCTTATTGCCCAGAAACTCGATATAAGTCTCTTCCAGGCCCAGCCGGTCGTAATGCTGTTCCTTATTCCACTCCTCCAGCTTAATTACCAGATCGATTGCCTGGGTGTTCTTCACGCTTTCCACCCCGAACAATGTCTTTACATCTATAATTCCAATTCCCCGCAGCTCAATAAAATGCCTTGTGATATCCGGGGAGGTTCCGATCAGCGTATCATCACTTACCTTTTTAATCTCCACCACATCATCGGTTACCAGACGGTGCCCCCGCTTAATCAGTTCGAGAGCTGCCTCACTCTTGCCGATACCGCTCTCTCCCATAATCAGAATGCCTTCGCCGTATACATCCACCAGACCGCCGTGAATGGTAATCCGGGGAGCCAGCTCCACATTCAGCCACCGGATTACTTCTGCCATAAAGGAAGAGGTGGTTTTCGAGGTCCGCAGAATCGGCACGTTCTTCTCCGTGGCCAATTGGATAAACTTCCCGCTGACTTCCATGTTACGGCTGAAAACAATACAGGGTACACGATAGTCCATCAGCCTGCTCAAAATCTGCAGCCGCTGCTCCTTGTCCATCTGCTGCATATAAGCCATCTCCACATGTCCGATTACCTGAACCCTCTCCGAGTCAAAATGATCAAAAAAACCTGCCAGCTGCAATGCCGGCCTGTTTACATCGGGCTGTGAAATCTTGATATTGCTGATATCAATATCCGGAGTACAATTCTCCAAATCTAATTTTTCAATAAGACGAACCAGTTCAACCGTATACATCCATACCTCCATCTGCCGTCCCGGCGGCATCATTCCTACATGTCTTTATATTTTAACACAACTTCCCGGCGGGTGTAAATGCTAATTACATCTGCGGCTTATGAAAAAATTCAAAAACCTGCTCCGCTGCCTGACGGTTCATGGAAGGAACCTTCATAATCTCTTCCACCTCCGCCGCCTGGATCGCCTCCAGGGACTGGAAGTATTTCATCAGCGCCCGCCTTCTGGCCGGCCCGATTCCGGAGATATCATCCAATATGGAGCGTACCTGGGCTTTCCCGCGCAGGGCGCGGTGGTATTCTATGGCAAAGCGGTGGGTCTCATCCTGGATTCGGGTAATCAGACGGAACAGCTCACTGCTTTTATCAATGGGCAGCTCTTCATTATTGTAATACAGGCCCCTGGTGCGGTGATAATCATCCTTTACCATACCGCAGACGGCAATATCCAGCCTCAGCTCCGACAGCACCCGCAGGGCAATGCCTACCTGGCCCTTTCCTCCGTCCATAAGAATCAGATCCGGGTATCTTGTGAAGCTGCCCAGGGTTTCGTCCATCTGCTTCTCCCTCAGCTGCTCCTGCTCCCGGATACCATGGGTAAACCGTCTGGTAAGCACCTCATACATGGAGGCATAATCATCCGGCCCCTGGATGCTCTTGATTTTAAACTTCCGGTAATCCGCCTTCTTCGGTTTTCCTTTTTCGTATACCACCATGGAGCCGACGGATTCAAACCCGGAGGTGTTGGAGATGTCAAAGGATTCAATCCGTTCCACCAGCGGCAGTCCCAGGTAATCCGCCAGCTCCTTCAGGGCTCCGACGGTTCTGGCCTCCTCCCGCTTAATCTTCTCCAGATCCTGGTTCAGCACCAGCTCCGCATTCTTTCTTGCCAGCTCCACCAGCCGTTCCTTCTCCCCCTTCTGCGGGGTCTTTAAATATACCCTCTGCCCCCTTTTGGAGGTAAGCCATTCGGTGATCAGCTCCTCCTCCCCGGTTCTGGTTCCCAGGAAGATTTCCTTGGGTATATAGGGGGTTCCGGCATAGAATTGCTTCAGAAAGCTGGCCATAATATGGTCATCCTCCTCATCCTCCACGCCGGACAGGTGAAAATGATCCCTGCCGATCAGCTTGCCGCTCCGGATAAAGAAGGTCTGTACAACAGCCTCCTCCTTATTTCTTGCAAAGGCGATGATATCCCTGTCCACCTGATCGGTGCTGGTGATCTTCTGGCGGTTGGCAATCAGCTTCACGCTGCCCAGAAGATCCCGGAACTCCGCCGCCTTCTCAAACTCCATCTCCTGTGAGGCCGCCAGCATCTTCTCCTCCAGCATCTTCCCCACTCTGGCATAATTGCCGTTCAGGAACTCCATAACCTCCTCAATATTGGCCCGGTACTGCTCCTGTGTCAGATACCCCTGGCAGGGCGCGTCGCACTGTCCCATATGGTAATAGAGGCAGGGCCGCTCCTTCCCGATATCCCTGGGCAGCACCCGGTTGCAGGTGCGGATCTTATAGATGCGGCGCAGCAGCTCCAGGGTATCCCTCACCGCATTGACGCTGGTGTAGGGCCCGAAATACTTCGACTTATCCTTCCTCATCTCCCTGGTAATGGAGACTCTGGGAAATGCCTCGTTCACCGTAACCCGTATGTAGGGATAGGTCTTATCATCCTTCAGCATGGTGTTGTACTTGGGCATGTGCTCCTTGATCAGGTTGCACTCCAGCACCAGCGCCTCCAGCTCCGAATCCGTAATAATATATTCAAAATGATCCACCCGTCCCACCATCTGCCGGATCTTCTCCGTGTGATTACGGCTGCTCTGAAAATATTGGCGCACCCGGTTCTTCAAAACAACCGCTTTCCCCACATAAATAATAGTGTCCTTCTTATCCCGCATGATATAGACCCCGGGCTTCGCAGGCAGCTTCTTCAGTTCTTCCTCTATATCAAACATATTCCCATGCCTTCCTTGACTTATAAAATGGCCTCTATACTCTACGCATATTATATCCCACCATCTCCTATCCGTCAAATCCCACCATGGACAAAAGGTTGGTGCTCCTCCCGGCTCCCTCTGTACTGCAGCTCAGCTCTGTGTAACGCAGGAAGGACACCGTCCCATAGCCTGTAATTCCGCTACATTCCGGTGTCCTTTCTTTCTGTTCCTCTAATGCTTAGTTAAAATTCTCCATCGCTGCCTTATTGGCTGCATTGGCTTTCTCTGTAAGATCCGGGGCAAGATCATGAGCATTAACTCCATCATTAAATACCGCCGCTTCAGCTCCGGCATAGCTTTCTGCAATAAAGGTGCCAAATCCGGGGATTACAGTACCGCCGTAGGGGATCGGCTCCTTGCAGTTCTCAAGGAAGGCATCAAAGAAGGGTCCTCTTCCGTAGCTGTCATCCGCACCGGGGAAGAATTCTCTAACCTTTGCCCATACGGTTTCGCTTAAGGTAATGGGAAGGGCATCCATGGAAAGCTTGGAGCCGTCCGGATTGGTCAGATTCGTATAAGCATCAATCTTAGCCAACCAGCCTTCTTCGTTCCAATTCATGAATTTCAGCAATTCATAAGCCTCTCTCGGATGTTCCGCAGCAGAAGAGATACCGCCAAAGTCCATGGTCGCCATGGAGTGTTTGCTGCTGGTTCCCTTTGCTCTGGGTACCGCATAGGGTACATATACCAGGCCCAGATCCAGGTACTCCTGTGTTGCAAATAAGTTGTTGAAGGTCCACCATGCATCAAACTGGTAAGCAATCTTACCGGAGTAGGCAGCCCACATATTTCTGTCACCGAAGGCTGCTTCTGCTTCATCCGAACCGAAGGCCGGGGCATGGTATCCGCCGTTAATCAACTCTGCCTGGAGATTGACCCCATCCGCCCAGTTGGTCATATCAAATTTGGTTCCGTCCCATCCGAATTCACCCCATACATTGGCATCGGAGGCAACCGGGTACCAGGTAACGATGGTTCTGAATTGATTAAATCCAAAAATTCCCTGTTCCGGAACGGTCATCTGCTTAATGGAAGCAACCATCTCATCCCAGGTCCAGTCTGTTCTGGGCATCTCAACATTCAGCTGCTCAAACACGGTCTTGTTGGCAAATATGGTCTCGGGGAAGAACTTTACAGGTGTGGCCCATTTCTTGTCCGTACCGTAGTAGCCGTACTTACCTTCATTAATCGTTACCAATACATTATCGGCTTCCGGATCGTTCTCCCAGTATTCCGTCATATCGCCCAACAAATTATTGGCAATGGCAAAGTCACATTCTCCAAGGATCCAGAAAGCATCCGGCATCTGGCCTGTAGAGATAAGATTTAACAGTGCGTCGTTATATCCGTCAAGAGGAAGGGATACTACTTCCACTGTGATATTGGGGTATTTCTCCATGAACTTGGACGCCAGATGCTGGGTTAGTACTTCATTTTCCCAGGAAGCGTAAGTTAATGTAATTTTTTCTGTGGTCATAGGCGGTAAAGCCTTTGCAGGCTCCGTCGGTTCCGCTGTGCCGGTGCTGTCCGCATCCCCCTTGGCATCTTCCTTGCCGGCATCCGGCGCGGAGCTGTTCCCGCTGTCTTCCACCTTGCCGGCATCACCCGGCTGATCGCTCTTTTCACCGCATGCGGTCAGTGCGCCCACACAGAGTACCAATACTAAGAGCAGGCTTAATACCTTTTTCATGTTTTTCATAAAAATCCTCCTTCATATAATTTTTATTTTTGTTTTTATTAGAATTCAATTTTATTGTAAAAATAAAACTGATGATTCTCATAGATTATTCTCCTGTGATTCCGGTCCGGTCGATGCTCTCCACAAAGAATCTCTGCAGGAAAGCGTACATAAGCAGCAGCGGCAGAATACTCAGCATGGTTCCCGCCATTTTAATGGATTCGTTGATATTACCCAGCTGCTGCTGATTTCCCTGGTTATACTGCTCGTATATATTGGTAAAGTTCTTAAGCTCCACCACCAGAGTCGTCAATCCATTGGCACTGCCGGTTCCCAGTCCTTTAATGTAGAGCTGTGTCAGGTAGGATTCATTCCAGTACCATACAACAGAGAACAAAAACACCACCAGAATAGCCGGGGCTGCCGAAGGCAGGGATATCCGGAAGAAGGATCTGAAATATCCCGCCCCGTCAATATGTGCCGCCTCAATAAGTGCCTGGGGCACCTGCCGGAAAAAGTTATAAAAAATCAGGATAAATATCTGCGCTTTGATGCCCTGGCCAAAGACCGCCGGAAGACCGAAGGCATTCAGGCTTCCCACCAGCTTCAGATTGGTAAGTAATACATAGTTGGGCATCATGGTAACCTGGGCGGGAAGGATGAAGGAAAAAATCAGAATTCCCATCATAATCCTCTTCCCTTTGAAGTTAAACCGGGCAAATCCATAGCCGATCACCGCCGTGCTGCATACCTGGATTAAGGTAGGAACACCCGCAATCAGCACACTGTCCTTCAGAGATTTCCAAAACCGCATGACCTTAAAGGCATTGGCGTAATTTTTCATATAAAGTCCGGAGGGTATCCATTTGATGGAAGCGTCCAGCAAATCGTCCAGGGACATCAGGCTGGTGCTGATCATATACAGAATCGGATACAGGTAGACAAAGCCGATCCCGATGAGCAGCACGTATTTAACTGCCAGGGGCAATATTCCTTCCCTGTCCTTGGCTCCCATCACATATTTTCTGAACTTTTCCTTATTAAACACGGGGGGCATATAGGGTGCTTTATCCTTATTCTTCATTTTACCGGCTTCTTTCATCCTCTCGCCCTCCTTCTTAACTGTTTCTGCCGGCGTTCCTGTCTGGCCTGCAGCTTCCTTCTCTCCCTTAAGGCTCTGGCACTGCGTTTCTTCTCCCGCTTCACCTCTGCCTGGTAATTATCCTTTTTTGTTCTCAGCAGCAGGGCCATCAAACCAACCAGGAGACAGACCACTACGGAGTACATCCAGGCCTTTGACGACGCATAGCCATAGCCTCTGTTAATGGCGAACATGTCATTGTAGATCTGGGTTATGATTACATTTTGTTCGTTATTGGACAGGAAAATCACCGTATATACCGCATTAAGCAGTATCATTGGCTTTATGGTCGGCAGGGTGATCTTCCAGAAGCATTCCCAGCCGGAGCCTCCGTCTATTTTCGCCGCTTCATAAAGAGTGCTGTCTATCTTTTGTATGGCGGCCAGAAAGATCAGGATCTGAACTCCCGAATACCAAAGTACCATGATCATATTGTTAAATAATTTAACGATGGGCTCTACCACTATGTAGGGCAGAAAATCATTCAGCACGGAGAAGATTACCGTAACATTCATGGAAGGAATGCTTGCCGCTCCCTGATCACTGAGCTGCGCCATGACCGGCCCGCTCACCACAATCACCGGGAGGAAATAAATCATGCGGAAGAGCCCCTTCCCCTTCATCTTGCCGTTGAGAAGCATGGCGATGATGAGGGAAAATACCACGATAACCGGAACCGACAGGACGGTATCCAGAAGGTATCTCACCAGATCCTCAAGAAAGAGGGGATCCAGACGGAAGATATCTCCGTAATTCTTAAATTGGACAAATTGAAACACCCTGCCCTTCGGCGTAATCTTCACATTGCACAGCCCGTAATAAAAGGATTGAAATAACGGTATGACCAGGAAGGTAATGGCGCCTATGATCCAGGGTGCCACAAACACATAGCCCATACTGTTTTCTCTTCTTTTCAGCTTACTTCCTTTGCTTTGCCTGTTCTTCATTATTTCTCACCTACCTTATAGGACATGGGTTCCAGCTCATAGCCGTCCACCAGGGCGGATGCGGAAGGATTATAATTGATATAGACCTTTACCCCATTATCATAGCCTACTACAGTTACGCCATTGCTGTATTGGTTATGCTCCGTGATCAGAGCTCCCTTTGTCTTCTCCGCCACCTCTTTTAGTTTTTTATAATACTCTATCATGGTATCCTTATAGACGGAGTATTTGGAGCTGTACAGATCCGAGGAGTTGGTGTACTGCAGCTTGGCGGGATCTTCGTAGGTGATATAAAAGGAAGGATTGATTCCCATTTCAACCAGCTGAAGAAAGTACTCCTGCTTATTGGCTTCAAAATTCACATATTCCCCATACATCGGAATAATCCCCTTTAAGGCAATAGAAAGAAAGGGCACTTCCCTGTCGGTAAAAATATAGTTGGAGGACGCTGTCGGCATATCCAGGATGGCGTCGCTGTATTTCCACAAATAAGACAGGGGCTTTTCCATAACAAGGCTGAGATCCTGATCCAGGTTCCGCACCGCCGCTTCATAGGTATTGGCCGTGTCTACCCTGCTGTATACCTTGCCTTTGTAGGTATAGGTGAATAAGATATTGGTAATGCCGCTCAGAGCAATCTGGTCCGCTCCCTTTTTCAAATAGGATTTTGCGGTTCTCTCCAGATTGGCCTTGCTGCGGGCCGGCGTCAGATAACGGAAGGTATCAAAGACATATTTCCAGGATCTCTCCTCGTAGACGCGCTTTGTAATCTGCTTCATAATGTTGAAGTTGCCGTTGCTCAGATCCGGGTTCACCCTCAGGGCATCCTGATACAGGTATAAATCAATTCCCATCTCCTTTGCATCCTTCATCAGCGAGGTAAGCTTTTTGGTCCCTCCGATGCTTCTATCCGCTTTGTAGGAGGTAATCGGCAGCGCATTCACTCCGTTTTTCTGCCATCCCTTGTATACAGAAATAATATCCTGTACTCCTTCCTTCTGAAGCTCTCCGTAGATTTCCCGGATCTGGTCCGTCGTCGTCATTACCACGTTCTTCTTAAAGATCATCCAGTTTTCCTTGTCTACTCCCAGAAAATCCAGCCTGATGTTAAAATCATCACCGGACTTCCTTACGGAATCCGTCTCTAAGAGGTAGTTCCTGTATTCCTTTGCCAGTCCTGTATAATTGGCATTCTCTTTATTGACAAACTGATAGCGGACTTTGATATCGAACTCGTTCCTCTTGGCCTGCACCGTGACTACCGAGCCTTCCCGGTTGCCGGTGGGCTGGGTGTAAATCTGCCGCAGGATGTATTTGGAGCAGATCCAGTTGTAATCCGTGTAAGCACCGTTGGGATACGCCTCTATTTTGGCGCTGTAATTACCGCTTTCGATGATCCCCAGATACCCAAATCTGGAATCTGTGTGAACCATGCCAAATACAGGGGCCATGATTTTATCCGCCTCATTGACAGTCTGGAAGCTCTCCCACAATAAGGATAGGGTATACGCCTCCTCCAGGCCGATGTTCATGCCATATACATACTGGGAATAGTTAGAGGAGAATCTGCCTTCATTATCCTCCAGGTTAATCAAAGCGCCGTTGCCGTCAGGAATGAACATATATCCGCCGCGTTCTCCCAGCTTGGTATGACCCAGAAAGGGATAGACATAGATCTCACCTATTTTAAATTCCTGGGATTCTTCCATAATGGAGTCCTTCGGAATATCAACCACAATTCCGTTCTCCTCCAGGGATACCCGGAGGGTGAAGCCGATTCCGAACTCCTCGTAAGTGATCCCGGCCTGGAACCCCTTCTCCGTAAAGATTACTTCCTTCTTTGCTTTCCTTATGTCCGCAGTCGTGGGAACAATATTAATCCCCTTTAAAACCTGCACCACAATGCCGGACTTCATAAAAGCCTGCCAGCCCGCGCTCCCCTTCGTCAGCTCTTCCTCCACGATGGATTCCATAATGGAGCCGGTCTCCTTATCCCGGATGATAACCGAAAGAGATTCTTCCTTAAAATAAAGCTGGTATTTTGAATTCTCAACGATCAGCTTATGCTCTTTTATTACCTCTGCCGACTCCGGTATCTGTACTCCCTCCTGCAGACTGAGCGGGACGATATCCTTCTCCTCCGGCAAAGCTCTGGCCGTATCATTTTGCCCGTATAACAGGGAGGCACCCAGAATTACCGCTATTGCCAGACATCCGAAAAGGATTTTGAGGTTTCTTTTTCTAGCTGTTTTCAAATCGATACACCACCTCTCCGTATATGGCCTGCACGAAGTCAGCAACCTGTGAAATCAGTACATATAAGATGAATAGCAAAAGGATTACAATTAATGCACAGAAGAAGGTGATAAGAATGACCTTCACTGTCTCTCCTACGGAATAGTTATTCACTTCCTTTATGGTCATAAACAATAATACTATGATCCAGGTATACAGTATAAAGTTGGAAAACCGGATCAAAAACACTTCATTGTACGTCAATACATTGCTCAGAACCACAATAAAGGGTTTTAAAATAAGATAGGGTCCCAGGGAGTATATATAAGCCGTGTACAGCTGCTTCATACTTCCTTCTCCGTCATTGATGGTGCTGATCAGATAGGAGCTGACGGTAAAGAGCAGGACAATCCCGAGGATGTACATTACATCACCGATAATATCATATCTTCCTTCGCTGACCCGTTTTACAATAAAGCCCGAAGCGTATTTATCCAATAGGAATACACCGATAAAGGCGATGAGCAGCAGGTGGGAGGTGGCGTAGGAAGCCTTTCCTTCCCTCTTGACTCCATATGCCCCGTCTATGGGATGCTTGATATAGTAAAACATGTATTTCAGCCTTTTTACACCGATACGGGCGGTCAGTCTGTCATTCAGCTTCACCAAGGGAGCCAGGACCTGCTTCCTCCGATGGAGATACCCTATGAGCTTCCACAGCAGAATAAAGGCAACCAGGATTCCCATGCTGGGGATCAGATTATTCCTGAGCCAGATATTTCTCACTTCCCAGAAAGCGTTGGAATAACCGGAATAGGACTGTGACATCCGGAAATACCTCAGGGCCTCGCTATAATGCTCTTCCTGCAGCAAAGCCTGACCCATGGCCAGATTGGCGTAGTCAAACAGGCTGTTCATTTCAATTATCTTCGTTAAGGGTTCCTTGCTTTCCGTATATTTTCCATCCTGATAAAGCATAAGCGCTTCATGGACCAGATCGGTAAATTCCGTAGTCTGGAACACCTGTATTTCATTCTTTTCCTGATCCAGAACATAGACCCGGTTCCTTTGATCCACTCCTACGGCAACTGCTTTCTGAAACAGACCAATTCTGAGACGGCCTGAATCCTTACCTCCAAATACAAACAGCATGCTGCCGTCCTTATTGTATTCAAAGATGTAGCCTTCCTCCGTGACCACATAGATGTTTTCATAATTCCCTACGGATACTGCGGAAGGCAGGGAATCATAATAATCTACATCAATCATATTTTTTCCCGCAACATTAAACTTTCGCAGGGAGTAATCCACACCCTGGGTTACGGTATACACCAGACCCTTGGAATCAATGGTAAGATTATAAGGGGTCTTGGGAAGAATTCTAGGAAGCTTGGCCAGCTGTTCGTCGCTGAGAAACATTCTCCGGAACACATCCAGCGGCTTGGGCATTGTCTTGTTGGTTCCAAAATAGCCTAAGAAGGTTCCGTTGCCCGTGGGGCTGATCTGGACAATGCCGTTGGTATTACCTTCGCATACGATGTACATGATTCCTTTGGAATCCACCGCCAGCTTCTGGGGCTTGAAGTTCACATCAGAACCGTACAGGGGATGATCCGGCTTGGTATACTCCTTGATCAGATCTCCCGCCTCGTTGAATACCACGATTCTGCCTGCATCCTTATCCGCTACATACAGGTTCTTGGATTCGGTCACAAAGATTCCCACCGGGTTCTTAAGCTCGCCCTCTCCGTAAATCCGAAGCAAATTCCCCTCCGTGTCAGACACCAGAATTCTCTTTCCTTCCGTATCTGCGATATAGATCTCATCATCCTTCGTTATCTGCATATCCGATGCATTCTTAAAGGATAATTCCCCTATCTTGGTAATGGAAGTCAGAGGAGTATAGGCAGTCTGGGTCTCCGTGATCCCCACATACCCCCCTTCCGTGTAGGTCTTATATGGTGTATCCGCTCTTGCCGGCACAGCCGGCATACAAAGGCTGAAAGCTAGCGCTGCAAGAACGATGAGGTTCAATCTGCCCTTGTTTTTATGAAATGCATTCATGATGCTCCCTCCCAAAGCTTATTTAATGTCACAGTTCGGCTGTTGGTGCCCCAGCACCCTTTTTAGCAGACCGGCTGAGCGTATCTTGTGAAGCGGAGCGTCCTGAACGCGCGAAGGAAAGGCAAGAAAAAGGGTGCTGGGGCACCAACAGCCGAACTGTGACTATTTAATTCCCGAATGTGCCATCGTATTCATAACATTGCGCTGCAATACAACGAACAAAATAAGATTTGGTATAAACAGAATAAGGGAAGCCGCTGCCGCCACACCCTGACCTGCAATCGTATTATTGGCATTGGTTAATGTGCTGGCATAAAACGCAAGAGTCCTGAGCCCTTCATGACTGGTATAATAAGTAGGGCTTTGCACGTCCCCCCATACCGTCTGGAAAGCCAGAAGAGCGCCTGTCGCGATGGCCGGTCTGATGAGGGGCAGTATAATCCGGTAGTACACCTTCAAATCAGAGGCTCCGTCAATATACGCCGCTTCGATCAATGCATCCGGCACCTGATCGATGAACTGCTTAATCAAGAACAGGCAGACCGGCATGGAAATCAAGGGAATAATCAATGCCAGGTAAGTATCCGTCAGCCCTAAGGTATTAATGGTTATGTACCTGGGAATCATAACCGCAACGGGCACAAACATCAGGGCCGCGTTGTTTACTTCCATAAGAACATATTTCCCTTTGAACCGGAGCTTGGATAGCGCGAAGCCCGCCAGGGTGGATAATAGCACCGAGCCCAGAACCACCGACAGGGTAACCAGCACGGTGTTAAAGATATACCGGCTCATGGGTATCGCCGAGCTTCCGGCGGATTTCATAAGCTTCGTAAAATTATCCAGGGTCGGTCTTGTCACAAAAAGCCTTGGAGGATATGCAAACAATTCATCCATGGGTTTAAATGCGTGGCAAACAATGAATATAATAGGAAATAACATAAATAAGGCCAGCGGTACGACAAACAATAATATTTTTATCTGACCGCGCTCAAAATGCTTGGGGTTAATTCTGCCTCCCTTGTAGCCTGCCATGTGCAGATCCTCCTTTCTAATCTTCTTTAAAGAAGCGCTTTGATACGCTTGAAAACAAGTATACGATTCCCAGCAAAACAACGGACACCGCCGCTGCATAGCCCATTTCATAGCGGATAAAGCCGTAATCCTCAATATGGTTAACAATCAGCTGCCCCGCATATCCGGGAGTCGGATTGGCACCGGCCAGCTGGACACCGATCATACCGTTCTGGAAGGCCCCCACTATGGTCATAACCGCTGCAAAGAGCATCTGGGGCTTCATGGTGGGTATGGTGATATAAATCATTTCCTGGAAGCGGTTCCTTACTCCGTCAATGGCCGCCGCTTCATACAGGGTCTCATCCGAGTTCAGGATACCCGCAAGAATTGCCAGAAATCCGACCCCCATGCTGCTCCACAGGGCCACGATAATCATGATGGGCAGGAGAAAGTTCGCATTAATCAGCCATTTGATGGGCTCTGTAATCACTCCGATCCGGATCAGCCACGCATTGATATAGCCCGTCTGGTCCCCGTTGAAGAGGATTCTCCACAACACCACCATGGCAACGCCGGAGGTTATGGAGGGAGAATACAGAATAAGCGCCAGCACGGTTCTCACACCCTTGGTTAACTGGGCCAGCCCCCAGGCCAGCAGGAAGCTCAGCACATATCCCCCCGGGCCTACAATCAGGGCATAGGTCACCGTATTGGGCAGTACGAACTGCATGAATACCTCGTCCTGGGTGATTAAATTGATATAATTCATGAAGGCGGTGAAGCTGGGCGCCTGTATGGTATTAAAATTCGTAAAGGACAAGCCTATGGCAATGGCCACCGGTATTAAAATAAAGACAGTGAACAGCAGCAGGTAAGGCGCCAGGAACAGGTATGCTTTGGTGTTACTGGTCTCCCTGCTCCGTATCTTATTCTTTTTGCTCATTTTTGTCCCCTCCTTCTTCCCCGTATAAGATACCTCGAACGATGTCAATGGTAGGAACAATGTATTCCTTCTGTACTTCCCCCACAGGCGAAAGATATCCGAATTCCATAAGCTTCCGGTTGGTTTCACGATCGATGCGCTTCACTGCCGAGTCAATGGTTATTCTCAGATCCTTGCCGTCTACCACTACTTTATTATAGGAATTGCTGATCTCTCTCTCCAGCATATAGGTTCCTAATATTCTTGGAGCCTCCAGCATCCACTGGGACTGCTCCTTAATTACCTTCTTATCCTCACTCTTCCAGGGAAGCTGCTCAAAGGCATCCATATTAGCGGTATTCCATATGTATTCGCTGCCATAGGAGGCCTGCAGAATCTGTCCGTACTCCACCTGTACCTCTGTGGAGGTCCACCAATCCAGATACTTCCACGCCTTCTGCTCCCTCTCATCCGTGCTCTTAAATATTACACAGCTCTCTGCTCCGCCGGATGCATAGCGCTTGACCTCTCCGTCCTCACCCTGGATTCCGGGGATAAGGGCAATCCCCCAGGCATTGGCAATCTCCGGCGCCGCATTAGTCAGCAGGTTGTACATGCCATATTCGGCGATACCGATGGGCATATCCCCATTGCGAAAATGCTGATAAAAGCTGGGAACATCCACCGGAAGATTATAGATGGTGAACAGCTCTGTTAACTCCGTCAATCCCTTCATGGCTTCTTCGCTGTTAATGGCTGTGTTTCCCGCGGTCCTGCCGTAGAGGGAAGCGCCGTACTGGAACAACAGGGGGGTGGTCCCGTGGAAGGTCTTAAGAGCCACCATTCCGGCGGTGGGGTAGTAGAAATTCAATCCCCTCATCTGCAATTCCGGAAGCATCTCCTTTACCTCCTGAATGGTCTCCGGAACTTCAAGACCCAATTTATCCAGAATATCCTTTCGATAGTACAGGACCCAGAAGTTGATGGTCTCAGGAACCGCATAGATGCCATCCCCTATCACGGCAGGGATATGAAGGCCGTCAACACTTCGGGATAAGACCTCCGTGTAATTAGGGAATTTGGTCACATCCACAATGGCATCCCGGATACCAAGCTCAAAGGGGATGGAATAATTAATGGAGGCCGCTATATCCGGCGCGTCGCCGGAGGAGTTTGCCAATATTAACTTGTTCTGATCCGGCATGATGGAAACATCTACCTTAATCCCGCTGGCCGGGGTGAATTTCTCATCGATGAGCTTCTGCAGCACTTCCACATGCTGCCGGGAACGGTTTACCCATACCTGAAGATGCTCCTCATTGGTGTTGGACACGGAATAAGCCTTGTTGGTAAAGGAGTAGAAAAATCTCCTGACATTGAGAGCCAGCTTTACAAAGAACCCTTTTTCCGCCGGCAGCTTTCCGTCTTCTCCAAAGACATATAATTTGTCCAGACTGACCGCATTTCCATTGAGGGTATCAATGAGATTCGCCAGGTACTGGATTACCGAATTGGTACTCTGAGCCAATTCGTCAATACGGTAAGGCAGGCGGTTGGGCTCCTTCGCCAGACTCTTCAATCTGGAGGATGCTACGGTAAGAGAGGAAAAAGCAGCAATCTTCTTCACATCGTTATTATATATTTTCACACTTTCATGGAGGGTATCCAGCTCCTCCGCCCATCCCAGCAGTCTTTCCTTTACATCGGGTATGTATTTCAGCATCTCCAGATCCCGGTACCGGTCTTTGTTCTTTCCGGCAACCTTGGTTATCTCCAGCGCCAGATCATTAACCTCGCTCATGATCCGGTCCACCGCTTCCAGCACATGGCGGATATTGTCCATATTAATGGTCAGGGACAGGGTATGCTCCCCCCGGGTCAGATAAATCGGGGCATTCTTCCCGTTCTCGTCCTTTAAGGTCATATTCTTAAAAGACTTGGTATAGCGGAAGGGATATGCCTGCATTAAAGCATTGGGTATCTCATCGTCAATCCTGATATCCATGAATACGGGGAAATCCGCTTTATCACTCTGTCTGTATACAAATCCCAGGTTGTAATATCCATCAACAGGAGCCTGAAAGGAATAGGTAATCCGCTGTCCTGCCTTCTTGAAAGAGGCACCCTCCAGGATATTCATTACCCTGTTGGAGGTGCTGTAGGGGGTCAATGCCGTATCATATTCACAGGACGCTCTTATGGAAGAATCGTTCCGGTAAAGCATATCCTCCGCTTCGATGACTACCGCCTGATTATTCTGTCCCGCAGTCTCCTGACCCGCTGTGCTATAGGGAGGGATCTCCGCGCTTCTGCCCTTCAGATACAAATCCCCCAATAAAAATCTGCCCTCCGTAATGGTCAGCTCAATCTCATTATCCCCTTCCTTCAGTTCCAGTTCCAGGGGCTGTGAATAACGGTAGCTGGTATCCATCAAAGGCTTGTTCTCCCACTGAATCAGCTTGCCGGGAAGGGAGACAATTTCATTCCCGTATCTGTCATAGGAGGTAACGCCCTTGTCCGCCCAGGTGCTTTCAAAGCTGAGCCTTCTTGCTTCATAAAACGGGATCTCACCATTCAGGGAGAGGGTGAATTCTACCGGCAGCACCGTCGCATCGTAGGACAGATAATCAAAGCTTAAGCAATACCTGGCTGTAACAGGAGCTTTAATTAAGAGCTTCACACGATCTCCTATCGCCAGGCTGACCGCTTCATTGGGATATCCGTAGTTATCCGCGGTCAATTTGCTCTTGTCACCGATCAGCGCATCCCTGACCGCTATGGTGATCTCCTCCCCTTCATAGGGAGCCGCGGTATATTTCCTGCTCGCCAGCGTATAGTTATTGCTGATCATCTCGTTGGTGTATTCCATATCCGCGGATGCATCCATAGGTGCGGATGTATTCACGATACCGCTATCACCGCCCGAGGCCGCTGCTGCCGGTAAATTGCCTGCCAGAAGCGTTACCGCCGCCGCGATTGCTGCAAACCGATACAAGCCTTTCCTTCTCATGTCAAGTTCCTCCCTATTTATGTACGTTGTATATAATCTGCCGGATTCTTAAAATATTTTAGTATTTTAAATTTTAATGTTTTTGACTAAATTATTTTAGAGTTTTATAAACTATATTCTTATTATATATAACATCTTTTATAAAGTCAATATATTATTTCATATTTTTGTGCATATTCTACAAGCTATATTTTTCATATTTAATTTTACCTATATTATCTCATTTAAAAAACCCACTATTGATTTATTTAAAGTTTTGCTATACAATACTTAAATAAACTTAGTTATTTAGAGGAGGGCTCCATGCATGTTGCATATAAAGACACTTGACGAAGGCCTGGATATTTTCAAAGCTCTTGGTTCCGAGATAAGAATATCCATTGTAAAGCTTTTGTTGAAGAATAAAGGCATGAATATGAACGAACTCGCCACCAGCTTAAACATAACCAACGGGGCATTGACAAGTCATATAAAAAAGTTGGAAGAGTGCGGGATTATTACCATCGTGAGCGAATCCTCCGGCCATGGTAATCAGAAGAAATGTATGGTTCATCTTGATAAAATTCTGGTAGAGCTGGATTCGGAAGAGCAGAAGAAGAACATATACGAGACAGATATCAAGATAGGTCATTATTCCGATTATCAGGTATTCCCTACCTGCGGTCTTGCCACCTCCTCCCAGCTCATCGGAGAAGTGGATGACGCCAGGTATTTTGCCCATCCCAGCCGGATTGACAGCAATATTTTATGGTTTACCAGGGGTTATATCGAATATATGATACCCAATTTTCTTCCGGCTTCCCAGAAGATTGACCAGATCACCATCTCCGCCGAGCTCAGCTCGGAAGCTCCCGGCGTAAATAATGTATGGCCCTCCGATATTTATTTTTATTTAAACGATGTCTGCCTGGGTATGTGGACCAGCCCCGGAGATTTCGGAGACGTAAAGGGCATCTTTACTCCGGACTGGTGGTATCCCAACTGGAATCAGTACGGCCTGTTGAAATTAATTGTAATTAATCATTCGGGAACCTTTATTGACGGCCTTCAGATCTCGGATGTATCCTTAAAAAATCTGAATCTGGATTACAGAAGCACCATCAGATTCAAATTCTGTATTCCGGAGGATGCGGAGCATGTGGGCGGCCTGACCATATTCGGACGCAATTTCGGCAATTACAACCAGGACATTAAGGTCCGCATTCATTACAGCCCCTTTGAGGAGAACAATAGCCAAAATCAAAGAGAGAGCTCAGAAGCATAAAAAGACCCTCCGGCCATATCGTCGCAAGAACGATGCTATGACCGGAGGGTAAAATTTTGATTTATTCTATGGCATTCAGCCCGCTGCCCCATATTGCAAATCCATGATCGGAAAGGGCCGTAAATATCATTACATTCTTCTTTCCCTGTTCATCCCACTGCATGGTGGCAATACCGTTATATACATGGCCGTCAATACTGAGATTTATCACTCCGCTGTCCTCATTGTAATCCCATATGCCCGATACTGCTCCTGTAATGGTATGATCTGTTTTCAATTCAATCAGTTCCGATACAATCACTTTGTTATTAATGCTGTTACCGTGGTTAATGTATTTGTAGATACCCGCCACTTTACTTTCCGGATAGATTTCCCTGGTCTCTTCCACATAGCGGTAGGGAGATACCACAGGCCACCCGGCTTCATTAAAATACATCTGGTGAACTCTGACCTCATGCCCTTCGCCCTTCAGCTCAAATCTGGTATGAAAAATCAAAAAATATTTCCCCGTCTCCTCATCGTAGTATGCGGAATTATGTCCCGGAGACACATAGCCGTTTCTGATTTTCGAGCTCTCCCCTTCCACATACCCGAAGCGGAAGCCGCCCATGAGCTTCACTCCATATTTGTAAATGGAATTATCGCTAAAGAAGGTACCGTTTGCACCCTTTACCTGTATCATGTCCACATCATTGGCATCATAGTAGGGACCATCCGGCTTTCTGGAGCGGGCCACGCGGATATTATATCCCCCGTCCGAGGCCAAACCGCCGTAGGATAAAAACATGTAGTAATATTCCGTATCCGGATTATAAAGCACATAGGCTCCTTCAATGCGCACATGATTTCCGCCCAATATCTTTTTGCCGTAGCCCTTCTCCAGAGGAAACCCGGTATCAGGATCCATCTCCAGCACGAAAATGCCGCCGGAATAAGAACCGTACATCATCCAGAGCCTTCCCTCTGTATCATAATACAAGGCCGGATCAATGGTATTAGGCTGCACATTGGCATTATAGGTCCCTCCGTCCTCACTGGGCATATCCGGGCCCATTCCGGATTTTAATATAATCCCCAGATCCTCATAGGGACCCTCCACATGGTCGGAAACAGCAATTCCGAGGCTGGCAAGAGGCATACTTCCTTCACAGGTGCAATAATACATATAATACCTGCCGTCGGCCAGCTGAATTACATCCGGAGCCCAGAAGGTGCTGGTTCTCGCCCATTGAAAGGCTTCCTTCATTTCTTCTAACGCATCATGAATGATGGGATTGCTCTTATTAACACCGGAGCCTATCATGGTCCAGTTCATGAGATCCTCCGTCTTTGCCGCGGCCAGATGGGAGCCGAATACATAGTAAGCCCCGTCTGCCCGGATCACGGAAGGATCATGAACGGATGCATTGACAAAGGGATACATTACCGGCTTATCTGCAACCAGCTTTATATCCTCATCGATTATTACCCCATTGATTACCAGCCCCTGTTCTTTTAAAGCTTCTTCTCCTGCCGTTTCGGTTTTGTCCGGCTCTTCTCCTGTACCCGGGCTCTCCGATATATCCTTCCCATCCCCCGGCTTCTGATCCGAGTCCTCTGTCACCTTATCCGTTTCTTCCATCACGGTTGTCCTGCCGCATCCTGCCAGCAGTACGGCGGCAGCCAGTAATAATAACATCTTCCTTCTCTTCATGTGTCCCCCCTCTGTGTACTCTTACACCTATTTGAACCATCTATTCCGCAGAAGCTATACCGTTTTCTGAAATTCAAATACCGGCATTCCGTCCTTCCACTGTACCTCCAGAAACATGGCATGGCGGTTGGGATCATACAGGGGATCTCCTGTAATTTCATCATACTGCCGGGCATGAAAAACCATAATATCCTTTGTGCCGTCCTCGCTTTTTGTAAAGCTGTTATGCCCCGGCCCATAAATTCCTTTTTCCTTGTCCGTTTTCAGTACCGGATATCTCAATTTCGTCCATGATTCGGGATCCAGCAGATCGTCGGCTTCATCGGCATACAGCAGTCCCGTACAATAACAGGCCCCTGTGGCACTGGCAGAAAAGGTGAGGAATATCCTGCCGTCATGCTTTAAGACGGCGGGGCCTTCATTCACCCAATATTCCTTCCTCTCCCAGTCATAATCCGGAGTGGTAAGAAGCACCTGAACCGTCTCCAATTTACTGGGGCTCTCCATCCTGGCGATGTAAAGATTGGATATCATCTTCCCCGTTCCAACCTTCTCCGCCCATATATAATAGTTCCTTCCCTTACTCTCAAACACGGTGGCATCCAGAGAAAAGGCACGAAAAGAAAATTCATCCTTATCCGCACACTGCATCTTCCCCAGCTCCACCCAGGTTCCCGTAAGGGGATCCTTATCCTTACATCGAAGTACATAGGGCCTGATTCTCCACTTATTTTCCTTCCGGCCCGCCGCAAAATAAATATACCAGCAATGATCTAAATAATGAAGCTCAGGAGCCCAGATGTGCTGGCTCATCTCCCCGTTCTCATGCTTATTCCATATCGTTACTTCCTCGGCATCTCCCAGGCCCATGATAGTTTTAGACTTTCTTAAAATAATTTTGTCATAGTCCGGTACGGATGCCGTAAAATAGTAATGTCCGTCTTCCTGTTTATAAACATAAGGATCTGCCCGGTTAAGCACGAAAGGTTTATTGTATTCTGTTTGCTTAAAGTTGTATTCTGTCATGTACATTCTCCTTCTAATCTCATCTCTTCATCAACCAGTTTGAACCGATTTTCATTATATTAGTTATTATTAAATTATTTTAATATAATCTAAACTATAATATAATACTATAATTATTTTCTGAAAAAGTCAACTGTTTTATTTCAATTTTTACTTCATTTTCCGAAAACTCACTTCCGCACGCAAAAAGGCGGCGGTTCCTTTTGAACCGCCGCCTTTTTGCACTGATTTTATTCTGTTTGCTCCGTTTCCCCGGAACCTTCCTTCACTTCATTGTAGATCCTCATAAATTCATCTCCGGTAATAGTCTCCTTGGTGATGAGATATTCCGCAATCCGATCCAGCACTTCCCGATTGCCTGCCAGAAGCTCTTCCGCCCTGTTATAGCAATTCTTCAGTATCTGCATCACTTCCTTATCTATCTCGCCGGCAGTCTCTTCTCCGCAGTTCATCACCGCTCTGCCGTCCAGATAACGGCTCTCGATGGACTCCAGTCCCATTAGGCCGAATTTATCCGACATACCGTACTGGGTAACCATGGCTCTTGCCAGGGAGGTTGCCTTCTCAATATCATTGGATGCACCGGTGGTGATGGAATCGAATACCAGCTTCTCAGCGGCACGGCCTCCGTAAAGAGTGACGATACGGGTCAGTATCTCATCCTTGCTCATGAGATATTTCTCTTCCTCCGGCACCTGCATCACATAACCCAGGGAACCCATGGTTCTGGGAACAATGGTGATCTTCTGGACCGGCTCCGCATTCTTCTCCAATGCTGTCACCAATGCGTGGCCCACCTCATGATATGCCACAATCTTCTTCTCTTCCTTGCTGAGAATACGATCCTTCTTCTCCTTACCGGCAATTACTACTTCGACGGATTCAAACAAATCCTCCTGGGTCACCACGGTTCTGCCCTGCTTTACCGCAAGAATGGCGGCCTCGTTGATCATATTGGCCAGGTCGGAGCCTACCGCACCGGAAGTGGCCTTGGCAATGGCCTCCAGATCCACGGAATCATGCATCAATACATTCTTGGCATGAACCTTGAGGATATCCACACGGCCTTTCAGATCCGGCTTATCCACAATAATCCTCCGGTCAAAACGGCCCGGACGCAGCAGTGCTTTATCCAGTACCTCGGGACGGTTCGTCGCACCCAGGACAACCAGACCCTTGGAGGAATCAAATCCATCCATATTGGCCAGCAGCTGGTTCAGCGTCTGCTCCCGCTCATCATTCCCTCCGCCGTAGTGGGAATCCCGGCTCTTACCGATGGCATCTATCTCATCAATGAAAATAATACAGGGAGCGGTCTGCTGGGCCTGTTTGAATAAATCCCTGACTCGCGAAGCACCGACTCCGACAAACATTTCCACAAAATCCGAACCGGACAGAGAGAAGAAGGGTACCTTTGCTTCTCCGGCCACCGCTTTGGCCAGCAGGGTCTTACCGGTTCCGGGAGGTCCTACCAGCAGGGCTCCCTTGGGCAGCTTTGCACCAATTCTGGTGTATTTGGCGGGATTGTGAAGAAAGTCCACGATCTCCGTAACCGATTCCTTCGCTTCCTCCTGTCCGGCCACATCCTTAAAGGTTACACCCGTCTGCTTCTCCACATAGACCTTGGCATTACTTTTTCCGACGCCCATGACTCCGCCGCTGTTCTTTGAAATGGTTCGGAACAAGAACCACATTACAACATAAATAGCAATAAAGGGAACGACATAAGACAGGATCATGGCAATAATAGAGCCGCTGTTGTCACTTACCTCTGCCGTGTAGACAACATGGGCTTCGTCCAGAGCCTTCATCGTATCCGGATTATAAATGTAACCTGTATAATATGTTATATCCAATGCTCCGCCGGTCTGTCCCTTGGGAATAATGGCTATGGTGTTGTTCGTCTTGAAGACCACCTTTTCTATCTCGTCCCGGTCCAGCATCTGCAGAAATTCACTATAGGTGATCTCCTTATTGGTGC
Source organism: Anaerotaenia torta (assembly GCF_050433395.1). Classification (NCBI taxonomy): domain Bacteria; kingdom Bacillati; phylum Bacillota; class Clostridia; order Lachnospirales; family Lachnospiraceae; genus Anaerotaenia; species Anaerotaenia torta. The sequence goes on from NZ_JBNPXH010000005.1 coordinate 174,210, forward strand.
TGTCCTTAATCTGCTCCGATAGGGTCCAGAACAGATACCATATAACCAAAGCGGATATAAGGGTGATGATAATGGCCATCTTATTCGGAGAGCCATTTTTATTTGGTTTATTATCGTTATCCATGAAATCCTCCTGTTCATAGAGCTATACCTCATTATACTGATAGTTTTTCCATAAATCAATAAAATTGTTCTTAAAATTCTGTGATTAAATTGTGTACAACCTAACCATAATCCTTTTTATTGTAAAATGCAAGCCTTTCCGAAGCACTACGCCCTCCGGCCTGCAATGTTATTTTCTTTATATTAAAGGTTCTATAATAAATTGAGTTACAGTTCGGCCTATAGGGATTCGAACTGTAACCCAGAGCTATCACTTAATTGAAGCTATAAAATCTCTCCGCTTGCTGTTAATCAGCATCGCTTTCGGATGAAAACAGGGTGGATAGCAGCGTCAGAGCGGATCCCAGGAATATGGCCATATCCGATAAGTTGAATATGATATTCTTCAGCTTTTTGCAATTAAAGCTGAAATAATCCACCACATAACCGCGTTTCATCCGATCTGTAACATTGCTGATGGAGCCCCCCAGAGCCAATGCCAGCCCCAGCTTCAGCATCTTCTTGCCCTTTCTGGGAAGCAGAAGTAAAAAGATCAGGGAAAACAGGGTCAGCAGGGTACCGGAGATAATCTTCAATATCTCCTTGTTCTCATTCATGAAGTTCAAAAAGGCTCCCTCATTGTGGTGTCTGCGAAGGATGACCCGTCCTCCCAATATCTCCTGGCGGCCTCCCAATTCCTTATGTTTCTCAATGTAATCCTTGATTAGATAATCTCCAATGGCAATCATTAGTACAATCAAGATATAGATCATATGATCCCCTCCTTATATCTTCCACTCAACCTCGTTACCAGAAATTACAATCCTATTATGCCACAGGAAACACAAATTATCAAGATGACCTGCTTTTTATTTCTTTCCTTCCTGACTCCACTCCTCGGACAGGATACGGAAGGCGTCCTCCTGTTCCCGGTTGCCTAATTTCCCATAACAGTCGGCCAGCTGCTTCAGAGGATAGTCTCCTGCGTAATGGATGTTCAACTCACATTCCGTCTCATAGGCGGCATTATAAAACCAAATGGTAGCCTCCCTGTAATCTCCCAGTTCCTTATAGTATTCCCCCAGCTCATAGCAGACTTCGGCGCTGGCTCTGCCGTCCGCCATATTATGCAGGCAGTATTTCATGAAGCCGGGAACATCCCCTCGCAGGCGGCAGCATCTGGCCAGGATGCATTCATAAATCTTGCGTTCCCCCTCGCTGCACTCCTCCTTCTGGGCAAAGCCATGAAAATACTCATAGGCTTCCTCAAAATCTTTGGCTTCTCCGGCAATGGAAAGCTCTCTGGCATACATGCCGTACAGCTTTGGAGAAAGTCCTCCGTCCCGCCGGATTGTATTTTGAAAGGTCTTAAAATCCCTTCCCGCATGATTGGATTGGGGCATATGCCGGATCACAATGTCACTGTCATAGATCACCGGCTCCAGCTTCACATTCTCATGGACCGGCTCCGCCCATTGAAAGGTCCGGAGGCGTTTATACAGCTTGGGCCGGTATTCTTCATCAAAATTATAGGTGGTATTATAGGCCAGCTGATTGGCGTATTTCATCTGAACAATTTCAATCTCAGGCAGCAGTCCCTGCTTCAGCCTGAGAAAGCGCTGCCGGTTCTCCTCATCAATCACCTCATCCGCATCGGCCACATAGATATAGTCCATGGCTGCCTTGGAGAAGGAAAAGTTCCTGGCCGCGGAAAAATCGTGGATCCACTTGAAATCATATATTTTATCCGTATAGCCTGATGCAATCTGTTTCGTAGAATCAGAAGAACCCGTGTCTACAATAATGATTTCATCCGCCAAACCTTTAAGAGAATCCAGGCATCTTGCCAGAACCCGTTCCTCATCCTTCACAATCATGCAAACGCTGATGGTAATCATAACTGCCTCCTCCGATGCTTTCCTGCAGAATCATAAATTTATGCAAAGCCTGCGGTCACAGGGCCTCCCGCCATGTCATTTCAATCACGGGCAGGGGGAGATCCATACGGCCGCAGGCCTTCTGATACAATCTGCAAATACTTTATTCTTATGTTCTTATCTTATATCATTCAACCCTGTGCCGCCACGGCAAGCGCCAGCAAGATACTCTTTAAATAACTGAGGCTACGGCGCTATCTTGTCTGCAGTCACCTTAACGGATTTATATTTCACAACCTTCTTCGTTGTACTATTAATCTCATATATTGTAATATAGCTGTCGGCAGTGATTGTAATATCCGCTCCTGAGGTAAAGCTTATACCGTCCGTTAAGACATCTTCCGTGTTCACTCCCTTAACCTCATCCGCACTGATCTTATATACAAAAGTATTATCCGTCCCAGGGGCATTCACCACTGACGGAGCAGTTGTTCCCGGTGCTGTTCCCGGTGCGAGAGTAACCGTCAGGCCCATCGCTGCCGTAGGGCTCTTTATGGTCAGCCTTACAGAGGTCTTATCCACCGTTCCGTTCTCATAATAAATGCTGAGAGCCTTGGCTGTGCAGTTCGGCATCTTTTCCAGCTCGGTTTTGTTGAGAATAATCTTCATTGTGTACTCCTGTGAAGCATCCGGAAGGGTTCCATCCGGAATTGCCGGAGTTACTTCCGCACTGCTCACCGGTACCTCTCTTGTTCCAAGGCGGATTGCCTTCAGCTTTGTTTCAAAAGGCTGCTTACCCGCACTATTCAACTTCACTGTAAAGGTAACATCACTTTCATTTGAATAGTTCTTTACGAATTCAAGGGTGGTTTTGTCCACTTCGGGAACAGAAGGATACCTTATCGGGAAGGTCACATAGGTAGACGCCATCTGGAAAGCAATTGCTTCACTGGAAGAGGTCTTCGCCTTATACTTAATCTCCTTCTTTCTTATGTAGAGCGTACCGTAATCCACAGCCTTACTGGAAGTAATCTTCACCGTCGCACTCTTGCTTATGCTGGTCCATGCCGCTTTATTAATATCAAATATGGCATCCTTCTTTACCACGGTATATTCATAAGGCTGGCCGGCGGAAGCGGAAGGAATGGTCACATTAATATTCTTTGTTCCGTTGTAGCTTATATAGATATTGGGATCATCACTGGCCGCGGAAGCGGGTGCCTCCTCTTCCTTTATCGCTCCGGTCACCTTCCGCTGGGCGGTCAGCTTCGTCTCCGTGATCTTCGTTGCCGCCGCCTTAGCGGTTGCATATCCCCTTATCTCAACTTTCATATCCGGGAAGGCGCTAGCCGCCGTCAGTCCATCATAGGTTCCGATCCCCTTCAATATGGCTGACAGAGTGAGGGTCTTAATCTGCCGGTCAGTTACTTTAGTCCAGTTGGTGGTTATAGCGCCCACCGTTACCCGATACTCCTGTCCATACTTGATATTTATCTTGAATTTGGAGCCATCCACACCAATAACGGGAAGCGCCGTCTGCTTGGCAATCTTAAGCTTTACCGCATTGCTGGCGCGTCTTCCGTTGGTTCCGTCAGGATATGCGCTGAAGGTTATGCTATTTGCATTGTGATTGCTGATGCTATCGATCATACCATCATTATTAGTATCTGTTTCAATATGGAATACCGGATTGGTATAGGCAAACATTGACGCAGCACTAGACAGATCAAGAGCTCCCGCTTTGGCAACATCATCCTTTGGCGCGATGCGGAAATAAAGATCCACACCTTTGACCAGATAGCTCTCCAGCAATCTCTTTGTCAGAAGCTCCGTGGACAGCCACCGCTCCGAATCACCCTTGCTCCACTGCAGCTCATCAAAGGTCAGCGGCTCAACACCGGTACCCTCTGTCGCCATAATATTAAGGAGGCTTCCAATCCTGTCTTCGTCTGCCAGGGTCTCCAGATCGCTGTAGTTAATGGATACCGCCAGCTTCGACGGCCTGGCCTTCACAATAACACGGGCCTGGACCGCATCATCCCCATCTCCCTTAATCTTTATGATATTCTCCGTATTGGATGACAGCCAGGAGATATCAATGACCGATATCCTGTCTATGCCGGCCGGGGCACTGGAAGCAGGCCGCGTAGGAAGCACCTCCCATTTATTTTTGGAAGCATCCAGCTCAGTGGCATAGTATATCTTGGAATTGCCGTTATTCAATACCAGAATGCTTTCATCCGTATAGGATACGGCAACTACCTGCACCGCCGATGCCGCAAAGACATTCCCGCCCGGCAGAGCCAGCAATGCCGCAACGATCAGAACAGGCAGTAATAATAGCTTTAAATTAAATATCATCTTCTTCATTATGCACCTCCATGTGATCTGTATACCCGCCAAAGAATGACTTCGATACGGATTCAGTTCTTTCTCCTGCATGTATTATCGGCAAACCACAGAGAATTCTTAATGCTTTATTTATGGGAAATTAGATGGTCCAGATTGGTATATACCAGTTCTTCCGGTCAATGGGCAGCAGGTCATTCGCCATGCAAATCACACTTCCGCTTCCTATCTCCAGTTTGAGCTCACTCATTCCCCCGAATTTCTCCGTCTCTGCAACAGAATCGAGCACACCAAAATTTTTAATTGCACCTTTTCCCGGTGAAGCCGATTTCTTCATTTCTATGGGTCTTAATTTATTGCAGCAACGCAGTTACTCCTCTGACGGACTGATTTGCCTGAACCAGCATCGCCTGGGCGGCCTGAGCCAGAATATCGCTTTTAGAAAAGCGTACCATCTCTTCTGCCATTTCTGTATCCCGGATTCGAGACTCCGCATACTGAAGATTCTCCGAGGTATTCTGTGCAATGTTATACATGTGCTCCATTCGGTTGGCATAAGCACCAAAATGGCTGCGCAGCCGGCTGATCTTTCCGGATGCCTTTTCCGCATCAAGGATCAATTCCGATGCCGCTTCCCTGGTAGAGGCCCCGCTCGATCCTATTCCTAGGGAATAAGTATTAAACCCCTCCCAGGTCATGGCCATTCCATCATCTTTATTGGCACCCGCCTGAATCCAGAAGCCCAGCTTCTCCTCTATTCTGAAATCAAAGGTGGATACTACCGCGGAATTCGGGTTCTCATTGGCCGCATAATTGGCATAGGCATAATCTGTCGCCTCCAGCTCCAGCTTGGACCCGGATGCGATATCATTCATCATGCTGTCATAGTAAGCTTCCCAGGAGGATATGGTGTTGGTTATAGAAATATTATATCTGGGCGGCTCTTCTGTAATCCCCGGCTTGAAGCCTCCACTCCCGTCATAATAATCCGAATATACATATTTCTTATACCCATCGGTATCCTGTACCCATTCCCCCGACGGGTCCTCCTCCATCTTTACAATCGCGGAGGTTTCCAGGCTCTGAGAGATGTCATACTCAAACTGCAGCCTCATATTGCGGTTGTCCGCCGTATTCTTCAAGGTCATATTGATTGTAGCTTTGTCAACCTCATAAGGCTTTGTATCAAAAGTAGCATCCATGGTACCCGTATTCTGGGGGCGGTTATCGCAGATGTACAGAGTACTGCCCTGGGATGCATACTGGGTAAAATGAAAATCATATCCGCTTTCCCGCATAATATCGACCAGGGCTCCGGCAAAATCCGCACCTGTCGCAATCCCTTTTTCCGCCACAGATTTCAAATCGATCTGGAGGCTGTAATTCTCGTTCCCGTCGTTAGATAAGGTATAGCCGTAGCCCTGAGAGGTGGTCTTGTCGGTTCCCCCATAGACAAACATAACACTGTAATGGTTATTGCAGGTCTTACAGGTAGAATTAAAGCCGGTTCCCAGCAAATCATACAAGTCATAATCTGAACCCAAGCCCGAGAAATCAATCCGCGCCGTGGGATAAGTTCCGTTGCTTATGTCCCTGGTTGTATTCATAGCACCCTTATCAATCGTAACCGTACCGTCCATATAACCGGCGTCGGTAATCTTCCCCGCACCCAGGATTTGTGTCAAGGTTTTATCCGAAAAGTCTTCCCCGGATAGCAGCGACTGTATCTTTCTGGCGGTCAGATACTGGATATATTCATCGGCATTCGCCCGGATTGAATCTGCCGGGGATAAGCTGACGGAGGTATAGGTCAGCAGGGGAGTCCCCTCTGTGCTGTTCCAGCTGACTGCAAATTGATTTGCCGCGGAATCATAAATCAATGCCGCCTCCCCAAAACCCTGCGCCCTGCTGTCAAAATCTCTTCCCAGGGCCGCTTCTTCATATATGGTAAGCCGATTATTGGTACTTACCAATGTCCCGGACACCAGCCCGCTGCCCGGTGCGGCGGCAAATGTATACTTTGTCTCATTGGATGCCGTAATATCCGTGTCCCGGACAGCCGCATGATTAATACCGGAAATCACCGAATCCAGGCTGGTTTCCCTCAGGAGGGTAAAGTCAAATACCACCTTATAATCATCGTTTTCAAAACGATACTGATATGTTCGATTGCCTGAAATATCGTTCTGAGAATCCCATCTGTTAATACCCAGATCAGCCCAGGACTTCTTAGAACCCGATACCTCATCGCCTCCTGAGTCCAGCACCCAGATTCCTGTCGTGTCCGCCCGCAGCTTAAAATCCAAATCCTCATGGTTCTTAATCTGGGGAAACATAGAATTGGTGATTCGCATCCTGCTTCCGGTATCTGTGATATCCACGGCCTGTGCCCTATAATATCCGTTATATACATTGGTGTACTTTCGTCCCAATCGCTGATTCCCATTGGTAATTCCATCGATCACATCCTCCAGGGTATCCCCTTCCGGAACCGTAAAGCTGACCTCCATGCCGCCATAAGCAAAACGATAAATCCCCGGCTTGACCGGGCCCGTCGCAGAAATCGGCTTATTTTCTTCATCCAATATATCGGCCCAGGAAATCTCTGTTCCAGCCAGGAATATTCCTGCTGCCGAGGCCTTCACCGGAATTTCCGCTTTAATTGCAGGAGGCTTGCTTCCCTCTTCGCACTCAATAGTCAGAATACACGAGCCGGTGTCATACTGATAACGGCCTTCCCTAAACATTGTCACACCGGTAGCCGAATCCAGGTAGGTCATATCCGGGTCAATCTCTGACCATGCCACTCTGGTACTTCCATTTACTATAATGCCCCCATAGGAGTCCGGATCCGCCGGGTCTCCATCGTTGGCATCAAAAATCCCCACCACAAGGGGTTCCCCGCCAAAAGTCAGCTCATAAGACCTGCTGAAAATATGATATGTATTGTATTCGGTATTGCGGCTGATGGAGTTAATCTCCTTCTTCAGCTGCTTCACCTCTTCATTAATCATGCCGCGGTCCGTTGATGTATTGGTGTCATTGGATGCCTGTACGGCTAATTCCCGAAGCCTGCCCAGAATACTGTGAACCTCGTTCAAAGCACCGTCTGCCACCTGGCAGAAATTAATCCCTTCCTGTACATTCTGGGCGGCGCGCTCCAGCCCTCTGACCTGAGCACGCATCTCTTCCGAAATGGTCAGACCCGCCGCATTATCCGCCGCTCTATTAATCTTATAACCGCTTCCCAGGCGCTCCGCCGCCTGCGCTTTGCTCTTATTATTCACGCCCAGCTGTCTATTTGCAAATAATGCCGCCATATTATGCTGAATAATCATCCCCGACAAGCCTCCGACACAGTAATAGTATTATAGCAGTGAATACATTCCTCCATTGTCCGGCATTTCATTCCGGTAATTCTGGCACCGCCCTCCGTTGCATCAATGAATTCAATCCCCTTCACATTACTGATCCGGTTCTCAATCCATTGCCGGTACATATCCAGGCTCCTTCCGGTGTACACCATATTGCCGTTGATATCCTCCACTCTCCTCAGATCCGGGGAATAAGTCAATTTCCTTGAGGAGGTGTCGGAAGCATGCCGGTAATCATCCGTATATGCCAGGTCCAGTCCGAGGAATATGATCCGGCGGCTGCCCAAGGCTATGCCAAGATCCAGCGCTGTGGTACTCACAGATCCTCCGGTACTGTTCAGCATCGTATGGTGTTCCTCTGCATAGGATTCTGATTTCTCATAATCCCGCTGCAAAATCAGATATTTCTTTCCATGGTAATTCCGTGCAAAGCCTTTATAGGCAGTGGATAGGAACAGCATGGGAATCTCCTTCTCTTCCAGTCCGGCAATCTGTCTGTATATCCGTTCATTGGCGTCCGTTACGATAAAATAATCCGGCTGGATGCCCGCTGTCAGCAGCTTACGATACACCGTGCCGGCAGCCAGAATGATTCCCTTGTTCCTGTCCACCTTCTTCAGCAATTGAAAATTCTTATCCAGAGACGGTCCGGCGGCAATAATATAAAGATCTTTATTTTGAAAATGATCTTTTAATTCTGCAGCAAAACCATCATAATGCAGAATATTTTCTTGAAAATTGCTGTCCAACAGCTTCTTCTGGTTCATAATAGAGCTGTATTGTATAAAATAGTTTTCCAGCTTCTCCTTTATATTCTGATCGTGTACATTCCGCAGCGAGGGATAGTGAATGACAAAGCGTTCCTCATCCTTCAATCTTTCCAGGCGCTTCAGCATATGCATATGCCTGGGATCATAAATTACCCGTACCGTTGGATGGTTCATCATGCTGCCCAACGCTGTATGGGCTGCTGCCAGCTTCAGGATATGGATATCCGCTTCGTAGACCTCAATCTGAATACTGCTGTCCAGCTGCATCAGCTCTTTAATATGATAACCCATACCGAAGCCATATACGATATAGCAGGTAACCTCCTCGTGATACCAGGAATGCGCCAGTGTAAAAGCTTCCTGTCCCGCCCTGCTGTTGCTGTGCAGATAGTATCTCCCAACCTGATCCGTCAGTGCCACCGTCATCAGACCGGAAGAAGAGAATTCCGCCTCATATCCCTGCCGTGCCAGCGAAAAAGGCGATTCTCCCCGGTAGATCAGCTCACAAAGCTCATGATCCGCCTGGTTGATTACCGCCCTGTTATTCTCAAATAATTCCTCATCATAGCCAAACCCATCCGAGGCAATAATATCCTCCTGAAGCTGGATAAAGTATCTGCGCAGCTGCAGCTCATAGAGGTCCGCCTGCAGAACATAATCCTTGCTGTTCTGGGCAATAAATATCTCTTCCAGAATCCCGCCCAGCTCAGAAAAACGATCCTCACCGACAATTGCCTGCAACCGCCCCATCCCGGCATCCATACGCTTCAGCAGATCGGCAGAAATGCGCAATGCTTTATCATAATTCTGGGTATGTAGGTAGAAGATGACTTTATCGATCAAGCCGATTAATATAGCATTATTTTGTAATGTCTGTTGAAGCTGGTTTGACATGCCATTCGCCGCCTTTTCTCTCAAGATTTTAATCGCTCCGCTATACCGCTAACCTCGCCAGTTTCTCAATATAGGCAGAATTAACTTCCTGCTCCAGACCATTAAGCAGATAATTATAAAAGTTCTCGCTTTTCGCTTCTGTCAGCTGCCTCACGATAGGAATATCATTATACTGCGGATACCTGTCCCGCACCTGCCCATTGATCTCTGTCAGCAGATCCGCGGGTATAAACCCAAAGGTACGGATAAAGTTCTTGACCACGGTGAGGTACGTAATTATGAACTCCTGATCATAGTAACTCTGATATTTCTCATATATCCCTCTCCCCTTCAGTTCCTCCAGCATCAGCTGTTCTATGATAAACCGATGCATTCGCTTCCTCCCGTCACCGGAGCTATTGGAGACTGAATTTTTATAGGTGACATAGTGATATAAATATTCTTCCAGGAAATAAATCCGGTTGGCATAATTCTTCACCAATTCAATAAAATACACATCCTCATAAATAAATCCTTCGGGAAATCGAATCTGATGCTTCTCCAGCATGGACCTGCGGTAAAGCTTGTTACAAGGTGAAGCACTGACCTCAAGCCGAAGAAAAGCCTCCCTGTCTTTATCATCGGCAACCTGCACCAGCCGATCCTTTTCTGCTCCGCGCCCCATGGCCGCCTGCTGCCCCTCTTCCGGCAAATGCTTCCTGGAACGGCATATTACCAGATCGCAGTCCTGTTCCTTCATCTTCTGATACATGGACTCATACATTGTATCCTCAATATAGTCGTCACTGTCAACAAAACCGATATATTCCCCAGACGCATAGCTCAGCCCCACATTCCTTGCTGCACCCGCACCGGCATTCTGCTCCAGGTTAATCAGCATTATTGTCTCCGGATATTGCCGCTCCCATTCCATCAGTTTCTCCAGAGTATCATCCGTGGAGCCGTCATTGACTATGATAATCTCCAGCATCTCCCGCCCGATGGTCTGACCCATCAGGGAATTCATACAATGGAACATACGTCCGGAACCATTATAAACCGGTATAATGATGCTAATCTCAGCCATGCTTCTTCTCCTTCCTCCAACGCCTATGCCAGGTTTATTCCATTACCGACTTTTATTATCGAAAAACTTTTCCGCCAGATACTGATATGTGGTTTCCGGCACTAGGTCTTTTATTTTATCGAATTCCTTTTCTTTCAAGTATTTTCTCACCAGCGATGCACTGACAACCACATTTTCATTTACGGTATGGCGCGGTATTTCAGAGAACTCTATATCATACTGCGGCAGGATGGATTTCATCGATTCGTTGTACTGCCTGGTCACAATATCGAAAGGTTCTTCTCCTACAAAGCGGATCTTTATATTCAGTGCCGGTGCAATATATTTTGAAAATATCTCAATATCCGTTGAGGTATCAATCTTGACCTCTCCCGGATTATCCTTAACAAAATAACCCGGAAAAGTTAATGCTGATATAATCAGTTTTCCGCTGGGAACTACAATAACATTCGGTATGTCCTTTGTTCCTTCCTTAACCAGTTTAAAGCGATCCTTAAACGGGAAAAACGACTTGTCTTCCTCTACAACAAAAATATAGAGATAATCAACCTTCTTAGCAGAGGTTGCGATTAAATATTTATGCCCCTTAGTGAAAGGGTTACAATTCATAACAATTGCACCAAGCCGTTTCCTCTTATCATCTATTCTATACTTTTCCAATAATGATAAATATAATTTCAGTTCGCTCTCATTTTCCAGATATTCATTCGTTGCCGTTGAAAAAAACACTTTCTCATTGTCGAAATAATTGCTCTCCTTATCCACAGAATTAATATCCCTCAGATACTTTTGTACAACTTCAACAAACAAATATTCAGCCATTTTTTTATTCATGATATGGTTACAGTGCCCAGGCAAATTAAAAAAACAATTTTTAGGGCGTGATTCATATAGGGGTGTAAAATCAATTATACTTCCCCCGCAATGTGCAATGGTATTAATCACCCTTTGAGAACTTCCAGAGGCATAGACTGCCAAATCACCCTTTCTATACTCCGTATTCCACATATTATCGAATACATTCTCGGCGATGCCTTGCACACCATAATTACAAACACATAACGTATCTTTATACTCCTCATTTATCAAGCGTTGTAAAAAACTACATATAGTGTGTGCATCTTCTACAGCATATCCAAATGCATAGCATGTTCCAAAAACATGTATTTTATTATGATATACTACTGGCTGGTCACATGTTTTTCTTTGACCGCTGAACACATTTACATAATCACTACTAATATCGGAATGTATGTATTTACCCCATTTCTTTATGACCGGCGGAATTTTTGACAAAGCAGATACGTAATCCGGGTGATAATATTCTCCGTAAATGTCCTCAGTAAAATCTTCATATAATTCAATATTATTTACTACATCAGCTATAGTAATACCCTTGATGATACGCTCCCTTTCTTCAGTTGTGTAAATAAGCCCCTCTTCTTTTGCAAATTTATTAGGTACACGTGCATATACAGAAAACAAACCTCTTTTCTTAAACACATCTTCCACATGAAGGTACTTATATATCTTATATAAATCACGAATAAATTCTGATAATCGAATTATTTTATTGTCCTCCAAATCAACCTTAATAAAACGATTTTCCGAAATTATCAGGGATCGTGTAGGAAGGATCTCCTTACACTCCCATTCATTTGTATCACCAATAAAGCATTTTGCATCACCTTGCGAATTAAAAAAACAATATATACTATAAAGCAACGAAGATTTACCCACAAATAAAACATTATCAAAATGATTTGCCATCAAATAATTATTAAGGCGTAAATTAGGAACTATTTGCAATTCATTCCAAAGTAATTGCAATTTAGCGTCATTCTCCAGTTGCTCCGAATCATAATAATATTCATATACAATCTGGTGATATTCATTAAGAACAGGCACTCTGTTTACTTTATTAAATGAAGTAAAAATGTCATGTGCCTCATTGATACTATGCCCTGAAGTACCGCCTTCGATGATTTTTTTGCTATTATAGTTTATCCAATCTTCATTTTTAACTTCTATGCTTCTAGACCATGCCCCTAATGTTATTACTCCAAGATATTTCAGATTATCGTCAACGCAATAAATACAATCTTCCGGAAAATCCATAAATATTTTTTCAATATTTTCTCTTGTAACTTCTTCCGGCTTAATAACATGCAGCATATTAGCAGTTCGCACTTTAATATGATTTTTATCAATAATTCTTTGCATAATTGGTCTCCTAATCCATACTTACAATATCGGAGTTGATTACCGTCTATTAAAGACTCCGCTCTATTCTAAGAAGATGATTTTTGTGCAACAACTCTTATTATCATTGGATCTGCATTTTCAAATGGAGCGAAACCAGTCGCTTCCTCCGAATAGATTATATTTAGTCCTACTTTATTTAGCTCTGCTTCTAATTCATTTTTTACAATAAAACGACGATAATGGTCATTGAATATAAATGCATTTCTTGCAACACATTGTCCTTGTCCGTAAAGTTCATCATGTATGCTTCTTACTTCTATAAAAAACAGACCGTTATCTTTTAAAGCACTTGCTACATTTTTAATTAATTCCTTCTGCTGGCTGTCATTAATTGCATGTATACTAAATCTGCTATAACAGTAATGATACTGTTTTTGATAAAGCGCATTCAATTTTACAAAATCATCACATACACATAAGAGGTTCTTTAATTCTTTGCATTTACTTTCCAGCGTACCTATAGCCTGTGAAGAGGCATCAATAGCAGTTACATTCAATCCCATCTCACAAAAAAATATGCTATCTCTTCCATTGCCGCAACCTAGATCTATAAGTGATTTCCCTTTCTCCAGGTATTTCACAATACTTTTGGCAAATAATGACGCTTCGTTAAGGGATGGATTGCTTGCATAAAAGTCATTCCAATACTTTACATCCCGATTATTAACTGCTTGATAATTAATATCATAATTTATTATAGTGTTAACACATTCAGAAACCGATATAGATCCGTCGGTGTTTAGGACTATATCCGGATTACGTGGCAGCTCAACATCCATATCAATACCTGGTAAGTTCTTAAAAAGACCTTGTTTTTGTTTCGTATACATACCTTTTTGGTCTCTGTTAACTAAAACTTCCGAAGGAACATCAAGAAAAATCTCAACATATAGCTTATTGTTTTCCCTATTCCATAAGCGTATGTCTTCAAACATCGCAACGGTACAGCAAACCACATCAATTCCCTGATCTGTTAATGCCTTACATAACCTAGAGTACCTGATTGCCCGCTCATGTCTTTCGTCAGCAGAATATCCCAGGTTACTTCCTACAATTTCTTTTAAAATATCACCATCTAATATTACAACATTATCTTCTATCTTCTTCAAATAATAATACAAAGCGTTTCCGATGGTAGTTTTACCTGCTCCCGGCAATCCTGTAATCCAGTAAAGAACCCCATAATTGTTCTTATCTATAAGCTTTCTATTCATGATTTACCTCTCAATGTTTTTCTACTTTACCTTTTTCATATAACTCACGTACATATTCATATTTATTGGAACTTTGTAAATTCACAAATCTATCTCCAGCCATCTTTTTTAGTTCGGAAATTCTATCTTGAAATTCCGCCTCGCCGATCCTATTATTGGATTCGTTAGGTAATAGATAATATATCTCCTTTCCATTCCGTAATAATATGTATTTGTCTTTCTTTCCCCTTGCACAACGATAGGACATAGCTGTATCCATATTGGTTTCATTTAAGTATTGGAGCTTACTAAAGGCATAAATATCCACATCTTGAAGCAAAACTTCATTGCTGAATATTTCAGAAAAATTCTCTTCCGTATTCCTTATTATAAATTGCAGCACCTTATCGAAATTATATAAACTAAACATCCCATCACACATTTGAGGTTTTTTGTTTTTACCGGCTATAATAAAGAAAATATGGTTGGCGTAGTCATTATACCGTCTATCCTCCTCTTTATACCAAATGCCATGATCACTCATAAATATTCTTGTAGAATCATACACTTTGAAAAAAGAATCGTAAAAAGCCAGCTGCTCACTCCAGTACCTGGCAGACAGCTCTTTCTGCTGTTTAAGCTCTCTTGTATTAAAATCATCTTTAAATGGCCGCAAATCCCTTATTGGTTTAGTAAGGTATGGCGATAAATAAGGCAGATGAGTTTCTACAACTGCATGTATCACTATGCAAACAGGCTTATCCAGTAATAGAATACTCTGTAACGCATTCCAATAACGAGTTGTTGACGCATTTTCCAAGCTGGAGAGTTCAAAATCATAATTTCGATTTTTAAAATCTTCTGTTATATTTTTCTTGATACCAATGTATTTGAAGTGATATCCCTGATCTTCTAGAGACGAGATAACACAGCCTTTCTTCGTATCATCACGTTCAATACTATTATCTAAAAAATAAACTTTACTAAACATCGTATGAAAAGCTGAGGTAGTTGATGGTACAACTGAAAATGCATTAATAAATGATAGATTTTCCTCTGCTAGAGTTTTTAAATAACTAAAATTAGTCAATTCTTCGTATGGAATTTGATCATTCCACGAAATTATTATATCATTATGCTTTCTCCGCTTCATTCTTTCTGCAATATCTTGAAGCAGATGATCCACCTCTGACATAAACTTGTTTAGTTTGGAGTAAATTTCAAATTCTGAAACCTGCGGTGACTCAATCAGCTTTTTTAAACTGGCAAAATCCTTTATATAAAGATATAATTTTATGAGTTCAATACAAAATTTTGATTTTTTTAGGATATCCCTCTCGGATTCATAGTTTAACCGCGCTTCTATAACTTGTAAATATGGGCTGTATTTATATAAAAAAAAGGGATGGTCAAAATAATAGCCTCTCTCGGCCAGATTTTCATAGATATCAATAACTTTATAGGTATGTAAGGGATATTTTGATTCTATCTCGTTTTTCATATCTTGCCGATAGCGGAATGAACTAATAATCAGCACATCAAATTTGGAATTATTTATTTCGGAAGAATGTAAAAGTGGTATTTCAGTCTGTTCATAATACGAACTGTCCACACCGTCAAGTTTTAATTGAAATAAGTGCTTATCAAAAATCGAAACAATTTTATATTCATTATTAAGAAGTGAGATAATCTCGCTTGTATGATCACCTACTCCCAAAAAAGCTATTGATGATTTCTTCGGTATTGCATCCGCAAGTATCGTTTTAACCAAATTATTATATTTATTTTCATCATAATCTAGTTTATACTTCTTTATTAGTATGTCTAGTTCATTATTTATATCAAACACTATTCCCACCGATGCTCTCCTCTGATCGTACAGAGAAACATTCTTCCTTCCACAGTTTTTTGTTACACTTCAACCTGCACTAACCCTTATTCACAATACTTCATACGATATTTACTAACCAATACATATTTACGTCCCAACATTGTTAGTAGGGCTTTAGCATCATCATGAGCAACTTCCGGTAAAACAAAATAAACGATATCAGAATCCAATTGTACAATACTCGATGGATGTTGAATTTCAATTCCTTCAAAAGCTCCATTTGCAGATTTGTCAATAACAGCCCTCAACTCCCAATTCGGATAGCCGTCATCGATGGCATGAATCAACGCCTGTGCCTGAGCAATCACACCCCAAACTGCATATTTCACTTTTTTTTCTTTATATAAAGGAAGGTTACGGATTTCATCAAGATAGCCCTTATTATATATATTTCTTCGTCGCTTACCAT
Organism: Anaerotaenia torta; assembly: GCF_050433395.1. Classification (NCBI taxonomy): domain Bacteria; kingdom Bacillati; phylum Bacillota; class Clostridia; order Lachnospirales; family Lachnospiraceae; genus Anaerotaenia; species Anaerotaenia torta. Next base: position 190,400 of record NZ_JBNPXH010000005.1, read on the forward strand.
AAAAACCATCTATAAACCTGGTATCTATAACCTGCTGATATTTATTGCGAATTTGTCTGAGGATAATGTCTATCATCCTATTCTTTTCTTCTTCGTAATCAACCACAGTTGGATTCCAGTCGATTTTACCGAACTGTTCCGGTGTATAAAGCGGCAAGAATTTATCCAGCCAGGCGAACCTTCCATCAAAATTGTCTGCTACCAATATAACCGGGATTCCCATAGCCATACACGGGGATGCAGCATGTAGTCTTGAAGTTACCACTAAAGCCGCTTCGTCCCTATATTTTTGTAATTGCGATATACCCAGCTGATAAAACCTTTGATATTCATCCTCCGCCATAGTCTCATTGTCAGATGTTCTTTCAAAGGGAATCTGATGCTCAACGAACTCCGCTCCCTCTAACAGATGCTTCGGGATAAATTCCATAAGATTCCCCGGCACATCCACGAAGAATGTTTTTGTTCCCTTGCACTCATCATCTCTTCGGGGTAATAAAGCTGTCACACAGCCTGTTAAGTATGCCTGAATACCGTGATTTTGCATATTTTTCATTGTCTCTTCATCCCGGCAGCCAATTGGCTGATTGGCCATAAAATCAATTAAAATATCCTCATTAAAATGCCGAGTATGAAGATGAAAGCTTATAAACACAGGTATGATCTTTGAGGATACCGGAAGCGTTCCATAAGGATGTCCGAACTGATTGTATATCATATTAAAAGCATTAAAGGGAAGCACCACTTCTTCTCCTTCATAATCCCTTGCATGATATCTGCTGACTTCAATTAAATCCTTCTCCTGCACATTCATCAAGCTATAAAGATATTTCATAGCATATGTTTGAATGGGATCTCCAATATTGAGCATGTTTCTGCTCCCAGGCCGCATCGGTCGCTTTGAATAACAAAGAATTCCATACCTCACCTAATTTCCTCCTTGCAAGAATTTCTATGATACATCCGATCTTCTATGTATTTTACTACTCTTTTAGAAGCATAACCTTGATCCGCCATTCCAACACTCTTGAGATACTCTGCTACATCCTTTTGGTAAACCTCATAATCGAATTCATTGATATTTCGTACCAGCTCAGTGTTATCTTTAGCAATTGGAAAAGGCAGCGTAAAATAGTCTACGTAAAAATCCCTTTCTACCGCATATTCATATACATCTGTAGCAAATAACAATATCGGTTTCCCCGTAAGTGCAAATTCACTGATGACACTGGAATAATCCGATATCAATATATCAGAACCTGACAGTAATTCCTGCATATCATCATAATCCGTTGCGTTTAATATATACTCACTATACATTGCATCCCCTGCTTTTTCAATCATTGTTGGATGCAACCGAAGAAATACTGTCCATATACCGCCAAATTTATATGCAAGCGCCTCCCGAAGCCCCTTCATATCCAATTTATAATGATCCAGGGTTCGACTATTCCGGTAAGTTGGTGCATACAGAACTGTTTTTCTATCAGATGGAAGCTGAAAATAATCATATATCTTATTACGCACCCTACTAGTATCACCTAGTAGAATATCATTCCTGGGATAGCCGCACTCCATGATCTCACCCGTATATAAGAATGCGCTACGATAAATCTTAGTACAACAGGTACTATTAGATATCATTACATTTGTAATTTTATCCATATGCTTTGATGTTCTGGCGTAGGGTTTGTTATCAAAGTTCCGCGGATTGTCGGCACCAATCTTTTTCATTGGTCCTCCTCCTCCATGCCAGGTTTCTATGAACAATTGAGACTTTCTTTTCCTGTAATGCGGCAACTTTCTCTGATTATCAACCCACACCTTAGCCGTTGCCAGCTCATAGACAGCCTTAATCGATTTATATTTTACTATTCGAATTTCTTTTGGAAAAGAAGCCTCCGGAAAATCCGTTAACCATACAAGATCCCAATCCTTCTTTTGCCTGATAATTTCCTCTGCAATATACTTAGGGTTACAACCATACCCTTTTCCAACATAATTGCAAAACACAATCTTCGTTTGCTTGATCGGAAATAACCGAAACAAATAAAAAAGACATCGAATTCGTAAATTATCCAGATGATTTTCCTTTTTCATAAGACCTCCCATTATTTGTTGTCCAGATAATATAATCTTCTATATCTTTTTCCGTAGTTTCATACTCCGAATCATACGATCAAACATTTCTTCAAGAGGTACCTCCGGATTCCATCCAAGGGCCCGCAGCTTACCGGTATCAAGCCGGATTTTAACAACAGGATTAAATCCATGTTTCTGTTCATCCTCAAGTTCATATATAAGCTTAATACCACTGTTCGGATAGTGATCTATCAGCATCAGCGCCATATCCTTAATTGAGATTGCCGTCAACTCATTTGCCACATTATAGGCTTCTCCCTCTGCTCCCTTGATCAAAATAAAAAAGATAGCCCGAACTGCGTCCCGGGTATAGCAATAATTCCTCGTTGTCTCTCCCGTCGTATGAAGTACAATATCCTTTCGTTCAATAATACACCTGGCAAACTGTGCAAATACCCGGTTATCATCGTACTCCACACCAGCACCAAAGGTTTGGGACAGCCTGGCAATCTTAACCGGTATATTATACTCACTTCCATAAGCTACACATAGGCACTCTACCATACGCTTGCTCTCCGAATAGCTGCTTCTCACATTCAAGGGATTAATATATCCATAATCCTCTTCCGTAATAGATTCTTTTTGCTCCGGTACCCCATATACTTCGAGAGAAGATAAATACAGAAAGCCTTTCACCTTCTTGTTCCTGGCAAACTCCAAAAAATTAAGGCTTCCCTGAACGGCAGTCTTAATCGTTTCTACAGGATATTCTACAAACTCTCTTGATCCGGTAATGCTGGCTCCATGAATAATATAATCTACCGGTTCCCCCATCTCTAATTCAGACAAAATATCCTGCCGGAATAGATGCAGCCACTCACTCTGTAACAGCTTCCCATATATCCTCTCCGCCTTAACAAGGTTCCTTACCGGAGCAATAATACGAATATGCGTACCTCTGTACTCATTACAGCATAGCAACGCCTTCACTATCTGGCTTCCTATTAAGCCAGTAGCCCCTGTCACCAAAATTGTCTGATTATCCATTTGATCCAATGGAATGCCACTCTCTGCAATTCTAATCAAGTCTTCTGCAAGGATGTGATCTTCCAAAGCAACCCCATTTCCTAAATCTATCAAAATCCCACCGCTCTCTTTATATAGGCATTCTTTCACTAATAACTAATACTATTATATCCCAAAAATTTGGGAGTTTTCCCGTGCTTCATTGATCGCTCTAAATATATAATAATCTGAAGGTGTCGTAATTTTAATATTCTCATAAGGTCCTTCCACTGTTTTTAACGAAAATCCATAATGACTCATAATGGATGCAGAATCGATAAAGTCATGCCGAGCTTCTGACAATGCATTTTCATGAGCCTTCAAAATATCTTTTAAAAAGAAGGTCTGAGGTGCCTTCGCCAGCATGCTCTTGCTTCTGTCATTAATTCGGTCAATATTTCCCGTTTCATTAACGGTAATAACTGTCTCTACCGAAGGTGCTACCGTTATAGCCGAACCATATTTTTTTACACAGGCTATATTGTCCGTTATCACTCTGCTATTAATCAGCGGCCTTACCCCATCATGAATTAATACAATGGTATCATCCGGATATTCTCTCCCCAACAGCTTCAATCCGTTATAAATCGAATCCTGCCCCGTGTTACCCCCTTCCACTACCCAATGCACCTTTGTGATAGCATACCGGGTCAGCAAATTCTTCAGATATGAAATCCAGGACGCGATACAAACAACAACAATCGCATCAATCTCTGGGTGCTGTTCAAAATGTTCTATGGTATGTATAATAATATCTTTTCCGTGCAACTTCAGAAATTGCTTTGGTGTCGTATCGCTGCTTCTCATCCTGGTTCCTGCCCCACCGGCAAAAATCAATACTGTATTCATCCCAGTTCACAATCCTTTCACTTTTCCCAGGTAAAACTACTCATCTCAGAATCTCCGCAACATCCCTAAATAAACGTTCACTGGCAATGGTATACTGTTCCGTGTCAAATAACCGATCCCGTATCCTGCTCCTGGCATCTGAATATCGATCCTCTTCCAGAAGCGCCTTCTCCAGTTCTTCTCCACAATACACCTTAGTCCCCGGGGTATACTCGCCATACTCAAAATACAACTCCCTGGACTCAGAAAGGTACTCCTTATAATCATAAGGAAAGAAAATGATAGGCTTATTCGTAAAAAGAAAATCAAAATAAATTGAGGAATAATCCGTAAGCAGAATATCCGCTAACTGTAAAAAACAATAAGGGTCCAATTGTGCATCAATAATCCGGATCCTTTTACTGTTCTGTTTCTTCCATTCTGCCTGCTGCCTTGACTTAGGATGCAGCTTCACACATAATAAATACCGCTCTCTTTCAAGAAATGTTTTTAGCCGCGCCATATCAATAACATCAAAAGCTTTCCCTTCACTATCACGAAAAGTCGGCATATATAATATGATTTTATTCTCTTTCCCCGCGGATACCATCATCTCATAGGTCTGCCTCTCCTGCACGGTCATAACATTCTTTATCCTGTCCGAAATCAGAATATCATTTCTTGGATATCCCCCCGTCAATACACGCTTTGTACGAAATGCCGTTTCAAAAACAGGTCTGATAAATTGTGAAGTTGTTAGTATATAATGAGACGGCTTTTCATCGGAAATGCATCTTGGCCTTGCATGCACCCATTCCCAAAGGCTTCTGGGATTTCTGTAGTAATCAAATATATTATCCTTTTGGATCTTCTTTAACGGTATTCCATGCCATAGATTGATCTTCAATGCACCACCAGACAATACATAGGAAATATCCTTTGTATAATTATCATAGAAATATACGCCTGCCCGCAGGGAATTCCAGAAACCGGAGAAGCTATATAAATAATAAGCCTCCAGACAGTTCTCCCGAAGAATATCCACAATCTCCCTTGATCTCGATATCCATACTGCCCTTACATGATTTCCATGATTCTGTGATATATAGAGATAAAGATATTTTGGATTATCCGCAAAGCGTCTTCCAAAGGTACTTCCAAATACCCATAACTTCTTATCCCTAGGTATCAAATGAAGCAGCCCATAAATCGGAAGTTGCAGAATCTGGCCCCAATATTTAATTTCCTTTCCCAACTTCATCACAGATTACTCCCATGCCTTCCAGATAAATATAATCCTACCACTTCTTCAGTAACGTTTTTCTCTCAATGGGATCCAGTGCTCGAATAATCGGATCTTCGTAGTAAGAATCATTGCGAATATGTGTCGTTGATACTTCTTCAAAAATCGCACCTCTTATTGAGGTAAAGGAATGCTTCTCTCCCCTTAATACTGTCTGTATATCTCCCGGCTTCATATAGATATCTTTGCCATCCATATTCACTGTCAAATCACCGTATAAGAGCTGGAAGGTCTCTTCCTTCTCCTTATGCATATGTACCGGATGCTTCTGTCCCGGGAGAATCACTAGTAACTTCTTGCAATATTCCCGGTTGATAATGCTGATAATAATCGCACCCGTCTGGCGGAAATGCTTCATTCCATAATGATGGGACAGCTCTACCTCAAAACTATTGCCCAAGGCAATCCCCGCCTCATAAAGCATACCTTTGGCATCATGAACTACACTCCTAACCAGGTTAAGGTCCGTGAGCTTTCTTTTCTCCATAAAGGGCGCATTGGCAATATAGTCCCTTCCGGCCTCCATGCCATCAACAAACTCTCCGCTGGTCATCTGTTTTTCCTGGCAGGGCATTGCAAAATACACATCTTCTTCTGTCACCAGCGTTCCTTCTTTGACGTCCTTCTTAAGGTAAACCCCTCTCATAAGGGAACGAAGGGAATCCAGTTCCTCCTGACTGACGTATTTATCATTCTCTTTCTTGGTTCTGCAGATCATCCTGGCATCCAATACGGCCTTCACCCATCGGTCTGCCTGTTCCGGATTCATAGAATAATTATTCAAAGTAATGGTTTCTGTAGGTAGCCCCACATGCCGTTCTAAAATCTTAGCTCCTTTTGCAACCGCAAGCATCGGTACAATATTATCATCGGGATTTTCATGCCCGGAATAACCAATGGTAATATCCGGGTAACGCCGATTCATACGGTCAATAAAATCCAGCTGCAATTGTTCTAAAGGAGCTGGATACTGTGCAATACAATGAAGGAATGCAAACTCGCATCCCTTATGGGTAAAGAAATTATACAACTTATCAATATCAGATAAAGTCTTTCCGCCCGTCGATATAATGATTGGCTTATGGGTATACGCAATCTTGGTCAAAAGAGGCCAGTCCATGGCACTGCAGCTTGCCACCTTAATGATATCTACTCCCTGATCCATGCACCAATCCACCCCATCCTCATCAAAAGGGGTACTCATGGCAATCAGCCCTTCCTCATGGATTGCATCTACCAGCTGTGTAAACTGATCCACATCCAGTCTGGTGCCCATAAAACGCGGAATATGCTTTACGTCTTCCCTGTCCTTATATTCCGGATGAATAAAGGTATCCAGATTACGGTACTGCAATTTGACTGCCGCCTTTATGTTATACTTTCTGGCAATCCGGCTCATTGCTTTTATAATATCAATTCCATGCTCCACGCTGCCCTGGTGGCTGTTGGCCATCTCAAATATGAATAAATCATCAAATAAATTCTTCTCTGCGTTCATCCTGTCCTCCGGCTTTTATCTGTCCTTTTTTGGGACAATCACACAATTGACACTCCATTTCATATATCGACTTATTATAACATAAAATTAACCATATTACCAATCCTGTTTTTTATTCCCGCCTCATATCCTCAAGGCCAATCCTCCGCACATTCCACCAAGCCTATTGCCCCAGGAATCAAAAAAATAACGGGCTACTTTGTATTTTCTTAATAATATTCTCCATCGCCCCCTTGGAATCTGTCACTACTTGCTCCCTCTCTCTTGCTTTCTGCGACATCAGCTCGTAGAATCCTCTGTCTGTAATATATCTCTGAATAGTGGACAGCATCTCCTCATAATCTTTTACACAGAAATCAGGACCGCCAGAGACTGCCACATCACCATAATCCACAGTAATACCCGGCTTACCCTCATGGAATGCCTCAACAATGGAAAATCCTCCGCCCAGCCTTCTTGGATTCACGTATAAATCACAAATCTGCATTAAAGCCAGAATATCATTACAATAACCTATAAAGGTAGAATTGGTTTTAAACTCAGCGTACCTTTGACAATAATGATCATACCTTTCAAAACAACCCGCAAATACAACATGCGTCCCCCAAGCAAAGGTCTTATTCAGCATTTTAACAAAATTGTCATCCACCTCTGAATCAAGGCGAATTCCAACCACAACCAAAACAAACTTGTCCCCAGGAATAGAAAATTCTTCTCTCGTCACCGTGCTTATTCTTGGATTCAATTCAAAGGTGAAGGTACTTTCAATAATACTATCACGGGAATAGCCCTTCTTCTGCAGGTCTTCCCACTCTTCCGATTTAATCTTTCTTCCAATTACAGAAAAGGTTGCCATTGTTGTCGCAAGCGTAGAGAACGCAACGCTGATTGCAGCCTGGGGAACAATCCTTCCGCATAAATCCGCCGTCAGACTTCCATTGCCAATACTAATAATAAACGCAGGCCTCCATTCTCTTATCATGCTTACAATCTCCCCTATCACAGCGCGGGAAGGCATAGTGGCTTTGGGCTGATAGTAAGGTATCATTATATCCTTATACTGGTAATGGCTAGCTCCACTATATTCCTCTATCACCGTACCTCCCACCTGGTTATACACAATCAATTGCCCAGCCTCTGTGTACTGCTCACATGTATTGATTAATATCAGCTTTTTCCCAAGCAACTTGGCAATTGTATAGCAACGCTCCAGTGTCGTCCTGGTCGGCGCATGACGCTCCGAGAGAAATTGAATTGTGAATACAACAATAAGATCTATATTTCTCTCTTCCTTGGGGATTGGAACCAACTGCTCTGCAAGCGACCTCTCATAGCCATCAAAGGCAGCCCGATATAAACGCTTTAACAATCCTTTTGTATCAGCATCTGAAGATATTTTTTTTTCCAAACCATATCGCTTGCATTGATTCCAAAGAAAATAACGATGATTTTCATTCAGACATATATTCTCAATCCCATGCTTAATCAATGTATTAAGATAATGATTTTCTTTCGTCACCTGCATTAGAAATGACAATATAGCAATACAACGCACAATATCTCCCGGATCATTCATCCAAGCAGCATCATCCAGTATGCTGCAGGTAATGTAATACGTAAAATAAGAATACCCGTTCATATCCTGCTCTAATTGTTGAAATATACAATGTATTCTCCCAATGTTTTCCTCGGTCAGGCTATCCAATGCGCAAAATAACTGTTTCATAATCTCATGATCAAAATCATGCATATACTGGAGCTTTTGAAACCCTGGAAAGGCATATTCTTGAGAAGCATTTGATGGTTTATCCAAATTAATAATCCGCTTTTCATCCGACAAAACAGGTTCATATAAATAATATACTCCGTCAATCAGGTAATACTTTCTAATTCGTATACGTTCCTTGATATCCGAGATAGACTTTCCCTCTCCGCTATCTCTTCCATCCTCTCCGATCAACTGATAATCCCTTGTCTCAAAGGAGGTATCGCACCAGCTTAACGTATCGCAATTAGAATAAATGGGCTTAAACAATTCTTCACCTATATTAATTGGCAGGGACATAATCCTTTCATATAAGGGGGGAAGATTGTATTCAAAGCTCTCATCCCTATAATAGAGAAACTGGTCGAAAGTCTGATGATACAGACGATATATAACAAAAAACAATCCGGGTATATCCGTTATAAACAGCTTTTGTTCTAATAAATCGTTTCGCTCCATCACTTGATCCATTTCATGAATGATATTATCCGGATCATTCATTCTGTCTTCCAGATCATAATAAAGATAAATTGTATCCCCCAGCCTATCCAGCTTCTCCAAAAATGCCCAAATATCTCCTCTTAAATTCTTCTGCCTGCTGATAAAGCAATATACTTTTCTCATATGTCATCTCCCACCAATTCCACAGTAATCCATCTATTATTAAAATAAGTTACAAAAACATACTCATAAGTCTGTTCATGTCCATCATCTTATCGTCAACATAATAATCCGCATTCGGTTTACCAAAGTGCAGCTCATGGTATTTCAAGCCCCATGCACCCAGCTGCCGAATCGTAATATCCCTCCAATCTATTCCAGTGACATACCCTCTTGCCGTATGCAATACAATGTAATTTCCACTGTCGTACAAAAGATTAACAACCCGGATCATTTCTGAATTCGGTTCCGAACTCCCGTAATCATTGTTCTGCTGGATTTTAGCGATTACACCATCGATATCAAACACAAACCGTCTGTTTCCGGAGATGATCCTTAGATATTCTTCTGCCTGCTGAAATTCCTCTTCCGTATCAATATCATAATTCTTTGCCATCTCATATCCTAAAATCACCTTACCCGTCATAGACCGCTTCTCTAAAATGACCCTTCCACGTACAACGTCAATACAGGCGTTCTGATAAAATACCTGCGGCAATTCCTGTCTTGGAAGATTATAACACTCCGAAATATCCTTCATTACCGGCATTAAATATCCTTGCTCATCCTTGTGCCACATTTTATACGGAATTTCCTTTGCCGGTGCTACTGATCTGACAGAATCCGCTTCAGGGTGATCCATTAACAGCTCTATCATATTATCAATATCCTGACTGTTACGGATAGGATAAGTGGGTCTCAAATGCACTACAATATCCGCATAATACCCTTCTTTTTCCCTGAGGACATCTAAACAATGACGGAACACATCAATATCCAGCGACTGATCCCCTGCATATTCCATGGGTCTGAGAAAAGGAATCTCCGCTCCGTATTCTCTTCCAATCTCTGCATAAGATTCGCTGTCCGTACTTAGAATGACTCGATTAATATACCTCGACTTTTCGGCATGTTCAATAGAGTATGCCAGCATTGGCTTACCCGCACATGGCCTAATATTTTTGTGAGGTACCGATTTTGACCCGCTCCTTGCAGGGATTAATGCTAAAATATTCATACTAACTATACCTTCCCTTTAAAGTGATTTCAATCCAGTCTCCAGCAGAGGACGTATCCGGTCAATAGCCTTCAAGACAGCCCGATAGATACCAATTGCATGTTCATAGGTCTTTATTTTATTCTCTTTCTCATCCTCTGTGTATTGATAAATATTCGCCATCTGCTCCGTAGTATCTTCCGCCAGATCCCAGTCAATTAATTGATAGACCTCTTTCGACTCAATCAATCGATTAAGCTCTCTGATCTTTCGGCTCTTTAAAATACTGCTTCTTGTTTCCTCAATAGACTTGTTATATTTCTCCAACAGTCTTTCACTAAGCTCGAGCGCCTCCCGCGCATTTTGCTCCATAGTCTGCATATCAGCCAGATCCTGCTTCACCATATCTCGCACTCGGCGAAGCTGTTCCTGATCCAGCGTAGGCTTCAGATCCGCCATTAGCTGCTCGCAATCAAAGGTTCCTGTGCAATAAGTACGGATGGCCTCCTTTAACGTCATAATCCTTGTACCATGGATCCGGGCACCACCTTCTGTCGCGTCAATTACTTCCTTCCCCTCAAAAAGCTCAACCGCATCCTCAAACCAACGAATATAGATATACCAGTCATATCTCGTCTTGATCTGATTTCCGTAGATATCCTCTACCATCTCAAGATTCCTGCCTGCACCGCTTGCGTCCACCTGACGTCCGCCCGCATGCGTCGCGTTACCAAGATAAGCCAAATCCTGTCCCACAAGAATAATCCTCTGAAACCCCATAGTCTCACAGGCAGAAAAGGCTCCCGTCGCCACCGAGCCCCCCGAATGAATATCCCCAGTATTTATCCCTAATCTCTGATAAATTCCTTTGGCATAACCCTCCAGATTATACAGGATCACTCTCTTTCTGTTGTTTTGAACATTCTCCGGCCTGGCATCAATTCTGGTTAGCAGCGGTATGTTTCGGCACCTATCATCTCTCAAGTGAGAAAGCGATTTCCTGGGATCAAGCGTAACAATAAAATCAGGTAATATATCATGTGCCAACAAATATTTTACCGCAGTATCTACCGCAAATATAGCTGCCTTTCCCTTTGCCAGCTTCAAATCCTCTATGTTTTTATCTAAAGAGGGGCCGGCTGCCACTATGATCGCAGGTACCTCCTCAACAAATCTTCCCGTCAAATCCACCTCAATATTGCCGCCATTAAGAAGGTTAATGTTCCTGAGCATATTATCCAGTGCTACTCTGCCAATAGCCAGCTCTGTATATTTATTGACAGTTATTTTCTCCGTGTTATCTTCTTGTATTTTATGAAAAGTACGAAATTGTTCCGCGAAAACCCTTTCATACCCTGGATGTGAACAAACAATCTGAGATTGCTGATTCACGATACCAACATAATTGCTGAGCAAATTCTTAATTTCATTGTCATTAATCCCTTTCACGGTAATGGACACACTGCCCGCCCCAATAATATCCGTTAAATCATATTCCTCCATCACATGTCGGAACAGCCGAGGGCTTGGCTCATAGATCAACAACGCATCCCCCGGCTTCAATTTCTTCATTAACTCCCTCACAACAATACCATTCCCCAGGCCGAACATAGATACTACAATTGCCAAGTTCCGCATATCAAATTGTTTTGCCCAGCGCTGTGCCTCATGTCCCGGGTCATAGCTGCTATTGAACCGAAAGTTCTTCCCATTCGACTCCATCTCCAATACGGGCATCCCGTTCTTGGCCTGTATTGTACGAAAGTCCTTCTCTTCGTCCTTTGTTATCTGCTCCATCGTTTCATGGATCTTTTTATATAAATATTTCTTCTGCTCTTCCAGTGCCTTCAAATTTTGTTCATAGAACGACATAGCTGCCTTCCTCTCCTAATCTTAATCCAGCAAAAACATCCTCTAATTGCTTCGCTATTTCCAAGGACAACAAATCCGCTAAAAGAATCTCATCCTTTTCCTCCAACGCCGACATTGCCTGAGTAAACGAGTTCAGCCATTGCTCTTCATTAAATACAAGCTCCTCTGTCCGACAGTATTGTTCCATATCCTCTGTAAGCATTATCAATTTCTTCAGCAGACCATTCAATGCCAGGTACCCATCCTGCTGCTTCTGCTGGTAAAAATAATCTGTAACAGCGATGATCTCTTCTATTACAGTTTGGATCTCCTGGATTAAGCTTTCCTTCATATTGACAATCATTCCTCTCCTCATCATTCACAATGAATAGATAAATAAATAGGGGCTGACCCTAAGGTCAACCCCCATGATCACCATGGTAATATTTACTGAATTACTGTAATAATGACAATACACCCTGAGTGGATTGATTTGCCTGTGCCAACATGGACTGAGCTGCCTGCTGAAGGATGTTACCCTTAGAGTACAGCACCATCTCTTTCGCCATATCAACGTCACGGATACGAGACTCAGCGGATTGCAGATTCTCTGCAGTATTATCAGCATTTGCAATCGTGTGCTCCAATCTGTTCTGTAACGCACCCAACTTAGATCTCTGTGTGGACACATCCTTAATAGCTGCATCAAGGGTTGATAACTGTGCTGTCGCTAATGAATACTGGGAAACCTTATTCTGAACCTCATCAATTTTTAAAGATTTTGCTGTCATGCTCTTGATGCTAAACGTAATGCTCTGCTCCTTATTCGCACCAACCTGAAGGTTCTTGCCTTTGAACTTACCGCTCAGAAGCTTAATGGTGTTGAACTCAGTCTGCTTAGCAATACGGGAAACTTCGCAAGTCAACGCCTTTAACTCTTCCTTGATCGCAGTACGGTCGTTGGAAACGTTAGTATCGTTAGCTGCCTGAACCGTCAGCTCTCTCATTCTCTGCAGAATGGAGTGAGTCTCATTCAGTGCGCCTTCTGCTGTCTGGATTAAGGAAATGCCATCCTGTGCATTGGTGGAAGCACGATCAAGACCTCTGATCTGTCCGCGCATCTTCTCGGAAATGGAAAGTCCGGCTGCATCGTCGCCTGCACGGTTAATTCTGTATCCGGAAGAAAGCTTCTCAGTTGACTTTGCTACATGTCCGTTGGTAATGCCCAACTGTCTGTTGGTATTGGCTGCTGCCATATTGTGTTGTACTATCATATTAAATTCCTCCTTGAAATTATTGTTTGTAGCTTCCATGCTACTTTACTTTTATCTTTGTCGTCCCCCGTCCGGCCGTACGCTCCATTCGGAAGACTTGACTTTAAGTAAATATGATTTACTTGCTATATATATCGGAATACTTTTGAAATACTTTATACCCTTACAACAAATTTTTTATTTTTTCTTGTCGTAAAAAAAAGATTGTTCCTCGTTCTGGTTTGACATGGTCTTATAATAGGCCGCCGCCGTTCGGGAACTGACCATGGACCTTCTGATTTCCTTGCGTTTGCGGGTCAGCAGAGCCTCCAGCTTCGCCCGGTTGCGCAGCTCCATGGCCTGCAGCTTGACACTCCGATCAGATATTTCCGCGATATGCCCCTGAAGCGTCCGGATCTCGGCCTCATACCGGTACTTATTTCCGGCCAGTTCCTCCCTGACATGCTCAAAGGTCTGATCAAAACCGTGATCCAATTCCTCCAGGCGTTTCAGCAGCTCCTCTTTTCGGGAAACCGTCTCCAGGAAAGCATCCTCTTCAAAGGCACTCTGCTCCATGAGCTCCTCCTGCTGTTGTGTTATTTCAATTAAGCTGTAAAGAAGCTCCGATTTCTTAACTGACGCGTCCACCAGAAGCTGTATGTAGACCTGCTTTGTTTTAAGCTTATCCAGTTCCATCCCTAGTCCTCTCCATAAATACGCTATTTATCTGGTGCCCTTCGTCAGACGCATGACTTCCTTCCAGGTATCCCGCATTTCCCGGATATATCCTATGGCTTCCTCCAGAATCTCAACATTCTTCTTAATATTGCCTTCAACCAATCTGTTGTATACATGTTCATAGACCCGTTCAAAGCTCTCCGCCACTGGATAATCATGATTAAGAGTAGCGCGTAATTCTGTTATAATTTTCTCTGCCTTAATCACATTCAGATTAGCCTTGCTGTAATCCTTGTTCTCAATTGCATACACCGCCAGATTGCCAAACTTAATCGCCCCTTCATAGAGCAGCAGAGTAAGCTCCGCCGGAGATGCCGTCAGTATCTTACTGTCTTTATAAGCCGCAGCAGCATTCATTGCCATAATCCATATCCTCCACTATCAATATCCCTTGTTCTCCTGTACACTATCTCTGGCCAGTTCCAAGCATGGCCGCCAGATTATTGCTCTGGGCATTCAGGCTTGACATCGCCTTCTCCATGGCTGAGAACTGCTTGTAATAGCGATCCTCAATCTCCGTCAGCTTCTTCTCCAGGGCCTTCAGTTTATTCCCGTAGTCCTCAACCTGCTTCTTCATCTCCTTGTCATTATAGAAGGTCAGCGTGCTCCGAAGCGAGCTGCTCTTCCCCATGCTGTCCGCATAAGAGGAGTACATATTATCAGCAAACTTCGAGAAGACCGATATAACAGCCTGCGGGTTCTCCTCCAGTGCCTTCATCAGCTCATCGGCATTACCGGATACCGTACTGTCATCCTTATCTCCGTCGATGTGCAGCAGACCCTTCTCCGTATAATCCATGCCTTTTACGCCGAAGGATGACAAGCTGTATTTCTTGCCATTGACTTCTACGCTAAAGTTAATATCCGATCTCATTCTGTTGATCAGGGAACCAATGCCATCGTCCCTGCGGAGGAGGGAATCCTTGATCTTGGCCTCCCACTTCTCGATCTCCTTCTCGGACATGGCCTCCTTCTGCTCATCGGTCAAGGGCTCATAGCCTTTTACAGAGGGAGCGTTGTACAGCTCGTTCATGGTTGTCAGAATCTCATTGTACTCCTTCACCATGCTCTTGATCTTATCATATACCGCCTGAGTATCCTTCTTGACATTGATACTGACCGTACCTGTTCCTGTTTGCCCCAGCAGCTCAAAGGTAAGGCCGTTAACCGTCACTGTATTGGAAGAGCTCTTCATCTTAGCCCCATTGTATTCAAATTCGGCATCCTCAGCAGCTACCAGAGCCATGCCTGCACCGGCGGGGGCTGAGCCGTCGATCTTAAACGTGTCCCCATCCTTAATGACCGTTCCCAATCCCAGCTTATCCAGCTTAACTCCCGCTGCCTCTGTCGTCAGCGTAAAGGCTCCATCCGATCCGCTGGTCTTGGAGCTCAGGAAGAGACGTTTCTGCGCATTGTCAAAGGAGGCGTTGATGCCTGCGCTCTTCAGCTTGTTCACCAGCTCATTCAGTGTTGTATCCTTGGTCACTTTAATGGGCTTATTATTAATCCTGAATTCCCCTTCATCCCCATCAATGACCCCAAGTTCCGCCATTGTGGTCTTCCCTGTCACTTCAAAGGGTTTCCCGTCCTTCATGCCCTTCAGCTCGCCCCCCGTTACATACTGGGCAGTGGCCAGCCTGTCTATCTTGATCTGGTGATTTCCCTCTACCGCACCGTTACCGGCGGTCACCTTCACCTTACTTTCATCCGAGGAAGCGGCGCTTCTTACATTATATCCGCCCTGCAGCCTCATGCTGGACAGGGTTCCTGTATAAAAAGAATACAGCTTCTTATTCAGCTCCTGCCACTTCTCCTGCTTCCATTCCAGCTTTACCTTGCTATTCTCTATCTTAGTTGACTTCATACGCTGCGCTTTCATAAGCTCAGTTATGATAGCATCCGTATCCAATCCGGATGCCAGGCCTGACAATTTTATCGCCATGTCTATTCCTCCTATCTCTTCTCATCCACCAGCAGACCGGCTATCTCCCATACCTTCTCCAGCATTTCCAGGGCTTCCTCCGGCGGAATCTCCTTGATCACTTCCTCCGTCTCCCGGTCAAGGACCTTAATGGATACACGGTTGATCTCTTCATGATACATGAACTCGCAGCGAGTTCTATGTGCCTTCATCTTATTATTTACTTTATTAACTGCATCCTTTACCTGTTCATTGGAACTTTTCTGGTTCTGCGTGCCGCTCTGTCCCTTATCGGCCTGACTGCCGGCCGCAACCTTCGGCACCGTTACCGGAACCTCTGTAATATTCATATCAGCTGCTTTCGGCTTCTGTACGCTCTGATCCGCCTGCTGCCTTGGAGCAGCCTTCCCGGGGTCGTTGTAAATTGCCCCTGATAATGCTTCTACCGCCATATTAATGCACCTCCATGTGTATACGTCGTTATACAACGTCTGCTTATTTACCGAACGATCCTTATCATGCTTCTGTCATCCTTGACTGCACTGTTATTGCACCGATCTTCTAATTGTTATATCGGTAATGATTACTAAAATATTAATAGCAAGGATCAAATTAAGATACAAGAAGTTTTTATCAGACGATAAGATACGGAATGGAAAAGACCCGCCCTGGCCATCCGCACACGGGACAGTTAGGGAGAGTCTTTTCCAGTTATTTAATCACTTGAATAATTTCTTCAGTATTTCTTCCGATACCGGGGCTTCCGCCGCTTCCTTATTGGATTCCTTGATCTGCAGATAGATCTCCTTACGGTAGATGGCAACGGACTTAGGAGCATTTATGCCGATCTTCACTTGATCTCCTTTTACCTCCAGAAGGGTAATCTCGATATCATTGCCAATCATAATGGATTCATTCACTCTTCTTGACAGGGCCAACATATTATATGCCCTCCTTTGCAGCCTTATGGGCCTTCAGCTTCTCGTAGAAGCGGTATTTAATCTCATAATCCGCGTTCTCCGCAATGACCTGGGCACCCTTGCGTTCATCCGAATTAATAATAAAAGGAGCTCTCAGATTAGCTGAAATCTTCTCAATCTCCTGGGGCACGGTAACCGACACCAGGACTACAATATTCTCGTCCGTGAGATTCCCAAGAGATTTTAAAAGCTCGTCCTCCACCTCCGGGTTAAAATCCGGCCTGATAATAAAGGGATTTACTACCGGTATGGCCAGCGCCGGCTCATCCAGGCTCTGAAGCCAGGAGATATCCGGCCGTTCGCCGCCTTCATTGTCATAAAGCAGCGTATATTTCTTATAATCCTCAAAGCCAAATATTCCGTCGGCAAAATGTATTACCTTATCCTCATCCAGCTCTATTTCTCCAAAATGCCTCGTCTTCACCTGCATGATATCCGCCTTTCCTTTCCGATAATCTTCTCTTTAAAGTAAATATTCCTGTCCTTATTATATACGATTTATCCTGACTTTGCACCAATAAAATGTTTTATCCGCACAACATTCTCTAATCTTTTTATTCTTTTATTGATTTACAGGAAATCCAGCAGCGTGCTCTGTACCACTTTGGACGCGGCAGACAGGGAGGCATTATAAATCACTCCGGCAGTACCATACTTTATAATTGTTTCCGCCATATCCGCATCCTCATTGGTGGAGAGCAGATCGGTGAAATCCACCTCCTGGTCGGAAAGCCGTTCCTCCGTAAGCTCCAGACGAACATACCGGCTGCCCAGATCGGCAACGGCCGTATTGATTCGGTCCTGCTCCTTGGACGTAACCGTAATTCCTCTGGAGAATGCATCCTGCATGATCTCCTTCTTAAGCACCAGCTCCGTCTCCAGCTGTTCCTTCAGCTTTGTATACCCTTCCTTATCCGCGTCACTTAAGGACACATCCGTCAGGCGTTTTTCCACCTCGGCGATGGTATTCTCTACTTCAACCACCTCATTCACCGCATTCAGAATATCATTGATCGATCTCCCGATCTGGTGGGAAAAAGCGTCCCTTCCCTCTGTATTAATGGTCAGCTTCTGGTTGAAATTCACCTCGTACTGTATCTTCTGGGCTTCCTGGGTATATGTGACCGGTCCCTGCTCCGGCTTTGAGCTGTCCGTCATGGTACAGGTGAAATAATGCTCCGGCTTCAATTCTCCGCTGGCAAAACTATTTTTCGTATAGGTCACGGACATGTCCGAGGCCTGACGCATCAAAGCATACACATTCGAGCCAAAAATCAGCTCACCGGTCTCATGGATATAATGAACCTCATCCGGATCCGGCTGATATGCATCCGCGTCGGTCAGGGAGCGTGGTTCAATGTTTGAAATTGCTGTCTGCGGCACATCCACTCCATTGGCATCCTTAACAGAGTATGCTATCTCGTCCGGTACCTCATCGGCATCCAGCCTGTCGTATGCCAGCTGTATCCGATAGATTTCATCCAGCTGGGGTGCTTCATCCAGATTTATGCTCCCGTTCTCATAAGCCTCCAGGGTCTTGCCGCCCGTGCACCGGTTGAGAATCTGTATCTGCTTTCCGGTAAAGCGTTCTGTAATATCATAGGACAGATTGGATGCATCCTCCGTAAAGATCAGCGGGCTGTCCGTCTTATATCCGGTAAATACATATCTTCCGGCATAATTGGTATTCCCCTCCTGGTTGATCTGCTGCTGCATCTCCTCCAGATTCTTCACAATAGCAGAGCGGTCGCTCGCCGTCAAGGTATCCGTGCTTCCCTGAACACAGTAGGTATTCATAGACTTCAATATACCGTTCACCGTAGTCATGGCGCTCTCCGTCACTTCCATCCAGGACTTGGCATCCGGAATATTCTTCTTATAATACTGCTTCAGCTCCGACAGATTCGTACGAAGCCTCAAAGCCCTGACCGCAATGATGGGATCCTCCGAGGGTCTCTGAATCTTCTTCCCGGTGGAATACTGCTGCTCCAGGGAATCCAGATTTATCTTATTCTTATTGATATTCGTCATCATATTATTCGTCATCATCTTATTTGTAATTCTCATGCTTCCTGCCTCCTGTCCGAACCATCCCGGTCATAATGCAGCGCCTCACCCGTTCGGCACCGTTTCACTCTATGCACCCATATAATTAATCAGCCTGTCATAAATCTCATCCATTACCGATATCACTTTTGCAGAAAGATTATAAGCATTCTGATACCGGACCAGATTCATCGCTTCCTCATCCACATCCACACCGGATACGGACAGCCTCTGGTTTGTAATCGAATTCCGGATATTCGACTGGCTGTCGGAGAAGGTAAGAGCCTTATCCGTATCAATACCAATCTCCGCCACCAGGGTCTGGAAAAATCCATCCGGCGCCCCCTGCTTGAAGAGCATCTTATTCTCCTTCATGGCGATCAGCTTCTCTACAATATCATTCGCCTCCACGCCTGCAGAAATATCTTTTGTAGTGGCCATGTATGAAGTATCCGCCATCAGCTTCTCATTCACGGTAAAATTCCCCGCCGTCATAAAATAATAGGAACCATAGAAAGGCTGATCATCCGGAATCTCCTCATAATATCCCCCTGTCTGGGAGTTAAACGTGGTATGGTCATAATACGGATAATCATCCGAATCCGCCAGAGGGCCGAAGGTGTACTCCCTGCCGCCAATCTTGCCTGTTGCAGTAAAGAAATCCATCCCCGCCTTCCCGTTCCCATCCTGTCCGGTACGGTGTATCTCATTAAATGCTTTGGAAAAGGTTCTTACGAATTCATTCAGCTGATCCATATAATAAGGGATTCCCTTATAGTTAATGCTCTCACCGACACTGGAGGGCACATCGAGGGCATCCACCGCCACCTCGGTCTCCAGCTCAAAGGTATAGATGAATTTACCGTCGGCATCCTGCGTCACTTCAAAACCCGAATAATTGTAGTTGCGGTTCCCTACGGTTACAACACCTGTCTCCGGAATATTCAGCTTCTCCGCTGAATTGATATTGGTATCCGTCATGGTAACATAATTATCCCCGGCTTCCGCATAGACATTACCCTTCAGATTAAACTGGTTGTTGCCGTCTCTTACCTCCAGAAGCGCCTGAAGCGTTCCGCCCAGAAAGGAGCTTCTCATGTCAAAGTCCTGCCCGTCTTTCCAGTAGATATCATACAGACCTTCCGCATCGTTCTGGTTCACCTTCTTCTCTCTGGGAACCACCTTCAGCGTATTATATTCCATTCCGTCCACCAGGCTGACCCCGTCCAGCTTCACCACGTAGCTGGTAACCCCGACGCCGTCCCCGACAATCTTCTCTGTCACTGATATATTCGCGATCTCGGACAGCTCGTCTATCAGCAGCGCCCGCTGGTCCCTCAGATCATTGGCCTTGCTGCCGGTGACTTCAAGGGTATTAATCTGTTTGGTCAGCGACGCGATCTGCTGGGCGCAGGAATTGATCTGATCCACCCTGTTCCGAATCTCAAAATTACATTCCTTCTGAATGGTATTCATATTATTGGATAGGGAATTAAAATATTCCGTCAGGCTCTTTGCATAATTCGCCACCTGGGTACGGACATTCAGGCTGGAGGGATCCTTGGAGAGCTCCTGCAGGCTGTCATACAGGGAATTATAAGTCGTGGTAAACCCCTTTAAGGTAACCTCGTTAAAATAATTCTCTATTTCCTTCATATAATACGCTTTTGAAGAATATTCACCGTACATGGTATTGTTCTTCCAGAACTTAGTGTCATAGTATTCTTCCCGCTTCTGCACCACCCCGGTCACAGCCACACCCGTGCCCGCCATTCCGTAAGTGGAGTTCATCTTCAGGGCCCTGCCGGCCTGCAGCCCCATCACCTGTCTGGAATAACCGTCCGTCTCCGCATTGGCAATATTATGGGCCGTGGTATCCATAGCTCCTTTATATGCATAAAGACCCGTGGTTCCTATATTTAATCCAAAAAATGTTGATGCCATATAAACCTCATTCCCGCGCCTCTTTTGCGCATAATCCAGTCCGGAATTGCCTGTATCCCGATATTAGAACATCCTCATGATGATGTGTTCCAGCATCTCACTCACTACATTGACGTATCTTGCCGATGCATTATAGGCGTGCTGGAATTTAATCAAATTCGTCAATTCCTCGTCGGAGGAAACACCGGTGACTCTTGACCGCTGATCATTAATGCTGTCCGCCATAGCCGTCTGATTCTCACTGATGGTATACAGCTGCTCGCCCCGGTTTGCCAGCTCCGCCACAAAAGCCGTATAATAATCACTGAAGTTATATTCCGTCAGGCTGTTGGGTGACAGAGTGGAAAATGCGCTCTGCCACTTTGAAATCAGATTCTGAGCCGCCTCGATATCGAAATCCCCGGTACCCTTGTTGCTGGCCAGGGGAAGCAGCGCATAGCTCTGCATGATGGCCGGATTGACCTCAATCTCTCCCAGGGTAAACAAGGAATAGTTATCCGCGGGATCCTCATCCCGGTATATTCTGGTATAGACCGAATCGTAGGTGCCATCCTCCTTAAGATAGGTCACATACTCTTCCTCCCCGTACTGGGGCGTAGATTTACGTATGAATAAGGGCTCTCCCATGGTCTTGTTCTCATCCATACCAACGGGAGCATTCTCTACATCCAATATCCTTGCCGTTGTTCCGTCCGAAAGGGTCACTTCCTTCGTGGGACACAGAACACTGTTTATCGTCGTAACAATACCATGGATCAACTGGTCAAACTGGGCCTGGGTTGACATGATTACCGAAGCATTGATGGAATTATTAAAATCAATTACCGCCGCATCATACTTGACATCGGATTCATAATTCTCTCTCTTTGGAATATCCGTATGATTCGCCTGTTTGTAGCCTCTGGCCGTCAGCAGTCCCTTCAGGGAACCGATATCCGTATTATCCTTGGCCGCGGCGGCCCGATCCAGATTAAACACATCCTCATTGCCAAAAGCAACCCATACCGGCTTCAGCATCGGAGAGCCTTCGCTCAGCTTCGCCGTCCCCATCTCAAAGACCATATCCTCCGTTACAAAGGGAACGCCCTCCACATTGACACTAACCATAGCGTCGGGACCTTCTTTATAAGTAATGCGGACCAGCTTGCCCAACTCATCCAGAAGGTTATTGCGCTTATCCCGGAGGTCGTTGGCCTTCTCCATCCCATTGCTTTCATACTGGCGGATCTTCCAGTTCAGCTTCTGAATCTCCTCACCGATTTCATTGATTCTCTTCACCTGGTCATTGATCTGGGTGTTGAGATTCACCTGATAGTCATTGAGCTGCTTTGATATATTCTCCGCACGCTCGATGAAGGTGACCGCCGTCTGTATCACGGAAGCCCTTGCCACCACGCTGTCCGGTTCCTTGGCCAGCTCCTGCAGGGCCACCCACAGATCATTCATGGTATTCTGGAAGGCTTCTCCCTCCAGCTCTCCAAATAAGCCTTCTACTTCCTCTACCGCCTTGTACTGGGCTTCATAGAAAGCCTGTCTGCCAATCTCCTGGCGGTAGGACTGGTCCAGGAATACATCCCGCACCTGCTTAACCATGGCAAAATTAGCGCCTAATCCCTTCATCATGGGAGAGATATAGGATTCGCCCAGTTTTATATAATTAAAATCGGCAAGTACCGCCTGCTGCCTTACATAACCTGTTGTATCCACATTAGCCAGGTTATGAGAAGTAACATTCAAAGCCGCCTGACTGACGTTCAGGCCTGATACGCCGATATATAAGCCGCTCATTGAGCCCATAGATCACACCTCACCATATCTCTTACTGCTTCGCATCGAACATCCCTGTTCCCGAAGACGGGGCATCGTATTGATTGACCATTGCTATATTATAGCTTGCCATATCATAGCTTGCTCCCTTTGTGTAAGTATTGTTCCCTGGCGACATCCTTGTGCTTTGAATAAAATTCATATTGAATTCTATCATATCTAGGGATTGTTTTATTAATGATGTATTCTGATTATTGATTTCGACTAACCTTTGAATAGTAGCTTTTAGATTATCATGCAGAACAGAAAGAGCCTTCTGCTCCTTTGGCTGTTTCTCCAGCAGAGCAATTAAATTCCTCAGGGTAAGTTCCTCGGCTTTGCGGTTAATAACCGTCCGGATATTAACCATAATCTGTTCCCGTTTTCGTTCCAGATTGGCAACCGAAGTGATTGCCTCCTGTTCCTGTGCGGTAATCGCCTGGAGGGAAGACAGGTCATTCCTTACGATGACCCTGGTCTTCTCTTCCGCAATTGGTATCAATCTCTGATAGACACCGCATTCCTCCTCCAGAACACCAATTAATTCATCAATTAAGCTTGCCACCGCTAACCTTCTTTCCTTCGTAACATTTCACCTGACGAATCCGTTAAATAGTCTCGAAATATTCATCCACCAGCTTATCAGCCAAATCCTGAATGCTTACATGGTAAGTTCCCGATTCCATTCGCTGCTTAATCTCATTCACCCTGCTCTCCCGGACATCGGGGGAGTGAGCTACGATCTGCTTTGCAGCCTGGTAATCCTTCCCGGCCTTGGAGATCTCCAGCTTATCACTGAAGCCCGCGTTCTTGGACTTTACCGTATTCGCGGCACTGTTGGCCTGGTATAACCGACTCACCTTATTGAACGCATCAATCCGCATTCCTATCACCACCTGTCTTTTATTCTTACTCCCGTGCATATCACAAGCTTCGCTTGAGATACTGCTTCAATAAAGAGTTTGAAAGTGGTTTTCTTTCAAACTACTCCCTGCTCTAACTCTCTACGTTGCCCGCAACGTACCTTCCTATGATATTTATCGGAAGTTTTACTGTTTTCATTAGAGCTTTTTTAAATTTATTACAATTTCCATACGACTAAAAAGAGCAACCCCACCCTGCTTTCGCTAAAATTCTGCGAAGCAGGACAAGATTGCCCCCGCTAAAGTTTATTTGTTTCCGTAAATTATTTGCTGATCTTCCCCTTCAGCAGCTCAATTGCTTTTTGAAGCTGATTATCCTTATCCACGGGAATCACGACTTCCTTTTGCATTGCCTCATCCAGTTCAATCTCTACATCCGGAGTAATGCCGGTGGTATGAATATTGCGCCCCTTCGGAGTAAAATATTTGGAAATGGTCAGCTTAACCGCCGTGCCGTCCGACAGCGGAATAACCTTCTGTACGATTCCCTTACCAAAGCTGGTAGTTCCGACGATGGTAGCCGCCTTATAATCCTGAAGCGTCCCGGCAAAGATCTCGGAGGCACTGGCGCTGTTGCCGTTAATCAAAACTGCCATAGGTACCTTAACCTTGATCTCATCCTCTGCAAACTCTTCCTCCCGGTTCTTATACTTATCCTCTGTATAAACCAGAAGCTTCGGCGGCAGGAGCCGATCCAATATCCGGACAACGGAATCCAGCAATCCTCCCGGATTGTTGCGCACATCCACTACCAGCCCTTTCATTCCTTTGGCTTCCAACGCATCCACCGCTTCGTCAAACTGGGTTACCGTAATCTCATCAAATTCCGACATAACAATATAACCGATTTTATCCGGAAGCATCTTATACTCAATGGTAGGCACCTCGATCTGTTTTCTGGTAATGGTGAAGTCAATGGGATCCTTCTCCCCTTCCCGCACTACAGTTACCTTGACCTTGGTTCCTTCCTTTCCCTTCATCCTGCTCACTACCTCAGAGAGATCCTCTCCGGTCACTTCTTCCCCTTCCACCTTGTACAGGATATCTCCCGGCCTCATTCCCGCCTTATAGGCCGGACCGGTGGTAAAAGGCTTCACGATAGTTATGATTCCGGTTTTGGTATCCTGGCTTACGGTGGCTCCGATACCAAAATAGATTCCGGAAGAGCTCTCCATCAACGCTTTGTATTCATCCGCTGTGTAATAGGTAGAATAAGGATCCTTCAGACTGGAGATAAAGCCCTTATAAATGCCGTCTGCAAAGGATACCTTATCCACGTTCTCCAAATAATAATTATCTACCAACAGCTGCAGGAAAGCCAGCTTATCAACAATTTCATTATAATTGGATGCCTTGGCCGCTTCCGTCCCCGTCTCCTGTTCCTTCGCCTCAGTGGACTCCGGCTGATTAAATTCAGGCATACGATCGGAGAATATCAATGCTGCTCCCAGAACAACCACAAGAAGCAGAGAACTGAGCAGTCCCGTCAGCATTCCGGCAAGAAAATTCTTCTTCATTTAATCTTTTCCTCATTTCTGCATCTCATTGCTTAATAGTCCAAATTCTCCATATACTTCATATACTTTACTACCATCAGCGCAATCTTAAAAGTGATGGCATCCTCAAATACTCTAAGATCGAGATTTGTGCTCTTCTGTAATTTATCCAGCCTGTAAACCAGGGTGTTGCGGTGGATATACAGCTGTCTGGAGGTCTCCGACACGTTCAGGCTGTTCTCAAAGAATTTATTAATGGTGGTAAGGGTCTCATCATCAAAATCATCCGGTGATTTCCCTTCAAAAATTTCTTTGATGAACATCTTGCACAAGGGCATCGGAAGCTGATAGATCAGACGGCCGATTCCCAGGTTGTTGTATGCCACAACATTCCTTCCGCTGTAGAAAATCTTACCGACATCAAGGGCCATCTTCGCTTCTTTATAAGATCTGGATACATCCTTGATCTCATTCACAATGGTACCAAAGGATACCTGAACCTTGGCCATGGCCTCCGTGTTCAGCATATCCAGAATAACCTTGGCAGTCTTGGTCAGCTCATCATAGGTCTCATTCGGCTTCACTTCCTTCACCAGAATGATATTCTTCTCATCCACTGCCGTTATAAAGTCCTTGGTCTTGCCGGAGAAGAGGCTGCGAACTGTCTCCAGAGCATTGGAATCCTTCTCTGTCTTAGTCTCAATAAGGAATACCACCCGCCTGGCTTCCGTGTCAATGTGAAGCTTCTTGGCCCGGTTGTAGATATCCACCAGCAGCAGGTTATCCAGCAGCAGATTCTTGATAAAATTATCCTTATCGTATCTCTCCTTATATGCGATCAGCAGATTCTGTATCTGGAAGGATGCAATCTTTCCAATCATAAATACATCCTCTGAATCACCCCTGGCAAGAATTACATACTCCAATTGATGCTCGTCGAAAACTTTAAAAAACTGATATCCCTGAATTGCCTGGCTGTCTGCGGGAGAAGAGACAAAGGCCAAAACCGCGCTCTCATACTGCTCGGCATTCTCAATGGTCGTTGCAAGAACCTTGCCCTCCGTATCCATAACACAAATATCAATTCGTGTTATGCCTTTTAACCCGTCAATGGTACTTTGAAGAATCTGATTGGAAATCATGCTTTCACTCCTTTATATTATATTTCTATTTTTCTTTAAAATTCATGTATCTGAAAGTTATTTTAACACCGATTTCGTCATAAGTAAACCAATTTCATAAAAAATACACAAAAACTTTAGTATATTTCTATCAAATATCGAAGCCGTAACAATAGTTCATTCAATATACTATCCGGGCAGATCAAGAAACCGGCTGAAAGCTCTTGTCAAAAGAAGACCCGGAGCATACAACCCCGGGCCTTCTTCCTCCTTGCTTTTCAACCGTTCCTGACGGTAGCTTTCCACTGTAATTTGTTATTTAAAGTATGCGTCCAGCGCGTCCTGTACCTGCTGCTTATAGGTCTCCTGGAATTGCGCCGGAGTGACGGAGCCGTCAATCAGAGTGTTAAAATCATAGGCGAAGCCCAGATTATTCCACAGATCGAATACTTCCCTGCTTCCTACGTCAAACATAACATCAAAGTTCTCATTCTGAATCGTCTCATCCTTACCGGTTACAGCATACCACCATACCAGAGTCTCTTCGTCGTCACGGATGGAGGCATCGCCATCATACCAGTTCCACATATCGTATAATACATTATACACCAGCTCCGGGTCCTCTACGCCGGCAGGAATGATGTAATATTCGCCTGCGGAGATCTTGCCTCCGTTGGTCTCCTGGTTGCCGCTGTAGCCCACCGGCCACTGAACGAAGCAGGTATCGAATTCAAGGGTAACACCGTTGGAGCCGGTATAGTCATAATCCGCATTGTTGGCCAGAATCCAGGCAGCGCCGGGCCAGAAGCCGATATTGCCGTCACGGTACTGGAAACGCATGGTATCGGAGTCCGTATCCGTCATATCATAGGGATAGCATATCTTATAGGTATTATACATATCGTACATCATCTGAAGGACCTCGCCCACAGGTGCGCTTGACAGTCCCTCCGTGGTAGAACTGGCCACATTGGCCCCGTTGCTCATCATCAGCTGCTCAAAGGTCTCATTCTTGAAGCCGCAGTAGCCGTACTGATCCGTATTGCCGTCTCCGTCCGTATCCTTGGTCAGCACCTTGGCATATTCGATGAACTTATCCCAGGTCCATTCTCCTCTTTCATACAGCTTCCTGGGATCCTCCAGGTTATTATCCTGAAGCATCTGAAGGTTAAAGGCCAGAGGATAGGTAGCCTCTATGGTGCTGGCTGCCTCCACCCTCTTAAGGAGAGTGGCCTTACCGTCACCCAGATCCAAATATTTTACATTTTTCTGATCGGTAAAGAGATCCGAATCTGCCGGAAGAACCGTCTTCATATCCGTAGCAAGCCCGTTGAGCGCTGCCGGAATACCAAAGTTTAATTCTACCAGATAGATGTCGCAGTCCGGTGTTCCAGCCAGAATCGAGGTATTGATGGACTCCTTTACTCCGGCATAGGTCAGATTCTCCCAGTAAAATTCCACATTGTATTTCTCTTCTATCTTAGCGACATTCTCGAATTTCAACTGCCCGGCCAGAGCTCCCGAATAGGTGGGGTCATCTTCTACGGCCGTATGGCTGCTGTCATAATACTGTACCCACCAGGTACCGATGCGAATGGTTCTCTTCTCGCCGCTGGGTTTTACATCGCCCTGCTTCTCATCCCCTGCAGGCTCGGGAGTGGATTGGACCGGAGCATCCGTTGCGTCCGGCGCCTTATTGGAGGCCGGCTCCGTTTTCTTGCATCCGGCTGCCGTCAATACCAATATCAATACAAGTACAATTGACAGAATTTTTCTTAACTTCATTCCTATTATCCTCCTTATTTTGTAACTGAGCCTCATGCACCCAACACACATTATTCCGCGGGATAGCCGATGGTTGCCCGGTAAACTTCCCATGGAGCATCGCTTTCACACTGAAGCTTGCTCAGATAGGTAACGAAATCCTCGGTATTGCAGTATTTTACCAGCTGCTCATAGGTGATCTGTGCTCTGGAACCATTATCCGCCGCAGCTCCGCCGTCCGCCACGCGCTGCCAGCCAAAGGGTGCTCCATCCACGCCTGAGATAGCCACCAGCCACAGCATGCCGTCGGAAGCATAGTCAACGGTAATCACACAGCCCGGCTGGATCAATGCCGGATCCAGGGTTCCGCCGTCCGCAAGAGTCTGTACTCCGGTGCCCTGGGACCAGGCATCTCCCTTATCGCCTGCCAGACCCTCGATCTTCACTTCCTTATTCACCGGTACAAGGCCGGAGGGATATCCGATGGATACACTGAGTGCCTGCCAGGGCATATCACTCTCCACCTGAAGCTTGCTCAGATAGGTTACAAAATCATCGGTATTGCAATACTTAACCAGCTGGTCGTAGGTGATCTGACAGGTATCCCCGTCGATGGCCGATGCTCCGCCGTCCGCAACACGCTGCCAGCTAAAAGGCGCTCCATCCACGCCTGAGATGGCTACCAGCCACACATTGCCTTCGGATACATAATCAATATTGATGACACAGCCCGGCTGGATCAATGCCGGATCAAAGGGTCCGCCATCCGCTATGGTCTGTACTCCGGTGCCCTGGGACCAGGCGTCGCCGCTGTCGCCGGACCAGATCTCCACCTTATTCTTCAGCTCTACAATACCGGATCTCTGGCCGATGGTTACGCTGGCTACACTCCAGTCCATATCGCTTTCGCACTGGAGCTGGCTTAAGAAGGTTACAAAATCATCGGTATTGCAGTATTGTTTTAACTGGTCATAGGTAATCTGGGCAATGGTGCCGCTGGGATTCTTAATAGAAGCCCCGCCGTCCGCCACGCGCTGCCAGCCGAAAGGTGCTCCGTCTACCCAGGAGGAAGCTACCAGCCACATATCGCCCTCGGACTGATAATAGATGGTAATGACAGAATCCTCGGTAATCAGAGCCGGGTCGAAGGTTCCTCCATTGGCCACGGTCTGTACTCCGGTGCCCTGGGACCAGGCTGCGCCGCTGTCCCCGCTCCAAATCTCCACTTCGTTCTTCACCGAGATCAGATTGGCCCGGTCAACCTCCGAGAAACCTGCCGGTTCATCAAATACTACGGAGCTGTCTGCAGCAACCGTATTGCCGTCCTTATCCAGAAGACGGATATTATCGATATAAAAATTCGCACTCTTTGCTCCTGCCGCAACGCCGTTATCCGTTTCCAGAGACAGAATAATTAAGTTCTGGAAGCCTGCTGCAAAGCTCTCCCCCTCCTGCAGTACAGCCTTAACGGTGTTGGGATTCTTCTTCTCCATATAAACGGACCAGTCACCCTTAGATTCATGCCGGTCTTCGCCTACAAATGCGGTGACCTTGCCGGAGCAGGCATAGAATTTGCCGTCAGGGTTCTCAATTGCCAGATCCATGGTAATGCTCCTTACGGAAGCAATCCTGTCTCCTGCGAGACTGGATATGTCAATGGCCACATAAGGAACTCTCCCATTCATATTTGTTACCTTTAATGCCTTGCTTCCATTGTAATCAGCAATGGCCAGCTCGGAAGCATCCGCATTGGCCGGCTTGGTGTATACCACCACAAAGCCGAATTGTCCGTCCTCAAAATCAACACTTACCGGTGCGGGCTCCGCGGCGTCCTGCACAGGCTCCTTTGTCGGAACAGGGGTTGCTGTCGCCTGTTCCTGCGGCGGATTCTGGCTGACTGCTTCCTGCGGTTCTTCGGATTTCTTACATCCGGCCAGACATACCGCCAGTATAACACTTAGAAATAACGCCCATATTTTTTTTGTTTTCAACTCTTTACTCCTCCTTCTTTTTTTGGCTTTTGAGCAGAGCGCTTCCGTGATCAGCCCACGATACCGCTTCTCTCTACTCCCTCTATAAAGTACTTCTGAAGAACGACATAGATAATAATCATCGGAAGCATCACCAGCATGATGCCTGCATCCAGATACAGATTCTGAATTCTTGAATCCAGAATTTTATCCAGATTGGCTATGGTTGATTGCAGGGTGGCGATCTTTTTACTGATTACTATGTTCTCGCTAATCAGAAATAACTTCGAAAAAAAAGTATCATTGTACTGCCATACCATGGAGAATACAGCCACAGTAATGACAGACGGTATCGCATTTACCAGCATAATCCGGAAATACGTATACCAGGTTCCCGCACCGTCCACCAGTGCGGCTTCTTCTATTTCCCTTGGCAGTCCCCGGAAGAACTGGTTGAAGATATAGATGTACAGTCCCGAACGGACTCCGCAGCCAAGGAGAGTCATAATATACATGGGTATCGGAGTGGACATCAGTACCAAGGGCTTGCCGATGAACAGCGTCGCCAGCCCCAGGGGATCAAAATTTTTAAAGGTCATATACAGCGGGAGCATGATGGTATGGCTGGGAATTACAATCATCACCACCACGCATCCGAACAGGAGCTTCTTAAAGGGAAATTCAAATCTTGCGAAGCCGTATCCCACCATGGAGGTGATAAATACCTGGATCAGCATCAGGGAGCAGGAATATAGCAGATCCCTTCCCATGGTAGGCAGATACGCCATACGTTCCCAGGCAAGCTTGTATTTCTCCATCGTCGGAGCCTGTGGAATCATATATACCATGGGATTATAGGCATCCGCATCCGACAGGAAGGAGCTGACCAGCATCCCCAGCACCGGAGCCAGAATCACATAGCAGATACCCAGAATCACCACAAAGCTGAAGATACGGATCACCTGTTTCTTAAAGCCGCTGGCTATTCCCTTCCGGTTATTGATGAACCTTGGGTCGGAGATCAGATTGTTCCACCTTTTGGCAATGCTTTTTTCTTGTCTTGCAGTTTCCATATCCTTCTCCTCTCCTAGTTATAGTAAAATGTTCTCTTCTGTATAAATCCGCAGATCAGCACCAGAATGGCACAGGTGATCACAGTGCTCACCAGACTGAAGGCAGTGCTGAGTCCGTAATTAAAAGCGGTAAACGCAGTATCATAGGCAAGATCCACAACCTCGCTGTCCGCAAAGCTGTCCACTATGGTATAGACCACATTGGTTATAATATGGGGCATCACCATGGGAAAGGTCACCTTCCAGAAGGTCTCATAGGCGGTGGCGCCTTCAATCTTCGCTACCTCATACATGGAGCCCGAGATGGATTGCAGGGCCGCAAGGAAGATGATGATCTGTACCCCGGAGGAGGTAATAATATCGCTGATTCTGGAAACCGCCGTGATAATGTAATCCAGAATGGCGTCCGGCATCGCCAGGTTCCGGAACATATCGATGTAATAACCCACATTCACCGTCGTACCGGAGCTGGCTGCCATCTCGGAGCTTCCTGCCGAGATGCCTCCCGCCATCATCTGCATACTCAGCTCCAAGGCTTCCGATATTGCGGCGCTGTTGAGAATAACCGGCAGGAAGAAAATCGCACGGACCAGGGTTCTTCCTTTGAACTCCCGGTTCAGCAGGAGTGCCATAAACAGGCTGAAGAAAATAATCAGCGGAACATCCAGCAGCATGTCGCCCACGGAGGTGGTCAGCACCTGTTTAAAGCTGCCGTGCTCCCGGAAGGCATAGATAAAATTGTCAAGGCCGATGAACTTCAGGTTATAGCCCCCAACCGCTCCAACGGTTAATTCGGAAAAGGAGAATTGAACCGTCATGATCAGGCTTCTTACATAAAAAACAATAAATCCGATGAGCCAGGGCAGAATGAACAGATATCCGCTGACCATCCGCTTTTGGAGAAGAGTCAACCTTTTTTTCTTCATGTTACCGCTCCTCCATTTCATAGTGATTGGCGGGTATCGTGAGCTCTCCCACCGTTACCGCTTCATCCGAATAATTAAGATAGAATACCGTGCCGTTGCTGTAGGTCACTCTGCGAAGTCCGTTTTCCAGGATCTCATGATCTGTAATATTGGCCGCCGTGACCTTTTGCAGTGCCAGGTTAACCTCCTTGTACAGATCCAGAGCCTGTTCCTTCCATATCTCATAGTTGGTGGAGTAATACCGGTTTAATCCTGTATATTTCATTTCATTGGCACTCTCCCAGGTGAATACATAATGGGGTGATGCCCCGTATTCAATCAGCTTCAGCACCAGCTCCCGGCGGTCCATATCATCATAATAATTCAGTAATCCCCCGGCATAATCAATGCTTCCGTGGATAATCATCTGGTAGAGAGGAATATCCTCATCAATAAGGAAATAGCCGTTGCCTCCCAGGGGTACATTGATCAAGTGTCCGGTATAAGCCAGGGAATAGTCATTGCCTCCGCTGATCATCAGCTCCTTCCCGGTGCCCTTCAGCTGCTCCAGCTGGGCCTTCACGACATCCAGAGCCTCCTCCCGGTTCACAATCCAGGTCCTTTTATGATCCGACTGGAGCTCATCTCCCAGATCCCGCAGGGAGATTCCTGAAATATCCAGGCCCTTCACCTCTGAGACAAAGCCACCCACATACCGGCTCAGGAACCGGGGAGACAAAAGCAAAAGTCCCGTCTCCGGATACCCCATATGCGACATGCTTCTCAGGGTGGTGGGATTTACATTGGATACATATGCAAAATATCCGGCGCCGTAGTATTTGGAGGTCTCATTGTATTTGCTGTAGCGCTTGCTGATGTAGGTCACCTTCTGGAAGGCGGCATCGGCATAGAAGCTGCCCCCGTTCTCCTTTACCGCGGCACTCAGATCCTCCAGTCCCGATTTACCGCCCAGCTTGCGGATGATCTTTACCTTATCCGCCACATCGTGGTAGTAGCCTCCGTTGAACCAGCCCTGGTAATTCATCACCTGATTGGTAATTCCTCTCCCCGCCAGATCATCAGAGATTTTCTCCGCCTGGTCAAAGGTGGTGACTGCGTTAATTCCCAGATACTGTGTCCCCAAGAAGTGGGCTGTTTCTTTGACCCCTCCGAGAATGTCGTAATAGAAGGGAATATCCTTCGTCTCTTCCTTTCGGGAAAGCACGCCCTTCTTAAGGAGCCCCTCCCGGTAATAATTAGCCATTCCCGAATACCCTTTGTACTCCTCCGTCAGAAAGGTATAGTTCACCGTGAGATTGACCCGGTACATATCCTTCACGACAATGGGAAGATCCGCTTCATTGCCCGTGGAGCCGAACATGGAGAGCAGGTCGTAGTTCCTTAATAAAAAGGTTGGGTAAACATAATTGTAATTGCTGTATTTTCCGGATACTCCCGCCGTTATGTAGGCCAGAGAAGCTCCGTCTTCTATGGTTGCCAGTACGCCGGAGGAAGTCCGGCAGATGCCGAACAGGCCCAGCCTTGCCTTCTCCGTGTTCTCCACCTGAGTAGCGCTGCCCGCCAGACGGTCAATTTCATAGACATACTGGGAGTAGTCGGCGGCAGTGGTCTTTCCATTGTTAAAATAGATGATGGAGCCGGAGCCGTTGGGAACTACCATATATCCCTCTTCTCCGGCACCGGGGGCTCCAAAGAATTTCATCATCTGAATTCGATAGATCTTGGCTCCTCCGTATTCCTTGATCTCCCCAGTGGGGATCGATACCTTCAGTCCGTCCCCTGCCAGCCGGTATTCCAGAGGAATCAGGAAGGAAATGCTCTCCGGCACTTCCTCACCGGCCTCTCTCATGAGTTCGTTATAGTCTTCCTCCGTGAAGCCTGCCGCCTCCAGATAGCCCGTGATCTTTTGAAGGGTCTTCTTGTTCTTCTTCGCCACACCATTAAGCTCCAGCATTCCCGGCGACGCCGTGCTGTTAATATAGTAGCGCCGAAGAGCCGCGGCATCCGCCTCCGGCAGAGCTGCCTGCAATTCCTCCATCTTCTCCGGAGAGAGATAGGCGGGAACAATACCGGTGGTGGCCGTGCTGTGATCTCCCAAATCATAGACGAACCGAATGCCGTTCTCAATTCCTTCCGCCTTTACCTGCCCCCTTGCCACGGACATGCTGTAGGAGTCATAAATTCCCGCCGCCCTGCTTTTATTGAAATAATCCACCAGGAACTGGGATTTCAGATATCTTTTATTCGTCTCGTTGGCGATGGGATCCTCATCCGCATTCAAGGGATTAGAATATACGGTCTCTTTGTTCCGCTTGTCATACACCGCGATTTCCGCCGTCTCCGTATTGGCATACAGCTTCAGATATTCGTTCTCCGCAGCCAGTACCATACCCTTCACCGAAGCTTCCCCCTCCGCTATGGCCCGAAAGTCCTCCCCTTCTTCATAGCTGTAGGATGACAGATACTGCTTATATTCATCATAGGCCATGAAACGGACATAATAATAGACCAGCCAGACAGAGACAGCCAGAGCCGCCGCCCCTATGAGGGTAAGCTTAATCTTTCTTGCAGCTTCCGATTTTCTATTGATTTTTTTCGGCCTTTGTTTATTGAATTTCATGTGAAATATCCCCTTCTGCTGCCGCCCCGCGAATTCGGGCGGCAGTATAAATTTTCGCAGTCCTATGTTCTGAAAATCAGCTCCAGGTAAATGCTGTGAAAGAAGCCGTAGATCTGATTGACCAGATCCGCAAACATCAAAGTGATAAAAATGATGATAAACGCCGCCAGCAAAGTAAGAAACAGGGTGACCAGAGTCTTCGCCAGAGTATAGTTATGAACCTGCATAATTCCGGTCAGGAACATGATAACGCCATAGGCAATGCCGATCCCCAGCACCAGCCAGTAGAACGCTTCCTCCCCCTCCGCCATGAACAGGCTCAGCAGCGTAGCCAGATTGAAGGAAACAATGAAAGGCACCATGGCATATCCGATGGCAATTGCAATGTCCTTCAGCCGGCCCTCTCCCTGCATAAGACAGGTGACGGACCAGTTGCTGACGCAGAGCAGCAGATAGAACAGCAGCACTCCAACCAGCTCGGTCAGGCTGTCCACCGCCCTGGGATTCAGTTCATTTACCACGAAGCTGGCATACAGGCGATTGAAGGAGAAGCTGACACCGAACAATATCACCAGTATCACCGCAATGGGCACGCTTCCCTTGCCGATATGGCGGATCCAGTAATACCCGTCAACGGGGTGCGATACGGTGTATAATACATAGCTCCACTTTTCCTTAGAGAAATATTTGCTCATGATGTCTTTCCACCTCCTGCCCTCAGCCCCTGACTGCGGCCACTGTTTCTGAAGCCCTTCCCGCCTCTGTCCTTGCCGTGGCTGTTTTTCTCGTCATGGCTATTTTTTCCGCCATGGCTATTTTTTCCGCCATGGCTATTTTTTCCGCCATGGCTATTTTTTCCGCCATACTTCCGGCTCCTTTGGAATCCTCTGACAGCTGCTGCAAGAAGGATCACCGCCACGGCTGCCGTCAGCAGAAAATTCATATTTTTCTTCAGTACTTCATTGCGGTAACGGCGGAAGGCAATGGAGTAGAATTCACTGCTCATTCCCCGCTTCAGATAATCCATAGCCAGCTTATAATTCCCCGCCGTCAGATAGGCCTTGCCGATACCCACATATGCCAGCTCGTTATTCTCATCCAGCTCCAGCACCTTAGCCCACAGCTCCACTGCCTGGGCCTCGTCTCCGTCATACCGGAGCGCCACCGCCTTGTTAATCAGATTTCCGTAGTCCGTTTCGGTGAAGGTCAGAATCTCCGCCCGGTAAGCATCCAGAACAATTACTGCTTCTCCGATATTCTCAATCGCTACCGGACTGGCGAAGGTTCCCTTCTGGGTTCCCAGCCCTCCAAAGATATATAGCAGATTGCCCTCATGATCATAGGTGAATATTCTGCCCCTCCGGCGGTCCAGCATGGAGTACATTCCCTTCTCGCGGTATACCACATCGGTGATCTGGGAAGGCCCGGCATATTTGGAGAAACCGTCGATCAAGAGATCGCCGCCCACATTCTTATTCTGCCCCTTCTTAATAACATCCTGACCCTTAGGATTGAGCCTGCGAATTGCCTGGAGCCCCTCGGCATCAATATTGGAGGCGTAGACAAAGCCGTCGCTGTCCACATCCATTCCGGTGAATTCCGTAGGAATATAGAGCTTTTGGTTCGAACGCTCCTCCTTGGTGGCAAGCCTCTTCCAAAACTTTTCCCAAAGGGATATCTCCACCTCGATGGTTCCGAAGAAGCCCATGAATTCGCCGTTTTTCTCAAACACCATAATTCCCTGGAACATATTCTGGGCAATGCAGTAGATACGATCCGCATAGTCCACCGTTACCTTCAGAGGGGTGAATACGTAATTATCCTCCAGCTCCTCCGAAGCGGGATTGGCAACAATCTTAACCAGCGCCCCTTCCCCGTCCAGAACAACAATCCGGTTATTCTGGGAATCCGCAATATACAGCTGGTTATTCTGCGATACGCAGACTCCGTAGGGAGCCTTGAAGGTATCCTTCCCTTCATTCTCAAACTCCGTAATAACCGCTTCCACACGGGTCATGTTCTTATTGAGGATAATAATCCGGTTATTGCCGGTATCCGCAATTACGATTCTTCCATCCGGGGTCTTGCACAGATCCTGAGGATTGCTGAAGGCCCCCAGAGGCTCTCCGTTATATACCAGCTGGGTTCCCGATACGGAATCAGAAGGAATATAGGCCGCCGGAGTAAATACAATATCTTCATAAAAGTTATAATTATAGGTATCATAGGGCAGCTCGTTGGCCAGTGCGGCTGCAGTGCCTCTCCAGACCAGAGCTGCCGCAAGAACAGCCAGAACCGCCATTTTTCGGAGCATAAAGCCGGTAGTTCTCCTCTTGCCGCCGTTCAACACATTGCAGTCTAATTGCTGCTTACCGCTACTTAGCATATATCCGGCTGCTTGCTGTCTGCCACTGTTTCTCCATCTCCATCGCTTCATAATCCCAGCTCCCCTCATTCTTTCATACCCGAAGTAGTCATGGTCTCCATAATGTTGCTCTGGCAGATCAGGAAAAATGTAATCGGCACTGCCGCAATAATAAAGGTTACCGCCGCACCCGCTCCGGCTCTGGCCGCACCGCCCTGGGTAATCTGCTGCAATGCAAACTGCAGAGGCTTCAATTCCTCATCCCGCAGGAAGGTTCCTCCCGTATTGGCCCACATCTGCTGGAACTGGAAGATAGCCAGGGTCAGCCAGGCAGGCTTTACATTGGGCATTACAATCCGGCCGAAGATCAGAAATTCGCTGGCGCCGTCAATTTTGGCGGATTCCATTAAGGAATCCGGAAGCTGCTCCATGAACTGCTTCATCAGATAAAGCCCCATGCCAAAGGACCAGGCAGGAAGAATCAGTGAGAAGTATGTATTGTTAATTCCCAGCCAGGATACAATCATATACTGGGGTATCTGAGTTACCGTCCAGGAGAACATCATGGACAGTACCACCAGACGGAATAACAGATCCTTACCGGGAAACTTATGCTTCGCCAGAGGATAGGCCGCCAGGGATGCCACCAACACATGCCCGGCCATCCCTCCTCCCGTAATGATGATGGTATTAATGATATACCGGGAAAAGGGAATCCAGGAATCATTCATCAGCACAAACAAATCCGAGAAATTCTCCAGCACCGGATTTTTCACAAAGATCTTGGGAGGATATTGAAACAGCTCATCCAGGGGCTTTAAGGCATTATTCACTATCATAATGATGGGGAGCGCCATAAAGACACCGCAGAACAGCATCAGGGTAAAGAGCAGTCCATTTCCCGCCTTGGACCGGTTCAGCTGCTTCTCCCTCGGCCTGCGCCGGAAGGGGTTCCACCCTGTCTTCGAATAAGTAACAATCTGGTTCTTCATTATTCCCCGACCCTCCTCAAGAGTTTTTGCACAAACTTATTTGTGCCTACCATCAGCAGGAACAGTATGGTTGCAATGGCCGATGCGTAGCCCATCTCAAATCTGGTAGAACCGTAATCCAGAAGATGGGTTACCACGGTGGCACCCGAATAATTCACAGAAGGATTTCCCGCCAGGTTAATGGATATATCCGCCACGGCAAAGGACTGGGTAATCTGCATCACGGCACCGAACATAAGCTGGGGCTTCATAGCCGGCAGAGTGACAAACCACAATTCCTGCCAGCGATTCTTTACTCCGTCCAGGGCCGCCGCTTCATACAGACTTTTGTCCACCGTCTGAAGGCCGGCAATAAAGGCCAGAAAGCCCGTGCCAAGGCTCAGCCAGAGCTGGACGATGATCAGAAAGGGCATAATCCACTTTGCCGTCTTCATCCATACAATCGCCTCATTAATGATCTCATAGCGGAGTAAAATGCCGTTAAGATAGCCGTAGCGGTCACCTGTAAGAATCAGATTCCATACCACATAGGCGTTGCCGCAGATGCTGGGCGCATAGAATACCAGCGTCAGAAATGCCCTTAGCTTTCCGCGGAATTCATTGATAATCCATGCGAACAGCAGACACAGAAGATAGCTGGCAGGCCCGGTGATTACGGCAAACAGCAGCGTGTTCTTCAAGGATATCATGAAAATATCATCTTCCAGCAGCAGCTTGGTATAGTTTTTCCAGCCTACAAAGGTGGGCAGCTCCAGCATATTGAAATTGGTAAAGCTGAGCCCCATGGACATTGCCACCGGCAGCACCGTGAAAAAGAAGAACAGGATAAAATACGGCGCCAGCATCAGATAGGAAACCCGGCTTTTCCCCATGCGATAGCGGAGCGTTCCCTGACGTCTGGCCAGCTCCAGAACCTCCTCCGATCCGATCTCTTGAACACAAGCCTTATTCATGCTCCCCACTCCACTTTCAGTATTCTTACGATCTCCCATGTTAATATCTCCATTCTGCCGGTGCCCCGCCTTGCCATGCCCCGGCATATCATTCTTACTTCCCATCGCCGTCCTGCTTCCTTGCTCCGTCCGTCCCGGTCAATCCCAGCTCAGCCAGCTTGTATTCAATCTCCGCGTTAATATAGATTACCTTCTCCATCAGCTCCTCCCTGGGCGTTGAGGTATCCGTATCCGTAACCACGGTATAAAAAGCATTGTTGACATTACGCCAGGAATAGTAACCGCCCGGTACCTGCCGGATGCCCTTGAGCTGCTCAAATTGCGCCGTCAGCGCCCTATAATCCTCTACCGGCCAGGCCAGCCTCGCCAGCGCTTCCAGATTCGCCGTTGCCACTCTGGCACTGGAGCCCATGAGGCTCTCCATCTCCCGCCCGTATAGTACCTGTGTCTCCGCGGAGGTCCACCACTTCAGGAAGGTCCAGCTCTCCTGAGGATGCTTGGTACCCGCCATAATGATATCCGCCAGGCCGATGGTTCCGGTGGTATGATTAAGGGTCCCATCCTCCTGCATGATTCCGGGAACCGTGGTAAATTCCCAGAGTCCTTCAATGTCAGGGGCGGACACCTGCAGGTTATTATAGACCGTATAGTCCGCGATAATAAGAGGACATTCCCCGGTACGGAAGCGTTCCTCCGCGCTGGTTTCCTTATCCAGCTTATAATCCGTGTAAAACTCACAGTATTTCTTGAAGGCGTTGACCGCCACCTCGGAATTAAGAGCGGAGGCGGTTCCGTCCGCATTATAATAATCGCCGCCCATCTGGTACAGCAGCATGGCAAAGATCTGCTCTCCCGGATACATGCCGAATTCCATCTGGTTCTTGGCAAGCACCGTCATGGCCACCTTCACCTCGTCCCAGGTTCTAGGAACCTCCATTCCGATCTCGGATAAGATGTCCTTTCGATAGAACATCATAAGAAAGGTCTGGGTATCCGGCAGCGCATAGACGCTGTCCCGGAAGGTAAAGGGCACCAGGGCGCTTTCGGAGAAACGTCCCGCAACCTCCTGATAATCCGGAAATTGGGTCAGATCCAGCACCGCATTACGGATTCCGTAATTCACCGGGGTATCATTGGCCGCGCTGATCAGATTAGCTGCCACCTGGGTGGAAGCAACCTGGGTCGGCCCCACCTGGATCGCCACATCCGGGCCTTCTCCCGCCATCTCCGCCTTCAGCAGGGTGCCCATATCCACCAGCTGGACATTGACATTAATTCCTTCCTCTCCGGTGAAATTATCATCGATGAGAGATTTGATCACATTGGCCTGATCCCGTCCGGTTCCGATCCACAGGGTTAATGTTACACTTTCGTCGTCCTTCTCCGATATGTTGCCGATCATGTTATAGTTTATAAGAAAGGAATAGAATAACCGCTTGATTTCATATGCGCATTTGGAAAAAAAGGAATCCTGCCGGTATTCCGCCCTTTTGTCTGCGGAATAGATATTAATCCGATCCAGCGCAAGGGGCTGAACCACCACCTGGGTGAGCCAGTTGCCGCAGGCGCGTACATTGATCTTATAAGCAGTGATTACCTTTACAAAGTCCTCCTGGTCCTTAATTAAGTAGGTCAGCTGGTCTCTCATGGTACGAAGCACCGCCTCCTTCTCCGAACCGGATCCGGCAAGGGCACGCAGTTCGATAATGGCATCGGCAATCTGATCCCGTACATCGATCAGCTCCGCCTCCAGTCCGGGCAGGGTCGCTTCAATCTGGTAATCCCGATATTTATCCGGCTTTACTCCGATGATGCGGATCACCTTGCGGTAAATGGCATTCAGCTTTCCCACCGCTTCCTTGACCTCTCCTATGATACTTGCAAATTCACCCAGCACCACTTCCATGCGAATGGTATGGCGGCCCGGCTTCAGGTAGAACTGGTAGGCATTCCCCTTCTCGTCGGAAAGCACCACATCCTTCCAGGAAGAGCTGTAGCCAAAGCCATATGCCTCCATTTCCTGAAAGGGAACCTTACCGTCGATCATAATTCTGCGCGATACCTTGATCCCCCGGAGATAGCTTTGCTTTGCATACATGGATATATTGTAATACCCGGCTTCCTCCACCTCAAATTCCCATTCGATCCACTGCCCCGCATCCCGCCAGGACTCATCTCCGATGGTATTATTCAGCAGCAGCTTAGGACTGGAG
Organism: Anaerotaenia torta; assembly: GCF_050433395.1. NCBI lineage: Bacteria > Bacillati > Bacillota > Clostridia > Lachnospirales > Lachnospiraceae > Anaerotaenia > Anaerotaenia torta. Next base: position 231,553 of record NZ_JBNPXH010000005.1, read on the forward strand.
GGATATACCGCAGGCGAGGACTGGTCCTGCCGGGGATACAGCATCTGAGAGGAGGTCACCTTTGCGTTCTCCGCCTCGATACGGATAAACCGATCTTTGGTCTCCGCAGCGCCTTCCTGGTCCCACAGAGCTTTCTGAGTCTTGTAATCCCGGACCTCTTCCATATATCCCAGGGTTAATTTATGGATCAGCATGGGCTCCCTTAAGGATAATATGGATATGGTATGCTCCCCCTCTGTGAGATAGATTGCCAGGGGCGCCGTGATATAGCCATTGCTGTCATAGCAGTAGTCCCTGATCCAATCCGGAACCTCCAGCCCGCCCGGCTTGAGATCATTTCCCTGATTATCCTTCTGCCAGTTCATTACGGTAACACCATTATCATCCACATGGGATTCGCTGACCTCCGTCGTCCAAAGCCGGCTGAATTCCACTAAGGACAATTCCTTATAGGGCAGCTCTCCGTCGATAAAAATGCTTCTCTGTATATCCGAGCTCTTACCCTCTATGGGATAGTACTCCAGAGACAGATAATAGAAACCGCTCTGCTTCACTTTTACATCAAACTCCACCAGGGCATCCTCAGAAGTCAGCAGGCTGTCTCCTTTCCTTCCCTGATAATCCGTATAAATCACAGGAACGGCTTCCGCTTCCCTTTCCTGATACCTGCTGTAGTCCGCGGCCGCAATCTCAATCTCCGTCTGCGGATAGCTTCCCGTATGGCTTTCTATGTAGGAATTATAATTTGGCACCGAAGCATCGATGGAATAGGTATTCAATGCCTCTTCAAAATCCTCCCGCGTCTTGTCACTTGCCGCCTGCGCCGCCCGCCTGTCCGGAGATGCCGTAAGATTTAAGTGTGTCGGAACGCCCAGGTATGAGATTGCCGACAGAATCAGCACCCCTGCCGTCATCCGCCTAAAGTAGCTCTTGATGTTCATTTGCCATACCCCTTTCAAATCATTTGCGCGAGAATGTATTTCCCCCGATACCGTTCCTCTATTTTACTTCAGGTCCTCAACCAATCTTCCGTTAATCGGGTAGGATGTGAGATCCGGCAGTTCCTCCAGAGTCAGGACCTTCTCATGCCGATACGCCTTCTTCAGCATCTCTTCCTCGGTATATTGCTCGCTTATAGTGAAGATGCCGATATCCTTGGCTACAAATTCCCCGCTCCAGGTACACCACATTCCCCACATCACTCGATCCCGAAGCGCCAGATCCGGGTCAAATACACAGCCATTCTCCGTGAGATAGACCAGCTTCTTGGCCTCCGTATAGCTCTGGGCCTTAATATAGCGGGCCGCCTGGGAGGTATAGACCCGTTCGCCGGGGTAGATATCCTCCCCGATGATGTCCACATAATCATCGCCGGGATACCACTCCCCATCCTGTCCGTTCCACACCCAGATCAGATTATTCAGCCCATATTCTACAGTGAGCCTTTCATATAATAAGAGATAAAGCTTCTTAAATGCCTCCGCTCCCGATGCTCCCCACCAGAACCAGCCTCCGCTTGCTTCATGAAGCGGCCTCCACAAAATGGGGACTCCGGCTTCTTGCAGCACCAGCAGCTCCCGGGCAATGGCATCAATGTCCTTCATCAGAAGGTCATAGCCTTCCGGGTCTTTGCCGTCCATGATCTTCTTCAGATTGATATTGGTGGCATCGGTATAAAATCCCCGGTACCATTCCCCTGTCAAATATTTTGCCGGCGCATTCCAATGCCAGCAAAAGGTCACGATACCTCCGCTCTTCCAGAAATCAATTGCCAGCTTCGTCTGATTACCAGAACTGCCGCGCTCCACCCGTGAGGGTGTGTACTCTATAAAGTCAAGCCCCAATACCGCCGGGGTCCTGTCGGTTGTCTTCTTCACGACTGCGAATTCCTTACCGTACTGTCCCGTGCTGCAATACTGCCCGGAAAGGAAATATTCATCATAGATATCACAAAGATAGCTCATGAGCCTCTTTGTATTGTCCGTGGCATTGGCATTGACCAGAACCGGCGATACCTGGTAGCGCTGCGGATTCAATTCCTTTGCCGTATGTATTTCTAATCTGTCCAGCATGATATACCCCCAATAGCTTTCTACTTTGATCTTATGTTCTCCCTCCGTGAGGTACACACGCTCCAGCACTGACGCTTTGAAGTCCTTGCTGTCCGTTGCGATTACTCCCAGCTTCTCATCATCGGCATAGATATAATTCTCTTTATATCCGCCGGCACTGGCGGTAAGAAAGACCAAATCATAAAATCCCTCTGTTCCAATCTGTACCGCAAGGGTACAGGTATCCCCGCTTTTGTGAAATCCCTCCGCATAACCGGTCCCGCTGCTGTCAGAAGCCGCTTCTCTGGAGGTCACATTACCGGTAAAGACTCCATCTTCCGCCTCGACTGTGCAGACCACTTCCTGCTCTCCCTCCAAATACAGGGGTGCTTTCTCCCAAATTCGTGCAGCACCCTGTGAAGAGACTTCTTCCGGGGTATTCTCCTTCCCGATGCTCTCTCCCTCGTCAGAGACATCCCCTTCCGTCTGTGAGATATCCTTGTCCATAGCCCCTCCCTCTGTATGCAGAGCATCCGCTTCAGATATTTCATTTTTCTGCCCGTCTTGCCGGCAAGATATGCATCCGACAGCAACACTCCACAGTACTGCTGCCAATATCAGATATCTTATCTTCTTCATGATTCCTCCACCGCTCTTCATCGCTTCTCATTATTTTTAGCTGGCAGCATTGCACAGCAGCTATCAAATGCATTGATTTTGCAATATACTGCATCATTCATTTTGCATTTATATATGATTATGCATCATATTATATCACAATAATGTCAAATGGTCACTAGGAATATTTAAATTTTTTCAGTTATTTTTGGACACAAAATAGAGTTATTTTTTATCTCTTTTTGTAATATATTATTTTATTATTTATATTATACATAATTCCATACAATTAATGCTATTATTTGAATACTTTATACACATCCCCTTTTATTCATATGTTTTTACAGTCTCAAGCTCATCGCTCATGTCCCAGGAATATCTCTCAATAATTTTGCACCATTATATCAAGCAAGATAAAGCATTTTATCTTCAAACTTCAAAGCATTCCCTATCCGCTTATCAAAACTTCTCAAAAACCTGCCAAAATACATATGACAGCGTTTTCCATAGGTTAGTCCAAATACAGTAATAGAGCGAGATTCAGAGAATCACGCCCTATTTATTGACATAACATCATCAAAAAAGGCTGTTTTAAAACTGAAAACAGTTTTAAAACAGCCTCTGTTATTATTTCTTATCCATGCATTAGACTAGTTGGTAACAACCTCTTCTGTCTCTTTATCAAAGATATGGATCTTGGACATATCAAATGCAATCTTCAGGGTGTCATCCGGTCTTGCAGTTGTACGAGGATTTACACGTGCGGTAATATCCAGAGTATCGTCTACGGAGAAGTATAAGAATACTTCGGCACCCAGCAGCTCGTATACCTTAACAGTTGCCTCGATTACGCTATCCGGGGAATTGTTGATGAACATCTCTTCATCATGAATATCCTCGGGACGAATACCAGCCACAATGGTCTTGCCCTCATAACCGCCGTCGATAACCTTCTTAGCCTTGCTCTCAGGAAGCTTCAGGCTATTCTTTCCGAATTCAACAAATACATCGGAGCCCTTCTTCTGAACGGTTGCCTCGATAAAGTTCATCTGAGGTGAGCCCATGAAACCGGCAACAAATAAGTTCTTCGGTCTGTCATATAAGTTCTGAGGTGTATCTACCTGCTGAACCAGACCGTCCTTCATAACAACGATTCTGGTACCAAGGGTCATAGCCTCTGTCTGATCGTGCGTTACATAGATAATGGTTGTCTGCAGTCTCTGGTGTAATTTGGAAATCTCGATACGCATCTGTACTCTCAGCTTGGCATCCAGGTTGGATAAGGGCTCATCCATAAGGAATACCTTAGGATTACGAACAATCGCACGACCCATGGCAACACGCTGTCTCTGACCACCGGAAAGAGCCTTCGGCTTACGGTCTAACAAATGCTCGATATCAAGAATTTTAGCTGCTTCATGTACAAACTTATCAATCTGATCCTTCGGAACCTTTCTCAGCTTCAGACCAAATGCCATATTATCATAAACTGACATATGGGGATACAGCGCATAGTTCTGGAAAACCATCGCAATATCTCTATCCTTCGGCTCTACATCGTTCATTAACTTATCGCCAATCCATAATTCACCCTGGGAGATCTCCTCTAATCCAGCGATCATACGAAGCGTGGTTGACTTACCACAGCCGGAAGGCCCTACGAAGATAATGAACTCTCTGTCAGCGATTTCAAGATTAAAATCCTTTACAGCGATAACTCCGTTGGGATACTGCTTGGTTATGTTCTTTAATGATAAACTTGCCATTTTATATCCTCCTACATTCTCTACAATTCCTTTTTGTTGTTAATAAAGTATGCTCTTGTACAACTTATTATGGTTTAATGATACACTATTTCATGCTTTTAAGCCATATCCCAATTTAACAAAATAGGATTTTGCCTTTTGTATAATTTGTATACCAATGATTAAAAAAGGTAGATTTAACGGTAATAGACTTTGCATTTCTTTACTTTACTGTCTATATTCAATAAAACCTTCCCCCATAACCTCCCTGACATCGCTTACTATGATAAAGGAGTTAGGGTCTATCTTCTTAGAAATTTCAACGATTCTAACAATTTCTTTCTGGGAGACAACGCAGAAAAGCATCTTCTTATCCCGGTTGGAATACATTCCGGTTGCATTGATCCCGGTGATCCCCCTGTCCATCTGATGCATGACCGCATTGGCGATCTCCGAGTAGCGGTCCGAAATAATATATGCCATTTTTGCGAATTTCAACCCCTCCAGTATTCCGTCGGATACCTTGCCGGTTATGAAGACGGCAATCACCGCATACAGCGCGTTGCCGAGACCGAATACAATTGCACCAAGGAGAATGATAATACCGTCAATCAGTATCAGCATACGGGGCACCGATATGTGCCGGCTGCGAAAATGCAGCAGCGTTGCCAGAAGATCGGTTCCGCCGGTGGAAGACTGGACCGAGAATACCAGCCCGATTCCCGCTCCGCTGATCACTCCTCCGAAAATAGAAGCCAGAAGGTAGTCTTCCAGCAAGAACCCGTGGACCGGAACCACCATGAGAGACAGGGTGAAAGCCAACATCCCGAACAGAGAGGAGAACAGAAATCTCACCCCTTTTGCCTTCATGGCCAATAAAAAGAGGGGTACATTACACAGCACATTAAAAAGCCAGACAGGAACTCCGCCGTCTAATAATCCACCGGTCCAATGCTTTACCACGATGGCAAGGCCGGAGACCCCTCCCGTTACGAGTCCCATGGGCTCATAGACCAGGTTGACTCCCACTCCCATCAGGAATGCTCCCAGCAAAATTATAATGTACTTTCTCAATATCTGAATATGTCTGTTTTTCATCACTGTTTTCTTCATCCATCTACCTCACTGGTATTATATTGGTTATTATTCCTACGTTGCCGGCAACGTATACTCATTGTCTGAGATATGCATCCAAATCATTTAACTGGCGAATCGCTTCGTTTTTCTCCATGTAGAACCCTCCATTTTTCTCTTCCCCCGGAATTCTTGTAAAAGCAACCTCTTTTAAGGGTGTTTTGGAATAGCTCTCCAGATAATTCATTTTTTCAAAAACCGATATATTCGAGCTTAGCTGTTCGTATATCTCTGTGATGTACGCTTCTATCTTATCTTCCCCTTCCAAAGCACCCAGAAGTTCCAGATAGTCCCGGGTGAATACCTCCAGCTTCACAGGTTCCGCCCCGGATGGATCAAGGTCCTCTTCCGTTCCTGCCAGCAGCGCTCCTGCCGTTGTCCCCGGCTGAAGCTCCTTCTCCTCAAAAGCCGTTTGATACAGCTGCTCCGGCAGCACGGTATAGCAGCTCACCGGAAGCTTCAGCAGCTCCTCTACCAGGAGCACAACACAGTCAAATAGCACCGGTGTCTCCAGATATCCCGTCATGGCAGACAGACTGATGCTCTGGGGAATGGAGGGCTGATACCCCGTCAGCTGCCGGTATCTCTGATCTGACATGGTGAGGCGGGTGTTCATGGGAATCGTCAGATAGGTCAGCTGCTTCTTCTCACAATGAAACACCTCCAGCACCAGCCTGCTGATTGTATTGGATTTCGAATCGTAACAGAAAATCAGATTCTTCGATACATCGTCAATGCTTGCCATGGTAATGGGTGTAGGCACGGCTTCCAATTCCGCGGCTGTTTCCTGCAGCCTTTCCGAGGTTACCGGAATAGTTACCGGAACAGGCTCCTCTACCTTCCAGAATTTCATTGCAGACAGATATCCCGCAGCCCCTGCTCCAAACAAAAGAACCACAATAAAAAAGGATTTCAAAAATCCCCAGGCAAACATACTTCCTATCCCTTTTTGTCCCCTCATTATAATCCTCACCTCGTTCCCTTATCTTCAATTATTTTACCATGTTCAGAAAAGATTATCAACAAAAACACCGGTCAAGTCCTTCATAAATCCAAAGGCCCAACCGGTGTGTTCTTTCATTAAAAGCTTCTTTTACTTAAATTTGTGATGACCAAGCTTGAAGGTATATCCCTTCAGAGTTCCGCTAAAATAGAGATAGTTGCTGAAGTCCTTCGCCTTACCGTTAACTTTAATCTCGGTGACACCGCTTAGCGCAGCTTTTGCCGCCTTAATGCACTCTTTCTCTGCTGTCGAGGTAAATCTGCCGGCATCATACTCCGCCAGCGCCCTCTTTAATTTCCCGCTGCTGGCCGGACTGAACTGGTGCTTCTGGTAAATAACTCCCTTTACCGTATCGGGATACAATCTGGATCTTGTACGGTTCATAACTACTATGGCAACCGCAAGCTTTCCATTATAGCTTTCACCCTGTGCTTCACAAAAGATTAATGCGGACAGCAGTCTCAAATCAGCTTCTGAATACTTTGCTTCCGCTTTCTTAACCGTAGTCTTAGCAGTGTCTTCCTTCTCGGTATTCTGAGAAGCCTCTGCATCTTCTGTATCTTCATCTTCAATATCAGCTGTATCTTCAGCTTCAATATCTTCTGTATTTTCAGCAGCTTCTGCAGTTTCCATATCCGCCGTATCTTCGGGGCTTTCTGCATCTTCTGCATCTTCTATCACGGCCTCTTCTTCATTCTGATCTGCCGCCAGTGTTTCTGTATCAATAGAAACCCCTTCTTCAACTGCGGAAAGAACGGCTGCATTCTGCTTTGCCGGGTCTGTTTCCTGATCTGCTGATCCTGCTTCTTCCTGATTTGCCACAGCTGCTGTTACTTCTTCCTGGTTCTGACTCTCGGTTGTGCCTTCTGCTGCATATGCACTCGCTCCTGTAAAACAAAAGGCTATCATTCCGATTAACATACACACTGCCAACTTCCTAAATCTCATGTCGGTACTCCTTATAATAACAATATAATTATTACTTATTTAAGACAAGCTCTTAATCTTTTTAACACTTAGTTAATATCTATGTAATAATTATAACACAAAAATGCCAAAGTTCAAGCATTATTTGCAACTCCACATGTAAAAAATGGATTACTTCCGGATAAAGGCAAGCTATAATCTTGATAAAAGCCTGATAAACACTGGGTTTATCACAGAATAAAGGCGGTCAAAAAAGTTAGGGCTAATAATAAAAATAAACTATATTTTATATTTTGTCCAGTTTATGCTATAATATAACATAGTGAACATGCTGCAGGGTTGCTTGCGGACATGTGAACGGAGCGAAGATCATGAACACGGTTTTGTTCATGATATCCCATAGAGCTTATAACGCTGCATCCGCAGGCAGCACACAGTTTATGAGGAGGTTATGTATGAAAAGAAAAACCGTACTGGTTACCGGCTCCTCCAGGGGGATCGGTAAGGCCATCGCTGTGAAATTTGCCAAGAAGGGCTATAATGTGGTTATTAACTGTGCCCACAATGAAGACGCCCTGCTGAAAGCCAAAAGTGAAATAGAAGGCTACCAGGTCTCCTGCCACGCTTTTCTCGGGGATATGGGGAATTACGAGGATGCCAGGGAATTATTCCGCCAGATTAAAAAACTCTATACAAATATTGATGTTCTTGTCAATAATGCCGGTATCTCTTATATCGGCTTATTGACGGATATGTCCCCGGAGGACTGGAACCGGGTGATTACAACCAATCTGACCTCGGTTTACCACTGCTGCTCCCTGGCCGTTCCAGATATGGTCAGAAACCGGTATGGCAAGATCATTAATGTTTCTTCTGTCTGGGGCAGTGTCGGAGCTTCCTGTGAGGTAGCTTATTCCGCCTCCAAGGGCGGGATGAATGCCTTTACCAAAGCCCTTGCCAAGGAGCTGGCCCCCAGCAATATACAGGTTAATGCGGTTGCATGCGGAGCAATTGATACGGAGATGAACCATTTTCTTGGTGATATAGAATTAATGGATCTCATTGAAGAAATTCCCACCGGCCGGTTGGGCCGTGCCGAGGAGGTGGCAGATCTGGTCTACCACCTGGCATATAAGAACGAATACCTGACAGGACAAATTATCGGGCTGGACGGGGGATGGATTTAAAAATTTTACACTAGGAGGATACTATGCTTTTACGAAAAGAGAAAGGCGATTGTAATGAAGCACGCTGCATCGTCAAATATGTGCAGGATAGAATGGAAGGCAAGAAAAGCACTCCGCCGGAGATTTCTTTTGATCTGCATCAATCCGTATATGATCTGTTTAATCATTTTTTCAACAATGAGGCGCAGCTTTCCCAATCTGCAAAACAGCTTCTGGGCCTTGCAACAAAGATGAGTGATTTCGACGTCCATATGTCCCACATTGCCCATGATCTAAAATCCTTTTCCGAAGAGATCGCCGGCTTGAGCGAGTCCAATCTGGCAATCGTAGAGGAGACCACTGCAAGTATGAGCGTTGTGGCGGAAGCGGTGAATAATTCTTCTGAAACTCTGGAAAAGCTGGCTGTCGCTTCGGAAGAACTGATTGAAAGCAATAATTCCAGCCTTCAAAAAATCGCACAGGTCAATACCCTAAAGGAAAATGTAATGAACAATTCCTCCATTATGAACAGTCGTATCGAGGAATTGCTGGAGATGACCAATAAGGTAAATGAAATTGTAAGCAGCATCGGCTCTATCGCAGAGCAGACCAACCTCCTATCCCTCAACGCTTCCATCGAGGCTGCCAAGGCAGGAGAAAACGGAAAGGGCTTCGCTGTCGTTGCCTCGGAGATCCGGAAGCTTGCTGATACCACAAAGAAAAGTCTGGAGAATATGAGCACGGTTATGTCCGATATCCAGACAGCCGCGGAGAACGGGCGGGAGAGTATGATCAACACCATAGAATCCACCTCGGAAATGAGCGGTAAGATTGACGACATTTATTCTACGATGCAAAATAACATGCTGCTCTTCAACCGAACCATAGATAATGTTCGAGAGGTTAACACCACCATGGCAGAGGTCAAGATTTCCACCAATGAGATTAATACCGCCATGGATGCCTCCAGCAGTGATGCAGAAAGGCTGAGCCAGATGACCCGTGTCATTTCCGACGACTCGGAACAATGCGCTTCCCTGGCACAAAATATCACCGATATGGACGATGCTCTTTCGGATATAACCAAAGACCTCTTCTCTACCTTGAAGGGCGGGATGAGCAACCTGACCAACGAAGAACTAATGCTTCATATTGTCAATGCAAAACAGGCTCACGGAAAATGGCTGGCTACCTTACAGTCCATCGTCAATGACGGTATCATCTATCCTCTTCAGACAAACAGCACCAAATGCGCCTTCGGCCATTTTTATCATTCCATCAGCGTGGAGCATCCCTCTATACAGGAGGATTGGAATGCGATAGAAGAAGTACATAGTAATTTTCATGATTGCGGCGATAAGGTGCTGGAAGCAATCCGTAATTCTCATACAGACGATGCTTTGAAGCACTTCAAAAATGCCGAATTATATTCCAAGAAGATTTTCTCGCTCCTGGAAAAGATCGGGCAAGAGGTGGATCATCAAACAGCCATGGGAGTGCAGCTCTTTCAATGATCTCTTTCCACGCCCGCTTAAACATTACGTCAATGGTTGAAGTCAAAAATAGCGCCTCTGCTCTATGCAAGGCGCTATTTTGTATTTTATATATTCTAATATTATCTCTTGGAGAACTGGGGAGCTCTACGAGCTGCCTTTAAGCCGTACTTCTTTCTTTCCTTCATTCTGGGATCTCTTGTTAAGAAGCCTGCTTTCTTGAGTGCGGGACGGTAATCTGCATCTGCCTGTAATAATGCTCTGGAGATGCCGTGTCTGATTGCACCGGCCTGACCTGTAAAACCGCCTCCTCTAACGTTTACTAAAACATCGAACTTATCTTCTGTCTCAGTAAGTGCAAGAGGCTGACGAACGATTAACTTTAACGTATCTAAACCGAAGTAGTTGTCCATCTCTCTTTTATTAATGATAACCTTGCCTGTTCCAGCTACAAGGTAGACTCTGGCAATGCTGCTCTTTCTTCTTCCGGTTCCATAATATTTTGCTTTAGCCAATGTTATTTCCTCCTTTCAACCTCTTGATTAATACTTAATCTCTATTGCTTCCGGCTTCTGGGCGGCATGGGTATGTTCCGCACCGGAGAATATATGCAATTTTTTAATCATCGCTCTTCCCAGGGGTCCTTTGGGGAGCATACCTTTTACTGCAAGTCTGATTACTTCAGAGGAATCCTTCGCCATCATCTGGTTTAAGGTAGTCTCTCTCATACCACCCGGATAATCGGAGTGGTTATAGTAAATCTTCTGGTCCAGCTTCTTGCCGGTAACCTTAATCTTATCAGCATTTACAACAATTACATAATCACCTGTATCGATATGAGGGGTGAAGGTAGGCTTATTCTTGCCTCTTAGTATTGCCGCGATCTCGGAAGAGAGCCGGCCTAATGTATGTCCAGTAGCATCAACTACATACCATTTTCTTTCAATTGTTGCCGGACTAGCCATAAAACTTTTCATTGGTTTACCTCCTTATGAAAATGTGTTCTCTTATTCTCAAGCTTTTACGATTCACGATCGCAATACTATTACCGGGGCTTTGGCTCAAGTATTCTCACGTCACAATTCATTATTATATTACATGTTACCGGGTGTGTCAAGCATTTTTCCAATATTTATTGCAGGATTTTGGTATTCTATCATACGCGAAGGAGGATCTTACATTCGCAAGATCCCCCTTCCAACATTCCCCCATTACACTGCACATTGCCGTGTTACCATATATGTATAAAGCTGTAAATATGATATGTGTATAAAGCTTCAAATTTATTTTGGTGGTTTCCACCAATCTTTCTTTGATCTCGTCTTTTCATATTCAGTATTTAACCTAAAGTATCCTATACTCCTCATAAAGGGACTCCCGAATCTCTTCGTCATCCGTATTCCATTTTCGCTCCTTTATTCACTTCTTCCTTATATGTAATCAGGATATCTATCATTTAGCAGAAATAGAGCAGGAAACAGAAATCCCACTATTTGCGCAGTGAAAAAAAGGAGCTTTCGCTCCATAGCCTTTCGACTATTTCACAAAAGCTCCTTAATTTATGACATTGGTAATACTATTAATTCACTGATTATTTCATAGAACTCTGAATTACAGTATCTCTCATGTCAATAACATGCTTAACATAAACCCTATCTGCTCCATCCATTCCTACATACTCATAAATAGTCAGAGGCTTAACTTGATAGGTCGAACCATACATATGCTGGAAGTCAGGTGTTGCATGGAAATCAGCATTAGTAATATCAATCTCATTGCCATCAATCTTAAACTTGAAGCAATCCTTTAACGCTGCAAGTCCGATCTCCAGATTAGTAAATCTCTTCTCGATTGACATTGCAACCTTATCCTGTGTGTTCTTAACTGTAAATGTGGTAGTCCGAATTTCCTTACCACCTATCTTCACACCAGACTTAACAACATAAGTGCCATTTTCAAGCGGTTTTACAAACGGTTTTACTACCTTAAGCGTTGTGCCGCTTACAACAGGATAGTCAAAGCTGGTTAATGCTACGCTGGAGCCAGATACTGCTAATGCAACATCAGAACCTCTTCTAACTTCAATATCAGTAGAGGTATTCAACTCGGTAGTAATATCAGGATTAGATACCTTCTTATTAGCAGAATTGTATCCATATAATTGAAGAGTAGCAGTTGCGCCTGCAAAAGGCTTCTCGGAACCATCGCTATTCTTTCCTAACTTAGATTTTACATCGTAGGAATTTGCTGTAGCTTCGATCTTATAATATGCTACATTTTTATCCTTCGGCTTTTCTACTGTTACTGTGAAATAAGTATAGATCTTCGCATCCTTATTAGCATAATCCGTTACTGTTACCTTATAGGAGAATGTACCGCCGCCTCTAACATCAAGACCCTCTGTCAAACTATTATTTGCAGCGAACGGAACATCACTCTCATTCTGATTGGTCCTATATGCGCTACCACCGTTAAGCAATCCTCCAGCAATTTCATCGCTGCTTGCAGGCTCAACCGTAACTTCATGAGCAAGACCGTATTTGTCACCACTCTGATTTCTGACAGTTACCTTAACACTGCCACTGTTCTCGAACCAACCATATAACGGCAGGTTATTCTTATCCAATTCAATTCTTGCAGCTCTTTCCTGTCCTGTAACAGTAACCGCACATGCGCCTACAACCTTACCATCAACGGAAACAACTACCGATACGGCACCTTCTCTTGCAGGCCATAAAGCACCATCATTACCTACATAAAGAATATCATCATTGGATGATTTCATTTCCCAATTGTAACCGGTATCTTCCAGATTGTTGATCTTCTTTTCCTTCTTGTTCTCGTCAGTACCTGTTAACTGTACAAACAGTCTCTTATTTTCAGCACCTTTAAACACATTCTTTACAGGGCTGTCAAACTTAAGATCTGATGCTGACGACGTATTACTATTCAACACGGTATAAGCGCTCACTGTACCAAGCTGTGCTGCAGTAGGATCGACACAAGTAATAACCTGGTCATCAGTCAAAACTCCAGTTTCCCTACCGTCTTTATCATACTCATATGTTGCATGATAGGTAGCCTTAATGGTTGTAGTCTTGTTCAGCTCATACATATAAAGGGACGTTCCGTCAAAGGATACATCATCATTGCTGATCTTCTCAAGATCAACTCTTGCCTTTAAGATATTCGCTCTCTCATCATTACCGGAGGAAAGGATTACACCATTGGCATTCGTAAGGTTATAATTAACAGGGGTCTCTTTAAACTGATCCGCTGTGGTTGTGGTGATCTCAATACCGGTAACATCCTTGTAATCCGTAGTAGCCGATATAAAGGAACCTTTACCCATACCCTCAACATAAACATTGTAAGGAGTCTTCTCAATGAAAGGTGTGTACATCTCTACAGTAACAAGTTTACCTGTATCATCAAGCTTCAGTTCCTTAACAGGGATGTCTGTGTTGATCTCTGTTCCGCCAAGCTCATACCTTATCTTTAAGTTCTTCTCTCTCTTGTCTACACCATCTCTGAAATTGTCCACAACTTCCTGTGCAATTTTGCTGTCAAATTCCAATGTGAACTTATTCAGTGTGGTCTGCTTAACTTCCTTCAAAGAAACACCAACAACAACCTTATGTGTAGCCTCGTTGGAGGTTACATACTCAGCATACTTCTCTTTGTCAGACAGCCAAAGGTTGTACTTAGCCTTGGACTGGAACGCTCTTGCAGTAACTATATACTCGCCAGCTTCTTTTGCTACGAATACACCGCTGTCATGAACGATCGTTGCCTTATCGGTTTCCTTGCCTTCTGCATCAGTTACGGTCCATCTGGTAATAGCCTGGGAACCCTTGGTCAGACCGGCATATGTTACATAGCTTCTGTTAAAGTCAAATGCTTCGCCAACTGCTAACTTCTCAGCCTTGTCAGCATTGCTGATCTTTAACTCTTTGATGTTATCTCTTACAAGAACTTCAGCAGACAGCTTATAAAGCTCTTCGCCCTTCTTATCGGAGATCACAACAGTAACTTTAGTCTTACCAGCGCCCTCGGCTACTACTTCGCCGTTCTTAGGGTTAACGCTTACTACCTTCTCGTTAGCTGAGGTCCAGTTGTACTTCCAACCGGATTTCTTTCCGCTAATGTTGAAGTCATACTCACCCTTGCTGCCCTGATCAAGGAACAATGTCTTTGATGTAGAGTTCAGCTTCGGCTTCGCAGCTGCGAATGCGCCGGCGGCAGGAGCGAGAGCGGTAACGATCATCGCCAATGCCAGGATGAAGGATAACTTCTTAAAGAAATTCTTCTTCATATTCTTACTTCCTCCTTAAAATATATGGTTTGGTATTATATCCTGCGCTTCCCTCTCACTACCTTCACAAAGTTTGTAAACCCCGCAAAATATAGAAAAGGTAACGCCTAATATAATCTTCCAACAACAAGATGATTATAACAATAAAGGAAAAAAAGGTCAAGTCTTTTTATCCAAGTTAATTTGGATTTTTTACCAGCCGTTTCATCCGAAATCGCTGTAATTCCCTGCGCCGGACAGACTATATCTTAGTCAAAATGCTTGCGGGGATATTGCCCGCCTCATAGCATTCACCGCTTCCCTCTCCCCCCTGCGCCGATGTAGAATTAGGATGTGACTTCATCTTCGCCCGGGTTCAATTCTGCGGTTTCGCTACTGTTGCCTTGACTATGTTTATAATATGCACTTAGTTTATGTCAAATCTATGTCACGCCTTTGTCATAATTAGATTATTTTCAAAATTTCTTTCACCATTTCCTGCATTTCTTCCGTATCACATATCTTGGTATGCCGTACCGGGGCCATGCGCAGCTCCTCTACCGCCTTCGGAATCTCCGTCTTCGATACTTCGGCCAGCAGCAGCGCCTGCTCATAATCATCCTTCGGGATCTCCGGGAGGCCAAGGGCTTCCAGAACACTGGAGCCGAATTTGTACGGGCTGGCAGTGGACACAATTACCGTCTTCGTGGTATCCCCTGTTTCTGCCGCATACTTATCGTATACGCCGGCGGCAACCGCGGTATGGGTGTCTATAACATAACCATGCTCTTTATATGCCTTGGCAATTGCTTCCCTGGTCTCTGCCCCGGAAGCCCATCCGCCGAAAAAGCCGGCCAGATTGGCCTTCATCTGCGGCGTAATATCATAAGCGCCCCTTGCAGACAACGCCTTCATCAGCTCCGCTGTTCTGTCTGAATCTCCGTCGGCAATGTGATAAATAAGACGCTCCAGATTGCTGGATACCAGAATGTCCATGGAAGGTGATTCTGTTAATATGAACTCCCGGTTCCTGTCGTAGCAGCCGGTTTTAAAGAAATCATATAACACCTTATTCTCATTGGACGCACAGATCAGCTTGTCAATGGGGAGTCCCATAGACTTCGCATAATACGCAGCAAGGATGTTGCCAAAATTGCCGGTGGGGACGACAAAATTAATCTTCTCTCCCTCAGCCAGCTCTCCTCTCTTATATAAAGAAATATAAGAATAGACATAGTATACAATCTGGGGCACCAGTCTGCCGATATTGATGGAATTGGCGGAGGAGAACTGATATCCTCCGGCCTTCAGACGGGCAGCCAGATCCTTGTCACTGAATATATTCTTAACGCCTGTCTGGGCGTCGTCAAAATTGCCGCGAATTCCGATGACATGGGTATTCTCTCCCTTTTGGGTCACCATCTGCTTCTCCTGGACGGGGCTGACACCATCCTTGGGGTAGAACACGATGATTCTGGTTCCCGCCACATCGGCAAAACCGGACAATGCCGCCTTTCCTGTATCTCCGGAGGTAGCGGTCAATATGACAATCTCCTCCTCTACCTTATTTTTTCTGGCCGCCTTGGTCAGCAGATGAGGCAGGATGGATAAAGCCATATCCTTAAACGCAATCGTAGCTCCGTGAAACAGCTCCAGATACCATACTTTATCAAAGCATGCTTCGCCCGCCTTCCGTAAAGGGGCGATCTCCGGTGTATCGAATTTGGCGTCATAGGCACTGGCGATACAATCCTTCAGCTCCTCTTCGGTATAATCAGTCAAAAACAGTCTCATTACCTCATAAGCCGTCTCACGGTAATCCAACTCGGACAGCTCTTTTACTGTTTTTTGAAAAACCGGGACCGTCTCCGGAACGAATAAGCCTCCGTCCGGGGCCAATCCCTGTAACACAGCCTGGGATGCGGTTACCCTTCTGCTTGAATCTCTTGTGCTCCTGTACATTAGGTTCATATTTGTTTTGATCCCCTTTACTTGAAGTTTCAAGTATTATAACATGGTGTTCCAGCAGACACAATACGCTTTTTCTCTGTTTTACTTTTCCTTGTAGAACTCGTGGCCGCCATGTTTGAACAGCCATACCAGATTCTTGTCAAACCACTTGGAGTTACGCGATGAGGTAATCTTTCTCGCCATGAAATACAGGGCGCCCTCAGAATGATCCTCACCCTTCAGTGCGCGCACTACTGCCTTCTTTGTTTTATCCGACACCTTCACGGACCAGTAGCTCTTATTCTCGATGGGGGAGAACTGATACTCGCCGTCCTTGTTTTGGAATATTACATCCTCCACAGTATCCGGAAAGTTCTTATCGGCAATTCGGTTCATGATTACGTTCACGATCAATATCTTGCCTATGGCATCCTCGCCCCCGGCTTCCGCCTGAACAATCCGCTGCAGCATACCAATTTCTTTTTCGGTTATATCATAGACATATTCACTCTTTGCCTCTTTCGCCGCTGTGTCTTTTTTTGCCTCTTTCCCGGCCTTCCCTGCTTTTTCGTTCGTTTCTGCTTTTTCGTTCGTTTCTGCTTTTTCGTTCGTTCCTGTTTTTCCGGCGGCCTCTGCTGTTTCGGTTATCGCTGCTGTTTCACTTACCGCGGCGCTCCCGGCATCCTCCGCTGTTTCATTTCTCTCTCCTGATAAATCCGCAGATAAGCTGTAGATCTCATTCTGATCGGTCTTTGGCAGTGCAACTATACTGCTGACAGATCCCATGGCGGGGATAAATTCTTCCGGGTATAAATCGCCGGTAAGCTGTTGTTCCTGTCCCATCCTTCCAAGGCCCATTCCAGATAGTTCTGCCATGGCATAAGGATATAATTCCTTTGACTGAAGGACTCTTGCCGTAATCTTTGCAGGTTCCGGAACGGGCTGGTCCTCCTTCTTCTTCGTTGCTGTCTCTTCATCTGTTGTGCTTATCCCTGCCGCTGCCGAATTAATATTGTAAAATACATCGGAGCCTACAAACAGCATCATTACGGATAATGCATATGCAATGAAAACCATTACAAAACCATATTGGCTTTCATGCATTTTTCTCTTTTGAAGAAACAAATTTATTAATGACATAAACTTTTCCTCTTTTCACTGATAATTGTTTCCATTTAATGGAACGTTTGGTAATGATATCAGCATTATAGGCAACTGATGATTTTGTGTCAATAACGCAACTTCAATTTCGTTATAAACCACGATCACAGAACCCCTCTATTTACCAGTATAGGAAAAATGCAACAATATTATTCCATTCCAGCCGCAATATTTTCATTTATTTTGCACAAGCTAAATTTAACATTTTATTAACGATATATTAAATTTTTTTACTGCTTTTTCAAATGTTTATACATATTCTACTGCTTTAGTACGTTTTTGAGGTTCCAAATGGGTCATTCTACACAAATGGACCGTAATAAATTGTTAATATATTTTTTGTCGTTTCAGCACTTATTATTGGAAATAGGATCCTTGCACCAATATTCCATTTCTGCTATATTGGTTAAAAGGCGGTGAGTTTATGTTACCTGGAGTCTATCTGGCCTGCACAAAGGCCGGGAAGGTATATTATCGGGCAAGTATTACTTATCTGGGCAAGCACATCAGTCTGGGGAGCTATGCCACTGAAGCGGAGGCCGGGCGGGCTTACCGGGAGGCACAGGCGGCACTGAATCTGAGAGAGGAGGCTTCCGGAGCACCCTGCTTCAGCGGCACAGACACTGCAGTCCCCGGAACCGGCACGGACAGCCCAATCTGTTTTAGGGATGCAGGCGGTCCGGCAATCGGAGACTATCCTGATGACTGCGCTCTTTCCTTTCATAAATGGGTGGTTTTGATTAATTTCCGGGATAACGGCATTTACTTTAAGAACCCGATTTATCTTAAGAAAAGGTATTTCCTTTATTATCTGGATCAGAATACCTGCCTGCGGTTTGATGCCGAGGATCTTTTTTATTATGCCCATCATAAGATCATGAGACGGGGAGGGCATCTCTTTGTATCGGATTATGGGATGCAGGTGAATATCCTGTCCCGGTACGGCATTAAGAACTATGCCGTTCCCGGAAAGGATTATGTCTTTGCTAACGGAGACAATACGGATTATAGTTATTATAATATAGAAGTAATTAATCCTTATCGCGGAGTAACGCAGATTTCTTTTAAGGGGATGCCCTGCTATCTTGCCAAAATACATATTAACGGAGATTATTTGATTGGGCGGTATCAGAGCGTGGAAGAGGCGGCCATCGCTTATAATAAGGCGGCTCTCTTATTAAGAAATAAGGGAATGAAAAAGAACTTTCCTCAGAATTTTATAGAGGGGATGGATGCTATTACTTATGCCTCTGTTTATCAAAAGCTTCGGATCTCCAAGAAATTGATTCATTATGCGGAGGGGCTGGGTAAAGGACAGCCCCACAGCAAGATCGGTTACGGCGGTTCATAAAGTCACTTGCAATTGGCTGGGCAGGACGACAGTAAATACCGTTCCTTCCATATCACTCTGAGCCTCGATGGTACCTCCATGCATCCCGATTATACTCTGGGCAATGGCAAGACCGAGACCGCTTCCCCCTGTTTCACTGGAGCGCGAGGATTCAATCCGGTAGAAGCGTTGGAAGATGCGCTTCAGATCCTCCGGAGGGATGATGTCTCCAAAATTGGTTACCTTTATTGTTACATCGGTTTCCATCTTTATGAGCTGTATTATGATCTTTCTTCCCTCACGGCCGTACTTAATGGCATTGCTGATCAGGTTGGCAAACGCCCTGGACAGAAGATATCCGTCCGCCATGATTACGGCAGCGCCCGTCATGGTCCGGAATTCGTATTCCAGATTATACTCTGAAAAGCTGGGATAGAATTCATCCACCAGCTGGTTGAGCAGCTTTACCATGTCCACCTCGGTAAATTCCGCTTTAACCTCGCCAAAATTGAACTTTGTATAAGTGAACAAATCCTCGATGAGCTTTTCCAGACGCTTCGACTTGCTGTAGGCGATGCCGATGTATTTCATCTGGGTGTCCTCCGACAGTTCCTTGGAGGATACCAGATCCAGGTATCCGATAATGGAGGTGAGGGGCGTACGAAGATCATGGGCAACACTGGTGATCAGCTCATTCTTGGCATATTCACTCCGCCGCTCATTTTCCATTATCTCTTTGATATTATCAGCCATCTGATTCAGCTTCTCCGCCAGCAGGGCAAATTCGTCCTCATTGTTGATTTCTATCCGGTTTCCGAAATTCCCCCGGGATATCTGATTAATTCCATCTATCATTTCCGTAATATAGTTTATGAATTTCTTTGTAAGCAGCAGAAAATAAAAGATGAACAGCACAATTCCCACTGCCGCTGTTATAATCATTACAAGCGCCGCCGAGGCTCCTGAGAGCTCCTGGATGCTTTTTCGCAGCAGTATATAGGCACCGATATAAAGTATCCCAATGGTCAGCAGCATGTACAGCAGACTCAGAATACTATATAGGACAATCTCAAAACGAAAGCTTTTAAATATGCTGTTATCCAGTCTGATACTTTTGTATTTATTCTTCAATCTTGTACCCTACTCCCCATACCGTCTTAATGATCTGTGCGTCCCTGGAATCCATCTCTATCTTCTCCCGGATTCTGCGGATATGAACCATTACCGTGTTATTTGCTTCATACATCTTCTCGTTCCAAACACGCTCAAAGATATCGTCGGTGGAAAATACCCGGCCCACGTTACTGGCTAACAGGTGTAATATTTCGAATTCAATGGGTGTCAATTTTACATCTTTGCCGTATGCCGTGACCTTATGATTCTCTTTATTTATTGTCAGGTGATCCAGGACAATCTCCTTATCCTGCTTCTCATCATGGGAATTCGGATTAAATTTTGTATACCTTCTGAGCTGGGATTTTACTCTTGCCGTAAGCTCCAGAGGATTAAAGGGCTTGATCACATAGTCATCCGCGCCGGTCCCAAGTCCGATGATCTTATCCAAATCGGCGGAGCGGGCGCTCAGCATGATAATCGGCACCGTGCTGGTCTCACGGATCTTCTTGCACATAGTGAGCCCGTCCATTCCAGGCATCATGATATCCAGGATCACCAGCTTAATATCCTCTGCCTCCAGAAGCTGCAGCCCTGCTCTGGCACTATTGGCCTTATAAACCTGATAGCCCTCACTGACCAGGTGAATTTCCACCAGATCCGCGATATCCTTATCATCATCCACTACTAAAATCCCGATCTGTTCCATTATTAATCTCCTCATTCTCCAATATCTATTTTTTTACAATATTTGCAAACAAACCAGTTTATGCGGTCTCAATAGCAGTCCTTCCAAAGATAAGTACTTTACATGTCCCTCCGCCCATGATAAAATACAACCTGTGAGCAGCACAGGTGATCGCGCCTTATAAGGTGAGGAAAGTCCGGGCTTCGCAGGGCAGAGTGCCGGATAACGTCCGGTGGAGGCGACTCCAAGGCCAGTGCAACAGAAATATACCGCCGGAAAATACGTTGTTAACAACGTATTTTCCGGTAAGGGTGGAAAGGTGGCTTAAGAGACCACCGCCTTACTGGTAACAGTAGGGGGCCATGTAAACCCCACTCGAAGCAAGACCGAACATAAAGCGATACGGTTGCCCGCCGTGCTTTAGGGTAGGTCGCGTAGTATCTGCCTGCGCCTGCGCATACGTGCGCATGCGCAGGCGGTACTGGAGCCGCATGGTAACATGCGGTCAAGATAGATGATCATCCGAGACAGAACCCGGCTTATCGTGCTGCTCATACCTTAAAACAGCTTCCTCCTACAAATTCTTTCAAAATCGAATTCTTCGGCACCGTTTCGCTGGGAGCCCCGATGAAATAGTCCAGAAACTTCAGAAGCCGTTTTGCTTCCACATATTCCTCGCAATTTCTGTCAATTCCAAATAAGATCGGTTCGGCATACTGTTTCAGTATCGATAATTCATATATCAGAGCCGAATTGAACATAACATCCGCATCCTCCTGGAAGGGGAAGATGTTCTCGTCCTCGCCGCGCCTTACGGAGGGCCACATGGAAATTGTCTTCTGAGCGGAAGCCCCTCTGGTTCTGGCATCCCTTACCATTCTCCGCAGCAGCCGCCCGTCCGTGGTAGGAATCCGATTGTGTTCATCAATATTTAACTGCGTCAGAGCGCTGATATAAATCTTAAATTTGCTTTCTCTCGGAAGGGAATAAGATAATGCGTCATTTAAGCCGTGAATTCCCTCAATCACCAGAATATCCTCCGGCCCCAGCTTCAGAAAATTCCCTTTATATTCCCTCCGTCCGGATACGAAGTTAAATTCCGGTATCTGTACCGTCTCGCCCTTCAGCAAGGAGGTCATATCCTGGTTGAACTGCTCCAGGTCAATGGCATACAGGGACTCAAAATTATAATTTCCATCCTCATCCAGGGGAGTCTTCTCCCGGTCAACAAAATAATTATCCACTGCGATAGGATGAGGCTTTAGGCCGTGTGCCTTCAGCTGAATACTGAGACGGTGGGAAAAGGTAGTTTTTCCCGAGGAGGACGGCCCGGCAATCATAATGAATTTCTTTCCTTCGGCACGTTTTATCATTTCCGCAATATCACTGATTTTCTTTTCCTGAAGCGCTTCCTGCACCAGAATCAATTCGTTCAGGCTGCCGCTGGAGATCACGTCATTTAACGCTCCCACATTGCGAATGTCCATCATCTGGCCCCAGATGTTCGATTCCTTTAAGGTCTCATAGAGCTTGGGCTGGGGAATGAACGGGGTTACAACAGCGGGGTTCTTCCTCTCCGGCAGCAGGAGCAGAAAACCTTCATCGTATTGGAGCAGATCAAAGTATTTTAACATGCCGGAGCTTGGCGGCATATAGCCGTAATAATAATCCTCAAAGCCGTCCAGACTATAGATATTAGCCTTGGAAACACGGCGGTAACGAAACAGCTTCTCTTTATCATGCATGCGATAGCAGCGGAATAATTCGATTGCATCATCTGTTCCAATGCTGCGTTTCATAAAGGGGATATCCCTGCGGACCAGCTCCTCCATTCTTCTCTTGACCGCAAGCAGGCGTTCCTGCGTCAGGGGCTCCTTCCCCTTGTAATCACAGTAAAGCCCATTACCAACCATATATTCTACGGATACCTCGTCCACGTTCTCATTTCCGAATTCCGCGTAGAAGGCCTTGAGCATCATCAGAATCATTCCTCTTTGATAGGTCTTCTGCCCCGCGCTCTCGGCGGTGGTTACAAAACGAATGGAGCAGGATGCCGTTACTCTCTTGAAAAGCTCCCGCAGCTTGTGATTGACAAAGGCCAGTATGATCTGATCATTGTAATCCTTCTGAAAATCCCTGCTGATTGCCAGAAGGGAAGTGTTGGCCGGATATTCGTATTCCTTTCCGTTAATCTCAACTCTTATCTTCTCGTCCATCTGAGTACTCATTCGATCTACCTCTTTTCTTTCTAAGAGCAGGTTCAAAGCTTAATAGCACCCGCATCCCGGCTCTTTTTATTTTTATGGTTACAGAAATATAGCTACTCCCGGAAGTATTCCAATCCGCTCTGAATCAGCTCCAGCTTCTCTTCCATTTCCCTGCTTCTGATCAATGCGTTCTCTGTCTCTTCCTTATACAGAAGCTGCAGAATATTCTCGCATAATTCCCTCTCCCAATTCAGATAAGAATACAATACCGGGTGCTTTTCCTCCAGCAGAAGCCTTCCATAATAGAAATGTTCCCTTTTTGTAAGGAAATAAAGCTCCGGCGCATCCGACAACTCCTCCGGGACCGCTTTCATCATCATATAATATTTACCGTCCTCTGTCAGCATATTCTCTTTTATAATAAGAAACCGATGCTCTGCCAGCATCTCCCTCACTTTATTTATTTCAGACTGGGGCTGCAATATGACTTCCCTGGCTTGATGAAAGCATTCCGGCCCCTCCTCCAGGATCTGTTTTGTTAAGGCTCCTCCCATTCCTGCAATCAGAAGAATATCGGCCTCTCCTGGCCTCAGCTTCTCCAGACCGTTGGACCTTCTGGTCTCTATCTTATCTGATAAGCCGTATTTTACGATATTCTCCCCGGCACGCTCGATGGGCCCCCGGTTCACATCCATTGCAATGATGTGCTCCGCTATCCCATGCTCTGCCAGATAGATCGAGGTGTATGCATGATCACAGCCTATATCGGCAACTCTGTAGCCCGGTGTCACAAGACTGGCCACCGCATGCAAACGCTTTGACAGCTGCATAATTGTCTCCATTTCTATGAATTTTTCCGTATCGGCATATTTTATCTTAACATTTTTTACTGCCGATTTCCATACCGATTTTAAATCCCCGCAAAGAAATACCGGCAACCTTCTGCGCAAAAAGGCTGTGAATTTTCCCGGCCTGCACCGCCGCAGAAAATCCACAGCCTTTTCCAACAAATGTTCTGTAACTTTTTATTCTAAATAATCCTTTAACTTACGGCTTCTGCTGGGATGTCTCAGTTTTCGGAGCGCTTTTGCCTCAATCTGGCGAATTCGCTCCCTGGTCACATTGAACTCCTTGCCCACCTCTTCCAGTGTCCGGGCTCGTCCGTCATCCAGACCAAAACGAAGCCGCAGAACCTTCTGCTCCCGTTCGGTCAAGGTGCCCAGCACCTCCACCAATTGCTCCTTCAAAAGAGTAAAGGCGGCCGCATCTGCCGGCACCGGCACATTATCATCCTGAATAAAGTCTCCCAGATGGCTGTCCTCCTCTTCGCCGATGGGAGTCTCCAGAGATACCGGTTCCTGAGAGATTTTCTGTATCTCCCGCACTCTGTCCACCGGCATGTTCATAACCTCGGAGATCTCCTCCGGGGACGGTTCCCTGCCTAATTCCTGAAGCAGCTGGCGCTGTACACGGGTTAATTTATTGATTGTCTCCACCATATGAACCGGAATTCGAATTGTCCTTGCCTGGTCTGCGATTGCTCTTGTGATAGCTTGTCTGATCCACCAGGTAGCATAAGTACTGAACTTGTAACCCTTGCGATAATCAAACTTCTCTACGGCCTTGATCAGTCCCAGATTCCCTTCCTGTATCAGATCCAGGAACAACATTCCCCTGCCGACATAGCGCTTTGCAATGCTGACCACAAGCCGGAGATTCGCCTCGGCGAGACGCTTTTTCGAATAGTCGTCACCATCCTCCATCTTCCTGGCCAGCTCTATCTCTTCATCCGCATTTAGCAGCGGTACCTTGCCGATCTCCTTCAAGTACATCCTTACCGGATCTTCTATGCTGATACCCTCCGGGATGGACAGATCCAGAGGCTCCAGCTCTTCCTCTTCCAGGATAATGTCCTCTTCTTCCTCATCTTCGGATATCCGGAGGACATCGACGTTGTGCTTGTCCAGAAAATCATATATTTTCTCAACCTTTTGAGGATCCAGTTCCATATCCGCAAAGAAATCGTTGACCTCCTGGTACTCCAGGACATTCTTCTTCTTCTCGGCAAAAACCAACAGTTCCTTCAGCCTCTCCGTAAACTTTACAATATTTTCGTCCATAGATAATCCTTCCTTCTTCCGCTCTTTTTATATTTTAACCATCATTTGATGAAATATGCAATTCCTGCATGTCCCCGCCCGGCACAAATCTGACCGGCCATACCGGACTGCCCGCCAGGCTCATTCCATCAAAGCCGACAGCCTTCCTCCCTTTGAAAGGCACTTGCTTTACCAATGAATACTCCGCTTCTTCAGTTCTGCCTTCTCACGAATGATCTTCATCAGCAATTCCGTATCATTCACTTCAATTGCCTTCTGGCTCTGCCGGTCCAGGCTGTTCTCCTTCAGCCGCATTACGGTATCCGCCACTGCCTTCTGCCATCCGTTTTCATCCATCTCACCGCGGATACCTGCGGAAAACAGAGCCGCCACCTCGGACTGCTCTTCCCTGCTCTCGAAAAAGCTGATGATCTTCGCCGGATTGACCGCCCCTTCCTTCCCAAACTGGCCAAAGACAAGCGCCGCCACCTCTTTATAAATTCCTTCTGTAAAATCCTCAGGGGAAAGAACATCTTTTATCTTATCAAAGAGCGTGTTATCCTCAATGAGCCAGGTCAGCATAAGCTTCTGGGATCTGGATATTCCGTCCTCCTGGGGCTTTCCCCGGCGGCCCTCTCCCTTGCTCTCCTTCGGCTCATTGATACCGGTGACCAGCTGGGAGCCGATCCGGTTCACCAGCCTGCGAAGCTGTTCCACGTCGATCTGGTACGCTTTTGCCACCGCTTCAATATAAAAATTACGTTCCAGCTCCTCCCGGAAGACCGTTAACCGTCTGGAGGTTTCATGGAAGAACTTCGTCTTCTGTTCCGGGTCGGACATATCATATTCCTTCTGCAGAACGTCAATCTCAAAAAAGAAACTGTTTTTTGCTTCCTCAATCCGTTTTTGATATTCCCCTGCACCCAGATTCTGAATGAATTCGTCCGGATCCTTATAAGGCCGCATGTCAACGATCTTAATACTGAGACCGGCTTCTTTCAGAATCGGAATGGCACGGAGCGCCGCCTGGGTTCCCGCCTTGTCACTGTCAAAGGTCAGGAGCACCTCGCTTGTGTAGCGCTTCAGCAGACTGGCATGGAAGCTGGTGAATGCCGTTCCCAGCGCGGCTACCGCATTGGTAAAGCCCGCCTGATGCAGGGCAATTACATCCATGTAGCCTTCACAAATGAGAAAATAGGATTTCCGGGAGGCCTTTGCAAAGTTCAGCCCGTATAAATTCCGGCTCTTTTCAAATATTCTTGTTTCCGGCGTATTGAGATACTTGGGTACCTCCGGCCCGGCATTGCCCATAATTCTGCCGCCAAAGCCGATTACCCTGTGGTTGGCATCCATAATGGGAAACATTACCCTGTCCCGGAACTTGTCCCTTCCGCCCAGGCGCTCATCGATGGTTACCAAACCTGTCTGGGATAGGAAATCATCCTCATAACCCTGCTTTTTCAGATAACGGTACAGGTCATCACTGTACCGGTTGGAATAACCCAGTCCAAAATGCCGGATGATATTCTCCTCCAGTCCCCGCTTCACCAGATAGTCATAAGCTGCCTGCCCCTCCGGGTTTTTAAACTGATAATAAAAATACATGGCCGCCAGTTTATTTACTTCCAATAATCTCCCCCTGAGGTCGGACTGTCTCTTCTGCTCCTCCGTCATCTCCTGTTCCGGGAGCGCAATCCCCGCTCTCTCCGCCAGATGACGAAGGGCCTCCAGAAAGGTATAATTTTCATATTCCATAATAAAGGTAAAGACATTGCCGCCGACTCCGCAGCCGAAGCAATGGTACATCTGCTTGGAACCGCTCACGGAAAAGGAAGGGGTCTTCTCATTATGGAACGGGCATAATCCCATGTGATTACTGCCTTTTTTCTGCAACCTTATGTAGGAGCCGATCACACTTACGATATCATTTCTGCTTCTGACTTCTTCCACCAGCTCGTCCGGATAAAACATCGTGCTCCTCCTCTTTCTGTCCATTCTATCTTCTGTCCCGCCAATGCAGTATCAAGCATACTTAATATTCCCATATGATATTTAATATACGCTCCATGCAGACGGGATCATCAATTCTTTGAATTTCGCCACCGCATAACGGTCCGTCATACCGGCAATGTAGTCACATACCACACGATAGGGCGGCTCGTCCAGGTTCTTCATTCTCTGTATGAATTCCTCCGGGAGCTTCTCCAGATGCTCCATATAATACACAAATAAGGTCTCCAGCAGACGCTCCGCCTGTTCTTCCTGGCTCTTGGCCCGTTGATTCATATATACATTCTTAAACATGAATTCCCGCAGACAGCGCATGGCTGCCTCTATGTCAGGAGACATGATAATATCATTCTTATTCTCACTGTTGGTTATAATATCATGCACCAGGGTATCCAGGCGTTTTCCCAGATTATGTCCCAGGATATCCGTATATTCTCCCGGAAGCTCTTCTTCCCGGATAATCCGTCCCCGGATTGCATCATCTATATCATGGTTAATATATGCTATCTTGTCACATAACCGAACAATCTTTCCTTCCAGGGTAGCCGGCTTTCCCTCCGTCTGATGATTGCGGATGCCGTCCCTTACCTCAGCCGTCAGATTCAGCCCCCTTCCGTGATTCTCCAGCACCTCGACCACCCGAATACTTTGCAGATGATGCTCGAAGCCCGTGGGACAAATTCGGTTTAAGGCTCTCTCTCCGGCATGACCAAAGGGAGTATGCCCCAGATCATGGCTCAGGGCGATGGCCTCCGTCAGGTCCTCATTCAGCAGTAAGGCTTTTGCTATGGTACGCGCTATCTGGGACACCTCAAGGGTATGGGTTAATCTGGTTCTGTAATGATCCCCCTCCGGAGCCAGAAAGACCTGAGTCTTATGCTTCAGTCTTCGAAAAGCCTTACAGTGCAGGATGCGATCCCTGTCCCTCTGATAGACCGGACGGATATCACAGGGTTTCTCCTCCGCTTCCCTGCCTCTGGATTGGTCGGAAAATGCTGCATAGGGACTCAGTATCTCATGCTCTCTCAGCTCCAGCCTCTGCCGGATATTGCTGCACTGCCGATAATCTGTGCTCTGTTCCATATCAATTCCTCCCTTCTGCATCCATATTACAAAATAAGGTCCCATGTTACAGTAATATAATGCGTGTTCCTACAATCTCAGGATACCATGTAAATGTGGTTGTCCTTATAGCCTATACTACTAATATTCTACATAGTACTTCTATTTCCTTTTTTATTTTTAGATAAAATTTGATGCAAGGACGGGCGCAAGAATTCGCTTGTTTTATATTAAATCAGATTAAGGAAAGCCCAGGTTACAGGAAATCCCATTTTCCATAACCCGGGCCTTACATAAATTATTCTCATTCGCAGCAAAGCTTTCTTACCGCGGCCCGCCAAAGAATGATTGAATCGTGCCAGTCTTCAGGATTTGCCGCATTTATCCTTTGAGCCACAGGAGGAACAGCCGTCACAACAGGACTTCCCCTCCTTAATATTCCTTGTCTTTCTATAAATTACAAATCCGGTATAGCCGAGAATTAATACAATAAGAATGATTCCAGGCATAAGCAATACTCCTTTCCTTAAAATAAACACACTGACAACCGCTATAGAAACAGGCTTCCAATCTGGTAAATCAGGGTAGATACCAGCATGGCAATCCCAAGCTGGAACAGGATGGTGAATACCGTCCACTTTGCCGAACGCATCTCTCTCTGGATTACGCCGATGGTGGCTGCGCAGGGAATATACAAAAGGCTGAATACCATCAGAGCGTATGCATTCAGTGCGCCAAAGCCGCTGCCCGCAAGAATCTCCGTCAGACTCTGCATTCCCTGAGGAGAGGTGATATTTCCTATTTGAAACAATACACTGAAGCTGGATACCACCACTTCCTTGGCCGCAATGCCGGAGATCAGGGCCACTACAATCTGCCACATTCCCAAGCCTGCCGGCTTTAACACCGGGGCAACCGCTCTTCCGGCGATGGCTCCGAAGCTTTCCGACATATCGCTTACCATTCCCGACGGACCGAAGTTCAGGATAAACCAGATTACAACAGATGCTGCAAATATTGTTGTCCCGGCTTTCGTAAGATATTCCTTTACCTTCTCCCATACATAAATAAAAATGGTCCGCATATTGGGGGATTTGTATTCCGGCAGCTCGATCAGCAGGGTGTTGCTTGCACTCCGGTCTGATTTGTTGGTCAGGGCAAAGGCTACCAGAATCGCCACTGTAATTCCGATGAGATACATGGAGTATGCTGCCAGCATCGCATTTTTCCCAAAGAACATCTGGGAGAACAGCACATAGATGGGAAGCCTGGCGCTGCAGGACATGAAGGGAGTTACCAGTATGGTTTTCCTCCGGTCCCGCATGTTCTCAAGAGAACGGGACGCCATGATTGCAGGCACCGTGCAGCCAAACCCCAGCAGCATCGGGATAAATGCCCTTCCGGACAGACCCAGCTTGCCCATAATTCCATCCATAACATAGGCTACTCTGGCCATATATCCGCTGTCCTCCAGGTATGCCAGAGCCAGGAACAGGATGAATATATTCGGGAGAAAGGTCAGGATGCCCCCTACTCCGGCAATAATTCCGTCCACTATAAGGGAGGTCACAAAATGCCCTGCATTGATTTTCTCAAGGAGGAAGACCGCCCCATCAGAAAACACTTCCAATCCCACCTCAAAGCCTCCCTTGATCCAGTCACCGATCTGGAAGGTGAAGAAGAATACCAGAGCCATAATTCCCAAAAAGATCGGCAGACCGAAAAACCGGTGGGTCAAAATCCGATCAACCTTATCGGTGGATGCAGCTTTTTTATCCTTATTTACCAGTACTTCCTCTATGATTTCTTCTATAAAATCATATTTTTGATTTATAATTTCCTCTTCATAACATAATTCATTATGTTTACTGTGCTTAATGACTCTGGAAAGCTCCAGCGGATACTTTGCCATAACGGCTTCATCCATCTCCAGAAGCTTGATTGCATGCCAGCGGAGGTTGGGAATCTGCCCGTATTGATTCGTGAGCAGCTCGCTGACCTCGTCAATCTTATCCTCAATGTCGTCACTGTAGACAACAGGGTATTCCTTATGATGCTCATGACGGTGCTTCCGGCCATCTTCCAGCTTATGAGCATATTTCCCGCCCCTTCTGTCATGATGATGCTCCAGGTTAGAATCCAGCGTCTTATCCTTGTGATGGGATACGGTATGCATCAGTATATCCAGACCGGTCTTCTTCCTTGCGGATACGGGGATAACGGGAATGCCCAGCATCTCCGGAAGGCGGTGAAGATCAATCTCCATTCCCCGTTCTTCCACAATATCCATCATATTCAATGCAAGAACCACCGGTTTTCCCAGCTCGATCAACTGCAGGGTCAGATACAGATTCCTCTCCAGGCTGGAGGCATCCACAATATTAATTATGACATCCACATTGGAATCCAGGATGTATTCGCGGGTAAGCCGTTCCTCCATGGTGTAGGAGGTGAGACTGTAAATTCCCGGCAGATCCACCAGCCGGAAGCGGTGATCGTGATACCGGAAGGCTCCTTCCTTCTTCTCTACCGTAACTCCGGGCCAGTTCGCCACCTTCAAATTAGCCCCTGTATATGCATTAAACAGCGTCGTCTTTCCGCAGTTGGGATTTCCGACAAAGCCTACCTGTAATTCATTTTTCATCGGGATGCCTCCTTCGTATGTATCGTCTCCGCAATTTTTTCCCCCACGGCCAGTCTGGTGCCCCTGACCATAATGATCACAGCCCCGCTGCGGCTTCGATTCAGCACATTGATACTGGTTCCCCGGGTAAGTCCCAGTGCCTCCAGTCTCCGTCTCGTCGCAATATCCAGATTCAATGAGCTGACCTTATAGGTCGATCCTATTTCAGCATCCAATAGTGTCATAGTACGCTTCCTCTCTCAGTCGATATGTAAAACTTTTGCTGTAATTGATAATAATTATCATTCGCTCCTACATTATAATCTTATACATCCCTTTTGTCAACCGAAGGATATTCCCCTCCATAACGTCCCCTTAGAATGGAGCGGATCAGCCTGGGACAGGGAGGAGAGCCTGATGCTCCCGTAATGCACCGTATGGAAGAGATGTGATTGGATTTGTATGGCAGAGACGAACATATTTGTACGGCTGTGCCATACAAATCCAGTCATATGTCTTCCATCCTGTGTGTGAGGGAGCATCAGGCTCTCCTCCCTGTCCCAGGCTGATCCGCTCCTCTCCCTTTTGTCAATATAATCTTTTTTTCATTTATAATCGACACATTTCTCCATCCGTTGAATATGATATAGTAGGTAGTTGATTTAGGCTGCAAGAGCCGGTCATACTACCCGATAGCAACGAAAATATCGGAGATCCGCCGCTCCGTTCGTTGTATATGAATGCATAAAGCTGCGCACTCAGATGGTTGAAAAAAAGACCTGATTTCCTTCCTTGGAATCAGGTCTTTCCTCCATATGATAAGTTATCGGCCGCGCCGTCTATTTCGTCTCCCGGTTTCCTCTCATGGAATAAACACAGCCGCAATAATCCTGACGATACAGGGAATATTCCCTGGAAAGCTCGATGGATCGTTTGTATCCATTTCGTTTCTTGAAATCCGAAGGCAGATACCGAAGCCCATACTCTGCTGCCAGCCGGTTTCCGATTTCATTTAATTTATCCGCATTCTTATGAGGGCTGATGGACAGGGTGGATACAAAATATTCAAAGCCTTCCTCCTTCGCCATGCGTGCCGCCTCCCGAAACCGGAGTTCATAGCATTCGAAGCAGCGATCCCCTCCCTCCGGCTCACCTTCTTTACCCCGGACCGCTTCATAATACCGCTGCGGCTCATATGTCCCGGCCCGAAAATGAACTTTGCCGGCAAGAGGCATTGTCCCGATCAAATTCTTCTGCTCCTCTTCCCTTCGGGAATATTCTTCCGGGGGATAGATATTGGGATTGTAATAAAAAACCGTGATCTCAAAATAATGGGAAAGATACTCCAGCACATAGCTGCTGCAGGGTGCGCAGCAGCTGTGAATCAACAGCTTCGGTCTGCGGTTCTCCTTCCCAAATCTTTCAATCAATTTATCCAATTCCTTCTGATAATTCGTAGTTTGATGCACTAGATCAGCTCCAGCTTCCTTAATATATTCTCAAATTTATCCTGGTCAATGGGCTTTCCTGCATATGCCGTACAGCCCAGTTCAAATGCTTTGGTCACGTTTCTGCCCTCGTTCAAGGCGGTCGTCATAATGATCTTGGCCGTCTTTTCAAATGGAATTTGATGCTCCTTCTCGATTTCCCGGATTTTCTTCAGGGCCGCATATCCATCCATGCCCGGCATCATAATGTCAAGGCAGACCAGGTCATAGCCTTCCCCGGCCTCCAAGGCCATGGTAAAGGCCTCCACCGCCTCCTGGCCGTCTACCGTAATATCACATTCTCCATATTTTTGTAAAAATCTCATCATAAATTTTCTGCTTACAAAATCATCTTCTGCTAATAACACTCTCATTCCCTTCTTCCTCCCGGTTAAAATAGTTAAGTGTTACGCTGCTCCTGATAAGATTCTCCGTTTTCCTTTAAATAATCCTCTAAAAAAGAAAACAAACGCTCCATTTCCTCATCCGTGCCGATCGTAATCCTCAGATAATTGTCAATTCTGGGGGCGTTAAAATAACGGACATAGATATGATTCCTTCTCAATGCCTCGAAAATTTCCTTTGCCGGAAGTCTCTTGTGGGAGGCAAGGATAAAGTTCGCCCCGGATTCCGGAAAATGAAAGCCCAGCTCCCGAAGTCTCTGCTCCGATCTTGCCCTGGTCTGCAAAATCCCGGATATCCTGTTTTTATAATACACCGCATCCTTCACCGCCTCCACTCCTGCCTGGATGGAGGTCAGATTCATGGTATAAGAATTGATAGAATATTTCACATCGTTCAATGCTTTAATCAGCGCCGGATTCCCCATGGCATAGCCAATTCTCATCCCTGCCATGGAACGGGACTTAGAGAAGGTCTGAACCACCACAAGATTATCATACCGCCCGATCAGCTCCACCGCTGATGCGCCGGAAAAATCAATATATGCTTCATCCACAATCACGATCACATCCTGATTGTGCTTCAGGATATCCTCTATCAGAGATAAATCCTCGTAAATGGAGGTAGGGGCATTCGGATTGGCAATGACAATTCCCCCGTTGTCCTTATAATAATCCTCTCTTCTGATTCGGAAGTTCTCATCCAGCTTCGGCCTCTCGTACGGGATACGATACAGATCGCACCAGACCGGATAAAAGGAATAGGTGATATCGGGGAATAATACGGGCTTCCCGGAGTTAAAAAAGGTCAAAAATGCTGTGGCAAGTACATCATCCGATCCCACTCCCACAAAAACCTGCTCCGGCTTCAATTGATAGTAACGGGCCAGTTCCGAAACCAGGGGCTCCCCCTTCACATCGGGATACCGTCGCAAAAGATCCGCGTCCAGCTTTTCCAGAACAGCCTTTACTCCGGGAGCCGGAGGATACGGATTCTCGTTGGTGTTCAGCTTCACCATATCCCTGCCGTCCGGCTGTTCCCCCGGAATATAGGGAACTACAGAACGAATATTTTTCTCCCAAGGTCTCATCATCTTCCATACTCCTTCGCAAGCTGACGGAATCTGGGCAGGGACCGCTCAATCATACTATAATCCACACAGTAGGCAATTCTGCAATAGCCCGGACATCCGAAGGAAGCTCCCGGCACAACCAGAAGATTATGCTTCTTGGCCGCGGCGGAGAATGCCTTATCATCCTCCTCCAGAGCTTTTACAAAGAGGTAGAAGGCTCCCTGAGGCTTTACGCATTCATAGCCGAAGGAAACCAGATTGTTATACAGCAATTCCCGGTTGCGGTTATAGATTTCCACATCCACTTTAGCCTCCAGGCACCTTGCCACCGCCCGCTGAATCAGGGACGGGGCATTCACATAGCCCAGTATCCGGTTCGCCACATTGACCGCTGCCGCTACCTCTGCAAAATCATCCACCTCCGAAGGAATTACAAGATATCCGATTCTCTCTCCGGGAAGGGAAAGGGATTTGCTGTAGGAATAGCCTACAATGGTATTCTTATAGTATTGGGTAATATATGGCACCTCCGCTCCGTCATAAACCAGCTCCCGGTAAGGCTCGTCTGAGATCAGGTAAATGGAGGTATTATATTCTTTCTGCTTACGATACAGAATCTCTGCCAGCTCCCGTATTGTCTCCTCGGAATATACCACTCCGGTGGGATTATTGGGGGTATTGACAATAACTGCCTTGGTTCTTTCGGAAAGCTTTTGCTCAAATTCCGTCAGATTCGGCTGGAAATCAATCGTGTTGGGAGCGACCACCACCAGCTCTCCGTCAAAATTGCTGACATAATTGCGGTATTCCCCGAAGAAAGGCGCAAATACCATGACTTCATCTCCGGGATTCAATAATGTCTTAAGGATTACATTCAATCCTCCCGCAGCTCCTACGGTCATCACAATATTTTCATAACTAAAATTCGTATCGTATCTGCCGTTAATGGAGCCTGCAATTCTCTCTCTGACATCTTCAAAACCGGAATTGTTCATATATCCGTGAAGTAAATTCGGTGAATCCTCCTGAAGCACCTGAAGAAGGGCTTCCTTAATCTCTGCCGGCGGTTCTACACTGGGATTGCCCAGGCTGAAATCAAATACATTTTCCGCACCGTGGATTGCAGCCAGCCTCTTCCCTTCTTCAAACATCGCTCTGATGACAGAGCTGTTCTTTACTAATCCAATCATTTTTTCTGAAATCATCGTATCCCTCTTTTCCGCCGCAGCCACACAAACACTGACCAACGGCAAGCCGTCTCCTTAGGTTTATTATCAAAAAAGCTTACCGAAACCGGATATCCAGATATGATTTTACAATCTCCACACATTTATCAAAACCAAGCTTGCTGCTGTTTAAGCAAAGGTCATAATGCCTGGCATTCTCCCACTCTCTTCCGGTGTAATATTTGTAATACTCCGCCCGGTGCTTATCAATGGCAAGAATCTGCTTCTCCGCCTCCTTCTCCGATTTCCCGGTGAGTTCCATCATGGTGCTGATACAATCCTGCAAGGGGGCATGAACAAACAGACGAACCAGATTCGGATAATCCTTCAGGATGAAATCGGCACATCTTCCTATAATAATACAGCTCTCTGTATTAGCCAGTTCCTTGATGATTTTGGCCTGATAATTAAATAAATTATCATTGGATACAAAATCATCGCTGTCCGGAGGAATTAACTCGCCTTTATAAATATTGCTGGCTATCTTAAAGAGCAGGCTCTTCTTCAGCTTTTCATCCGCCTTTGCAAAAAGCTGCTCATTAATCCCGCTGTCATCGGAAGCCAGCCGGAGCAGATCCCTGTCATAGTAGGGTATCCCCAGCTCCTCCGAAAGCATCTTGCCGATGGTACGGCCGCCGCTTCCGTATCCGCGCGCTATTGTAATTACATACTTTTCCATATAACCCCTGCCTTTCTTGCTGCAGTTAATCATTCCGCCTGCACCTGTCGGAAGAACACATCAACACTTGGAAGAAAGCCATGACAAACGGTGCGTTATTCACCCAGATATGCCTTCTTCACAGATTCATCGTTCATCAGCTTCGATGCGTCTCCTTCTAACACTATACTTCCGGTTTCCAAAACATATGCACGGTTTGCAATGGAAAGGGCTTTTTTAGCATTCTGCTCTACCAGCAGCACCGTGGTTCCGCTTTGGCTGATCTCTTTAATAATATCAAAAATTTCTTCTACCAGAATCGGAGATAACCCCATGGAGGGTTCGTCCATCAGGATAATGCGCGGATGGGACATCAAGGCTCTTCCCATAGCCAGCATCTGCTGTTCGCCTCCGCTCAAGGTACCGGCAATCTGGGATTTCCTCTCCTTCAGTCTGGGAAAACGCCGATACACCTTCTCCACAGTCTCATCAATTTCTTCTTTGTCCCTTCTGGTATAAGCACCAAGCTTCAGATTCTCCAATACCGTAAGCTCCTGGAAGATTCTCCGCCCCTCAGGGACATGGGCCATTCCCATGGATACAATCCTATGAGCCGGAAGCTTCCCCAGCTCCACTATACCGGAAGAGGAACCGCCTCCTTGGGCTTTGCCGCTCTTTGCATCATGGCTGCCGTCCCCTCCGTCAAACTCCATGGAGCCGGACTTGGCAGGTACCAGACCGGTGATGGTATGCAAAATAGTAGTCTTGCCCGCACCGTTTGCGCCAATCAAAGCAATAACCTCTCCTTCATTTACATGAAAAGAAATACCCTTAATCGCATGGATAACCCCGTAGTATACATTCAAATCTCTGACAGATAATAAGGCCATGCCGCCCCTCCTAATCTTCTAAGCTTTATTTATCACCGCAATGTGCACGGCACAAAATCCGGATGTTCCCTTTTCGTATTATTCGCCAAGATATGCCGTAATCACCGCCGGATTATGAAGCACCACCTCCGGAGTTCCCTTCGCCAGCTCCGTGCCGAAATTCAATACCAGCAGTTCCTCACAAATTCCTGCTACCAGTTTCATATCATGCTCAATCAGTAGAATCGTAATATGAAATCGATCCCTGATCAACCGGATGGTATCCATCAGCTCCGCTGTTTCATTGGGATTCATGCCCGCTGCCGGTTCGTCCAGCAAGAGCAGCCTGGGATTGGTCGCCAGGGCCCTGGCGATTTCCAGCTTTCTCTGTTTCCCATAGGGAAGATTGGAAGCCATGGTATGCTCCGACCGGTCCAAATCAAACACCTCCAGAATCTCTCTGGCCGTCTGATTCATCTTCTCTTCCGCTTTATGATAGGAAGGAAGCCGCAGCAAGCTTGCAAAAAAGGAATACTTCTCCCGGTTGTGGAGGGCGGCTTTTACATTGTCCAGAACAGACATATTCCGAAACAGCCGGATATTCTGAAAGGTTCTCCCGATTCCGGCGATACTGATGTCTGAAGTGGATTTCCCGGCGATACTCATCCCATCCAGCAGAATCACTCCGTCTGTCGGCTGGTATACACCGGTCAGCAGGTTAAAAACCGTAGTTTTTCCCGCACCGTTAGGGCCGATGAGCCCGAAGAGCTGCCCCTCTTCTATCTTTAAATTCACCTCATCTACGGCGCGAAGCCCGCCGAAGGAAATTCCCAGGTTTTTTGTTTCTAATAATGCCATACTTCATCCTCCCAAGATATACCCGCAGGCTTCTTATTTACCAAATCTCAAGATCTTGGAAAGCTTGGAAAACCTGTCACTTTCCTGCATTTTGATCTTTAGATTGGAATGGTTAAACAGCATCATTGCAATTAACAGTACTGCGTACATCAGCATCCGGTAATCCCGGATCGGCCTCAGAAACTCCGGCAATACCGTCAAAATCGTTGCCGCGATAACGGAGCCCTTAATGCTGCCCATACCGCCCAGAACCACATAGACCAAAATATCGATGGAACGGTCATAACCATAGCTGCTGGGTTTTATAATGGATACATTATGTCCGCCGATGGCTCCCGCCGCCCCGGCAAAAAACGCAGCCACAGCAAAAGCCATGATCCGATACCGGCTGGTATGAATTCCGATGGATTCCGCCGCAATAATATTATCCCTTATGGAGGTAATTGCCCTTCCATGCCTGGAGTTAACCAGATTCCTGCATAGAATAATCGTAAGAACTACCGCAATATACACCCAGGTGTAGTTGGCATAGGTTTCAATTCCGGATACCCCCATGGTTCCTTTATTTACAATCAGATTACCCGCTTCATTCCTTCCTGCCGGCAGCTTCAAGGCATTGATAACGGAACGGATGATTTCACCAAAAGCCAAAGTAACAATTGCAAGATAGTCTCCCCTGAGACGCAGTACCGGAATCCCGATTAAGAAGCCTGCAAGGGCGGCAAGAATACCTCCCAGTAAAATCGCGATCAGGAATTCAATGGGACCCGGCAGATTTACATTCAGTGTGAATAATGCCCCGGCAAAGGCTCCCAGGGACATAAATCCTGCATGTCCCAGACTCAGCTCTCCCAAAAAGCCCGTTACCAAATTCAAGGATACCGCAAGAATTATATTAACCCCGATCGGTACCAGAAGAGCCTTGCTCTGCCGGTTTAAAATGTTCAATTCCACAAGAGCGGTGATGATCAGATATACTGCTGCAATGACCGCCAGCTTTATTATAATGTCTCTGGTTCCGGAGCCCGGCTTCCTGATCTCTGATGCTTTTTCAATCTTCATATTCTCCTCCATTCTCACAAAAGCCTGCATACAAATTCATAGGTCCTACACTTTCTCAATACGTTTCTTACCCAGCAGTCCCGTAGGCTTAAGTAAGAGCACCAAGATCAGAACGCCGAATACAATTGCATCGGCAAGCTCTGAGCTGATATATGCCTTGGAGATACTTTCGATCAGACCGAGAATAATGCCTCCCAGCATGGCGCCGGGAATACTTCCGATTCCCCCCAGCACTGCCGCTACAAAGGCTTTGATACCGGGCAGCGCACCCATGGTGGGATTCAGAGACTGGTACTGGCTCAGATACAGGACACCTGCAATTGCTGCCAGGCTGGAGCCAATGGCAAAGGTCAGGGATATGGTCCGGTTCACATTGATTCCCATCAGCTGTGCCGCACCCTTATCCTCCGACACCGCGCGCATGGCACTGCCCGCTTTTGTTTTATGGATAAACAGGGTTAATATAATCATCGTTACCAGAGTTACCAGCAGAGTTACGGCTGTTATTCCGGCAATGGATACCTTCCCGATTGTAATCGTCTTAACATTTACGATAGATGCAAAAGGCTTGGGATTGGCGGTAAAAATCAGCATCGACGCATTCTGAAGAAAGAAGCTGACACCGATTGCCGTAATCAGCACCGCAAGGGGAGGCGCCTTTCTCAGCGGCTTATATGCAATCCGCTCTATCGTAATTCCAAACACCGCACATAATACGATGGTCAGCAGAACCGCCAGCGGTACGGGCAGCTTCAGCAAAACCACAAATACGTAAAGACCATAGGCCCCTACCATAATGACATCACCATGAGCAAAATTGATCATTTTGGCGATGCCGTACACCATGGTATAGCCCAGCGCAATCAATGCATAGATACTTCCTGTTCTCAATCCGTTGATTAATTGCTCAATCAGTTCAATCACGCTATTCATTAAGCCTCACCTCATATTTTCCGGCTGAAAGGGCATTTTTCAGCCTTATCCTTCGAACTTCCCCTTTGAACAGGATTATATAAAACCACAGATAAGAACGAAAAGGAGGCATAGCGTCTCCCCCTCGTTCTTATGTAAATCAACCTATATTGCTGTTCTTCCGGCAATGAATTGCCGGGAGCAACAGAGTATTTATTTCGATATATACTTTCCGCCGCGGATCTCTACAAAGTTAGCCCCCTTGTTGGGTTCGCCGTTGGCATTAAAGGTCATGGAACCTGTTAAACCATCAACCGTGATTTGCGTCATTGCTGCGATTAATTTGTCATTATCCGTGCTTCCGGCCTTCTCCAGCGCTGCCGCGATTACATAGATACTGTCATAGCCGTCTGCTGCAAACTGATCCGGTATTGCCTTATACTCCTCATCATACTTCTTAACAAAATCTGCGGTCTTGGCATCTGTCGCGCCGGCATTGAAGGGTGTTAAGAATACGGCACCCTCTAACACAGCGGGATCAACGGTCTGAGCAATAACACCATCCCAGCCGTCGCCGCCCAGGAAGGGAAGGCTCATTCCCAGCCCGGCTGCCTGAGTAGTAATCAGAGCTGCTTCCTTATAATAGGAAGGAATGAAAATCACTTCCGCATCCGTGCCCTTAATCTTCGTTAACTGGGTATTAAAATCAACATCACCCTCTACAAAGGATTCGTTAGCCACAACAGTAGCCCCGTTTGCGGCAACCTGATCAACAAAGGCCTGCATCATGCCGGTACTGTAGTTATCGGAATTATTATAAATTACTGCAATTTTAGTATATCCATTGTCCTTCGCATAATTCGCCATGGTCACACCCTGCAGAGGATCGGTAAAGCAGAGACGGAAGGCGTTGTCATACTTAGTCAGACCTGCTGCAGAACCGGAGGGTGTCAGCATCAGAATGCCTTCCTCCTTAGTCAGATCGATGATACCCAGTCCGGCATCCGAGGTTACCGTTCCCATCAGCGCATTAATTTTGGCATCCATTAAGGCATTGAATGCAGTTACTGCTTTGTCCGGCTGAGCTTCATCATCCATAAAGTTCAGCTCCAGAGTAAGCTTCTTTCCGCCAACCGTAACTCCTCCTGCCTTATTGATCTCCTCGACGGCAATTTCAGCTCCCTGCTTTACAGAGGTGCCGTAGGAAGCGGCATCACCGGAGATCGGTCCGATACCGCCGATTATAAATTTGTCCCCCGCCGCAGGACCACAGCCTGCAAGGGATGCTGCTGTCAGAGAAAGGATCAGGCCTAACCCCATCATTTTCTTAAAATTCTTTTTCATAAAATCCCTCCTGTTGATTGGACTTCCGAGGAAGCCGTTAATACATGAACTCTCTATTACAGGAAGAAGAATTTCCTTCCTATAATACAATAAGGCGTTCGTGCGTGGCTAGGACAAATGTCTTTGATGTGCGAACGTCTTTATCTTAGGTTATATAATAACCCCGCATAATTGATTTGTCAATATAATCTTTTAATGTGTTAAAGTATGTTGTGACAGATCAGCCTGCGGATACAACCGGACATAATGCCCTATACACAGTACAAGGATTGGTGTCAGGCACCCTTTGAAAGGGTGCCTGACACCAATCCCCACAATCCCCGCATCACCATCACCAATCTAATCTAGGATAGTTCTCCCCCGCATTTATCGCAGAAATCCAGCCCCTCCAGGGTAATTCCTCCGCAATCGGGGCAGATAATTTTGGCCGGCAGTATCTCCCGTTCCACGATCTCGTACTCCATATCGGGATCTTCCTCCGGGTCTTCCGTAACCCGTTGGCTTTCCTCACTGCCATATCCCCAGCCCTCTTCACCGGTCTCCGAATCCTCCGCCGGGTCCTCTTCCACAAAATCTTCTTCCGGTATTTCGTCTTCAGAGATATCCTTTTTGAAGCCGTCCTCCGCTGCTCTCCCTGCGGTTTTGCTTTTGCGAAAAAGTTTTCTTAATAGTGACATGCCCCGTTCCCCCTTCCGCTTCCAGATATTAAAACTACTGATTTTCCGGCATTCCTTTTATACTATTTTCCCGATAGGAGCATCTGTTTGCTCACACCGCGCATCTCAATCACCGGAACGCCCCTGCCTTCAATATAATCCCTGGTAATAATGACTCTTCCGATATTCTCATCCTTCGGTATCTCATACATAATATCCAGCATAAGCTCCTCTAATATGGCGCGCAGTGCCCTCGCACCGGTCTTTTTCTCCAATGCCTTGGCCGCGATTGCTTCCAGCGCCTCCGGTACAAACTGCAGATCCACCTCATCCATAGCCAGCAAGGTCTGGTACTGCTTCAGTATGGCGTTTCTCGGCTCCTGAAGCACCTGAACCAGCATGTCCTTTGTCAGCCCTTCCAAAGAGAAGAGAATCGGAAGCCTGCCCAGGAATTCCGGGATCATGCCATACTCCCTCAGATCATCCAGATTGACTTTTTGCAGCAAATTCGGTTCATCATCGTATTTATCCTTCAAGTCCGCCCTGAAGCCGATGGAGCTCTGCTTGTTCAGACGGGCCTTTATGATCTTGTCCAGATCCGGGAATGCTCCGCCGCAGATGAATAGGATATTCTGTGTGTTTACCGTAGTCATGGGCACCATTGCATTCTTGGAGGATGCGCCCACAGGAACCTCCACACTGCTTCCCTCCAGAAGCTTCAGCAATCCCTGCTGCACGGATTCCCCGCTCACGTCACGGCTGTTGGTATTGCGCTTTTTGGCTATTTTGTCAATCTCATCAATGAACACAATTCCCCGCTCCGCCTTCTCAACATCATTATCCGCGGCCTGGAGCAGCTTGGATATCACACTTTCCACATCATCACCGATGTATCCGGCCTCCGTCAGGGAGGTGGCATCTGTGATTGCCAGGGGAACATTCAGCAGTCTGGCCAGAGTCTTCACCAGATAGGTCTTTCCGCTGCCGGTAGGGCCAATCATCAGCATATTGGATTTATCAATCTCCACCTCCGGCTGCGTATGGTTTCCGATGCGCTTATAATGATTATAAACAGCAACAGAGATAACCTTCTTCGCATGCTCCTGTCCCACAATGAATTCATCCAGGCTCGCCTTGATCACATGGGGTGACGGTATGCTTTTCCTGTCAAAGGGCTGGGGAGCCTTGCCCTCCTCCGGCTTTTTCTTCTTCAGCTTCTGGGCGTTGGGAATATCCCCCGGCATTCCGGACAAATTCATAATATTCATGTTAGGATTAAAGCCCATCATCTGCAGGTATGGATTGTCCGGCTTGTTAATGGTATCAAAGGTTTTCTGCATACAATCCGCACAGATCGTGATCTGATTAGGGATGTGAATCATCTTGCCTGCTTTGCTTTCCGGCCTCCTGCAAAGATAGCAGACCTCCTCATAGTCCTTATGTTCATTCTGGCTCTTATGCTCCTGATCAAAAGAATCCTTGGTGCCGTCTATGTTAATATCGTCAAAATTATTACTCATTATTTCCTCCGTTTCTTCCCTCCATTTGCTGTGGAGAAGCGTCATTTTATCAAATATTATAGCTTATCTGCAGGTATCACACAATAGTCTATTCTTTAAGCTTTCATTAATATTTAATAAAAAACGTAACAGCTCAGACAGCGGCATGGGGGAGGACATGGAGCTTCCGTAATGCACTGTATGGAAGCTCCATGTCCTCCCCCATGCCGCTGTCTGGGCTGTTACCAAAAAACGGGAGCAATGCAGAGAGCTGCAATGCTTCCGTTTTCTGTGTCTGTTTCTTTAAAAATTACTCCGCCGGTCTCTTCCCCAGGCTGATACTTACTTTTCCTTCCTTATACTCGCTGGAGGATTTTCTCATATAGGTCACCTCAACGTAAGTTCCCACACGCTTGCTGGTAACATAATTCCTCAATTGGGTGATGGAGGTTATCTCAATATCATCGACCCGGGTAATGATATCACCTGACAGCAGCCCCGCTTTCTCAGCAGCCCCTCCCTGCGACACTTCTTTCACATATACTCCAATCGGCATGCTGAGGTAAGAAGCGATCTCCTCCGTGACATCATCTCCTGCAATGCCCAGGTATCCCTGCTCCTCCTCTTTCAGAATCTCCCGGCTCATCAGTTCATTGATAATTGGAACCGCACGGGAAATGGGAATGGCATAGCCCATACCTTCCACCTCGTTAGAGGCATATTTTACCGTGTTGATTCCGATTACCTCACCGTCCAGGTTAAGCAGGGCTCCGCCGCTGTTGCCCGGATTGATGGCCGCATCGGTCTGGAGCAGAATCATCTTGTTTGTTTCATAGCCGTCCGTTACCTCTACCTCCCGGTCCCTTGCGCTGACATAGCCCACGGTGACCGACTGGCCGTAGCCCAGGGCATTGCCTATGGCAATTGACATCTGGCCGACCTTGGTATTCTCGGAATCACCCAGTTTGGATACGGAGATGGCATCCAGTGTGGACTGTTCCAAGCTTTCCACATCCACGCATACCACTGCAAGATCCGCTACCGCATCCGTTCCCTTAATGACCGCCATCGCTTCTTTCCCGTCGATAAAAGTTACCTTGATGGCACTGCTTCCCGCCACCACATGATTATTGGTTGCTATCAACAGTTCCTTTTCATTCTTTCCTACAATGAAACCGGAACCGGAGCCTTCCACCTCCTGGTTGTACTGCCTGCCGAACCAATCCACAGCCTGGGTACCTGTGATATTGATGGAAACGATGGAGGGCATGGCCCCCTCCACAATCTTGCTGACAGCCGAGCGTTCCCCCACTGTCACCTTTCCCGGGGAGGTGAAGGCAATCTTATATTTCTCATTCGGGGCGTTTGCCTCAGTAAAAGTTTTGATCATCCGGTCCGGGGAGGAATCCGGATTCATTGCATAATAGATCTGCTGGAATCCGACAAAGCTTATGGCTGCAATCAGCCCGAAGCTCACCGCCTTGGTAACGAATTTCACCGCTTTATTGGCCGGCTTACGCTCCTTTTTTTGTTTCTTCTTCCCACTGCCCGCCTGGTCGGTGCCATACTGCCAGGAATTTGCACCCGAATGATAGCCGCCTTCGTTGCCATAACCTTGA
The DNA here is from genome assembly GCF_050433395.1 of Anaerotaenia torta. Lineage (NCBI taxonomy): Bacteria > Bacillati > Bacillota > Clostridia > Lachnospirales > Lachnospiraceae > Anaerotaenia > Anaerotaenia torta. Next base: position 275,891 of record NZ_JBNPXH010000005.1, read on the forward strand.
TTATAGCCGTTTTGGTTATAGCCGGGCTGGCTGTAATTTGGCTGGGAATAATTCGGATGAGGAGTAATCTGCCGGAAACCATTGGGATGCGAATAATTCCCGCCGGCATTATTGGGAGCTGCATTATGGTTATAGCCGGGATGGGAATAACCTTGTCCCGCATTATTGAAATTGGAATTCGGATACCCGGTGCCGGCACTGCCCGGGTAATAATTCGGACCTCCGGGATTCGGGTTATTATAATTCGGACCATTGGAATTAAAACCTCCGGGATTCGAATTGCCCGGATTGAAACCGCCCTGGTTCATGCCGGATTGATTCAGACCCGCATTACCACCCGCATACGGATTACCGGAATAGCTGCCGGGATTCCCGGGCTGCACTCCATTGGATATATTCTCTGCCCAGAAGCTATATTCGGGAACCCTGCCATTGGGATTCTGAGGGTTGTTTATATTTTTATCATTTTCTTCCGGCCTCACATTGTTGTTATCAAAATCATCCATTGAAACTCCACTCCTTTCGTCTATCGGAATATTTCCAGTATCGGAATATTTCCATGAATTCTTTTTAAGAAGCAGTATACCACCTTTTTGTGTTTAGATTGTGAAAATATCCGTAATATTTATATATTTTTGTCGGCTGTCTTAAAATAAACTTAAGAAAATTTATGTTGTTGAAATCCCTGCGATCATGTATTATATTAGAGGTGATGCAGCTCATTAATACAGCAAAGTAGGTGTTGATATGATTAAAGATAATCAAAAGATGTTTAATCGGCTCCACGTCCTGATGGATGCCTGTACCATAGCTATTGCCTACCTGTTCTCCTATTACCTCCGGTTCCACAGCCCTTTGACAAGCCTGTTCACCATCCTGAAAGCAGAGAGGAATACCTTCTACTCCGTTGATGTATATGCACTGAGGCTGACCTTTATCATTCCGGTGTATTTGTTCGTATATTATTTTGCCCATCTGTATACCCCCAAGCGGGGTAAGCGCAGGCTGGCCGAGGTGTCTAATCTCATTCTGGCTAATACCTTCGGCTTTACCACCTTTCTTTCCTTCCTGTATATGACCAAGGATTTGAATTTCAACATCTCCCGGCTTTTCCTGGGCTTTTTCTTCCTTTTGAACATTGCCCTGGGCATCGCTTCACGAATGATCCTGTCCCAGATTCTGCGGACCGTCAGACGGAAGGGCTATAATTTAAAGCATGTGATCCTGGTTGGATACGGACATGCTGCCGAGGCTTATATTGACCGCATCTTCGCCAACCCCCAATGGGGTTATTATATCCACGGTATCCTGGATGATAACATCGAGGCCGGCACCATGTATAAGAAGATTCCGGTCATTGGGAGCATCACGCATCTGGAATCCTTTCTGGCGAAAATGACCTTGGATGAAATCGCAATTACCTTAAGTGTCAATGAATATGAAAAGCTGGAAAGCATTGTGGCTATCTGTGAAAAATCCGGTGTTCACACCAAATTTGTTCCGGATTACTACAGCTTTATACCTACTACCCCCTATACGGAGGATTTGTACGGTCTGCCCGTCATTAATATCCGCAACGTTCCCTTAAGCAATACCTATAACAAGGTAATCAAGCGGATGATCGACATCCTGGGAGCAGTCGTTGCTTTGATTCTGTTCTCCATTCCCATGTTGCTGGTAGCGGTTCTGATCAAGCTCACCTCTCCAGGACCGGTGATTTTCTCCCAGGTTCGCATCGGAAGGCATAATAAGGAATTTAAAATGTACAAGTTCCGTTCCATGGAGATCCAGGTGGAGAAGGAAGAGAAAAAAGCCTGGACCACCCGCAGCGATCCCCGGGTGACCGGCATCGGTAAGTTTATCCGAAGAACCAGCATCGATGAATTCCCCCAGTTCTTTAATGTATTAAAAGGGGACATGAGTCTGGTGGGACCCCGGCCGGAGCGCCCCTTCTTTGTAGAGAAGTTCAAGGAGGAGATCCCCCGCTATATGATCAAGCATCAGGTTTCTCCCGGCCTTACAGGCTGGGCACAGATCAACGGCTACCGGGGCGATACCTCCATACGCAAGCGTATTGATCATGATCTGTATTATATCGAGAACTGGACTCTGGGCCTTGATTTTAAAATATTATTCTTAACTATTTTTAAAGGATTTATCAATAAAAATGCATACTGACACAGTCTGAACCGGACAGGAAAGGCAGGTACGAGGGCAGCAATGGCACGGGAACGGAAAAGAAAGAAAAAAGGCAAGCTATATCTTGTTCTGTTTTTTGAAGTATTTGCTATTTTATCGATTTTCGCTATATTCTATATTAATGGCAAGATGAGCCGAATTAATTATGTGAATGTAAACGACCATTCCATTCAGAAAAATGAAGTTGAGATTAAGACGGAAGGCTACCGCAGCATCGCCCTGTTTGGTGTGGACTCCCGGAGCAATGCCCTGGAGAAGAATACCCACAGCGATACCATCATGATTGTCAGCATCAATAATAAAACCAAGGATATAAAATTAGCTTCCATTTACCGGGATACCTATGTGAATATCCCGGGAGAGGGCTATGATAAGATCAACGCTGCTTATTTTAAGGGCGGATACTCCCTGGCCCTCAGCACCATCAACCGGAATTTTGACCTGGACATCAGTGAATTCGTCACCGTTAATTTTGCAGCCATCGTCAATGTCATTGATATTCTGGGAGGAATTGAACTGGATATTGCCAAAAACGAATTGAAATATTTAAATGGTTATGTCCGGGAGCTGAACAAAATCAACTCCACTCAGGTATCCGGCCTGAAATCAGCCGGAACACAGCTGGTGAATGGTACCCAGGCCACCGCTTATGCAAGAATTCGCTACACCTCAGGGGATGATTTTAAGCGGACGGAACGCCAGCGCATCGTAATCCAGAAAATATTGGACAAGGTTAAGGATTCCGATCTCTCCACTGTCAATTCCATCGTGGATGAGATGCTGCCCCAGATCTATACCAATCTCACCGCCGCGGAGATCCTGGCTCTGGTTAAGGATGTCTTCTCTTATGATATCGTGGATAACACCGGCTTTCCTTTTGAAAAAGACGCCCATAACTATAAAAAGGTATCCTATGTGTTCCCCATTAACCTGCAGGAGAATGTGGTCAGACTCCATGAATTTCTATACGACAAAACCGGGTATACCCCCAGTTCTACCGTGATGGATTACTCTTCCTACGTGGAGGGAATCCGTACAAGCAAATAGTCCGCCGTTTCTCTTATTTCAACAAAGCCAGCAGACGTTCTGTCGCCCTGGCATCCCTGATTCCATAGAAGCGCTCCGTAAAACGGGAGGCCTTATGTAATTCAAAGGCTTCCCGGCGGATGATCTCTGCCGCCTCATGAACGGTATAGGCCACCGGACCGGGGACAAAGGAGGCATATTCGTAGTAGAAGCCCCTTCCCTGCTCTGAGAATTCCTCATAATCATAAGCGTAGAAGATCATGGGGCGTCCGGTAAGGCAGTATTCAAATATAATGGAGGAATAATCCGTAACCAGAATATCCGATGCCAACAGCACCGTATTAATGTCTTTCTCAAAGGAGAGCTGAAGAATATTCTCTCCCAGCTCTACCTGCCGGAAGGCTCCGGCAATCTGCGGATGCAGCTTCAGTGCCAGGCAATAATCCCTCGGCAGCTCTCTGCCCAGCTCTCTGATGGTTTCGATGAGATGGGGGTTCTGCCGGGGATCGTCCCGGAACGTGGGTGCATACAGAATCAGCTTCTTCTCCCCGGGTATTTTATATTTTGCGTAAATATACTCCTTCTCCCTGCTGCTTCCTGCGGCCTCCGCCTCCTGGATTCTGCGAAGCAGCTCATCCGTTCTGGGAAGGCCGATGGGATAAACCACTTCCTCCTTCACGCCAAAGGCTCCTGCATAGAGCTGCTTTATATCCGGGGAATTCACAATCAGATGGGTAATATTTTTATTGGCTCTTTTCTCCAGCTTTCCCAGACGTCCTGTGTTGACATCCTGCCCAAATTTCTTGATGGTACCGGTGCCATGCCACAGCTGCACCACCTTCGTTCCCTTTCGCCTGCGAAGATAGGCATAGGGAAGGAATACATTATCCAGCAGCACCAGCTCCGCTCTTGCCAGCTCATATGGCTTTTGAAAGAAGAAAGCCAGCAGGGTTCTGATTCCGGACAGACGCCTTACCGCCCCTGTCTCTTTTTTGGTCAGATAGGAAAAGGTATAACCCTCCCGACGGTTCTTCAACGCTGCGGCAGCAATGCTAACATTGCTTCCCGGTCCGTCATCATGGGTCATAATGCAAAATACTCTTTTCTTTTGAACGGGTGCCAGCCGGCACAGATTATAAACCAGTGCAAACAGGCAGTAACCAAAGGTTTTCATCATGAGCGTTACTCCTATCCTCCGTTGTTCTCCGGCCTCTGTATGTAAGATCACGGAACAAAATCTATTGTGTCAGGGTCTGGATCAGCTGAGTCACCCTCTGAGAAGCCTTTCCGTCATCCGTATGGTTGTATTTGAGATAGAAGGCTTCCTCCCGTTCCCTATACTCTGCCCGGTCATAGTTCTTAATTGCCTCGATCAGCTCCCCGGTTGTCATTGTCACCGGTCCGGGAGCCTCTGCAAGGAAATCAAAATAAAAGCCTCTTAAGGTGTCCTTATACTCCTCCAGATCATAACAGAAAAAGAACATGGGTCTTCTCAGCAGGCTGTAGTCAAACATAACCGAGGAATAATCGGTAATGAGCATATCGGAGATCAGGTATAGATTTGAGATATCATAGCTTAAATCACAGGGATAGATGAAGCCCTGGTAAGGACTCCAGTCAATCTGGTCCATCACAAGGTAGTGGTATTTCACAATCAGGATATATTCCTCACCAAGCCTCTTCTGAAGCTCAGCAAAATCCAGGGCAGGATTAAACTTATACTTTCCCTTTCCATAGAACTCATTATCCCTCCAGGTCGGCGCATAGAGCAGGATCTTCTTATCCTGGGGCAACCCCGCTTTCCGTTTCAGCTCCCGGATACTGTCCGGGTTGTTCTTTGCAAACAGAACGTCATTCCTGGGATAGCCGATCTCCAATACCTCCTTGTCAAAGGCAAAGGCCCTCCGGAATATCTCGGTAGAATAATGATTCTGGGAAATCAGATAGTCCCATGTCCTGGTATTGTTATAGAAATTCTTTTTATAATTCTCGATCCCGCCTTCTCCTGCCATAAATACGGCATCCATATCCAGGGCCAGCTTCTTCAGCGGTGTTCCATGCCAGGTCTGGATATAGGTACTGCCCGGTTTCTTGACGATATATTTGGGCAGACGGGTGTCACATACCCAGATTCCCGCTACCGCAAATAAATAAAAATAGAGAAAGCGGCTCCTTTTTACCGGAACAGCCGCTCCCGGAAGCGGAGTTTTCACATCCTCCAGAATGAAATAACAGCGGTATTGCCGGTCCAGTCCCTGGCGCACCATTTCCTCGTAGATTGCCCTGGGGTTCCCCGTATAATTCCGCCCCAGATTGCTCTCAAATAAAATAATCCTTTTATTCAGCGGCAGGCATCTGACACCCAGCCGATATACTCCCAACACCAGAGATTTCAGCCTTTTCTTCACTTTCTGCTTCTGCTTTTTGAATCTGTTCGGCAGTGATAGACTCATATGTTCCTCTTTCCAATATTCATTTTTTATTATTAATTTGTGCGCAGCACTTTTGACGCTTTCCCTTTAATTTTTATTTCCCATATTCAGGTCTTTCTTAATCTTTGTTGTGGAAATCCCATCGGTACGCGGCAGATATACCACTTCACAATACTCTTTCAGGAAATCAAACTGTCCTGCCCAGTCATCGCCCATGACAAACACATCAATCTGGTTGTCAACCACATCCTGTACCTTTTGTTCCCAGGTATACTCCGGTATCACTTCATCCACGTATTTGATAGCTTCCAGTATGATCTTGCGGTCTTCATAGCAATGATAGGCCGTTTTATGCTTCAGCGCATTGAATTCATCAGAGGAGAGCACTACCACCAGATAATCCCCCAGTTCCCTGGCCCTCCTCAGCAGATTGATATGCCCTACATGCAGCAAATCATAGGTCCCGTAAGTAATTACTTTCTTCATCGTCATTGTGCCCCGGTCCGGTATATCCGTGCCGGACGGGAGCTTCCTCCTTTCAGGTCATGGCCTTAAAATTCATTTATCTTTGCTTCATAGATCGCACTGACATCTCCTACCTTGCCCTTGGCAATCAGGCTCCCCTTATCCAGGAGAATTGCCCGGTTGCACAGACGGTTCACCTGCTCCAGGGAATGGGATACAAATAAAACCGTAACTCCGCCGTCGAACATGCTCTTAATCTTCTTCTCGCTTTTCTTGCGGAACTTTGCGTCTCCCACCGCCAGAACCTCATCCAGAATTAGAATCTCCGGCTCCACGATGGTTGCTATAGAAAAACCAAGTCTCGCCTTCATACCGGAGGAATAGTTCTTCACCGGAACATTGATGAAATCTCCCAGCTCGGAAAAATCAACAATTTCGTCATATCTCTGCCGGATAAAATCCCTGGAATATCCCAGCACTGCTCCGTACAGATAGATATTTTCCGCCCCCGTATACTGAGCATCAAAGCCTGCTCCCAGCTCAAGCAGGGGCACAATCTTTCCCCGGATGGAGATGCTGCCCTCCGTAGCCTTCAACACCCCTGCAATAATCTTAAGCAGGGTGCTCTTCCCGGCTCCGTTCAGCCCCAGAATCCCCAGCCTGTCCCCTTTATTGACGGTAAAGGAGACATTATGCAGGGCCCAGAACTCCTGGTAACGCAGCTCGTTCTTCAGCATCTTAATAAAATATTCCTTAATATTATCCACCTTGTTCTCCATCAGGTTAAATTTCATACTGACATTATCAACTACCAATACCTGTTCCTTCACATAATCCTCCTCAATCACAGCTGTCCGGATGCTATCCATCCCACATCCTTATATGTTAAGAATAAATTCATCCTGCTTCCGGTAAAACAACACAAACCCAATCGCCAGCGCACCAAAGCTATAGCACGCAGACAGCAGCAGCATCGTCTGATTCATGGGCGCACCAAAGATGGCATTCCGAAAATTACTGATTACCGTATAGAGCGGATTCAGCCTAAGCACCCATGCCTTATCCCCAAGACGCAGATCTTCTACATGGTAGAAAATTCCGCTGGTGTACATAATAAGCATCAGCACAACCCCCCATAAATACTCCAGATCACGGAAAAACACAGCCATGGTAGCTAATATCATTCCAAAGCCCAGCGCCAGCACCAGCAGTAAAAACAACGGTATGACTGCCTGTATCACATATACCGTGGGCCGCACTTTAAAGATAACAGCCGCGCCGAATAGCACCAACATGGAAATAAGAAATATTACATAATTGGAGAGCACGCCGGACAGGGGATAGATATACTTTGGCACATATACCTTCTTGATCATGCCGCTGTTGCTGCGGATTGATTTCATTGCTGATTTTGTCGCATCGGAAAAGAAGCTGTACAACAGCCGTCCCGTCAGAATATAAACCGGAAACTGAGGGTCCTTTACCTTACGCAGACCGCCGAATACAAAGGCCAGCACTGCCGTGGTCAGAATCGGCTCCAACAGCGTCCAGAGAATCCCCAGATAGGATCTGCGGTACCGCAGCCGGATATCCTTCTTCACCAATTCCCCCAGTAAAAAGCGGTATTTGCTAAAATTCTTCCATAATTGTCTCACATTGATCCTCCGCTTCCTTGCTTGCTACGGTTCCTCCTGGATGACATCGCAGACGGAACCGTAACCTTCGCTTTCATGGTACTCTGAATACTGATTCTACCACTTTTTTAGCTGCATGTCCATCTTCCCATGCACAAAATCTGTTGTAAAACTCATCGTACCGCTGTTGATACTTCGCCGCCACTTCATCGATCCCCCGAACTGCCTCAACTACCTCCTCTGTGGTAAACAACAGGGGTCCCGGTACTTCTTTTTCAATATCAAAATAAAAGCCCCGGAGCACATCCCGGTATTTTTCCAGGTCATAGGTATAAAACAGCATCGGCCGTTTCAAATTGGCATAGTCAAAGAAGACCGAGGAATAATCCGTAATCAGAATATCCGAGATCAGGTACAGCTCCGATATATCATCATACCTGCTTAAATTATAGGCAAAGCCGGAGAAGGCCCTCACATCCAGGGAATCCGCGATAAAATAATGGGTCCGGAGCAAGATTACATACTCCTCCCCTAAATCACGGCGCATTTTCTCCAGATCCAGATTCAATTCGAATTTGTACTGCCCTTTGCCATAGAACTCATCATCCCTCCAGGTCGGCGCATAGAGAATGGTTTTTTTATCCTGAGGAATTCCTATCCTGCCGCGAATCTGCCGGGACAGCTCTTCCCGGTCAGGATCATGTAAAATATCATTTCTGGGATAGCCGGTTTCCAGCATCTGATTCTCGTACATAAAGCATCTGCGGAAGGTTACACTGCAGAAGGCATTGGGTGCAATCAAGTAGTCCCAGGCGCGGGATTGCTTGTATACCTGCTGCTTATATTTGGGAGTTGCCGAGGTAATTTCCTCAATATCGAAGACCAGCTTCTTTAACGGCGTCCCATGCCAGGTCTGCAGAAAGATATTCTCCGGCCTCTTGATTGTCCATTCCGGCTGTCTTCCGTTGAATACATAATATCTGCTGCATGCCAGATAATAGTAATAAGCCAGACTATACCGTCTGATCTTCCTGTGCCGGTACGGTATCCGGGTATTTCTTTTATTAATGACCCAGATAAATTTATATTGATCCGGATAGTGCTTCGCCAAATATTCATAGATATATTTGGGACTGTCCGAATAATTCTTACCAAAAAAGCTTTCAAATAAAATATAATTCTTCATCGGCCGTTTCATAAACACATGAATATAGAAGGCCATATACAGGGCTTTCCTGCTCCGGATCACCCTTTTCAGCTTCCGCCAGGCCAGATGCCGGGTAACAATCCTTTGGGCCGCCTGCACATCCCGGCGCATCAGAGCTTTGACAATACGCCTTTTATAGCCTCTCACTGATCTTATTGCCCTCGGACTGATCCGGTTCATAAGGTCGCTCATACGAATGAAATTCTCCTCACGCCAGGCAGAATTCATGCTTCGCTTCAGCTTTGGGGCATAAACCCCGGTATAATACATAATATATTTTCTGTCAAAGAGATACCGCAATTCGGAATCCGGGGGTATCCTCTTGATTGTTTCATAATAGGTATCTAAAAAATCAAAAAAACGGTTGGGATCCTTTACTTGTGACAGAGAAGGCAGATTAATGGCATCATTGTGCTTTCTCTTTATATACTTTGCGCTCAGCCTCTTACAGAATCGTTCCGTCTTAGACAGGGCTTCTACCAGAAAAGGAGCATCCGACAGATAGATAATATTTTCCGGAAACCGCAAGTGATGCTCTTCAATAAAGCTTCTGCGAAACAATATTCCCAGTACTGATATATTGCGAACTCCCTTCCGCTTTACCACCAAAACTCGGTATGCCTTCCTGATGCGGGCCTCCTTCCGGCGAAGCAATTCCTCCTCGGACATCTCTTCTGTTCCATCTTCGCTGTTGCTATCATCCTCTAGGATTCTTCTGCCTGCATCACAAGCTTTGTCCTTATCCGTATTGTCTGTATCATCATTGTCTGCATCTCCGTTATCTGTATCGTCATTATCTGTATCATCATTGCCTCTGTCTGATCCGCCTCCGTCATTGCCGCCGTTTTCCGCATCCAGCTGAGCCGTATCCGAGGCGCTTCCCTCATTCTCCGTCTCCTCATCCCCGGCATCCTGCTCCAGCTTTCTTGCCAGAAAAACAGCTCTTCCAAACCAGGTCGGGATTTTCTTGCCATAGACAATATCCGCTTCCCAGTCCTGGGCAGCCTGAAGCAATGTCTCAAGGGTGTCACCATACAAATAATCATCACTGTCCAGAAAATACACATACTCACCACATGCTTTCTCCAGACCCAGATTCCGTGCGGCTGCCACACCTGTCTTTCCCTTGAGACGATGTACACGGACGGATAAGCCTTCATAATCCGAAAGCATCTCCAGCTCCTTTTCCTTTACCCTGTCACAGATCAAAAGAACCTCCATATCCCTGACCGCCTGCTCGGACAAACTGTCCAGACAGTCACGCAGATAGCTCTCGCCTTCGTGGTACGGAATAATAATACTTATCTTCATGTTATACCCTCCATATATCCTGAAATCCAACAACTATTCCTTTTCCTTACGGAAAGCGCGACATAGAAATTATAGCATTTCAGGAAAGAATTCGTCAAGCAAGGCCCCTTCCTTTACCATCAAAGGTACTTCCGGAACAATTTATTATATCTATTCTTCCCTTAAAACACCTTTTTTAATTGTCTTTTTCCATATTATTGATAAAAAGAGAGCGGATGGCGGTTTGGAATTCCATAAAAAAAGCAGCCGTGGGAGATGCCCTTACGGGCAGTTCCTATGGCTGCAGATCTTCTTATGATATAATCCTTTATTTTAACTCCAATCGGTTAAGGGCACTGAAGATGGCACGAATCGAAGCCCTTGTTATATTAGAGCTTACGCCGACGCCATAGGTAACTCTTCCGCTCTTCGCGTCCAGCATATGAATGTATGCCGCTGCCTGCGCACCGGCTCCGCCGCTCAACGCATGCTCTGTATAATCCAATACCTTGATCTCGATGCCAAGCTCCTCCATCAGGCCTCTCTGAACCGCATCAATAGGTCCATTACCGATGGCTGTGAAAGTTCTCTCCTCCCCGGCATTGGTGTAAATCACTTCTGCTTTGGTGCTGGCTTCATCCCGATCCGAAATATCTTCAATTCTGCATCTTCTAAAGTGCAGAGGCTCTTTTCTCTCAAGATAGCAAGCCTTGAATTCATTCATGATCTGCTCCGGTGAAACCTCACCCTGGTTCTCGGATATGCGCTGAATAACATCGGCAAATTCCTTATGCATACCCTTCGGCAGCTTAAAGCCAAAGTAGTTCTCCATAACAAAGGCAACACCGCCCTTGCCGGACTGGCTGTTGATACGGACAATGGGCTCATACTGCCTTCCGATATCCGCAGGATCTATGGGGAGATAGGGAACGGCCCAGTAAGCGCTGTTACGCTCCTTCATTGCCTGAACTCCCTTATTAATGGCATCCTGATGGGAACCTGAGAATGCGGTAAATACCAATTTCCCCGCATATGGATGTCTTTCGTGCACCTTCATCTTGCACAGACGCTCATACGCTTCAATAAGTTCGTTAATATTATCAATCTCCAGCTCAGGATTAATCCCTTGGGAAAACATATTGTAAGCTAAAGTTAAGATATCGACATTACCCGTTCTCTCTCCATTGCCAAACAGAGTGCCTTCTACCCTGTCCGCACCGGCAAGCAAGGCCAGCTCGGCAATCGCCACACCCGTACCGCGGTCATTGTGGGGATGAACACTGAGAATAATGGAATCACGGTTTTTAAAATTACGGCTCATCCACTCTATCTGATCCCCATACACATTGGGCGTATTCATCTCAACGGTTGCAGGAAGATTGAAGATAATCTTCTTCTCCGGTGTCGGCTGCCAGATATCCTGCACTGCACTGCAGACCTCCAGAGCAAAATCCACCTCTGTTCCGGTAAAGCTCTCCGGGGAATATTCCAGAATAATCTCACCCGGAAAATCCTTCGCATATTCCTTTACCATCTTTGTCGCATCCAATGCAATCTGCTTAATCTCTTCCCTGGACATGTGGAATACCACATCTCTCTGTAAAGTAGAAGTAGAGTTATAAATATGGACAATGGCCCGCTTTACACCTTCCAGCGATTCAAAGGTTCTTTTCAACAAATGCTCCCTGCATTGTACCAGAACCTGGATTGTGACATCCTCCGGGATCAGTCTCCGGTCGACTAATTGTCTTAAGAAATCATATTCAATCTGCGATGCAGAGGGAAATCCAACCTCAATTTCCTTAAAGCCAAGCTTCACCAAAAGCTGGAAAAACTCGATCTTTTCCTCCACTACCATGGGTTCAATCAGCGCCTGATTCCCATCTCTTAAGTCCACACTGCACCAAATCGGCGCCTTTTCAATCTGCTTTCCCGGCCACTGTCTGTCTGGTAAATCCACAACGGGGTTTCTCTGATATCTCTTAAAATTCAACATAATTATATCCTCCTGGCTATTATAGGTATACGCCAGCGGCAGCACATCGCTGCGCCAGCACATCAAATTCATGCAATTTCCAACGTCCCGGCTGCAAAGCCTGCAGAGACACTTCCCATTCTAGCTACGGAGTCGATAAATTACGCTGTATTTCTTGATAATAAATAACTTGGTCTTATCTACGCGAGTCCCAACAGCATCAAATCCTTTCCCTTATAAATTGGTAATTTTAATCCGAAAAAAGGTCACTGCAATCTGCAGCGCTTTTGCGCCTCGATTGATAGTGACCTCCATTATAGCATCCCGTATTTTCAATTACAACTATTTTTTTATAAATTAATCTCCTAGGGTTTTCCTACTTTGACAGCTCCATTCCCAGTCCGCCTCTTATAATATTGCCAAGCTCTTCCAAAGCCAGAAGTTCATCGGAACCCTCGCATAGCAGCTCTATCTCATCCCCATGCTTCACACAGGCCGATAAAACGCCCAGCACACTCTTGGCATTCACGGACTTCTCTCCGATACGGATCGTAATCGTGGATTTAAATTCAATGGCCCTGTTGCATAATATGCTGATTGGTCTCAGATGCAATCCCGCAGGAATATTCACCACCAGCTTGGTACTAACCATGCCATCCCTCCTATCACAAAGTCAACTACAGACGCTTCCGCCCCGGCTGACTTAATCACTGGAAACCTCAGGAGCAATGTAGACATTTACATCCGGGCTGCTGGCTAACTTGGAGTAGCCCTCCAGATCCGCCTGCACTTTAACAGAATAAGTTCCGGGGGTGTAGTCCTTCAGATCAACATATAGCTTCAGCGAACCTCTGGAAATATCCTCTAACTCATCTGCCGGACCCATCACCTTCAGATTCAGCGATCCGGTTGTCAGAAAGCTGCCGTACAAATCCGGAGGAAGATTACGGATCTCAATATCTCCCGGCCAGAAGGTGATCACTTTCGTATCCGCCCTCTCAATGGTAATATCAATGAACGCCATATGGTCATCCTCTACCAGCTGGAGCCCATCTTCCAGTTCTTCCTGAATATTTATATCTTTCTGGACACTCTTCCCCATTTCGCTGATATCCTCATTGATCACCAGCTCCTCCACGCCCCTAAGAAGATGTTCCGGGCCGGCAATTTCAATGGTCCGCGGTTCATACTCTACCTTGGTCACGGTATAGCCATAGGCCGGTTCTCCGACAGGGTTGATGGTAAGAGCAATCTCCTTGGTCTCATATATCGTTATCTTGACAGAAATATAGCTCTGTCCAAAGGTCAGATTCTTACCCACTACTTCCTCACCATCTTCATCATAGGCCTTCGGCTTCTCATAGGCGGTAAAGGTCTCCGAGGAACCGGATACATTTACCTCGGTCACAATGTCCTTGATTCGTTCTATCATACTCTTAGGTCCCGATACGGTAATCAGATTACTGACCGACTTTCCTCCCACATGGTAGCCATCGGCAGGTTCTCCCTTAGTCACCACCGCAACCTTGAACTTCTTGCTGATCCGCTCTTCCCGATTAATTTTCATCATCTGGTAGCGTCCTTCCGTTACGGTAACATCCGCTTCGTATTTCGGAGATCTGATCTCTATGGCAACCGCATTGACATCGGAGAGCTTGGCAAAATCCGCCGTCACCTCAAAATCAGCTGAAGTAAGGGTCTCTTTAATGGATCGTCTCACCGCCACAGTAAAGTCAATGGCGGCCCCCTCTACGATCTCATACACCATCTCCTGGGAAAGGATAGCATCTTCATTTAATATCTTTACCGGTACATTGGAAAAAGAGGCCGGAACCACCGGATCATCCACGTTTGTTATAATAAGCCACAGAATGGCGGCAAGAATAATAGACAGAACCTTTAAGCCGATGTTTCTAGTCAACTTCTCTTTCATTCTTTATTCTTCCCTTCCATAATTTTAATTTCCTGGGTTCCGCTGATTTCTTCTGTACATCTATCAGCTTCGCCCTCAGATAATCACCGTCGACATTACGGATCAGCTTGCCTTCCCTGGCGATGGACACCCTTCCCGTCTCTTCCGACACAATTATGGTCAAGCTGTCCGATACCTCACTGATACCGATCCCTGCTCTATGTCTTGTCCCCAAATCCTTACTGAGCTGCATATTATCCGAAAGAGGCAAATAGCAGGTTGCCGCCACAATCCGGTTCCCTCTGAGAATTACCGCTCCGTCATGAAGGGGTGTGTTATGTTCAAAAATATTAATCAGAAGCTCACTGCTGATGAGACTGTCGATATAGATACCGGTGTTTTCAAAATCGTTCAGCGGAGTATCCTCCTCCATGACGATCAGAGCTCCCGTCTTCGTCCTGGCCAATTCGAAGGTCGCCCGGACGATCTCATTCAAGGTATGATCGGAGAACTTCTCACTATCCTTGTTGTCGTCAAAGGGGATAATGGATTTCATCAGATTCTTCTGTCCCAACTGCTCCAACGCCTTACGAAATTCCGGCTGGAAGATAATGACAATGGCGATTATACCCACATTGATTGTATTCTTGATAATCCAGGCTATTACATTCAGATCAAATATTACAGTCAACAGCCAGAAGGCCATTATGACCGCCAACCCCTTGACCAGGGCCCAGGCCCTCGTCGTTTTGATCCATTTCACCACATGATAGATCAGGAATGCCAGAGCAATAATCTCAAAGATATCCGTAAGATAAATCTTCCGGATTGACATCCATACCGAGTATTCTCTGATTAATCTTCTGATTGCCTCCATAGTCCCTCTCCTACCGCATCTCTTTATTCATCATCCATGTCATTCTGTCTATAGCTGTAACCCTCGTCTCTGCCGGAATAAACATTATCGTCCTCGTCGTATTCTTCTTCCATATCCTCTGTATCCTGTCTGCGAAGCCCGGTCCTGGCCGGATCTGCTCCTGCGCTCTTCACATTGATATGCTTCACCTTCTTCTGAGGTGCCGTTACCGTGACCTTGGGAACTGCCTTTACATAATAATAATAAACATCATCCTCGAACTGGACATGCTCCACTCCTGAATAATCCAGGGTAAGCTTAAAGAAATGCGCTATATATGCAATAACTCCCGATACCAGTGTGCCCAGAATCATGGCAAGAATCTGTTCCGATTTATCCAGGATAATGTCACTGATGAGAAACCCGAGAATACTGGTCAAAACACCTGCGGCAATGGATATCTCAAATGCATAGTCAAACTTCATCCGCCGGACATAGTACACTACCAGGAGGATTAAAACAAAGATAACAACCGCCATAATCATCTGCTTATTATTCAGCAATGCATCAATTACATCCGTATAGAGCTTCAGCACATCGTCCACAGAGGGATTTACCTGTACATTCACCGCGGTCTTCACCAGCTGGAGGATGTAATATATGATCACACCGCAGCCCGTAGCAACAATGGCCACAGGTGCAGCAACGATCCCCAGCAGGATGGGCATCACATAGGGAATCTTCAAAAAATACAAAATCGGCATTGCCAGCACCACATAACCGTAGCGGGGTGTAAATCTGGCAAATAAAAAGTATAATATCATCAGCAGGATGATTACCAAAATCGATAAAATCGGCGAAGCATAATAGATGTGCATAGCCGCCATCAGTGTCGCAATCAACACCATAATTGCCGAAGGAGTGAATGCACTGACCAGAGACAGCGCTAGCAGTACCGGAATGGACTTCAGCCTGGAATCAAAGCCAATCTCGTTATTGATCACGGTGAATGATATAAAAGCAAAGATAAATTTCATTGCCGGATTAATGTATATATCATGTCTTTGATAGAAATTCTTTACACGTTCTCTGAACACCAGTAATGGCATCATGTTTTTTTCCTCCAAATTTTAAGACTCCGTGTTTACGTTTACTCCGGTGTTTCTTCCCTGTAGATTTTATTCAATCGGTTGAGAAGCTTATAATAGCGGGATAACTTCTTGCGCGACGTATCATATTTGATTGCATAGCCCACCCATGCACCTAAGCCGTAGATCGCGGCTACTACAATATAGATGCATAGAATATAAACTCCTATCGTCTTATAATCCAGGGTTACTGCGTTGCCCGCAATGTATTCTGCTTTATAGATAAAAATCAGAAGCAGAATCAACGCAAAGCCAAAGGTGGCACACAGAACCGATTTGATCACCTGATATCTTACGTAATCTGTTTTATAATATTTACTAAGACGTATATCCTCTTTTCCCTCCTCTGTCTCATAGAGGGCGAGCTTTGTCATAAGTCTGATCTTATTGGTATTTAACATAATTCCTCCAAAATTCGATGAAACAATCTGCTGCAAATTGGAAGCTCAAGAACTTCACCCTTGCGCTCACGTTGCATGAACCAATCTGCCTCTCTTGGACATTATAGCATAGACAGGATTTAATTTCGAGGACTTTTTTCATTTTTGTAAAAAGGTACCGCCTATAGCAGCGCGCAATAGAAGGAATACAAAAAGAGCCGGCCGCAGCTTATGGTTGCCGGGTCAGCCCTTCGTATTGCGTTATCCTGTTTCCTGGAGTCCGCTGCAAAATTATAGTAAAAAATTGTAGCCCTTGTGCTTTTCGGGGCATTGCATTACTTATCTAATGACTTCATCGTCGGGACTTGCGGTTGGAGCATTTTATGCTCTTTCGTCCCGCTTCGTCCTATTCCAAAAGTCCTGATATTACTAAGTTTTTGAAACCTCATATAATCCATAGAGCTTCGTCCTTTTCCGTTGTTTGCTGCGGCAAAAGTTGTAAAAAACTTGTAGTAAGTTGTAATAGCCACCAAGTTCCCAAACAAACTATTTGCAACTTGATATACAAATAAGTATATCATACGTCGGCCAGAGATTCAAGTCAACTATTTTATATGAACGGTTTATACCTTATATATTAAGGAGGCACTATGTCAGAATATCAATTAGAAATCAAGCAAGTCGTAGACTATCCACGCTGCCGGATTTACCGGCAATTTATTCAAAGTCTGATGAACGACCGGAGCATTCGCGTAAGCCGAGGCTCCGGTCTTTTTTATTTTACGGTTCTTTGCAGCTACGCTAATTTTCGCACCTCCTATCGGCGCATTGACGGCATCAGCTACACCGTTTACCCCGGCGAATGGGTCTTTACCTTAAAAGAACTGTCCGAATGGTTCCGTACCCGCTTTCAATGCCAGGCGCTGGGGATTCTGGAGGATCTGCAGAAACAGCACCTAATATCCTTTCTCAGCCTTGGCCGCGGGAAGGTCATCAAGTACAAAATACGGGGCTGGCAAAAGCACAACACGGCTCTGGAGTACAATGCTCCCTGTCAGAAGGACACCGGTTTTTTCTTCCTGCCGGTATCCCTTGCTACGGAACTGATCAGCACAAGCCGCTGCTCAGAAATGGACATCGTATTGGACTTATGGCTGTCTGCCGTTTACAACGACCCCCAGGTGCAGGGTTCGGAGGTTGGCCCGGTTATCTATCTGCGTAACGGCACCGGCAACCCGTTGGTGACTTACAGCGAACTGGGTTCCCGGTGGGGCCTCTCCAAAGCCACCATAGGCCGTGTGCTGAAAAAGCTGTCTGATGCCGGTTATCTTTCCCTTATGACCTTTCCCGGACGACATGGCAGTGTGATTTATCTGCAAAATTATCTTTCTACTATGTTCCAGATTTCCGATGTGATGATCGATAAAGAGGAGGTTGCAATGGTATTAAACATCAAGCTGGAGCTTCCTGAAGATGAAAAAGCAGCAGACCAGGAGCCGACTGCTGAACATAAGGTTTGCGTTTCAGACGCACTCACCAGCGTTTCAAAATTGCATATTCAAATAATACTTAGCAAGATGGCGAAAATCCTTATGGCACAAGGGATTTCGTGCTTTGGATGCCCCAAATCCATATATAAGTTATTTCCTTTATCGGATGCCTGCGGGGAAGAGTATTTGCCCCACGCGCTGAATGCCACAAGCCGTATGGGATTGACCATCCTTTGCGGCGATGACAAGAAGGTCGCAACGTTTGAACTGACACTCTCCCCGAAATGGGAGAATCCAACAAGGAGGGATAAATAATGAAGAAGAAAAATGAAGTGATCGACGTTACCGAAAACCCGCTGTACCATGACACATGGAAGCTATTAAAAAAATACCGTGATGTAGTCTGGAGTCTGGAGCTTTCCGTTCAGCAGGTCCGCAGCAAGTTTGAAATTGAATATGGCAGCTCCATTGAGGAATTTTTAGATTCCATCTACCTCGCCGGTGCCGATCTGGCTGGCGCGGATATTGAGCATCATGCCAAGTGCATTGAGCGTAGCCATCAGATGCTGAAACTGCTGGATACGGCCATTGATTTGCTCCGGAATAAGCATAAAAACGGCGAATCCTATTACTGGCTGCTATACTTCTCTTTCCTCTCTCCCCAACAACTGCGGAATGTGGATGAAGTCATCGAAAAGCTCCGCCCTCATATCCGGGATATCTCTTTTCGCACCTATTACCGGAAACGCCGAGAGGCCATAGATGCATTAAGTTCTGTGCTATGGGGCTATACTTCCAAGGATAGTATAGATGTACTAGAGCAGTTTTTTCCCAAGAACAACACTCAATAATACTTAAGTTTTCTCAGCTCTTCTTCTTTATTTACAACCGTACTTCATAAATTTCAAACTTGAAGTACGATTGTAATTTCATTTGAAACAGCTTTAGAAATCAAAATTGCAAATACTAAGTTTTCATCACTATTTGCAGAAAAAATATATATCCATACTATTTTATTTACAAGCTAATGTACAAATGTATTTCCCATTGACGACACTATATATAATTTATTTACTCTAAGGAGGTCCAAGAAATGGCAAAAATCAGAAAAGACGATAAAGGTCGCAATCTTCATAAAGGTGAGTGTCAACGCAAAGACGGAAGTTATGTCTACTTCTATACGTGTAACGGAAAACGTAAATATCTCTATGATACGGATTTGTTATGTTTAAGAACGAAGGAAAATAGAATTACAAAAGATATTGAGGATGCCATTAAGGAGCGCCCAGTAATCGGAAAAACCAGAAAAGACCGCAAAGGTCGCAATCTTCATAAAGGTGAGTGCCAACGTAAAGATGGTTTTTATGTCTACTTCTATACGTATAACGGAAAACGCAAATATGTCTATGACAAGGATTTGGCGAGCTTGAGAGTTAAAGAAAAACAAATAATAAAAGATTTAGAAGATGGAATTCGAACACAAGAGAGCATGGGCATCACCTTGAATGATATGTTCCATACTTACATGCAAACAAAAACAAGTCTGAAAGAATCAACCCGTACCAACTATATGTATCTATGGAAGCAGTACATCCAACATGTCCCTTTCGCAAATTGTCCGCTTCCATTAATCCGTAAAAGCGATATTATGCTTTTTTATACTAAACTATTAGAAACCGGGTTTGCTATCAACTCGCTTGAAAGCATACACAGCTTAATCCACCCCACCCTTGAATTAGCCGTTGATGATGATTTAATCCGAAAAAATCCAAGCCAAGATGTATACCACAGCTTTAGTAGAAATAATATAACTCCTCCTCGTATTGCACTCACACTTAATCAGGAGCAAAAATTTTTAGAATTTATAAGAGAAAGCCTCACTTATAGACATTGGCTGCCCATTTTTGTTACACTTCTCGGTACCGGCATGAGAGTATCCGAATGTACAGGCCTTACCTGGAGTGATGTAGATTTTGAAGCAAACACGCTATCCGTCAACCACAGTTTGATTTATCGAGTCATTGATGGACATGCAGGCTTTCATATTTCTACTCCCAAAACTAAAAACAGCACTCGTATTATCCCTTTAATTCCTAAAGTTGCAGAGGCTCTTCATTCATTACATGAAGAAAACAGCCGCGTATCCACTGATTCCGAACTTTCTTTAGCGGGGTTCCATGGGTTTGTTTTCCGAAACCGTTCCGGCTCTTTCCTTGGAGCACATGCAATCAATCGGGCAATTAACCGAATCTGCAAGGAAATTAATTTATTGGAAACTGATCAAGCAAAAATAGAGAATCGGAATCCTAAATTGCTTCCGCATTTTACTGTGCATAATCTCCGGCATACTTTCTGCACAAGGCTATGTGAGACTACCACGGATATAGCTGTTATTCAACAAATCATGGGGCATGCGGATATTACAACAACATTTGAACGTTATAACCATGTTTCTCAAGAACGTATGAAAGCTCACATGGGAAAACTAAGTGGCTCCTTATCCCTAATGTAAAATTTGTTCCCTATAACGCAACAGTCAGTCAAAGCAGCTACTATATATTTTCTTTTCCTATTCCAATCTGCGGAAAGCTGTGCTTACTAAGCGAGGTTAACGTCTGAAACTGTTTTACCGCAAGCTTATGTAAAATCATAATACGTTTTGACTGGCCTTTGCTTTGCGTATCCGCACCAACAACGTCATTTAACGGCCCAACCGTGAGATCCGCAGACGCACCCGTGTGGTGGGATGATTTCCTGACAGCAATTCCGCGCTGATGCTGGTCTGTGCCAGGCTACGGTGCGTTGTGCCGACACTCAGTGGGGCAGAAATACATGAATATGAAGCACTTAGAAACGGTCCTTGATGATGCTTCTATTGCCGGTTAACTTCATCCTTACAGAGCTTGCAATCCTTTTCTCACATAAATTGTGGACCTGTTGACAAAGCCCTCCATGAAACGAGTTTCATGGTATAATAGAGCCCATAGGAGTGTGATGAAAAATAATGGGTCGCACAGACGAACAACTTCAGATGATTGTGTATCGTCACGGGTGTGGATGTTTTTCCGGCCAATTAAAAAAGAAAGCCTGATTCTATTAAGACATCTTGAAACGCAGCAAAAGCTTCTGAACCTATCCATGGAAAAACTTGCTCTCGACAGGTGCGGTTCATCGCGGTCTGAAACCGTTGAACATTACTGGCTATATTCCGGCGATAGACTTTCCAAACTCTCCTGCAAAATATGGGGTTCGATACGATGCACAGAAAGATACTTTTCTTTGCCCGATGGGGCAACCGCTTATTTATCACAGACTAAATTGCAACAAATCTACCGGGAAATATCTGCGATGCTATCAAATACAAGATGATAGCTGCGTCCATTATTCAAGAAAGCAGGAATGATTTGATAAGACGGAAATTCGGTGAAGAATTTTGGGTAGTAGTTGCTACCCTGCATTTCATCGTGGCCATATGTGCGTTGGTTCTCCGGACTATTGGTTCATGATGGAAAAAAGAAAAATATAGGCGAAAGCTGCTTTTCCGCCTTGAAAAGAGAACATTGCCAGCCATCCACAAATGAGGCCTTCTTGCTGCCGCAGAGAAGTGCCTCTTATTTGCTTTGGCTTTGAATCTAAAGAGAATGGTGAAAGCCTTTCTTTTTATTCAAAGGTTCTCAATCCTCTCCATTTATATAAGATTTTGAGAGATTTTTGCTCTTTGCCAACTGATCCAATTCTTGACACTACCTCCGTAAGGTCGAGGAATCAATCCCCTTCCCCTCCACCACAAAGGTACTCAGTGGATAATACAAATCCACTGAGTACCTTTTTATTTTGCCTATCAGAAAAACCAGTAATACAAAGGAAAAGCGAGACGAGGGGGGGAAAAAGCCCGTCCTGTCTCGTTTTTTTATTATTAGCTTTGGATTTCCTTGGAAAAAACTCCAGCAAAAAATTTCACCCCCTTGAGTTCACTCAGAGTCAAAATCAAAAAGTATAGGCAAAATTATAAGGTTTTACTTTGACTTATTTCCTCTAGCCACCTGGAACGATAGCATCAGATTAATGTCGGGTATGTGTTTTGCTGATTTTCCGTGCAGGGGAATAAGGCAAAGGCGGTTTTGGGGGGCATTTCCGTTCGTGGGAATATGTCAACAATGTTTTGTGGTTTCATCTGTTATCGGAAACGAGTCAATGGTAGGATTTAATTCCATTGCCTCCGTTGGCAAAGGCTGAAAATTTTGATACAGGGTGCATTTACACAGATGTTCTTAAAAAATTGTATTCTCATATTTATATGTGTCAAAAGCGGAGCTCTATTGTCATACAAATGGCCGCTTGAAACCTATAATGCTGTGACAACACCGTATTTCCGAAATAAATTTACAAAAAACCGTTTTAAATCATTAAGTACTTTTTGCTTGAGTTCGCCACTATCATTTGCCCCCAGAAACTCATATCCTCCAAACCGGTAGACATCATATCCAAACAGACTCATCTCACGATGTGCCTTAACCATTTCACTATAAAGTTTGGGCGATGCCCTATCGCCATCAGCATAATGCTGTTTTCCATCGATTTCTATAACCACTCGATCACGATGTGAAAAAATCATAAGAAAATCCATTTTTTGATGTTCAAACAATTTATAACCACGCTCTTTTTGCGTTTGGGGATCATAGTATAGATAAACCTGCGGTATTAAGGCTGGTACATCAACACTTAATTCATTTTTTAATTCATAATAAGCCTGTAGCATCCACGTTTCGGGACCCGACTTTTCGCCGCTGGCTTTAAAACTTGTATCTAAACAATCGCACAGCCTTCGGATAAACATATTTTCTTGATTGTCTTCTATTACGTTTTCCTCTGCATACCATTCTACCAACTCACCCCACATTAGCCCATTCTGTGGAATTGGTCTGTCATATATTAAACATTGATTAGCATTCTTGGTAATTCTTATATCATTGTTTAAAGCATCATCGAATACTATTTCTGGCTTGTATTTAGCTGCAAAAATAATGTTTTTCACAGAACCTCGTACACCTGCTTTTGTTGACACGCATTGATAAAATTGCTTGTCTCCTATGGTGTCTTTTACCACCAGTTTATAACCATCATGCTCAAGATACCGATTGATTACATCTACAAATCCCGAATTACAAACATCCTCTCGTCGTTCTTCTTGAGCATTCCAGTGCCAGTGGTGTATGTTGGGGTTTGTATATTGTTCTAGGAAAAACATAAACTCTTCATCTGAAAGATTCATATAATCAATAATGGTATCCAAAAGATAGCTTTCAGGCCAATCGTCAAAACGATCCATATGCCTAGCAATTTCAGATATCATGTCTTCGGTAAGCGAAGGACAAACTACTTTTGCAAATTCATGATACTGTTTATCCCCTGTCAAGCTTCCCATTGCTAGTATGGCGTCAACAATAGAACGACGTGTTTCGTCAATAATAAAATGATTTTCTTTGCTGTCCTTAAAGTTGGCCATATAGTTACCTCCAGTGTTTCTGTTCTGAACATCAAGTATTAATGGTAACGCTGCAATAGATGTGTTGTTTTTTCAGATCGTCGCTACAAAATTGCAGGTTTTGCCGTTAATGAATCTTATTTCTCAGCATATCTTGCAAGAAAGGTTTTATTGAATTCAGAATAATTGCTGTAGCTCTTTTGCCCTGCCTCTCGCTTCGATTTCTTTTATTGAACATATCCAGCATAAACTGATAATCGTTATACGGATCATATTCATTGTACGGCGAGGGCTTAAAAGCACCAAGGTCATATAGGTAACGTAATAGTTTTCTGGAAAAGAAATCGGATGACAATACAAGAAATTGTCTATCCTCAATGGCATGGAGGAGCTTGAAAAGCTGCTCTTTTACGGCGACCTCCTCATCCAAATCAGAACGTTCGAATTTCTTTATACACGAACTGCCGATTGGATAAAGCGTGTGTCCGTTGACAGTATTTCTTATCGTGAAAAGGTAACGGAGGTTCTCTTTCCCGCAAATGCATGATTCTGATAGGGTTTCATCCTCTTCGACATCGTAAATGCACCATTCTAAGACTGCAGATTTCCAATCGGTGGCATCAGAAAAACGCAGAACAGTATCAATCAGGTTTCTGTAATATAAGCTTGAGGTATTCATAATAGATGCCTCCTTTGAACACTTATTACTCCGTTGTGAGTTCGTGATCTTTTAGTGTGACACCGTCCGCGGTTTTCCACTCGGTAAGCCCATTGGCATGGCCACCTACGACAAATGCAACGGCATATGAAGGGCTGCGAAATAAAACATCTTCCTGCAGAACCCCTTCGTTGCTTATTTTTGCGTTTTCACGCGCCTTTTTTATTCCAATCGGTATGCTTTGTGAGTCAATTCGCTCTATCTGGCTTCCGGCTAAAACCACAAATCCTTCGCTGGTTTGCTTGCAGGTTGCCTCGATGGTTTTTCCACTTTTATGGCTTTTTCGCTTCAAATACAGCAGTAGATCTGGGATGGTGGACTTGCTGTCATCTTTCGCAATAATAGTCGGTGTGGTTAATGGCTCAAAAACTTTATGTCCGAGCGTTCCCATCACAATGCGGGCGTTGTCGACAAATTCTTCGAGCTCGCTTTCTTTTTCCTCCGTAATGTTACCATGTGTCGGGTCGTTCCCGTTTTTGACTTCATAACGGTTTGCCGCAAGAGCCAAGCCACAGAAGCGATTTTCGAGGTAGCTTATCTCTGTCGGTCCAAAAGAATTGTTTGAAGTGGTAAAAACAATAGCCTCTGTCCAATAATCTTTATCTGGATTGCGCTTGTGTTCCTGCAAGCGGTAAAGCAGCCCTTCGCCATTCTTACGTGCACCCGCTTGACCGACATACACAACAGTGTTGCCGGTCTGGTCGGATGTACCGAATAAAAAGTAAATGCCGCTTTGCTTCAAGTCGTCGCGTTCTTTGCAGAGGTCTAAAGCCGTGCGTGGAATTTTATACGCAACACCCGTCCAGTTGGCAAGGGTGCATTTAATGCGACCGGTTGGTTCACCATCCATCAAAAACAGATTAATACTTTTCCCGCGTGTTGACATTGGTTCTATCCTCCTACGACTTTTTCAGCGGTCGCCATACCATAGTGTCATAAAGTGGTTGGAGCATCGTCATGACACGAACAACCTCAGCGGCAATGCTTTCTTTGCTTCTTAATATCGGGTCGCTTGGCTTGTAATATTTCATCAAATATGATTCGTATCCATCCGAGTCATTGACCTTAAACCAGTCACAGAAATTTTCGACTGGGTCGATATCAACTCGAAAGGGTTCGGCCCCATTTTCTATTCGCCATTCAAAGCCGTGTCCCACGAGTTTTCTCATTTCATTTTCAATCTGCGAGCGCTTTTCAAACAGCATCTTAAATTGATGCTCACTGAGTTTCATGCGGTCTATCGCATCATTTCGAACTGCCAAAAACAGATTTATATCAAAACCGCCACTGTTGATACTGAATTGTAAGCAACCATGCTTTTGGAAACCATAAGCATCATCATCGCTTTCGCGTCCGGCGTTAAGCCAGTCAATCTCGTGCGGCAATTTTCCGTACCGAACGCCAATCCAGCCAACAGAATGATGGTTGTAAATGTTTGGCTCGACAGTTGAAGTGATGTTTTTCTCTCTCTTATGATGTGCAATACCAAGCCTTCTAATATTAGGGTATATCATTTGGTGGACAGCAAGCATTTTTTGTTGAACGCTCAATCTGCGGTGGCGGATTTGGACGTCGTTACTTCGAGCGTTGCGTGAAAAAAATGTTTCGTAGTCCTCAAAAGAAAAGTAGCTGTTTGACAAATCATAATCATCTTCACCAAATGGATCATCTCTTTTGGAAAAACTAGTAAGCCTGTTTTTTAGATATTGCTGTGTTTGATTTAACTCATCAAGGGCAGGTTGCAGTTCCTTATAGTAAGTTATTACTTCATCACTGACCGCAGTTGAAAGCCTTTCGCAATATCTAAAAAATTCACGGACTTTCTCCAATTCTTCTTTGGAGGGTGTTCCGATATAATCAAATTCCATGTTTCGGGTAAAACCGCCCGCCGTTAAATTCGACGAACCATAAATGAGTTTATTTTCTACTCCGGACAGCAAGAACACCTTGGCGTGAAAGCTCTGGTCAAGCAAAACCTTTACAGTGCTAATTTCAAATAACTGTTCAAGCAAATCTCCCGGTTTGTTGGATGAGAATTGCTCGGATAAATAGAGCAATATATGTTCCTTGGAAAGTTGATATTTCTTCAGGAGTTGACGCACAATTGCAACACCTTCGACGGATATAAAAGCTGTAGCTATTTGAATTGATTTAATTGATCCACATGAATACAGTTCTTCAGTCAATGTCAGATCGTTTTCGGTCTTGCCTTTCCAGTAAAACATAGATATCTCCTTATCCTACCAGTATTTCAGCTCTGCTACCACCCGTACGGTCTTTGGTCACGACGATTTTGCGACCAATTTTTTCGTCAAGCCCGGTAACGTGTGATATTATCCCAACAAGGCGATTGGTCTGCGATATGCTCATCAACGCCTGTATTGCTTGTGACAGCTTCGTATCATCTAATGAATCGAAGCCCTCATCAACAAACATCGAATCAAGACGTATGCCTCCAGCATTGTTCTGTATTTCATCCGAAAGGCCAAGTGCAAGCGACAGAGAGGCGATGAACGACTCACCACCTGAGAGCGTTTTTGCATCGCGTTCCGTACCATTGTAATGGTCGATAACATTCAAGTCTAAGCCACTTTGTCCCTGCTTTCCGCTTACATCCCGACGCTTTAACTCGAACTGGCTGTTTGACATCTGCAGCAGTCGAATATTCGCCCGTGCGATTATCCTATCGAAGTATGCAGCTTGAATATAGGTTTCCAGTTTAATTTTTTCCTTGCCGCTAATATCTCCGTTTGCAGTGTCGGAGATTTCTTTCAACCACTTGTAACGAACTTCGAGCTCCGTGATGGTTTTAGCCGTTTTGCTAATGGCGTTCAATGCAGTCTGGTTGGCTGACTTTCGTGTGCCGACAACACGGCTGCTTTCGCTCAATCCACGTTGTGTACTTTCGGCAACGCCTTTTTCTTGTTTTAGCGCATCCAAATCCAAAGGTTGCGAATCACCAAGATGTGCTTGTAATGTCTGTATCTCTGTCGCCGTGCCATCCGTTTTATTTTTTTCTGTATCAAATGCGGTCTGGGCGGTTTGAAGGGCATCTTCGTAGCCTTTCTTTTTGGTGCTGAGAGCGGAGATTTCCGATTTTGCTTCTGCCTCATTCTTAAATTTGAGTTCCGCCGCCTGCTTATCCCTTGTTTTGCTGCCGGCATCAATCTGCGTGGTCAGTGCAGCGACTTGTTCTTTTGACTTACCAAGAGCTTCGCCGACTTTAATAAGGTTACTCTCAGAAGTAGGTATAGCTTCGTCAAGTACCTTTTTTCGAGCTATTCTTTGCTCTTGCTCGGCGAGTTGCTTACTGATTCCCGCAAGTCCTGTTTTGACCTCAGTCAACGCACTCTCCAAAACCGACGGGATATTATCGAACAAGGTGTCTCCCAATAGCGTCAATGCAGCGGTATTGATTTCGTCTTGCCTAGTACCACTTTGCCCGTTTAAGTTGCTCGCCACTCCACTAGCGGTAGTCATTTCTGATTCTGCAGCCTCGGCGGCTTTTTTTGCCTTATCAAGTTCCGCCTTTGTAGGCGCCTTAACAGATAAAACCGCAGGAACAGGATGCTCGGTAGAACCGCAGACCGGGCAGGGCTGTCCATCTTTCAGTTCAACTGCCAATATCCCCGCTTGCTCATCTAGATACGCCTTGTTCAGAGTTTCATATCCATATCGCTTAGTCTTTGCAATTGTAGACTTTTCGCTGTAATCGTCTTGTGCCACTTTGAGTTCAGAAAGCAGTCTGCTATAACCTTCGAGCAAAGCGGTTAACGAACCAAGACTGCTTTGCCTTGTGGTCAGCTTTCCTTGTTGACTACGTAATGTTTCGGCTTTGACTTCGGCATCCGCTAAAGACTTGAGCTCCTCTTTTGCGGTCTCAAGCGCAGCTGTATCGGAGGATTGTTTCTTTTGTAAGTCTTCAGCTCTTTGCTTTTCGACAGATAACTTCTCCTCGTTTAACTTTATCGAATCGATAAGAGTTTGCAGTTCCTGATATTTAGTCAACGACCGCTCTATTTCAGAAATTTGAGTTTTTAGGGACTCGTATTCAGTCTGTTTACCTTTTTCTGCATTCAAAGTAGATTCCGCTTCATTCAGAGCCACCATTTCAGATGGGAGACGGTCTTCCGCTACTTTTAAAGCGTCACGCGCTTTCTTATCCTGCTCAGCTTGTCCGACCCTCTGGTTTATTTCAGCCAATTTGACGCCGACTGCATCCAACAATTTCTCATTTGCAGAGAATGATTCATCGTCGGCAGAAATAATCTGTGTAAGCCATTCGATGACGTCACCCGCCAATAATATCCCCGACTTGGCATCGGAGAGTTTTTGCGTATCTTCGTTATCGTTTGCATCTACTTGGATGTTTCCGAGGCTATAATCATAGCCGCGTCGTTGTTCTTTGATTTCGGAAACCAGTCCATTCGCATCTTTTTTAACTCGGTCTTGAAAGGTTTTGTAGGCGTCCGTATAAAAAATCTTACGGAATATCTCAATTCGGTCTTCGGTGCTGGCGTTAAGGAC
Source organism: Anaerotaenia torta (assembly GCF_050433395.1). Classification (NCBI taxonomy): domain Bacteria; kingdom Bacillati; phylum Bacillota; class Clostridia; order Lachnospirales; family Lachnospiraceae; genus Anaerotaenia; species Anaerotaenia torta. The sequence goes on from NZ_JBNPXH010000005.1 coordinate 304,635, forward strand.
TTTTAGAAATTCACCCTGTGCTATCATCGCAATCTGGACAAACTGCTCACGGTTGATACCGAGTATTTCCTCGACCTTGGTGTTGACCTCTCTAAGCTTCGTCACAATACGGTCGTCCGGCAGGTGCAGTTCGGCGTCAGCTTTTTCCTCTGTTGTGCCTTCACCACGTTGCTTTGCCCTTACATAGGTCGGATTTCGTTTGATTAAGTAGACCTTGTCATGGTATTGAAACGAAAACTCAACGTAAGTTTCCGCATTCTCTTGAGCGTACTTGCTGCGTAGCATCTCTGCTTTCCTGTTATCTCCACTCGTTTCTCCATAAAGAGCGAAGGTGATGGCGTCGAATATCGTCGTTTTCCCCGCACCAGTATCACCGGTGATGAGGTATAGCCCTTCATTACCAAGCGTTTCAAAATCAACAGTCTGTTTGCCTGCATAACAACCAAAGGCAGACATCGTTAGTTTGAGAGGTCTCATGTGTTGGCTACCTTCTCCCAAATTTCGTTGAACAAGTTTGTTACATATTTTGATTGCTCTTCGCTCATCGGCTGCCCGTTCTGCATTTCGAACAGTTCTCCGAATAGCTGAGATGGTGCTTTCTTTTCAGCGGACACTACGGTTTCAAGAGAACTCGCTGCCTGCGTGCGTCTGTTGTCGTACTCCAAGCGCATCAAATTAGGATAGACGTTTCGTAGTTTTGCCATTGCATCCGGCTCGTCATGCTCATCTGTCAATACAATATGAATATAGTCCTCTGTGTTTGTACCCCGGTAGCTGTTGCGGTTCATAATTTCGTTGTATGTGCCACGAACTTCACGCATATCACGGAGCGGTACAAGTGGCAATTCAGCGATTATTATTTCACCCTTGCCATCCATATCAACGACTGTCACAGATTTTGTATGGCTTGCTTCCGAAAACGAATACTTAAGCGGGGTACCGCTGTAACGAAGGGTTTCTCGGCCAATCTGCTGTGGACGGTGGATATGCCCCAAGGCAACGTAATCAAACTCATCAAAAACCGATCCGTCTACATTTTCCGAACCGCCGACAGAGATATCCTCGGATTCACATGTGATTGCCCCGGTAACAAACTGGTGGGCAATCAGCACATTTCGTGTTGAGGCATCAAGATTCGCATTGCTCAAAGCTGCGGATATGGCATCCGAGTATGTAATTACGTCCCTATCAGGAAAGTGCCTGCGGACAAGGGATGGTTTTAGGTACGGAAGCATCCAGATATTAATGTCACCGTACTCATCGGAAAGAGTTACAGGAGCTATTTTTCCATTATACGACTGTACGATATGAACGCTGCTGTTTTTCAGCAGTTCCGCGCCGAACGCTACGCGCTCCGCATTGTCATGGTTGCCAGAAACAATAAATACTGCAATCCCAAGTTCGTTGAGCCACACAAGAAATCTGTCCAGTAGCTGAACAGCCTCCACGATGGGCATGGATTTGTCGTAGACATCACCCGCTATAAGGACGACGTCCGGTTTATGCTCTTTGGCAAGCACAACAATTTTCTGCAGGATGTCCCACTGGTCTTCCAGCATGGAAAACTCATTGACACGCTTACCGAGGTGCAGGTCGGATAAGTGGAAAAATTTCATGTGGCAGCTCCCTCCTTAGAAGCGTTTATTCTATCGTTAACTGTTCGTGCAAAGCTTGTTTTGCGAGATAAGTAAAACTTGACTGCGGTCGGATTTCCTCATGAGAAACAAGAACATACTTCCATGGTTTACCGCCGTTTTCGGCGTTAAATTCGCTTGCAGCACGGCAATATTCTTCTGCCGCTTCCTGCTTTTCGAGAACGTCCGCGTCTCGCATCTTGTTGCTTGCTTTCGGCTCACACATATAAATTGTGTCGGCGGTCTCGACGATAAAATCTGGCTCATAGCGGTTTGCACCGCCTTGTCCCCAGTAAATATTGAACTGGCGCGGTGCGGGACGCAGCCACCGTAATACGGCCTTGTCATTTTCGAGTACCACGGCAAAGGTACGCTCCGTGTCACTGTCAAACTTGTACAGTGTATGCCCGGCCTTTCTGAATCCGCTAAATATCTTGGACTTTACATCTGAAGCCACCATCGGCGCTCGCAGGTCGTATATCTCATCCGTCTTGAATTTCCCACCGAAACTTGGCTCAATACGCGTGAACGGGCGCATATTTGCCGCCTTATAACTAACTTCCTCTTTATAAAAATGCTCATTCATCTGCACATAGATAATTTCTGCAATGGTACGCTGGCGGTCACGCATGACTTTTTCCGTTTCGCCATCATTCAAGTACGACAAAAAGTGCCGCTTGGCGTCCGCGATAAGCGAATAAATAAGATCAGAGCAAGTTGCGTAGTCGACGTTATCGTGGACAATGATATGCCGGACAATCTCATTTTCTACTGTGTCGACTTTTGAAAAGGCAACCGTCCCCGTTTCCAACGTAAAGGTTTCGCCGCCGTCCTGCAACTCCGTACCGAGGAGCGTGTCGTCTGACGGATGCCAGTTCATATTGCGAGTATCAAGCGTAAAGTCATAAAATCCACGCTTGACCTCGGTGTGGGGCTGAATAACTGACTGCGGAATAGGAATGACGTTTTCTGTGAGTGCTTGAGCGCATGTTTCGATAGCGACCTCAACAACTGCCGCCAAATCTTCCTTTTTTAAGCCGAGTTCAGGAAGTTGTTGCATGGCTTGCGAGACAATACTGCTGTGAACCAGTTTGCGCATATGTTCGTCGTTAATTGCGTTGATATTGTGAACCTGTCTGTTAATCTCGACTACTGTTCTGGCCGCTATGCCTTGGACGACACTTGCGATGAGCATTGTCTGATCGGGTGTTTTATTGGCTTTGTATTCAGCGGTTGCCGTTTCGCGCAGTGTGAACGCCAACTGCTGTGTAAAACTCTCACCGGAAGTCAATGCGTCATAGACTGTCGGTAGAGGCACTGTTTCGCGCCCTTCGTCGTTTTCGGGAATTTCCTGTTCCTCAATGTAGTAAACTTTTCGTACAAGAGAGTTAGGGTCACGGGCTAAGTCTACAATCGCCTGATAGCGGTCATGGCTAACGATTGAAAGCCTGTCGACCTCATCTACGCCAGCCCTCTGACCATATGGCAGCCGCAAGCCGCGTCCAATGGTCTGTTCAGTAAGTGTTTCAGATGCCGAAGCGCGTAGTGGGATGATGGTATAAAGGTTCGTTACATCCCATCCCTCTTTAAGCATATTGACATGAATGACGATCTCAATTACATTAGTGGTCAGTTCCAGCGACAGCAATAATTCTATGTTTTCGTCTTTTTCCGCACCACGCTGTGCCGAGTTGATTTCCAACACCTTATCTTTGTAATAGCCTCGAAAGAAAGCATCTGATGTGAGATATTCACGTATCTCACGAGAGTGATTCGTGTCTTTGGCAACCACAAGCACAAAAGGTTTGACGATGGGCTTTCCATGGGCGCGTGCGTACACATCCAGTCTACTTTTGGTTTCCTCGTGCAGACGTATGCCGTCGTTGAGTTTCTCACGATCAAGTTGCTGTGGGGTGTACTCCTCGGGGTGAAAGTCCCGCCGGGTAAATACTGCGGGTACTTTGACATATAAGCCGTCGTTCAGCGCGTGAGCAAGGGAATACTCATATACCACATTTTTGAAATCGATCTTCCGTGCACCCTTTTGAATTTGGGGCGTGGCCGTAAGTTCCACACCAAGAACGGGCTGGAGCTCGTTAATAGTGTCAAACCCTCTGTCGGCGTGGTAGTGGTGGCTTTCGTCCATAAAGATGCAGAGATCCGGCAATGATTGTAAGTACGAGAAATAGGACTGCCCAAGAACCTCCTGCAAGCGGCGCATACGGCCGCTTTCGGAGTTCAGCTTGCTGATATTAAAAACGTTGATGGTAACACCGCTATCAAACATCGATGTCTGACGGAACTCCTCGTAATTGTCACCGTCAATGATGCGCGGCGCATTTACGAATTTATCCAATCCACGAAACACATACTTTTCATTGTTTGGGTTGCCAAGGTCGTTTTTGAGCTTTTTATAAATCGTGAGGTTGGGTGCCATTACGAAGAAATTGTTAATACCTTTCTCATAGTGCAGATAGGCAATCATCGCGCCCATCAGTCGAGTTTTGCCTATGCCCGTGGCAAGAGCAAAACACACAGACGGAAAATCCCGCTCAAAACTTGTGAGAGTCGGGAACAGTTCACGAATTTTAACAAGTTCCTCATCTAGGTTTGGTGTTTTCGAGAGGGAGAGTATATCCACAATCCGTGCAAACCGCTCCAAGCTCTCCTTTTGAGGGAGCCGGAGGGCAAGGCGGTTGTCAATGTATTTTGAGTTATAAGAGTACGATTTTGCCGAATAAGGTTCTCTAAGCATCTTCTCCGTCCTCCCATTCGGCCTCGTCCAGTTCGGGCGGATTTATTATATTCAAGTTGTAGTTGTCTGCACCATACTCACACTTATCCAGAACCGATTGCGGAATTTTACGGACGTTGATATTCTCATAGCGTTTGCCAAGGCCAATATCAAAAGCCGGGGCACACACGAGTAACCGTTCATACTCCGGCAGATCGCGGGAGATGTTGTCAAGCTGCGCCGCAGTGAGGTATTCGGTGGTGACATATATGTAACTGCCATCCTGACCCTTACCTTGTTTCCAGAACACGTCGGCGTCAGGTTCATAATCGTAGCCGTTTAGTTTTGCAATTGCAGCGACGAGCATTTGTGCATTATATTTATTGTTTATAACAGGTTGCCCATACTTGTCAGCTACAATCAGCGTAGGTGCAAGCTCATAAAATTTGAAACCGCCACCACCTTGCCAGTTTTGTGCTTTGGATATACCGCCCTGTTCACCATCCACTACCGCTTTCAGGCGCGGTAGACAATGGGTATAACAATGCTCGCCCAACTCAATACCGATATAACGTCGTCCCATTTTGTGGGCAACAGCGGCTGTTGTGCCAGAGCCAAGGAAACTATCAAGGGTTAGGTCACCAGGATTTGATGCAATTGTCAGAATACGTTGAATTAGGCGCTCTGGTTTTGGAGTATCGAAAACATTTGCCGCCCCAAACAATGCCAATATTTCTTTTTTTGCTTCTTGGTTATGTCCCACTTCCTTGTTACTCCACCAAGTCCAAGGCACAACTCCCTCATGTTCGCTCAAATATGTCTTTCTACGTGGCATTGCCTTTCCATCAGCGCCAAACCAGAACCGCCCTTGTGCCAATTGTTCTAGGTAGACAGACTCGATGTTTTTCCAGCACTTTCCTTCAGGAGGGCTAAATACTGATCCCCCAGGAGTTGTAATTGAATACATCTGATTCGGTCTATAGCCTTGTGCAGTAAAATCCGCAGATGTCCATGCCCCGCGCGGATCGTTGTCTGGATTATTATAATTACTCGCTTGCTCCTCGCTCAATGGCAGTTTATTGCGCGATTTTTTAAAGGCATCCGGATTCTTTGCATATACGAGAATATAATCATGCCCATCGCTAATTGTGCCTCTCATATCTGGAGAAGTTCGTTTTTGCCAGACAATCGCAGTAACATAGGATGATCGTGAAAAAACTTCGTCACACAGCACCTTGAGGTATGCCTGTTCGTCATCATCAATACTGAGCCATATGCTACCATCCTCGCTGAGTAAATTCCAAAGTATTCTTAAACGAGGTGTCATAAGCGACAGCCAAGTCGAGTGTTCAAGGTTGTCGTCGTAGTGTTCAAATGCACTACCCGTGTTATATGGTGGGTCGATATAAATACACTTCACACGCCCGGCAAATTCCTGTTCCAAAGCTTTCAGTGCAAGCAAGTTATCCCCGTGGATGAGCATATTATCGGCGGTGGGGTCACCGTAATCCTTAGAGGCATTGTGAAGCAGTATACGTGGTTCGACGGCGGGTTCATCACCTTTGCCAATCCAAGTAAGTTCAAGTTTCTGCATATGTAAAGTCCTCCTACACTATCTCGAACGAGAATGTCATGATCGTTTCCGATTCGATTTCACCGTTTAATCGAGCACGGATATTTTCCTGTAGTGCTTCGTTTTCAGCGGTAATCCGATCTTCTTCAAGGTATATCTCTCGCTCCATTTTTCTGCGCTTATCTTCTAAGGCAGTAATAACCGACCATTTTTCTAACATTTCGTCAAGGGGGCAGATATCCTTTGAGGTTCGATAATCTTTACGTTTTTCGGCGATTTCCTTTTTCAAAACTTTCAATTGCTTTTGTAGACCCTCTTTCAGGTCTTCACTGTAGGCATCCAATTTTTCGACCTGTTCCAAGAAGTATTGTTTATTTCGCTCAGCAATGTCGTCTTTTTGCTGTTGAATACCTTCCTGTCGCCGCCTTTTCAAAGCTTCGGTTTCCGGTGAACATTCACCGACAATGGTTGATTCTAGCTCCATAATACGCTCGACCATTTTATCATCAACCGGCGTGCCGTCATTTGTGATTATCGAGATAATCAGATGCTCCTCGTTGTTAATGCCTTTATGTGTTAGCTTATCAATGGAGATGACGCCGCTTTTTAGGTCGGGATGGCTGTCCAAAAAGCTGATGTGGTCTGCAGCCGGAAGTGTGGAATGCGTGAACTGTATAGCTACTGACGGGGTTTCGGCGGCCATTGCTTGTAATATCCAATCGCCGCACAATTCGCCATCACGGCGAAGAAATTCGTCATGAAGCTCCTCCGCGTCGTGCCAACGCAGGTTATAGGTCTTACGTTCGCCGTTCTCTATATACGCAAAGCGCCACTGGTTAAGAGGTTCAACCCGTTCTGCGCCTTGCATGACAAAAAAGTTACAGAGCCAACGCGAAAACTTATCAAGTTCGGTTTTTGTCCCCTCGTGACAGTGTTTCAAATGTACAGATACGTCCTCGTCAAAATTTTCAAGGATTGATTGCCGCGCTTTCGTCATGTTTTCGCTTATCTGTTCAGATAGTTCTTCCTGCAAACGGTCAAACGCAGCTTTTATGTCATCGGGATGACGGCAAGTCTGGTAAATATCTAGGATACGCTTTTCAAAATCCACGCCATCTTCAATAGCCCCAAGGACTTCATCAGACGAGCCGAATACGCCCTCAAAGAGTCTGAACTTTTGAGATAGCAATTCAAATACTCTCTCATCAGCTGCATTAGCACGATTAAGAAAGTTTATTACTATGACGTCATTTTTTTGTCCATAGCGGTGACAACGGCCAATCCGCTGCTCTATGCGCTGGGGATTCCACGGCAAGTCGTAGTTGACTACAATGTTGCAAAACTGCAGGTTAATTCCCTCGGCAGCAGCCTCTGTCCCAATGAGAATTGAAGCGCGGTCACGGAACTCCTCAACAATCGCCGACTTTTTATCTGCCGCCGTTGAACCCGAAATTTTACCATCGTCTTTGTGCCGATCCCGCCATTCCTTAAAGACGCGAGTGGATACAGGGTCATTGTTCGATCCGTCCAGAAATACAATCTGTCCATCATAGCCATTTTGGGAAAGCAGGTTCATAAGGTATTGTTGCGTCCGCTTTGATTCGGTGAATATTACTGCCTTTCGTGCACCACCAAGTTGTTGGTTCTTTTCGAATCCGCGATTTAGTGCAGTCAGAAGGTTGTCGCCTTTAGCGTTGGTTGTAATTCTTTCGGCAAGAGCGGCAAATTGTTTCAATTCTTCAATTTCAGCTCGTATGCCCTCATAGTCTGCTGCCATTTCGTCCACCGCACCGTTATCGTCGCCATTCGATTCCTCGTCAATGAGCTCATCGATGCCATCGTAATCATCAAGATCTGATAGATTCAACTGAGCTTGATAATCACTTAATTTCAGGTTCAGGCGGTCGATTATGGTGGACAGAGTGCCGTGAATCGCCATTGACGACGATGCAAGCAATTTTCTTGCCACCAACATCAGAAGTTGGCGTTGCCCTTGTGGGAAAGCGTGAAGCCGTTCTCGCTGCAAATAATTAGACACGTCTGTGTATAATTGCTCCTCGTCCTGGCTTGGTGTATATTCTTGCGTTATAGTCGTTCGATTTGTATACGGCACGTACTCAGCCACTTGCCTGCGTAGAGTTCGCTTACAAAAATTCTGTAAGCGGCCTTTCAAGTTCCTGTTACGGTTCTCTACATTAGATACGTTGACATACACCTCACGAAATACTTCAGGGTCACCGAAAACTTGCTCGTCAATAATACTGACAAGACCGTAGAGCTCCATCAGGTTGTTTTGTAGCGGGGTTGCCGTGAGAAGTAGTTTTTTACGCCCACGGAGAGCGGTTTTTAAATTATTGCCCATCACGTTGTTTCGCTTATAGACGTTGCGGAGTTTGTGCGCTTCGTCCATAATTACCAAATCCCAGTCAATTAACAAAATATCACGCATCTTTGCCGATGCGAAGTTATATGAACAAATCACCACTGCGTCTTGCGCAAGAAAAGGGTTGCAAGACGGGTTCTCTTTCTTCGCCTTGTTATAATTCTTTGATTCCAGTATTTCAGAACGGATAAAAAATTTCTCATCCAGTTCGGTTCTCCATTGTGTGCGAAGGGTGGCTGTAACAATCAAGAGGATTTTCCGTTTACGCTCCGACCAGCACTGGGCAAGCACAAGACCGGCCTCTATCGTTTTACCGAGTCCGACTTCATCAGCAAGCAAGGCTCCATTTGATAACGGTGACTGCAGCGCAAATAAAGCTGCGTCCACTTGATGGGGGTTCAAGTCTACTTTAACCCCAGACATGGCAGAAGCAAGCCCGTCAATAGAGTGCTGCGGACGTTTCAGCATAAGCTGTTCGGCAAAAAACTTAATTTGATGTGCTGTATACGGCATAACAAGTAGCTCCTTTATTTGTCTTCTGACATCTCCATAATGTCGGAAATGTCACAATCTAATGCTCGGCATATCTTTTCGAGAATTTCAGTGTTTACATTTTCGTTTTTTCCTAATTTTGTAACCGATGCAGAACTAATACCCGCCAAAGACGGCAGGTCTTTCTTTTTAAGGTCACGATCAATTAGAAGCTTCCATAACTTTTTATAACTTATAGCCATTTGGTTTTGGTTCCCTCGCCTTCAGGTTTCTTGGAATGTACAAGCATATTTCATTATTATAGCTCAATCGACAATTTATTACAAGAGTAAATGCTGAGAAGTCTTGAATTTATATTGTCATCTCTTGATTAAAAACTTAAGATTCTCTGGTTCTCTGGTGCACAAGCAAAAACAGCTTGACATAAATATAAACGCATGTTAAAATACGCACATCAGCGAATTTGCTGATATGCTGTTTGGCAATATTGCCGTCAGCGGAGAGGAGAACAGTTATGGCTGGAGAATTTGGCACCTATATCGATAATAAAAGAAAAGGTCGTGGTATCGGCGGCGAAGACATCAAACTGAAAGACATTGCCGATGCTATGGGAATGACGGCGTCGTATCTCTCGGATATCGTCAAAGGTAGGCGAAATCCGCCAGAGATGCAGATTCTCGAAAAAATCGCAATTGTATTACAACTTACCCCTGATGAAAAAGAGGAGATGCTTGATCTCGCAGGACGGGAAAGGGATACCGCGGCTCCTGATTTGCCCGAATATTTGATGTCCACACAATTGCCCCATGTCAGAAAAGCTCTGCGCCGTGCAAATGAGAAAAATCTTGGTGACGACTTTTGGAAAAAGGTGCTGGACGACATCAGTAAACAAGATAAACAACCATAAGACCGGGAGGAATTATATGTCTGTGCTGCTATCGTCAAATGCTCCACACATCTGTCGGGATGAGTTTGATAAAGAAGCTTTGGGGTTCCTGGACAAATATTATCCAGAGGCTTTGCAACGCCCTGTGGCGGTGCCGATTCTGTATGTTGCCCGCCACCGCATGGGTCTGCGTGTTGTTGAAAAACGACTAACCGAGGATTTCAGTGTTCTCGGCCAAATGTGTTTCACTAGCGGACTGACCGAGATTTACGACAAGGAAGATGGATCATACAAAATGGTAAAAGCCCGGTACGGCACAATGATTATCGATCCTGATACCATCGCCAAACGCAATGAAGGCTGTAGGAACAACACAATCGCGCACGAAGCTTTCCATTGGCATAAACATCGTGACTATCATATATCCATTTCTGTTGTCGACCCTAAAAAGTCGGCAAGAATTCGTAGTGTATATAATGAATATGATGAATCTAATAAAGCGAACTGGTCTGATGAGGACTGGATGGAGTGGCAGGCAAGAGGCATCGCGCCACGTATTCTTATGCCACCTGAACAGTTTGATGAAACGGCTAATCGGTTTTTTGAAGAAAAATCGCGTAAAGTCAGTTCTCACGGGAACTGGTATATTCACACTGCGGTAGTTAACAGCTTGGCAGACTTTTTTCAGGTGTCCAAGCAGTCCGTTGAAATTCGTCTCAGCGAGCGAGGCTATTATTTGCGTGAATAGCTGCCATTTGAAGCGTGTATTTTTTTAACAAAAAACTTCGCAAATTAGTTTATTTGCTATGTTGCGTGAAAGGAGGATTAATATGCACGAGACAGTCAAATGCCCTAACTGTAATAAACGAATTTTTGATCTCGAATGGCAAGGGCGCACAGCTATTAAAATCAAATGTATCCACTGTCGCAATGTTGTGTCTATCGAGCGAAATCCAGATTCCACACAAAAAAAGAAAGCAGTTTAACCATACCGAGCAACGGCACCGAAAGCGAGTGACCAAATGGCCGGATGTGTTACGAGATAATCGTGATGCATCCAGCTTTTTTGTTTTTAGAAAGGAGGATTACCACATGAACGAAGTAAAGAACCTTGATCAAAAGCGAGTTTGTGACGTTAGCACCGATGCGCGTGTAATCGAGATACGCAGAAAAGAATGCATAACTCAAATCACCGCGAATCCAGACGGCACGTTAAACATCACTCACGAGCGCGTAAAACCTGCGATTTAACCGCAAAGCCACAGAAAATCAATAACCGAAATCCGCCAGAACGCAAGACGGCAGTGCGGAATCCCTAACCAAGGGGTTCACCTGCCGTCTTGTTTCGTTTATGCGGATTCAACGGCTCCGGCGGATTTCAGAAATCTCTGAAATTCAAAGGAGCCAATTTTATGAGTAAAAAATCTTTCAAACCCACCCCCATCCCGCATCGCTCCAAGTTCGGCGAGCCGATGCAATACTACATCCTCTCCGAGGACGGGGGGCAGCAGACCAAGGTAACGCGCGCCGAGTTATCGGACAACCCCTATCCGCAGCGGTGGTTCGTGGATGAAGAGTCCGGGCTTGTGGTCCGGCTTTCCCGCACGGCCAAGGGCGACGAACTCGCCCGCGTAAATATGCGTTCCGTCTGGCGCGAATCTAAGTATCAGGAACGCTGGGCGGGACGGACGGTCGAGCCCAGCGTTGACGGCGATGGCGACGAGGTCATGTTCGAACCAGTCGACAGCTTCGACATGGAGGATTTCATGGAAGAGCAGGCCAAATTTGAAATACTGTCCGCCGCCCTCGCCGACCTGACCCAAGAGGATAGCGACCTGATCAAAGCCATCTTCTGGGGCGGCAAGACCGAAAGGCAGTTGGCGCCGGAACTGGGGCTTAAAGAGCCCAAAAGCGTCAACAAGCGAAAACACCGCATCCTTGAAATTTTACGGGATAACGAAGCTCTACATAGTTTTTTCGAATAGCCACCACCCGCCGGTACGCAAACCGCCCCCACCTGTCTGTTGATGGTGTAGGGGCGGCGAAGCCCCCCCCCGGAAACGGAGGTAAACGTATGGAAATTAAACAGCAAACTCAGAAACCGCCTGACGACGACACCGCCGAGGAAATCATCGGTATCCTTACGGCGATATCGGTTGTCAGCAAGCGGCTCGCAAAGAAACTGCGCCTGTTGGAACAGGAAACGGGCGAAGAGACCTAATTCACCCAGACAATCTACGGCAGCAAATCCTGACACAACCTCCTTACAGGCAGATGCTCTTCCGATGCTTTTTCTACTCGCTCATAGGAGACTTCTCACCGTATTTTGCACAGCAGGATTCGCCTCCACATCAGGAGCAGCTGGTCTTTTCTGTGTGCTCACCGGTTGCCGGAATGGCATTGTCATAGCGTTCACCATTTCATATTCGATTCTCTGGCATATGCAAATTGTTTGCCATACTTTTCTCATCATGCATGAACCATGAAACTCCTGGTCTTCCTACAAGTTTTTCAGAATCGCCAGTTTATCTGCAATCCTGCCCTTCATCCCGCGATGTACCGCTATAGCCTGCAAGGGTTCGGCAAATATGCCCGCTTTGCACAGCTTGAAAGGCATAGCATGGGAAACACCTCCACATTCCGCTATTTTTATTTCGATGATACCACCGTTTTCTCAAGCAAATCGCACAAGCGTCTGCATATTATCCATCACTAGGCTGTTTCCTTCATCAACCAGAGCAAGCTGACAGATTGTCGGTTCTATTTGAAGACTATATACAACCGACAAAATAGATATTGCAAACAAATTCGAGCCACTGGTACACCAGTGGCTCGAATCGTTTCATCCGATATTTCTCATTTGTTGCAAAAAAGTTGTAGTATACCTTTTCCCAATTTCAGCAAACCCAGTCACCATGCGGGTTTGCGGGCATTTCTTAATCCCTCGTTTTCATAGTGGGGAATAACAGCACATCCCGGATTGCCAGGGAATCCGTCAGAAGCATTACAAACCGGTCTATTCCGATTCCGATTCCGCCTGTCGGAGGCATACCGTATTCCAGCGCCGTCAGGAAATCCTCATCCAGCTGGTTGGCTTCCTCGTCTCCGGCCGCCCTTAAAGCCTCCTGCGCCTCAAAACGCCCTCTCTGGTCCAAAGGATCATTCAGCTCGGAGAAAGCATTGGCCATCTCACGCTTTGTAATGAATAATTCAAATCGCTCGGTATAATCCGGGTTGTCCGGCTTTCTGCTGGCCAGCGGAGAGATCTCCACCGGGTGATCCATAATAAAGGTAGGCTGCACCAGGTGCTCCTCCACATATTCCTCAAAGAAGAAATTAATGATATCACCCCTCTTATGGCGATCCTCAAATTCGATGTGACGTTCTTTTGCAAGAACCTTCGCGGCCGCCTCATCGGGAATCTGCTCAAAATCCACACCCGCGTATTTCTTAATCGCTTCTATCATGGTCAATCTCTCAAAGGGCTTGGACAGATCAATCTCCACTCCGTCATAAGAAATAGCCGTAGTACCCAGCACCTTCTGTGCTACGGTACGGAACAGTTCCTCCACCAGATCCATCATTCCGTAATAGTCCGTATATGCCTGATAAAGCTCCAGCAGGGTGAATTCAGGATTGTGTCTCACTGACAGTCCCTCATTACGAAATACTCTGCCGATCTCATATACCCTCTCCAGGCCGCCTACAATGAGTCGCTTCAAATACAACTCCAAAGAAATGCGAAGATGCAGGTCCTCGTCCAATGCATTGTGATGCGTATTAAAAGGCTTGGCAGCCGCTCCGCCGGCATTGGGTACCAGCACCGGCGTCTCCACCTCGATAAAATCCTTGCCGTCCAGATAATTGCGGATCTCCCGGATAATGTTGGACCTCTTGATAAAGGTGTCCCGCACTTCAGGATTTACAATCAGATCCACGTATCTCTGACGATATCTGGTATCCGTGTCCTTCAGGCCATGGAACTTCTCCGGCAGAATCTGCAGACTCTTGGTCAGAAGAACAATTTTCTGCACCTTGATGGATACCTCTCCTGTATGAGTCTTAAATACCTCACCCTCAATTCCGACAATATCACCAATATCGTATTTTTTAAATTCCTTATAAGGCTCTTCGCCGATGTCATCCCTTTTTACATAAGCCTGAATATCACCCTGAATATCCCGGATATTGCAGAAGGATGCCTTGCCCATAACACGCTTGGACATCATACGCCCTGCGATGGATACACATTTTCCTTCAAAACCTTCAAAATCACAGATAATCTCCCCGGAGTGGTTCGTCACCTCATACTTCATAATTTGAAAAGGATCCCTGCCGTTCTCCTGAAGCTCTGCCAGCTTTGCTCTCTTTACCTTCAGCAGCTCATTAATATCCTGCTCCGCCTGGTTTCTTTCCTCTGCCATGAATCTCACCTCTTATCCCGGCAAACGTACTCCAATCTTTTATCTTCCGGTACGGCCTGCCTGTTCCATCTGATTAATTTGACCTGTCAATCTTCAAAATCTTATACTGCATGATTCCGGCATGGGCCTCAACGCTTACAACATCGCCGACCTTGGCGCCGATCAGGGCTTTTCCCAAGGGAGATTCATTGGAAATCTTGCCTCTTAAGCTATTGGCCTCTGTTGAGCCTACCAGCTTATATTCCAACTCCTCGTCATACTCCATGTCCAGGATTTTAACTTTACAGCCTATATTAATTACGTTGACATCCACTTCATCTTCTACGACAACCTCAGCATTCTTGAGAATCTTGTCAATCTCCTCAATTCTTGCTTCAATGTCCCTCTGTTCATCCTTGGCCGCATCATACTCCGCATTCTCAGAAAGATCCCCCTGCTCTCTGGCTTCCTTGATTTTCTGAGCTACCAGCTTTCTCTGGTTTACCTTTAAGTCGTGAAGCTCTTCTTCCAATTGTCGTAATCCCTCATAAGTCAATATGTTCTTCTTTTCTACCATAAACACCCTTCCTCCATATTGCTTGTATACTACCATACATTCAACGTATTATATCCCATCACCGGTACGTTGTCAACCGTGTAACTTTTACCGCTTTTCTCACTTCTTTTATTGGTGTGAACGCTCTTCTCACCGTGTGAATGCTCTTCTCACCGTGTGAACGCTCTTCTCACACTGCTTACCTACGCTTTCCTTATATCATATCTTCACTATAGCGAAAATATTCTTTTGATTTACGAATAATTAAATAGGTCACAAAAATCGAAAGTTGCGAAATAATCTTTCGGCGTCTCGGCTCTGCGAATCAATTGAACCGATTTATCCTCCCTTAACAGAAGCTCCGCCGATCTCAATTTTCCGTTATAGTTGTAGCCCATTGCAAAGCCATGGGCACCCGTATCATGGATTACAATATAATCCCCGAGCTCAATCCGGGGGAGCATACGGTCAACAGCAAATTTATCGTTATTCTCACAGAGGGAGCCGGTCACATCATATTTATGATCATGAGGCGCATCCTCCTTCCCTGCCACGGTGATGTGGTGGTACGCACCGTACATTGCCGGGCGCATGAGATTGACCGCACAGGCATCAAGGCCGATGTATTCCTTATAAATATGCTTCTCATGAATCGCCGTTGCCACCAGATGCCCATAGGGCGCCAGCATATAACGGCCCAGCTCGGTGTAGATTGCCACATCCCCCATTCCCGCGGGAACCAGAATTTCCTCAAATACCTTACGGACACCTTCGCCGATCTCCATAATATCATTGGCTTTGGCATCGGGCTGATACGGGATCCCAATTCCGCCGGAAAGATTGATAAATTTGACATCCGCGCCGGTAAGCTCCTTCAGCTCCACTGCCAGCTGAAATAAGATACCCGCCAGGGTCGGATAATATTCACTTGTCGCCGTATTGCTGGCAAGAAAAGAATGAATTCCGAAATTCTTCACGCCCTTCTCCTTCAGTCTGCGAAAACCGTCAATCAACTGTTCTTTAGTAAAGCCGTATTTGGCTTCTTCGGGATTATCCATAATTCCGTTGGCGGTGACAAACACACCTCCGGGATTATATCTGCAGCAGATCGTTTCCGGTATCCCAACCGTTTTCTCCAGAAAATCAATATGCGTATAATCATCCAGATTGATGACTGCCTTCAACTGCGCCGCTTTCACAAACTCCTCCGCCGGTGTGGCATTGGAGGAAAACATAATCTCATCTCCCGCAAAATCAAGAGCCTCGGCTATCATCAGCTCCGTAAGGGAGGAACAGTCCACGCCGCAGCCCTCTTCTTTTAATATCTTGATAATATAGGGATTGGGTGTGGCTTTTACGGCGAAATACTCCTTAAACCCCTTATTCCAGGCAAATGCCTGATAAAGCCTTCTGGCATTCTCCCGAATTCCCTCTTCATCATAAATATGAAAGGGGGTTGGATATGTTTTGGTAATTTCCTTCAACTGTTCTAAACTCACAAAGGGTCTCTTCATAAAAACCTCCTATTCCTGTCCTCATGGACTATTTGTTTCTTACACACCTGGGGTATGAGGTTGAATCAACTCATGTTTACCAGCCTTAATCATATCAATAAAATCCCTGATACTCTCCGCCTTCCTCCGAAAAGCAATCCCGCTGCGGAGAGTCTCCATCCCATGGGCATCTGTTCCTGCCGTAACCGGAAGCTTATGTTTCCCGGCATAGTCAGTGGCCTTCCGGTCAAACCCATCATTGCGGTTCCCCACATTGATTCCTTCCACCGCGTCCACACAATCCGGATACAGACGTATTTCCCTGATATAATCCCTCTGGCGGAAGGGATGGGCATGAACAATATATCCGCCTGCTTCATGTACCTGCTTATATTGCTGCTCTACCGACCAGGACAGTATATCCGGATGGCTGATCAGCCACTCCCTGTCCAGTCCATAGACAAGAAATTCTGTCCCATCGAAATTAGCTTCCCAACCTAAGAATACGGATAAGCCAATCCGGTCTCCAACCTTTTTCGCCTCCTCATATCCCCGGCAGAGCCGGTCCACCCGCTCTTCCCAAGGCAGCCCCCGGGGTATACAACTGTTGCCGTTAAAAAAATGGTCTGTCACAACAATCCCGCTGTAACCGGCCTTCTTATAATACTCTGCCTGCTGTGCACCGCTAAAAACAGCGCAGGCACTGGCCTCAGAGGTGTGCAGATGCGTTTCATATAAAAACAGGCTCATAGACATCCTCGGCTTTCTAAAGATAAATGCATATTTATACCGCTGTATTAATATGTGATATTTTTACTATTTCAATCAAGTCTCGACTATCGAAGAAATTCCCCCCGTCACATAACTTCGACGGGGGGTAATGTCATATAATAATTATTCCTATTATACATCATTCTACGTTTTTTTCAATCATTTTTTTTTATTCGGCAATCTTTCCTGCCGTTTTATTCAGATCAGGCTTTAGAAATATACCTATATCACCAATGGAGCCCCGGGGTGTTTTTTATGAAATAAGGCTAATTTGCTATAAAAATCCTCCATAATTAATCTCGGATCAATACTGTTATATACCCGGATCGGCCTGTTTAATCCGGTATGAATATACTCCGAGCTGTTTCCAATCAACGGTGCTTCCACCCAGTCAAAGCAAAACCTGTGCTCATACAGCAATAATCCTACCGCCGGATTGTCTCCAAGTACCCAGACCTCTCCCGTGCGAAATGCACTCTTCCTCGGAATTGGCTCCAGACTATGTTCCGCCAGCTGTTCAAAAAGATATTTGCCGATCTCTCCACAGGGTTCCACCCGGTACTCCAGCTCCGCCATGCTCACGGGAATCATCTCATATACATTTTTAGGAACCTGCCATACCGGAATGGGGGAGGAAAACACCACATTGGCGGCATGAATATCGTTGCCCAGGTTGAACTCCGGCCCGCCTGCAGGATACCGGCCCCCTCCGATCCAGATCACAGTCAGTCTTCCTGCAATCTCGGGCCTCATTAAATAGGCGCTGGCCATATCGGTCAGCGGCCCCAGAAAAATCACATACAGCGGTCTGTCATCCTCCTTCATGGCCTCCTCAATAATCAGGCGGGCACCTTCGGAAACAACCGGAGTATTCCTGTCTTCCATGGGTACCGAAGCTCCCTTATAAACCGGCACCTGATCCTTCATTCCCATCTTCCCCAGAATAAGCTGTATTTCCTGGTAGCTTTTCTCCATGCTGTCCTCATCTCTTCCGATACCGTAATGGGCGGCAATCATCCCCACATGGTCAAACTTTGGAGAAAGCAGGGCATGTACTATGGCAAATTGATCATCCCCTTCATTCTTCGCATCAGTATTGGTGATCAGGCGAATCATCTTTTCTTCTGGTACTGTAAACTTATAATCCTGATAAATCATATCTTTCCTCCTAATAAATCCTGCCCTGCTATGATATCCCGTACTCTCTGTATAACTGCTCACGAAGCTCCTCATCTTCCGTAATCCGTTCCAGTTCTTCCATTCTGCTATCTGCCAGAAGATATTTGACTAATTGTGCAAACTTAGCTGCTTCTATTTTAGCTCCTATCGTTATGCCTTTCGTTTCTCCTCTCTGCTCTCCAATTGCCTCAAAATAGTTCTGCGCGCTTATCCTGTTTCTCCTGGCATCTTCCATGGCTTCATACAAGCGCATCTCCTTCTCGCTCGCCGCGACCTGCCGGCTCTTCTCTTCTGCCAGCCTGATTGCTCCATCCATTTGAATCAACTCCTTCAATTGATCATTCCTAAGGTTTCGGTTAAAAAACATCAACCAACGATGCAGCGGATTGTTGATGTCATAGTCTGCATTCTGGTAAAATTTCTTAAGTTCCAAGAAATGAAGTTCCTGGTCATTGCTGAGAATCTTCTCCGGGTGCTGGTCCAGCCGGAAGCGGGAACTGGTATGGAATTCGGGGCAATCCAGGTAATTGAAGTTCATAATATTAATGGATATCACCCTGCCCAGCTTACTATAATCCTCACCTTTCGTTATCCCGGATACATACAGCCTTCCGTTATAATACTGGCTTCGCTTGACCATATTGTGTTCATCTAACAGCTGAACTTCAATATTGATCTGTGTTCCGTCCGGCAGCTTCGCCCTTATATCCAGCCTGGAGAACTTTCCGTCCGGGTTTTCTTTGGGCAGCTCCAGATTTTCTATTATCTCTGCGTCCTCAATCTCTTCTTTCAGCACGGCCCGCAGGAACGAAAGCAGGCAGATCTTGCACCCTTCTGTACCCATGTATTGCTTAAAGAGATAATCATTAAGGGGATTCAGACGATACCCCCTGCTTTCTTCCCTCAGCATGTTTCCATTCATCCGGATGCTATAATTATAATGCATCAGAGCGCTGTCATTTCGGATTATACAACTGTCAATTACTGCTTCTTCATACTTCATAATACCTGTCCCCTTTGTAATAGAAGGATTCTGCGGTAGTACAGCCATTGCTTCACTGTTACACTTCTGAAATAAAGTATAGCAAATACCGGAAACGGATGCAATACGGACAAAAGATCATTCTGCTGTATTTTATTAGATTTTTTGAATAGACGGATTGTTCTGCCATGAAATGATTAGCAGGAAAGAATTTTAAAATAGAAAAGATGTATCTTGTTTTTATTTTAGCACAGAGGGATCCATAATTCCAGAAACTTCTCATAGACATAATCACGAAATATCCCCTGCTTTATGGGTGATTATAACAAAGCTTAATACCACGCCGCCTGTTTCTGCCCCTTATATCTCCTACCCGGGTTCGTCTGGGACCTTTTTAGTATTTGAAGCATTTATATGCTCTTCTTGCGCTATAACTGCCTTCCGTCAGCCGCACAACAGTATGCCGGGAACCAGGTATGAATGGCCAGGCTTCTAAAAATTCTGGAAAATTCAATTTAACTGTGATACAATGTCCACGGGAAGCAGAGCATGCCGGAAAGGCGAAGCATGCCGGAAGAACGAAGCATGCCGGAGAGCAAGGCGCACAAAAGCTCTGCTGTATCAAAAACAAAATAAGAAGGGGTATTTTAACCATGGAACAATATAGCGGCAGTCAAATCGTTGTTTTGGAAGGGCTGGAAGCAGTCCGCAAGCGGCCGGGTATGTATATCGGAAGCACCGGCTCCAGAGGTTTGCATCATTTAATCTGGGAGATTATAGATAATGGTATTGATGAGAGTCTGGCCGGCTTTTGTACCAAAATCAGCGTTACCTTATTAAAAGACGGCGGGATTGAGATATGTGACAACGGGCGGGGGATTCCGGTGGATATCCATCCGACGAAGCATATCCCCACGGTCCGGGTAGTCTATACGATTCTTCATGCCGGCGGCAAGTTCGGCAGCTCCGTCTATAAGGTCTCCGGCGGTCTTCACGGCGTGGGAGCCTCCGTAGTCAATGCCCTCTCCAAAAGGATGATCATCGAAGTCCGGCGGGATGGCAAGATCTACCGGGATGAATATGGGAACGGCGGCCACCCTGTGACGGAGCTGGAGAACGGCCTTCTTCCTGTAATCGGCAAATGCAATAAGTCGGATACCGGTACAAAGGTTACCTTCTATCCCGACGATACCATATTTGAATCTGTAGAATTCAAGGCGGATATTATCCAGAAGAAGCTGAAGGAAATCGCCTATTTGAATAAAAATCTGATCATACAGTTCACAGACCAGATCAACGGTGTGACTAAGACCTATCAGGAGGAGTTCGGTATTAAAAGCTTTGTCTCCTATCTTACCAGGGAAATGACTCCCCTCCATGAGGAGCCCATTTACCTGGAGGGAAGGAGCGGGGATATTGAGGTGGAGATTGCCCTCCAGTATACGGACAGCTTCTCGGAACAGATCAACGCCTATTGCAACCGCATCAATGTTGTTGACGGGGGCACACTGGTCACCGGCTTTAAGAGCGGCCTGACACGGGTTATGAATCAATACGCAAGAGAGTTGAACATCTTGAAGGAAAAGGATGAGAACTTTGACGGCAAGGATATCCGCAACGGCTTGGTAGCAATTGTCTCCATCAAGCACCCGGACCCCCAGTTTGAGGGGCAGACCAAGACAAAGCTGGGCAACACGGATGCAAAAGCCGCGGTGGAGGATGTCTTCTCCTCCGAAGCGCAGCGCTGGTTTGACAAGCATGTGGAGGTGCTTCGCAGCATTCTGGAGAACTCTTTGAAATCCTTCAATGCAAGGCGGGCCAGTGACAAGGCGAGAGTTGCCGTCTTAAAGCAGTTAAACGATGTGGATACCCGGAGCAAGCTGGCCTCCTGTTCCTCTAAAAAGCCGGAGGAATGCGAGCTATATATTGTGGAGGGTGATTCTGCCGGCGGTACGGTGAAGACCGCCAGGAACCGCAGGACCCAGGCTGTCCTCCCTCTGCGGGGAAAGATCCTGAATGTGGAAAAAGCCACCCTTGAGAAAATATTAGTAAACAATGAGATCAAATCCATGATTGCCACCTTCGGCTGCGGAATTGGAGACGAATTCGATCTCTCCAAGCTTCGCTATGACAAGATCATCATTCTGACCGATGCCGATGTGGATGGTTCCCACATCAGTACTCTTTTGCTGACCTTTTTCTATCGCTTTATGCCGGAGCTTATCCTGGAAGGAAAGGTTTATCGGGGTCTCCCGCCGCTCTATAAGGTGGACTATGAGACCACGGTAAGAGGAAAGAAAACCAAACGCTCCGAGTATCTGTTCAACGATTTTGAACTGGAGAAATTCCGTAAGCAGGGGGGGCATAAAATTGCCGGCCTTCAACGATATAAAGGTCTGGGAGAAATGGACGCCCACCAGCTGTGGGAGACCACTCTGAACCCGGAGACCCGGACTCTGGCCCAGATCTCCATCAGCGATACAGTAGAAGCGGATGAGATCACCACCCTGCTCATGAGCAGCAATGTGCCGCCGCGCCGAACCTTTATTATGGAAGAGGCAAAGTATGCCAAGCTGGATGTTTAAAGAAGGTAGTGTGAAAACTTTCACACGGCAAATTTGTGCTGCCGCCCAAATTCGCAGATTGCGGCAGAATGGAGGTTTTTTATGAAGAATACAATGGATCAAATTATACAGATGGATTTTTCCGAGGAAATGAAAAACAGCTTCCGTGATTATGCCATGAGCGTTATTATTGCCCGGGCTCTGCCGGACGTACGCGACGGTCTGAAGCCGGTGCAAAGACGCATTCTCTATTCTATGATAGAACTGGGCCTGGATCCTTCCAAGCCCCACAGAAAGAGCGCCCGTATCGTCGGTGATACCATGGGTAAATACCACCCCCATGGGGACAGCTCCATTTATGATGCCCTGGTACATATGTCCGAGGACTTTTCTATGATGCTTCCCCTGGTAGATGGGCACGGGAACTTCGGTTCCATCGACGGAGACGGTGCCGCCGCCATGCGTTATACCGAGGCCAGACTGTCCCCCGGCTCCATGGCCCTGCTGGATCACCTGGAAAAGGGGTTGATCGACTTCATTCCTAATTTTGACGACAGCGAGAAAGAACCCACGGTTCTCCCTGCCATGGTTCCAAATCTTCTGATCAACGGAACCACAGGTATTGCCGTCGGTATGGCTACCAACATTCCTCCCCATAACCCGGATGAAGTCATTGACGGCGTTATATCCTATATGGACAATCCGAACATTACGGTACAGAAGCTGATGGATCATATCCCGGCCCCCGACTTTCCTACCGGCGGCATCATTACCAACCAGAATGATCTCCTTGCCCTTTATGAGACCGGCGAAGGCAGAATCCGTATCCGTTCCAAGGTAGAGATTGAAAATGGGGAGAACGGACGCAAAAATATTATTATTACGGAGATTCCCTACACCATTACAGGAAACAAAACTAAGCTGGTGGAGGAGCTGGCCTCCTTAATCAAGGACAAGATATTTGAAGAAATCTATGATGTACGGGACGAATCCTCCAAAGAGGGAATCCGGATCGTCATCGAGGTGAAGAAGGATCGGGATCTTAATAATCTTCTGAACGGCCTTTATAAAAAAACCTCCATGGAGGGTACCTATTCCGTCAATCTTCTTGCGATAAAGGACCAGCAGCCCATCGTATTCAACCTGAAAAGCCTGATTGCCGAATTTGTAGATTTTCAGGTCTCCCTGTATACCAAGGAATATGAATACCTCCTGGACAAGGCCTTAAAGCGCCTTGAGATCGTGGGTGGTCTGATTAAGGCTACGGATATTATTGATCTGATCATAGAGATTTTAAGAGGGAGCTCTTCCATTAAACAGGCCAGAACCTGTCTCATGGAGGGAAACACCGAGGGCATCAAATTCAAAACCGATGACTCCCGGAAAGAGGCCTCCCGACTTGATTTCACAGAGCGCCAGGCAGATGCCATCCTCTCCATGCAGCTCAGTAAATTAATCGGACTGGAGATTCTGAAGCTTCATGAGGAAAACGATTCTCTCGGCAGTTCCATTGAGGAGTACCGCAAGATACTGGCGGATACCAGAGAGCTGTATAAAGTGATTAAGAATCGTCTGAAAGAGTATAAGAAGCTGTTCCACCGGCCCCGGAAAACCATGCTTGCCAATGCCGCCCTCGCCGACTATGTGGAGGAGGTTAAGATCGAGGATATCTATGTGTTAATTGACCGCTTCGGCTATTGCAAATCCATTGACACGGCCAGCTATTCCAGAGCGGCGGAGGATAGTCTGAAGGAATTCCCCCATATTATTATGATGAAGAACACGGACCGCCTCTGTGTATTCACAGCAGAGGGGAATATGTACCAGGTGAAGGCAGAGGCCATTCCAAGGTGCAAGCTGAAGGATAAGGGTGTTCTAATTCATACCCTGTGTAAGCTGAACAAAGAAAATGTCATCCTATATGCCTCCTTTGAGCAGCTGTTCGAATCCCAGCTTTTGTTTATCACCCGGTCCGGATATATCAAGCAGGTATCCGGTGTGGAATTTGAAACCAACCGTTCGCAGATCGCTTCTACCAAGCTGGAGGAGCAGGATGAGGTTGTAGCCGTCAGCCTCTTATCCGCCCATGAAATTCTGGAAGGCAGTCAGAAGGTAATCCTTCTCACAGACAAAGGGCTTTCCCTGGGCTTCCCCCTCTCCGAGGTCAGCGAATTAAAGAAAGCCAGCCGGGGCGTTAAAGCCATCTCCCTTGAGAAAAATGATTTTGTATGTTATGCTACCGCTCTGAACCAGAACGCAGAAAGCTTCCAGTATAACGATAAAGTTCTGAGCGCAAAGAAGGTCCGGATGAGAAAACGCGGAGACAAGGGACAAAAAGCCGTATTAAATTAAACTTAAAAGAAAAGTCTTGACAAGACTGTATATATACTGTATATATTAATATGAACAGTATATATACAGTCTTTTTTTGCGGACCAGATGGGAGGAACCTTATGATCAACTGCATTTGCGTAGAACACATGACAAAGTCTTTTGACTCCTTTCAATTAGAGGATATCCACTTCTCCATGAAGCCGGGTTATGTGCTGGGGCTGATTGGAAGAAACGGAGCGGGCAAGACTACGTTACTCAATACAATTATAGGATTATGGGCACCGGAGAAAGGGCGGATTCTGATCGGTGACTATGACAGAGCCGAAGAGCCGGTTCCCTCAAAGGAAATCATTGCATTTGTCACAGATGAATGCATCCTCCCCAAAGGAATGACTCCCAATACCGCCGGGAAGCTATTCCGAAGCATGTACACCGGATTTCACTATGAGCATTATAAGAGGCTATGCCGGCGGTTCTCCCTTCCCATGCATAAAACAGTCAAAAGAATGTCAAAGGGAATGGTAATTAAGCTTCAGATCGCCTTAGCCTTCAGCCGGGAAGCAAAGCTGTATGTCTTTGACGAACCCTCCGCCGGGCTGGACCCTGTATTTCGTAAAGAATTTATCGACATTATCTTCGACCTGATCCAGGATCAAACCAAGTCTGTCATTTTCTCCACCCACTTAACCGATGAGCTGGACCGGATTGCAGATAATATTCTTTTTCTGGAGGGCGGAAAGCAATTGCTTTTTGAACAAAAAGAAGAGCTTATCAGCCGTTACCGACTGCTTCGCGGGCCGCGAGACCGCATCGAGGAATTCCATGAATATATTCTGGGAAGGCGCTTCACTGAAAACAGCTGTGAAGCCTTGGTCACAACCACAGGCTGCAGCTCCGCCGTGGAAGGCAATCCCCTCCCCGGAACATCGCAAGGAGAGCTGCAGATATCAATCCCCACAATCGAAGATATCATGTATTACCTGCTAAAGGGAAAGAGGGATAAGTATGCGGTGTAAAATATTGCATTTATTAATAGCAGATGCCCGGGTAGGCTTTCGGGAAGGATGGCTTTTCCTGTACCTGATTGTACCGGCTTTTCTCTCAAGCCTGGTATTTCTTTCCGACAACCCGTATACCTACCTGTATCTCATCATAATTCTCCTCTCCCTGTTAATACCCCAGCTTCCGAAATTGCTCTATGTGCTGCCGCTGGACAATAAGACCCTCCGCCGCTACCTTCATCTGCGCTGTCTTCTTACCGCATTGCTGATGCTGAGCACCGGAGGAATCTTTACCCTCATATCCCGTCTGGATTCGATTCCCCGCCTGGAGCAGGGCTGGCAAATGATCAGCCTCTTCGCCCAGCTTTGCCTGATGATGGGCTTGTACCATACAAAAACAAAAAAAAGACACAGGGCATTGATCTATTCCCTTTGCTGCATATTAATTCTTGGAAATATAGTGAACTTCCTGCTTGTGCCCGGCTTTTCATTGCAGATGGTCATCAGCACCGGGTTCCTTCTGGCATCCGAACTGCTTCTCTTCTTCTGTCTGAGAAGCTTCCGCCTGGGTAATTATACCGAACCCTTTTATGGATATATAAGCCTCAGTAAAAACCCCCGCCCCAAAAAACAGGAAGGGGGCGGACAGTCATGAACCTGATGATTTCAAACACCAGCCATCTGGCTATCTATGAGCAGATTATGGAACAGATCAAGGACGCAATTATTAAGCAGGAGCTCCGGGCGGATGAAGCGCTTCCTTCTATCCGCAGCCTTGCGCGGGATCTGCAGATCAGTGTCATTACCACCAGCCGGGCCTATGAGGAACTGCAGGCAGAGGGACTGATCTACTCCCTTCCCGGTAAAGGCTTCTATGTCAGCCCCTTCAAGACGGAGCTGCTGAAGGAAAAGAAAATACAGGCGCTGGAGGATCAGATGCTGGAGCTGATACGGCAGTGTAAAAGCGCCAATCTGGCCAGGGAAGACATGATTACTATGATCCGTCTTTTATATGATAATGAACAGGAGGCATGATGATGCGGGAAATACCGGCTTTGGAGATTAAGGGTCTTACGAAGAAATGGGATCATTTTTCCCTGGAGGACATTGAGCTGTCCCTTCCGGAGGGCTATATTATGGGGTTGATCGGGAAAAACGGCGCCGGTAAGACCACCTTGATACACTGTATCCTGAACGCTGTCCGTAAAAGCAGGGGACGCATACGGATTAACGGCATGGATTGCCGCAGCCTGGAGGCGAAGGAATCCCTTGGCTTTGTTCTGGATTCCGGTCCCTTTTTTGATTATAAATCATTGGCGGACAACGCCAGGCTCTTCGGTAAATTCTATCCCAAATGGAAGGAATCCGTGTTTGTCCGATACCTTCATGATTTTGAGCTGAACGGAGCCGCCCTTTATAAGGATCTCAGCAAGGGAATGAAGATCCGCTTTCAATTCGCCTTCGCCCTGAGCCATGAACCGCGGCTGCTGATCATGGATGAGCCCACCGGCGGTATGGACCCAATATTCCGCAGGGATTTCTACGGTATACTCCAGGACTTCATCAGTGAAACCAACGCATCCGTATTGATTTCCACTCATATCACGGGAGATTTGGACCGGGTAGCAGACTTTATTATGATGCTGGATAACGGCAAACTGGTTTTTAATATGACTCGCGAGGAACTCATTGACCGTTATCCTCTTCTCAGGGGAAGGAAAGAGGATTTACCCCTGATCCGGAAAGGCAGTCCCATGCGGATTCGCAAGACGGCAGCCGGCTTTGAGACCATACTGAAGGATACCTCCTTTTTAGGCTCTAATGCTGAACTGAGGGACAGATTATCCCTTTCCCGTCCTAATCTTGAAGAAATCATGTATTATTTTTCAGAGCCCATGCTCTATGATGGAGGAAACCTATGAAGAGAAACACCGTTATGCAATTTGAGTTTGATAAGGAAATTTACACAGCAAACGATACGGTACTGGTTGGCTTTGCTCTTCCGAATATCCTGTATTTCATAGCCATGCTCTTTGGCTGCATCATGCCTCTGGGAGTAACCATAGGCTTGTGCACCGGCATATCCATCTGGGTAGCCATCCTCCAATTATCAAAAATCGCCTTTATAATGCAGGCCTCCGGTTGGAAAAGTGTCGCCGCCCTGCTGAAATTCTATCCGACAAAAAAGCATACGGTGCGCGTCAGCAGGTATACCCTGCTTTTTCGCAGTATGCTTTTAGAGTTGATATTAACAGGTCTTCCCATGATCCTGTTTTTTTACTGGTTCAATATCATAAGGTTCACCATTGCATTATTCACTGTGGCCGTCACCATGACCGTCATCTACATCCTGGGCGTGGAGCTGTCCCTGTCCCGTTGAAGAAAAATCGCATAGGGATAGGCTGGTTCGTCCGTGAAAGGCTTTAGTGGTCTTCGGATCCCTGACCGTAATAGGCATTGGCTCCATGTTTTCTGAAATAATGCTTGTCCAGCAGGTACTGGGACACCCTGGGAACTCTGGGGTTTAGGGTCATGGTCTTGTAGGCCATCTCTGCCACCTTATCCATAACCACCGTATTATATACAGATCCGGCAGGTGTCTTTCCCCAGGCAAAGGGACCGTGGTTCTTCACCAGGATACCCGGAATGGCCATAGGATCATTATCACCTATGGTCTCAATAATTACCTTGCCCGTGTTCAGCTCATAGGCTTCTTCTATCTCCTCCTGCGTCAGTTCGCGGGTACAGGGGATATCCCCATAGAAATAGTCCGCATGTGTCGTGCCAAAGGCCGGGATCGCCATTCCGGCCTGGGCAAAGGTAACCGTCCAGGTAGAATGAGTATGCACCACACCGCCGATTGCCGGATACTTCTTGTATAATTCCAGGTGGGTGGCGGTATCGGAGGAGGGCTTGTAATGTCCTTCTGCCACATTCCCCTCCAGGTCCACAACCACCATATCCTCCGGCTTCATTTCGTCATATTCCACTCCGCTGGGCTTGATCACTACCAGCTGCTTCTCCCGGTCAATACCGCTTACATTTCCCCAGGTATAGATTACCATGCCCCTCTGCTGTAATTCCATATTAGCATCATATACTTCTTTTTTTAATTGTTCTAACAATTCTTCTGCCTCCGTTCTTTTCCATATAAATGAAATCCAGTGCCTATCCTACTCCCATTCAATCGTAGCAGGGGGCTTGGGTGACAGATCATAGCAGACCCTGTTGACTCCGGGCACTTCCTTGAGAATCCGGTTAGTGATCCGAAGAAGCACCGGCCAATCGATCTGTTCCACATCGGCAGTCATGGCATCAATGGTGTTGACCGCTCTCAGAATGACCGGATATTCAAAGCTGCGGGCGTTATCCCGCACTCCGACGGACTTAAAATCCGGCACGACGGTGAAGTACTGCCATACCTTCTTGTCCAGCCCTGCCTTGGCAAATTCCTCACGCAGAATGGCATCGGACTCTCTAACGCATTCCAGGCGATCCGGAGTAATAGCTCCGAGACAGCGCACACCCAGACCGGGACCCGGAAACGGCTGGCGGTACACCATCTGATCCGGCAGACCCAGTTCCACACCGCAGGCGCGCACCTCATCCTTGAACAGCTGCCGCAGCGGCTCTACCAATCGGAATTTCATATCGTCGGGAAGACCGCCCACATTATGATGGGATTTGACCATCTTCGCTGTCTTGGTGCCGCTCTCCACGATATCCGGGTATATGGTACCCTGTGCCAGATAATCAATTCCCTCCAGCTTGCGGGCCTCTTCTTCAAACACACGGATAAATTCCGCTCCGATGATCTTGCGCTTCTCTTCGGGATCGAAGATGCCCTTCAGCTTATTCAAAAACCGTTCGCTTGCATCCACATAAACCAGATTGGCATTCAGCTGCTTTCCGAAGACCTCCACCACCTGCTCCGGTTCTCCCTTGCGCAGCAAACCATGATTGACATGAACGCAGG
This sequence comes from Anaerotaenia torta, assembly GCF_050433395.1. Lineage (NCBI taxonomy): Bacteria > Bacillati > Bacillota > Clostridia > Lachnospirales > Lachnospiraceae > Anaerotaenia > Anaerotaenia torta. The sequence continues at coordinate 333,596 of NZ_JBNPXH010000005.1, forward strand.
TAAGCTGACTGCCAATAGCCTTCAGCAGCAGTGCCGCAACCACCGAGGAGTCCACTCCCCCGGAAAGGGCAAGCAGAACCTTACTGTCGCCTACCTGGCGGCGTACCAGCTCAATCTGGTCAGCAATAAAGTTGGTCATATTCCAGTTAGCCTCAGCCTTACAGCTTCCAAAAACAAAGGAATGCAAAACCCCGGCCATGTCCTTCTCCTCCTCCGGCCAGGATGGGAGCTTCTCGCCGCCGGGAGCCCGATCATGGGCAACCGCCAGCACTGGGATACCGCACTCGTAGATCTCAGAAGAAACAGAGATTTTCTCTCCGTCAATCACGTCATTAGGACCCCCGTTGACGATGATTCCTTTCACATTGGGCAGAGCGGCAAGCTCCGCTGATGAGATATCATGGGGATAGATCTCGCTGTATACACCCAGAGAACGCACCGTGCGGGCAACTCCGGTGTTATCTGTGCTGCCCAGATCAAGTATAACAATCATATCCTGTTTCATTTTTATTTTCCTTTCCTCAGCAGTCAAAGCACCATGTTGACTGCTGCCGTAATCATCAGTTAGTGAAGTTATCAAAATAACCCTGAATGTGTATGATGGGCGTTCCCTTGTCTCCGGAACCGCTGGTCAGATCGCTGAGCGAACCGATAAGATCGGTCAGCCGGCGGGGCGTTGTCCCCTGGGAGGCCATATCTCCCACCAGGTTCTCCTTCTTTTCCTTAATACGGCCCTCAATGGCTTTTTGCAATGCTTCACCGGAAAGGTCGGCAAAATCATTATCCGCCAGATACTTTAGCTTAATTTCATTGGGTGTGCCATCCAGGCCCGGCGTATTGGCCACCGAAACACAGGGATCGGCCAGCTCCCATATCTTTCCTACCGGATCTTTAAATGCGCCGTCACCGTAGACCATGACTTCAATATGTCTTCCCGTTACATCCAGCAGTTTTTTCTGGATTTCCTTTACCAGGGGATCACAATCCCGGGGGAACAGCTTAACCTTGTCCTCTGTTGACTTGTTCGAGCCCAGCAGGCCGAAACGCTCGTTGAAGCCGCTGCCGTCCACAGAAGAGCTGAGAATGTCATCCATTCCATAGATACGTTCCCCTCCGGCTGCCCCGAGGATACGCTTTGTGCGTGCACGGGTATGGATATCGCAGCACAGCACATTCTTAGTGTAGGTTAAGATCACCCGCGGATCGTTGGCAAAAATGATCTCGCATTCGGCGCCCGCTTCACGGATCAGGTCACCATAATATTGCACATAATCCACTCCCGTGAAAGCATGCTTGTTCTCCCCGAACAATTCCCGGTATTTTTCCAGGGTAAGTACATCACTGTAAGGGTTTATGCCGCAGGCATCAATCTGATCCAGGGAAACCAGCTCATTGCCTACCTCGTCACTGGGATAGCTCAGCATGAGCACTATCTTCTTCGCACCCCTGGCTATCCCCCGAAGACAAACTGAAAACCGGTTGCGGGAAAGAATGGGGAAGATAACACCCATGGTCTCACCGCCAAATTTACTCTTTACATCTGCCGCAATCGCATCGATGGAGGCATAATTTCCCTGGGCTCTGGCCGCCACCGACTCGGTCACCGAAACAATGTCACGGTCACGCAGGGAAAAGCCTTCCTGCTTTGCTGCTTCCAGCAGACTGTCTACCACGATTTGAGACAGATCATCGCCCTCCCGGATAATGGGGCAGCGGATTCCTCTGACTACAGTACCTATTTTACGTTCCATTGCATTATCTCCAGACTTTAATAAAATTTTTACATAGCTATTATAATACAAACCCTACCCATAGGGGAAGCAAAATCGAAAAATAGAGATCACTGATTATAGTTATAATACGAATCAGCGTATGACGCAAGGTATGAATTTTTTTCACCGCTTAATAAATTCCCATTACCGGTCTTGACAACAGCTTTACCTGGTAGGATCATCCTGCAATTCTCAAGCGCTCCACAATGCTCTGCTTATCCATTGCACGGTACATAATATAGGGAATCAGCGCGCCCAGCACAAACAGCAGGGGCAGAATGACAACCAGCGGCCAGAAGACAAAGTGATAGCTCAGAAACCAGATCTGTCCGCTCATGGGGCGTACAATGAGCAGTGAACTGCCCAGGCTCATCAGAACGGAGCTCACCGCCGTCAAAGCCGCATAATATCCTCCTTCCCAGCAGAGCATGCTCACAAGCTGTCTGCGGGTCATGCCGATGCTCTGCAGCATGGCAAATTCCTTCTGACGGGTCAGGATGCCGGTCAGAATAGCATTGATGAAGTTTAGTATACCAATGAGCCCGATGATAAGGGCCAGTGACCCTCCGATCAAAACAGCCGTATCCTGTATGCTCTCAAGACTCGCAAAAACAGTGAATTTGGACTCATAGCTCATGGTGGGCTCGGCACTGTCAGTATACTGCTTCAAAAAACGCTCCACATCAGCCTCTTTATCAGCCGCGGCATTAAAGGCATAGCTCATGGCATAAGCATTGCCGGTCAGCTCTTTAAAAACATCCCCGGGCAGAAAGAAGACGGAGCCCATCCAACTGCCGTCGGTGTTCGTATTCGGGTTGGCGATCACATGCCCCAGCACGGTCATTTCCCGCACACTTTTACTGCAGTCAAGCTTTATCTTATCCCCGATATTGTGGTTAAACCTACCTGGTTTCACATTTCCGTAATCATCCGGCTGCACACCCTCCAGAATATAATTTCCTGCGGCAAGCTTTTCGGCATCCAGTTCACCGTCCACAAGCTTCAGCCGGGAAAACGGAAAGTGATCCAGACCGTATATAGCTGTACTGAACGAACCGTCCGGCCATTGATTCATTGTCTGTCCGGAGGTCCTGCTGGTATAGCTGCCCCAAAATCCGTAGAGGCGGCCTCCTGCCTCAAACCCCTCCTGTCCTTCTGCAGCTGCAATAAATCTCTCACTGAGTGCGCTCTCCTCTCCGTTATACCTGTTATTGAACAGGTCGGCATGCCCGAGAAGGAAGTCGGAATCGCTAAACTTTTCAAGGGCCTTGTCCATGTCCACACTCTGGGAAAGGGTGAACACCGTATTGGTCAGCACAATGCTCAGGGTGAGGCTTAGAATCACCAGTACGGTACGTTTTTTGTTGCGGCCCAGATTTGCCAGAGCCATTTTCTCCGGCCTGCCGCCGTCTTTGGATTTCTTGAGCTTCTTTCCATAACCCGCGTCGTTATCAGTATATCGAACCGCCTCTATGGGGGATACCCTGGCTGCCATCGTTCCGGGCTTCCTGGTGCTGATAAATACGGTGACCAGTGAGAAAACGGCAGCTCCCCCAAAGACCAGAGGCTTTGGTGATACGGTTACCGCACTGCCCGCATAGCTCGATTGCGCCATCAGAGCCGGTACAAGCGCCTTTCCTGCAAAAAAGCCTGCCAGCAGGCCAAGGGGAATTCCAACTGCCGAAAGCTGGAGTGTCTGACGCCGAATGATGGAGCGAAGCTGCCGGCCGGTGGCTCCGATGGTTTTCAGAAGACCGTAAAAACGGATATCCCTTAGCACCGAGATCTGAAAGATATTGTAGATGATCAGATAACCGGTGAATACAAACAGCAGTATGGCACAGACCAGTGCGATAACCGTTCCGGCATCCATGCTGAAACCGGTTGACATATAAGCCCAGTTGACGCCTGTTGCCATATAATTTGGCGCATTTTCATCCAATGAAAATCCTTTTTCGGTCAGGACGGTTCTCAGGTTTCTGTCAATATTCAGCGTGCCGGCAAATTTGATATACCCGGTGATAGCCCCCGTCGGGGAAGCATCCTCCTTATAGGAGTTATACAACTCATCCATATGGGCATCCACATAAGCACGGGAGGCGGCTATCTGCCCGATATTGAAACCCGGGTCACTTTCCCACCAGCCGGCCAGTATGAAATCCCGCACCACCTTTTTGCCGTGGATACTGAGCTCCAGGGTAAGCGGCGCCCCCACCTCCAACGGAACACCCAGCAGCTCCAGCGTCTTGGTATCGGCGATGACTTCGTTTTTTCCCTGCGGCTTATGCCCCGACTCCGGCTCGGTAAAGGAAAATTTCAGACCGAGGTCGTCGTAATACCAGAACTCCGTATAACGTTTGATGAGGGCCGCATTATCCACACTGTCGCAGAGCATCCGGCAATAGGCCATTTCTTTGACGAGCGGATGGGTGCTTACCGCTTCATACTGTTCATCCGTTACATATTTAATACTGGCATGACCATCACCGCCGGACATAATCATGGAGGCGCGCTGCGTGCTCTCCACCGCACCTGACCCCATAGTAAATAAACTTGTAAATAAAAGCGCCGTTAGGGCAATGGCAATTACAGCAATGATGTTGCGTGTTCTGGCTGCACGAAAGCTGCTGTCGGCCAGCCTGCGGATAACCTTCTTGTTTTTTACTCTGATCATATCCGTTCACCGCCTATGATTTTTCCGTCTTCAATGCGGACAATCCGGTCTGCCATCTGGGCCAGCTCCTCATTATGGGTGATCATAACTATGGTCTGCCTGAATTTTTCTCCTGTCACCTTCAATAACCCGATAACATCCTGGCTGGTTTTGCTGTCCAGGTTCCCGGTAGGCTCATCGGCAAGGATAATGGCAGGCTTTGCTGCCAGCGCCCTGGCAATAGCGACCCGCTGCTGCTGCCCGCCGGAGAGCTGGTTCGGCAGATTTTGCAGCTTTGTCTCCAGGCCTAATGTCTGAACGATTTGCGTCACGTAACCTTCATCCGGCTCGTTTCCGTCCAGTTGAATGGGCAGAACGATGTTCTCATAGACATTCAGTACCGGAACAAGGTTGAAGCTCTGGAATACAAAACCGATTTTACGGCGGCGGAATATCGTCAGCTCCTCGTCCTTCAGGGAAAAGATTTCTTTTCCATCCACAGATACGGAGCCGTCGGTCGGACGGTCAAGGCCGCCCAACATATGGAGCAAAGTGGATTTCCCGCTGCCGGAGGTGCCTACGATGGCCACAAATTCTCCGTTCTCCACCGACAGATTCACGCCATCCAGCGCACGGACCGTCGTTTCACTGCCCCCATAATACTTCTTCAACTCTGTTGTTTTTAATATACTCATGTATGATTTCCTCCAAAAAAAGTCTGTACCACAACTTCCTGTGATACAGACAAGATAGCAAAACAATCTTTCCACATTCTTTCGAAAATCTAACAGTTTTGAAAGATTTATCTTTTTTCTGCCGGAAGAAAAATAGAGAAGACAGAACCCTGTCCCGGCTTCGAGGATATCTTGATATAGCCTCCCCCATTTGAGAGAATCTCCCTGGCCAGAAACAAACCGATTCCCGCGCCCTCCTGCAGACTGGCTGCAGGGGATCGGTAAAAACGGGAGAATATCCTGCTCTGCTCCTCCTCTTCGATACCCATACCTTCATCGGCAACATCAATACGATGGAACAGTTCGTAAGGAACCGCTTTGATTTTGATGATACTTTGGCGCGGGGAGTATTTTACGGCATTGTCAAGAATATTATATACTGCCTCCGCCGTCCATCTGGGATCGTAATAGGCTATGCCCTCTTCCGCCTCTACTTCAATGCTGATCTCCTTCGCCTCCGCTTTGGGACTGATCTGGCCGATGACCGCGTTCAGCAAGGTCCGCACAGAACCTCTTTGGGACTTCACCTCTATAATCCCGCTTTCCAGGCGGGAAGCCTTCACTAACGCTCCGATAAGAAAATCCAGCTTTTCCGCCTGTGCGGAAAGGGCCCTTACACACAGGGCACAGTCCTCCGGCAGCTCATATTCGCCAAGAAGTTGGGAATATAGCAGAATATTGGAGACAGGCGTTTTGGTCTGATGGGAGATATCCGAAATAAGACTCTTAATTTTCTCCTTCTCCGTCGACAGGTTTTTAGAGGATACTGTACAGGAGGACAAAAAACGTGCCATTTTCCCCTCTACTGCCGATAGGAGTGACTCGTCAAAGGAGCTCTCGGCAAAATCGCCGTCTACGGCACTATCCAGCATAGTACTTAATGAAATCATAAGCCGCCGCATCCTTTTGCGGTATAGAACCGCGGTAACTGCAGCGGCGATTGCAGCAGCTGCAATTCCTGTTATCAGAATCCACCTGCCCATCATGTCACCGCCCATGTGTACCCAATGCCGTACACCGTCTTAATATACCCGGGGGAGGACGGAGCATCCTCCAGCTTGTCACGCAGACGCTTGACAGTAACCGAGAGGGCATTCTCATCCACATATTCGGCACCATCCGTCCAGACAGCATCGACCAGTTGTGCTCTCGTCAAGGTATGTCCCCTGTTTTCCAGCAATATACGAAGCAGTTTTTGCTCTGTTTTGCTCAGCTCGACCGGAATATTATTTTTTGTAAACTCCATTTTTGTGAAGGAGAACCGGAAGCCGTCTATCTGCACCGTATCAGCAAGGGAGGCAGAGCCGCTTCGCAGCCGGGCCTGTACCCTTGCCCGCAGAATCATCAGGCTGAAAGGCTTGGTAATATAATCGTCTGCTCCCAGCTCAAGGCCGGTGACCACATCCGTTTCCAGATCATTGGCTGTGAGGATGATTACCGGTATTGCAGATATTTTTCGTAACTCCTTCAGAAAATCCAGCCCGTTTCCGTCCGGTAAATTGATGTCCAGAATGATCAGATCAAAGGCTGCGTTCTCCGTCTCCTGCCGCGCGGAGCGCAGGTCCCTTACCTGGATGAAGGTAAGTTCGCTGTCTTTTAAGGCAAGGGCTATTCCATTACTTAAAGGCAGATCATCTTCAATAATCAGTATCTTTTTTATATCAAACACCTCCTCCCAGGATCTGAAACCCGGCTTTTACCGGAGGCCGCACCATTGCAGCATGGATCCGGTTATCGGTTCAATCCATACCTCTGACTCTACTCCCACTCAATGGTAGCCGGCGGCTTGCCCGTAACATCATAGCAGATTCGGTTTACATGCTTCACTTCGTTGACAATCCGGCTGGATATCCGGCCCAGCACCTCCCAGGGCAGCTCGGCAAATTCCGCCGTCATGAAATCCGTTGTGGTAACAGCTCGGAGTGCCACGGTATAATCATAGGTTCTCTCATCGCCCATAACTCCCACACTCTTTAAATTGGTCAGCACCGCAAAATATTGTCCGATGCTCCTGTCAAGGCCGGCCTTCTCTATCTCCTCCCGGTAGATATAATCCGCGTCCTGAAGGATGGCAATCTTCTCCGGTGTAATATCTCCGATGATACGGACAGCAAGCCCGGGGCCGGGGAAGGGCTGCCTGTAAACCAGCTTCTCCGGGATTCCTAGCTCCAGACCGGCTTTTCTCACCTCATCCTTGAACAGGCTGCGCAGGGGTTCAATAATTTCCTTGAAATTCACATGATCCGGGAGACCGCCCACATTGTGATGACTCTTAATAACTGCAGACTGGCCCAGGCCGCTTTCGATTACGTCCGGATAGATGGTTCCCTGAACCAGGAAATCAACAGTACCGATCTTCCCTGCCTCCTCCTCAAAAACCCGGATGAACTCTTCGCCGATGATCTTCCTCTTCTGCTCCGGCTCGGATATGCCCGCCAGTTTATCATAAAAGCGCTGCTGCGCATTGACACGGATAAAATTCAAATCAAACTGGGTGGTAAATATCTGCTCTACCTCATCCCCTTCATTTTTACGCAGTAAACCATGATCCACAAAGATGCAGGTGAGCTGCTTGCCCACTGCCTTACTGATCATAACCGCAGCAACGGAGGAATCCACACCGCCGGAAAGGGCACAAAGGACTTTCTTATCACCTATTTTGTTCTTCAGGGATTGTACCATCTCTTCTGTAAAAGAGGACATGACCCAGTCCCCGGCGCAGCGGCAGACCTGATACAGGAAATTATGCAGCATCCGGGTTCCCTCCTGGGTATGAACCACTTCGGGATGGAATTGCACCCCGTACAGATTTTCCGCCCTGTTTTCCATCGCGGCCACCGGACAGGAAGAGGAGCAGGCGGCAACCCGGAAGCCCGGAGCCAGCTCTTCAATATAATCAGTATGGCTCATCCAGCAGACAGTATCCCCAGATACCTCCTGAAACAATGGAGATTCGGTCTCTACATGAACCTCTGTCTTGCCATATTCACGAACCGGTGCCTTGGATACCCTGCCCCCGAGAAGATGGGTCATCAGCTGGCAGCCATAGCAAATCCCAAGGACAGGTATTCCCAGGTCGAATATTCCCTTGTCACAGGCCGGAGCCCCTGCCTCATAGACGCTGGCCGGTCCGCCGGTAAATATAATCCCCTTCGGGGCAATTTCCTTAATCCGTTCCAGGCTGACGGTATAGGGAAGGACTTCACAATACACATTGCATTCCCTCACCCTTCGTGCAATTAACTGATTATACTGACCGCCAAAGTCAAGCACAATAACCATTTCTTTTTTCACTGATTTTCCTCCTACTAATCCATTCCAAACGCTGCCTTGGTTCTATTTTCTCAATTACCGGGTATCTGCCTTTCCTTCCGGTAATCAGACCTGTAAAAAAATGCAGTTTTATAATACAACATTTTTTATCAATATGCCAGCAAAATTTTAACCTTATTGCTTCTTCTGTTTATCTGCGCTTGCAATGATCCGGTTAAAAGTCTTGCCATCTGCGGATCCAATTGTTTTCCCCTATTCCTTTTGATCTCCAGAAGGGCCTCTTCGACGGTCGCGGCGTCAAAGGCATCCACACCTGAATCCCTCCTCGGCATCTGACCATTCTGCGAGCCTATTCGGGTTTAATATTTCCCAAAGCTGCGGGATGCTTCCGGCAGGGACATTCGCGGAGCGGCCTGCTCCTTCAATAGGGGAACCGCTTTAATGATATCCTGATCTTTATCCGTATCCAGCTTGAACTTTCCAACCTCATGGCGCAGTGTTTCGGCCTGGGCCGACATCTCTTGGCTGGTAGCCGAATTCTCTTCCGCGGTAGCGGCATTCGTCTGCACGATAGCGGCAACCTGGGCAATTCCTTCCTTGATCTGCAAGGTTGCGTTGGTCTGTTCCGCGGATGCCCGTTGGATCTGATCAAAGCTTTCCGCTGCTCTGGAGGCTTTTACCTTTACATCCTGAAGAATCTGTGCTGTCCGGGCGGTCATTTCCGTGCCCTTTGCCACAGTAGCAACGGATATCTGGATCAGCTCACCTGTCTGCTTGGCGGCTTCCGCCGATTTGGCCGCAAGGCTGCGGACTTCATCCGCCACAACCGCAAATCCCTTTCCGGCGCTGCCGGCGCGTGCTGCTTCGATGGCGGCATTCAATGCCAGAATGTTGGTCTGGAATGCGATATCTTCAATAATCTTCGTAATATTGGCTATTTGATTGGAAGCAGAATTAATATCCACCATTGCATCGGCGAGCTGCTTCATATGTTCATTTCCCGCAGCAACACCTGCACTGGCCTGCTCGATGTCTCTGGCAGCGGAAATCACATTGGACGAATTCTCAGCCGCCTGATTCGCCACTCTTTCAATGGAAGCACTCAGCTCTTCCACCGTGGCAGCTTGTTCTGTGGATCCCGATGCAAGAGCCTGAGCTCCGCCTGCAACCTGGGCAGACCCCTCGCTGACCTGTTCCGCGGCCGTATCAATGGTGAGAAGCGTATGATTTAAGGATGCGGACAGTTCTGTAAAAGCAGACCGGACCGATGCAAAATTTCCGACATAGTCTTCCCTGAGGTGAATGCGCATATCCCCCCGTGCCATGTTTTCAAGGGTAAGGGTAATCTCTCCTATGTATGCAAGATACCTGCGCAGTTGAGCAACTGTGCGGTTGATGGCATCCGCCATCTGTCCGGTTTCGTCCCTGGAAGTCACCTCCGCTGACACATCCAGATTCCCTTCCGCAATCAGATTGGCCGTTTTTGTCAACCTCTTGACAGGGGAAACGATGCCTCTTGATAAAATCATAAGGATAATCACGATAATAACGATGGCAACCGCAAAAGTAGCCAGCATCACAGTCCGAACAGCAAAGAAATCCTCTTTGAACTCAGCATTCGGCAATCCGGTGGCAACCATCCAATCCGTGTTTCCCACCCTGGAAACATAGCCGTGATTGTGGAGACCATGGGAGGTATACTCCAGGCTGCCTTCTGATTTCGAGAGAAGAGCCTCCTTAATGCTGTCCGACATATCCGTGTCAGCAATATTCCGGTTGATATTCTCAGCGACAGGATGATAGATGATCTGACCTGCTCCTGTTGTCAGAATGTAAAACCCGGTATTCCCCAAGGTATATGCCTTAATGGTCTCTCCAAGGGATTCCAGTGAAATATCCAATCCGACTGCTCCTATGATTTCCTCTGTTCCCAGCTTGAAAACAGGTGCCGCAACGGTGACGACCTGCAGCTTGGTAGCGGTATCTTCATAGGGCTCTGTTAAAACTGCGGCGTTTGCGTTTTTCATGGTTATGAACCAGGGGCGTTTCAGTATGTCCCAGCCTTCTTTTGCCAGGAAGCCGTCCGCCTGCGCAAGCTGACTGGAATCCACATCCGAAACCCAGATATTTAAAACCGTACCATTGGCGCTCTGGATATTTCCCAGAGTGCGTTTAATTGCAGGAAAACCTTCGTATTCTGTAACCCACATGCCGGGGCCGACAGAAGTGAACAGCTCTTCCACTTCGGTACTGCTGGCCAGTGCCTTGGCAATTTCCAGATGCCTCTCAAAATAGTTATTGATATCATAGGAGGCAGCCTGGGACTTTGCACTTAATTCATTGGTTGTAAGACCGGTCACGGTAGCGCTGACAAGGGTCAGAAGGACAAAGCTGACTGCTAAAAACGCAAGAATAACAGGCCCTCCGACAAACATGAGAATTTTGGACGAAAGTGATTTAAATCCCTTTCCAGACAGATTTGCTTTTTCTTCTTGAACGATTTCTTTTTCTTTTAACACATCAATATACTCCTTTCCTTATATTTTATATCTTCGATCCATTAAAACAAGATCGATAAACTCCGATGCGGTTATTTTGGCAGACATGTTACCGGACTTTTTAAAAACCAGATGATTTCTATCCGTCCGTACGCGCTATCGAACAGCTCTTAATCCAGCGCTCCCAAGTATAAATGAGAATAAAAATAATCTGCTGTATTTTTTGAATAGCAGATTATCTTTATTCCTGTATTGCCAGCCGCAGCTTAACCCTCACCTGCCGCGTAATGAATATGCAGATTTGGATTGCCATGCATCACAAACGCACTTATTAGTTCCTACGGAATATCGCGGTTTTTTTCAAAACCGGATGGAGCCTCCACAACAGCAAGGGGATAATGCGGTATCCCGGCAAGCTGCTTTTCAGCAAGATTAGCTCAGTATATCTGCCCTCATGGTTTATTTTACCACTAATTGTGATATATTTCAACAAATACCGACAAAAGGTCATGCCGTATACACAGCATGACCTTTTGATTAATTGGTGCGGAACTTCTTAATCAGTTCATTTAATCCCTGAACCATATCATATAATTGGGTTATACTATCTGTAATCTCAATCAAAGTTACCGACTGCTCTTCCGCCGAAGCCGAAATTTCCTGCGCAGAGGCGGAATTTTCTTCTGCTGATGCAGCTACATTCTGCAGCATGCCCTGGATTTCATCCTTTTTCGCATTGATCTCCTTATTCCGGCGGGCAATCTCCTGAATTCCCTGGATCTGAAGCATCAGACCTTCCTCAATCCGGCCGATCACATCCTCTGTCCTCAGAACACTGGAATTAATCCGTTCCACACCGGCCCGATTGATGCTGATGAAGCGTACCGCTTCTTCTGACTGCATCTGCATCTGTTCAATTCTTTCCCGGATATTCTCCGTTGCCGCGCCTGTTTCACTTGCCAATTTGCGGATCTCTTCCGCCACTACCGAGAAACCGCTTCCGTGCTCTCCTGCTCTTGATGCTTCAATGCTCGCATTGAGAGCCAGCAGGTTGGTCTGCTTGGCTACCCTGGTAATGATCTCTGTTATCATGCCAATGTCCTGGGAAGCATCATTAATTTTATGTATGATTGTCTCAATCTCTGATGAATTCGTCTGATTTTCCTCATTTGCTTCCTTCAGGTGATGAACGGATGCCGCTCCTTCTTCTTTCCACTCCAAGCTTCTCTGAGCTGCCTCCTCTATGCGCATCCCTTCCTGAGCAGTGTATTCGATATCCTCACCCAGCTGCGTAATTCTCTGGACCGTATCCAGCGTTTCCCGGTACTGATCCTCTGTTAAGGATGCCATATGGGCAATGGCCTTTGCCACTTCCACCGTCGCCTCACTTACCACTCCCGAAGACTGGGTCAGATTCATTGCAAATTGATGCAGCCCGCCGCTGGAAATGGTCATGGTCTTTACAATATCATTGAAGCTGTCCAGCAGCCGGTTCACCGAATCCGCCAGCAGCCGGGTCTCATCTCTGGTCTTTACCTCAATCTTGCTCTGGGTCAGATTCCCCTGGGACACCTCCCGCAGCGTTTCGGATATCTTCTTAATGGGCCCTGTAATCCGGTTGGAGATCAGCATCGCAAGAGCGAGGGAGATTACCAGCATTATCCCTACGCTGATCATATTGCTCAGCAGGATCATATTGGCGCCCTGATAGAAATCAATATCATAGATTACCGCACATACCACCCAGTCCCAGTGAGGAAAATACATGCTATAAACTGTTTTGCTGTCCCGAATGACACTGACATCTCCCTCCAGGGCATAATTCAGAATCCCGCCGCCCTTCTTTGCCAGTTCAACGATGTCCTGAACAATCCACCGTCCATCCTTCGCCTTAAGCTCATAAATATTATCTTCCAGAAACGGATGGGAAATAATATCTCCCTGTGAATTAATAATAAAGAAATATCCCGACTCCCCCAGATTGAGGGTGTGATTGGAAAACTCCGAATTAGCTGTGGCTGAGGAAGCCGCATCCGCAGCTTCTGTTGTGGCAGTGGATACGGTATCCGCCTGATTCTTCTGCAGCCTTTTGACGGCATTGATAGAAGCCTCCTTGGCCTCTTCCTCCGACATGCTTCCCTCCCCTGCATGGGCATAAGAATAGTTACTGTTGATATCGGACATGACTGTTTCGATGGCATTCTCAAGAATAATCCGATTTGATTTGGCGATCTCATTACGTGATATGATATAATTGAACACGGATATGCTCAGCAGGGCACCTACTATGATTAAAGATATAAATAACTCAAACTTCGCACATAAATTTTAGCTATGCACCTTGAAAATTCAATACCTGGCAGTTATTCAGTTGTCAATGTTCAGACTTTATGCA
>NZ_JBNPXH010000006.1:0-333621 GCF_050433395.1 Anaerotaenia torta
GCAAGCTGCATAAAGTCTGAACATTGACAACTGAATAACTGCCAGGTATTGAATTTTCAAGGTGCATAGCTAAAATTTATGTGCGAAGTTTGAGTAAATAAATTTTAGCTTGACATACAGCCGGTACAGGATGTCATAATGATGTTAAGGCATTTAGATAAAAAAGATAGAATGGAGATAGAATTAAATGACAGAGAAAGAATTCTGGAAGCCCGGCAATATGCTGTATCCCATTCCGGCTGTTATGGTAAGCTGTGGCAGCCCGGAGCATAAGGCCAATATAATAACCATTGCATGGGCGGGGACGGTGTGCAGCAGTCCGGCCATGGTATCCATATCCATCCGCAAGGAACGGTATTCCTATGATATCATTAAGGAAAGCGGGGAATTTGTCATCAACCTGGTAACCAGGGAGCTGGCAAAAAAGGCGGATTATTGCGGGGTTCGTTCCGGAAGGGATGTGGACAAATTTCAGGAGATGAAGCTGACGCAGCTTCCCGGAACCGAGGTGTCGGCCCCGGGGATTGCTGAGAGCCCGGTCAATATTGAGTGCAGAGTGAAACAGATTATTCCTCTGGGAACCCACGATATGTTCCTTGCCGAGGTGGCGGGAGTGACGGTGGACAAGCGTTATATGGATGAGAAGGGGCGGTTCCACCTGAACAGTGCGGGGCTGGTGGTCTATTCCCATGGTGAGTACTACAGCCTTGGAGAGTTGCTGGGCACCTTTGGTTATTCGGTCAGAAAGAACCGGAAGCGTTAAAGGCCTTGCTGCTGTGTTGTTAATAATCTGATACAGCGGCCTTGAAATAATCGTTAAGGCGTACCGGAGCTTCTAAAACCTCACGTCCCACATACAGGGAGCGGTCGGGCTTGGTCATCACCGCCCATTTTACAAGGGATATGCTTCCGGCCCGGATCTCAAGGGCCGTGATGCATCTTGGATGAACGCAGCTTCCGTCATTAAAATACGGAATATCCCCGGGTTTGGGAAATACGGGGCGGTGGGTGTGACCGCAGATCAGCATCTGGCTGTGATCTCTGGCAAAGTTCATGAGATTTTTCTCGATGTTGTTCTTCCTCTTATTATTCTTGGAGGTACTGGTAGGGTCCTTGATCCCGATCAGTTCCAGGGGACGCCATAGATAACGCACGAGAAAGCGGGATATTTTCCACATGGTATCATTGAGAATATCGCCCTGATGTCCATGGGCCAGAAAAATCCGGTTGTTGTTAGGACGGTACTGGAGGAGTAGGCCTTCTGTAATCTCGATGCCGGGGAAAAGAGGAATTCTGGAATCGGTGCTGTCGCAATAGAAAGAATGACATTTTGTCTGGGTGTACCGGGGATCCCGTTTCACGACATCGTGATTTCCGTAAAGCATGAACAGACGGTTATCCTGATAAAACAGGGACATAAGCCAGAAGGCATCACTGTGAGCCTGGACAATATCCACCATGCTTCTGTTTTCCCACAGCTCATCACCGTCCCCCAGCTCGATGTAAGTATAGCCATTCTCATAATAGTGGTATAATGCGGCAAAGAACAGATTCTGGTTGTTGGAGAAATTATCTCCCCAGCTGCCGTTGCCCCGGTGACAGTCGCTCATGATTACAATCCGGGAGCTTTCATCAAAGGTAATGGTTCTGGCGGTAGCCAGGACTTGGGATAAACGTGTTGATGTGGACAAGAGATACACTTCCTTTTTATGATGGGATTTGCGGCGTTTTCGAGGAAGAGGCGGTGGGCATCCCCTTCCTCGCACGATGCCTCGCGTACGGTGTCAGGCACCGCCTTCACCGTTGTCAGTTGTGTCATGCTTCAGATATTTTTGAAGGGTAAGAAAGGAATCGAACACGCCTCTGGACTTACCCGGGTTTAAGAGCTGTCTGTACATGAAAGGTGCTTCCTTGCGTATGATCTCCAGCTTATCCGGGGTGTCGCTGTAGGCTTCTGTAAGAAGCTGGTAAGAAGAACAAAGGGATTCGTTGTTGCGCTGCATGATGAACTCGGTCAGAGCGGTTCTGGTCAGCGGTTGTTTTGTATGGGGCTGGTCAAAGCGTACAATTACCCGGCTGCCCTGTACAAGATATTCGTGATCCCGGTAACCGGCTCTAACCAGTGCCTTGACAAAGGCATTGGCCATCCGGCGGTCATATAAATCCAGTGTAATGTCCATGGACAGCTCCGAGGGATTGGAAAACTCGCCTAGTTTAAAGCCGGTGAGCCACCAGTGATAGCCGCTCCGGGTAAACAAAATATTGCCGTTTTTCTTAAATATAAAAGACATATTAATGCAATCCTCATCCTCCACACAGTAATAAAAGGTTCCGTTAAATATTCCGGGGATCTCCAGGTCAGGGCCGGTGGTGTAGTAGATTCCCACCTCTCCTCCGGTATTCATACCATACTGCCCTTTCCAGAATTCGATCAGCCAATGGCGGCCATTATATTCAAAACGGATCGGTTCGCAATCTATAATCATACTCATGGCTGCGCTGGCCTCATCATAAAGCCTGCAATAGCCCATTTCCCTTTGCCAGGGATACATCAGGGAATAGAAGATATCCTGGTAAGGTTCATAGGCAAAGCCGAAGGGCTTTAATTCCTGGTTCAATTCTGCGATGCGATCCGGGACATTTCCCAGAAGCTCGGTTACCGGGCGGGTTACTTCGCGGTTTCTGTTCCTCTGTATCCTGCGTACGCGGGAGATAACGGATATCAGCAGAACAAGAATTAAGCCGACGACGATAAGCGCCGCCGCATGCTCGGTCAGAAAAGTAACCATGCCGACAGCGGGGAGTAATGTAGCTTTCATCAATGGAATTTGCATATTTTCAGCTCCTTTTCTTAAGCTATATACCATCATATTCAGAAAACCCCCGCATGTTAAAGGAAATAAGGATTGACATCTGATTATTTAAGGGTATAATTACAAAGCAAACAAATAATGATTGAAGTTTATGGGAAAGGGTGATATAGAATGAGTGATTGTAACAATAATTGCAGCAGCTGCGCATCAAAATGCGGGGATCAGAAGCCGAAGAATGAGTTTGCCGTAGAGCCCCACGAGCTGAGTAGCATCAGAAAGGTCATCGGTGTAGTGAGCGGTAAGGGCGGAGTGGGAAAATCCCTGGTTACCTCCCTGATGTCGGTCAATATGAGCCGGAGGGGGTATCAGACCGCAATTCTGGATGCGGATATTACCGGACCCTCCATCCCGAAGGCCTTCGGTCTGAAGGAAAAGGCTTCCAGCAGCGAGATGGGTATCTTTCCGGTTAAGACGAAGACCGGCATTGAGGTAATGTCCATTAATCTGCTTCTGGCTAATGAGACGGATCCCGTGGTGTGGCGGGGACCGATTATTGCCGGAACGGTAAAGCAGTTCTGGTCGGATGTAATCTGGAATGATGTTGATTTCATGTTTGTGGATATGCCTCCGGGAACCGGGGATGTGCCGCTGACGGTATTCCAGTCCCTGCCCGTGGACGGCATCATCATCGTAACCTCACCCCAGGAGCTGGTATCCATGATCGTCTCCAAGGCGGTGAAAATGGCGGAAATGATGAATGTTCCGATTCTGGGACTGGTTGAGAATATGTCTTATTTTATATGCCCGGATTGCGATAAGCAGCATCCCATCTTCGGGGAGAGCCATATTGAGCAAATTGCGGCGGAGCATGGAATTGACCTGTGTGCCAAGCTGCCGGTGAATCCGAAGCTGGCTGCGGCCTGCGACCGCGGTATGATTGAGCTCTATGAAGGTGATTGGCTGGATGGTCTTGCGGACCGTCTGGAGCAGAGGTGGAAGCAGTAAGACAGGGCAGGATTGGCGAATCGCCCGGCAGGCGGGCATAAAGGGAAGGCATGTTTAGTCGGTATGATAAAAAGAAATGATTTTATTTTGATCGGTGTGGTCCTGGTTTTGGGACTGGCTATGATTGTATACCTGAATCTGACGAAGAAAGAGGGCAGTAAGGTTGTCATCACCGTGGACGGTAAGGTTTATGATACTCTGCCCCTGGAAGAAGATACTGTCTTCACAGTGACGGGAAAGGACGGAACTCGTAATACCTTTGAGATCAAGGATGGATATGTGGATATGCTGGATGCCAGCTGTCCGGATAAAATATGCGTTGACCACAGTAAGATCCACTATAATAATGAAACGATAGTATGCCTTCCCAACAGGGTGGTGCTGGAGATTACCGGTGCCGAGGAGAACGAGGTAGATGCGGTTACTAACTAGAGTGCGGAAGGAAGAGAGGGTATCATGAGATCAAAAAAGATAGCGACCTATGGTCTGCTTATAGCCCTTGCATTTATTCTGAGCTACATTGAAAGCCAGTTTCCGCTGTCAGGCATGGTCCAGGGAATGAAGCTGGGCCTGGCGAATCTGGTGGTGATTACCGCGCTGTATAAATTAGGGGCAAAGGAAGCGTTTGCTCTTTCCGTTCTGCGTATTGTGCTGGTCAGCTTCACCTTTGGCAGCCCCTCCACCTTAATGTTCAGTCTGGCGGGAGGGCTGCTCAGCTGGCTGCTCATGGTGATCTTCCAGAAAGGAAAGCTGTTCGGTATGGTTGGAGTAAGCATTCTGGGCGGAATCTCGCATAATATCGGGCAAATTGCAGTTGCAATCGTTGTTGTGGAGAATTTGAATATCGTTTATTATCTGCCGATTCTATTGGTGTCAGGGGTGGTTGCCGGCACCTTGATCGGAATTCTGGGAGCCATGCTGGTGAAACGGCTGGTTATCCTCTGAAAGAAAAAAGCTTGTTAAAATGTAGCTGTGGCTACACACTTATGTTCCAAACAGAGATATAATTCGTACAGCAGGAAAGAACGTAAGCGGTAAGAGCAAGCTTTTTGCAGATAGAAAAGTATTCTGATGTTTCAGAGGAGGATAATAAATGATACGTAAAATTATTAAAATTAATGAAGATTTGTGTAACGGCTGCGGTTTATGTGTGAATGCGTGCCACGAATCCGCAATTGCGCTGGTAGATGGAAAGGCGAAGCTCCTGAGAGATGATTATTGTGACGGCCTGGGCAATTGCCTGCCGGTATGCCCCACTAATGCCATCAGCTTTGAGGAAAGAGAAGCGCTGGAATATAATGAAGAAGAAGTCAATCGTAATATAGCCATAAAGAAAGCGGCTGAGGAAAAGCAAAGAGCAGCGCAGACGGGAAATGCGTCTAAGACTCCGGCTCATCCCCAGGGCGGCTGTCCTGGTTCCAGAGCCATGAGCCTGAACAGGGAATCAGCTCCTCTGGCATCTGCAGCATCGGCACAGGCAGCTGCGATGCCGGCAGAGATGCCTTCCATGCTTCGTCAGTGGCCGGTACAGATACAGCTGGTTCCGCCCAACGCACCCTATTTTCAAGGTGCCAACCTGCTTATTGCGGCAGATTGTACGGCCTATGCCTTCGGCAATTTCCATCAGTTTATGAAGAATAAGATTACACTGATCGGCTGTCCGAAGCTGGATGATGTGGACTATTCCGTAAAGCTGACCCAGATTCTCAGTGCAAATGATATTAAGAGTCTGACGGTAATCCGCATGGAGGTTCCTTGCTGCGGCGGTATCGTTCAGGCGGTGAAAACTGCCATGGTAAACAGCGAGGTAATGATCCCCTGGAGAGTGATTACCATCGGAACCGACGGCACGATTTTAGAGGATAATTAATTCCGGCGGGTTTCCCGAGCATTGTTGACAAGACATACCTTGACAGCAAGGTATACTTCCCAGAATTGGAGTCCGCGGGTTTTATGGTAGAAAAATTTGTTGAAATGGACATTAATTCGGCGATTCAATATTCAGCAAGTATATATGTCAGAAAACCTTAAAAGAAGGAGTTTTAGGGAAGGCAAACGGAATATGAGAATTAAGGGGCTGTTATAAAACGAAGTTTTGTAATGGCTTTTTTTCTGTGGCGTTTTCTGAATTATGGAAAAAACTACATATTTTGAAGCCGAATAGACAAGAATTCCGCGAGTTTTTATGATATGATTTATTCAAATAAAAGGAATTCTGAAAAGCTAAACGAGGAAAGAACGGTATGGTCTGCGTACATGGGAAGAATTTTGAAGCGGAGGAAGAGACAAGATGAAGAATAATAAGGAACCGATTGACTATGCGAAAGCATCCTGTGACACGATGATGAGAAAATTCAAGGCGGAGGAGCTGCCGCCGGCAGGGCGCTTTCATTACCACCAGGGCGTCTTTCTGTCAGGGGTCTGCAAGGCCTATGAATTATCCGGGGAAGAACGCTATTTTGACTATGTGAAAGCTTGGGTGGATTCCATTCTCGATGAAGACGGGGAGATCAAGAACTTTGACCGGGGGCAGCTGGATGATATCCAGCCGGGGATTCTCTTATACCCCCTGCTGGACAGAACGGGAGATAAGCGCTATCAGAAGGCATTGGATACGCTGCTGCCGATCATCTTGAATTTTCCCAGGAATTCTGCGGGCGGCTTCTGGCATAAGCAGGGATATCCCAACCAGATGTGGCTGGACGGACTCTATATGGCGGGTCCCATCAGCGCGGAGTATGCCAGGAGGTATCAGAAGAAGGAATATCGTGAACTGGTAGTGGAACAGGCGCTTCTTATGGAGGAAAAGACGAAGGATGCCCGAACCGGTCTGCTGTACCATGCCTGGGACTGCTCGGGGAAAACAAATTGGGCAGATCCGGTCACCGGGAGGTCGCCTGAATTCTGGGGACGTTCCATCGGCTGGGTGCCGGTAGCGGTGCTGGATGACCTGGACTTTATGAACAGCAGTGACCCTGGCTATGAGGAATTAGGTGCACTGGTTAGAAATCTGATGGAGTCGGTATGCCGCTATCAGGCGGACAATGGGCTGTGGTATCAGGTGGTCGATAAGGGAGGGGAAGCCGGGAACTGGCAGGAGGTATCCTGCAGCTGCCTCTTCACAGCGGCACTGTGCAAGGGGGTGCGAAAGGGTATCCTGGATAGCTCTTACCTGGAGCAGGCACAGAGAGGCTTTCAAGGTGTTATTGACAGCCTGGAATGGGACGGAGGGAATCTGATGGTAGGAAAGGTGTGCATCGGCACCGGAGTGGGGGATTATAAGCATTACTGCGATCGACCGGTATCCGTTAATGACCTTCATGGAGTGGGCGCATTTTTGATTATGTGTGCGGAGGCACAGCAGGCTCTTTGTTCATGATCTGCCATATGGTTTCCCTCCTGTGACACCTGGCGCCAAGAGAAGAATATCCTGTAAAGATTAGTTACGTGACGGTGTAGCAGATCGGCTCCCTTGTCATATCTTTATAGTACAGAAATGTAATATGTGCTTCTGCAATGGGTGTACAATGGGTGCGCGGCTTTTTATAATGCATTACAGAAGCATAATGCGTGTTCCTGTAATTGAGGAGGGATACTATGGAAATAGAAAAAATGAACCGTATGCCCTTAATCGGAGATACGGCCCCTGGATTTCATGCGGTCACAACCCAGGGTGAGATAGATTTTCCTGCGGATTACCGGGGGAGCTGGGTGATACTGTTCAGCCATCCGGCAGATTTTACGCCGGTATGCACCACGGAATTCATGACTTTTGCCTCTATGATGAATGAATTTAAGGAACTGAATACGGAACTGGTGGGATTGTCCATTGATTCTCTTTATTCCCATATTGCCTGGCTGAGGAAAATCAGAGAGCTAGTATGGAAGGATCTAAAGCATGTGGAGGTCACCTTTCCATTAATTGCGGATATTTCTATGGATATAGCGAAGCAGTACGGGATGCTGCATCCCGGCAGTTCCGCCACAGCCACCGTTCGGGCGGTCTATATCATCGATCCCAGCAGCGTGATACGCGCGATTCTATATTATCCGGCATCCACCGGACGGAATATGCAGGAGCTGAAAAGAATTATAATCGCTCTTCAAAAGGCGGACTGTGAGCAGATTGCAACTCCCGCAAACTGGCAGCCCTGCGATGATGTCATTCTGCCCCCTCCGGGGACCTGCGGTGCGGCAAGGGACAGGGTGGCACAGGTCTATGAAGATCAGTACTGTCTGGATTGGTTCTTGTGCTTCCGGCAGTCGGGGTGTGCCCCCTGTGAGGGAAGACAGCCAATGGCAGGCAGCACTTCCTATGCTGCTCCTAAGCTGGAAGGAGCGCCTTACCCTTCCGCCTATTCAAATCATACCAGAAGTTACCGTGTTCCGTAATAAATACCGGAAGATGAGGTAACCATGTGCCGCCATCTGCATAAGATGAAGCAGAGGAAAAAATCACCTTGCACTGCAAAGGCAGTACAATCTGATCAGGCGGCGATCCAAATATGGCGTGCAGCCGGGCTGAAATTCAGCAGCAGGAATAATAGACCTGTGGGACAGAGTGTGTAATAAAGACATGTGTCCCACAGGTATTTTTCTGCCCTGGAACAATGCTGCCTATGCTTTGTCCTAAGCTGGGAGGTAACGTAAATGACGGATCAGACCGGATTAACGGAACAGGAAGCAGAGGAACGAAGGAAGCGCTTTGGTAAAAATGAAATTACCGCAAGACAGGGGAGAAGACTTCTTAAGCAAATAAAGTATCTGTGTTCGGAACCGATTTATTTATTGCTGGCCGGTTCTGCTATCCTCTATTTCCTTCTGGGAGAGACAGCAGACGGGATTATTATGATATTCTTTGTTGTCTTCGTAATTGGAATCAATCTGTTTCAGGATATAAGAACGGGAAATGCACTAAAGAAGCTGAAGGCGGTTACGGAGCCCCGGGCGGAAGTGATCCGGGGCGGACAAAAATGCCTGATACCGCGGGAGGAACTGGTCCCCGGTGATCTTGTGCTATTATATGAAGGAGTAAAGATACCGGCGGATGGATATCTGGTGCACTGCGCCGGACTGACGGTAAATGAGAGCCTGCTGACAGGGGAATCCAGTCCGGTACGGAAGGAGGTTCCCCAAGGCCGTGTGGATGAACTCTCGGAAGAGACTTCTCGAATTCGATGCTATGCGGGAACCTGTGTAATGCTTGGTACCGGCAGGATGATTGTAGAACAGACCGGGAACAGCACGGAATACGGCAGACTGGCCCAGGAGCTGGCGTATGGGAACCAGGAACGCTCCCTGCTGCAGCGGCAGCTGAGGACTTTGGCACGGCAGTGCTCTTATTTTGCAGCGGTTATGTTCTTCCTTGTGGGTGGAATCACATTCTGGAATCTGGCCCAGTATCCGCCTGCTCAGCGGCTGATACACAGCATACTGGCGGGAGCGGTGCTGGCGCTGTCCCTGGTGCCGGGAGAATTTCCTGTGATATTGTCGGTATACTTTTCCCTGGGAGCCCTGAGACTGGCCCGAAGGAAGGCGCTGATCCGGAGGCTGTCTGCAATCGAGAGCCTGGGAGCAGTATCCGTATTGTGTCTGGATAAGACAGGAACCATAACGCAGAATTCCCTGTCTGTATCGGAAGCGTACGTTGCCGACAAGGTATCCTCTGCCGGCAGCGAGTACGCTGACAATAATACAGCGGTTTCTGAGTATAGGGGAAATCGATTTTGTAAGGTACTGGCCCTGGCCTGCAAGAAGGACAGCCGGGATCCGGTAGAGCATGCTTTGCTAAGCTACGGGGAAGAATTATGCAGGTGCTGTAATCATGGGCATTGGAATAAGATGCCCTCCGCTTCCGAACGGGTGATGGCTTGTTCCGGGCCGGAGGAAGGGAGCAGGCTTCTGAGGGAATATCCGTTTTCCAATGAAACCAGGGCTATGGGGCAGCTTTGGATGCAGGAGGGTCGATACATTCTGGCGGCCAAGGGAAGCCCGGAAGCAATTCTCGCCAGGTGTACGCTCACCAGGGCGGAACGTCATCAATTGGAGCAGAGGCTGGTACAGTATTCCGGGCAGGGATTAAAAGTGATTGCTCTGGCAGAGGCAGTAATGGAGGGAGAAGAGCTTCCGGAGAACTTGCCGAAACGCGGTCTGCATTTTTGCGGTCTTCTGGCTTTGGCCGATCCTCCCAGGGAAACCATAGCCGATGGAGTTGCCGCCTGTTATCATGCCGGTGTAAGGATTCTTATGATCACCGGTGATCATCCGGTGACTGCCTCTTCGGTGGCCAAAAAGGTAGGGATCCGTAATTTCGCCCGGGTTATCACCGGAGATGAGCTGGATCAGATGACGGATGAGGAGATGGGAGAGAAGGTAAAAAGCTGCAATGTCTATGCCCGGGTTCTCCCGCTGCATAAGGTGCGTATTGTAAAAGCTTTGAGAAACCAGGGTGAAATAGTGGCCATGGCCGGAGATGGGATCAATGATGCGGCCGCACAGATGGCGGCGGACATTGGAATTGCCATGGGACAGAATGGAAGCGAGGTTACCAGGGAGGCGGCGGATATTATTCTGCTGGATGATCATTTCCCCACCATTCTGGATACTATCCGTGATGGAAGAAGAATCTATCAGAATATCCTCAAGACCATCGCCTATGTGCTGGCATTTCATATACCGATTGCCTTGATCTGCCTGGCTGCACCGCTGGCGGGCATCGGACCGGAGGATCTTCTGCTGATGCCCCTGCACATCGTGTTACTGGAGCTGGTAATGAACCCGACGGTATCCGTCACCCTGGAACGGCTGCCGGCAGAGCCTGATATTATGAAAAAATCAGCTGGGGTATCAGCTCGGAGGTTGGTGTCTTTCGGGACCTTTCTTAAATGTCTTGTCCAAGGGGGGATGATCTTCTGCGCGGCATTTTGTCTGCATTTTAGTATGCTTAACAGAGGATATCCGGCAAAGGAGGCAAGAACCTGCGGCTTCACGGTGCTGGTTCTTTCCAGCATTCTTCTGGTGCTAGTTAATTGCTCGGAACAGGAGTCTATTTTTAAGATCCTCGGAAGATTGTGGCGGGATAAGGGGATTTGCATCATTAATCTGGGAATTCCGGTCATATTACTCCTGCTGATTTATACACCGCTGCACGGGAGGGTGGGCTTCGCGCCGGTAAGCATTACCCAGCTGCTTATTTCAACGGTACTTTCCATGGCGGCAGTCCTATGGTATGAGGTGGTAAAGGCTTTCAAAAGATTGTTAAGAGAATAACAGAATCTGAAAAGCCGGCATTGAATTCCTACAAATCCTATGTTAATATAAGCATATAAGCGATAGTGACCCGAGTGGGATACGAAGGAGGTTTTGCCATGAAGATATCAACCAAGGGAAGGTATGCCCTGCGGCTTATGTTGGATCTGGCTTTAAATAATACAGGTGAATATATTGCTATCAAAACCATTGCGGCCCGGCAGGAGATTTCCGAGAAGTATCTGGAACAGATTATTTCTTCCCTGAGCAGGGCTGGTTATGTGAAAAGCGTACGCGGAGCCCAGGGAGGCTATCGCCTTGCTAAGGATCCGGCAGAGTATACGGTGGGGATGATCCTGCGCCTGACCGAGGGGAGTCTTTTCCCCATTGATTGTCTGGAGGATGAGTCGGAGTGCAGCCGTAAGAGCGCCTGTGTTACAAGGGAAGTATGGCAGGAAGTATATGATGCCGTCTGTTCCGTGGTAGACAGGATTACGCTTCAGGATCTGGTAGAACGTCATGAGAACCTTGTATCCTATGATTATTTCATATAGAGGAAAGAGAAGCGAATAGAGGCCAACGATATACTGATATGAGAAGGGACTGTTCCGGTATTTGGCCGTACGGTCCCTTTTTAAACAGCAATGAGCCGGAATAAACCCTTGCCTTGTCCGGTGAATTACCGTACATGACGGTTCGAGGTCAGGTACATGGCCTCTTCATAATCCCTTTGGTGGACATAGAGAATATATTCTGCGGTCCCCTTTGTTTTATACTCATATTTAATGTCGGCAGTCGCCAGTGCATTCTTAAGCTCGGAGAATTCCTGCAAGGAATTGCCGCGGTATATTTCAACACGATTCCAAAATAACATTTTCATTACTCCTTTGTTTTTTTGCCCCTCAAAAGGTGCTGCGTACATTTTCAGATACAAGAGATTTTGATGTTTTAATCATATTATTTTATTATATGCCGTGTAGCAGTATAATTCAAATTAAGATTTTATTAGAAAACAGAACTGAGGAGATGGAAAAGTGCCATAGGATAATCATTTACGGCTATCTTATCATATAATGGCATCATAGAGTGAAGAAGCAGCAGATGTTTGTGCAGGGAGCGGATAGAATATGGCGAAGGTGATACTGGACCCGGGACACGGGGGAACAGATATAGGGGATTATTACGGAAGAAGAAGTGAGAAGGATGACAATCTGGTGCTGGCGCTGAAGGTGGGGAAGCTTTTGAGAGACCGGGGAGTAGAGGTGGAATATACCAGAACCACTGATAGATATCTGCCGATGCTGAAACGGGTGGATGCGGCAAATAAAATCGGAGGGGATCTGCTGGTATCCATACATCGCAGTATGGAGCAAACCTTTAATCGATATCCAAGCATGGATTTTTATGTGGGAGAAGATGATCCGGTAGCGGTAGAAGCAGCAGAAAATATCAGAGACAGTCTTTCGCCAGTCGGTTTTAGGAATTATCATCTTATTACACGGACGGATCTTTCACTGCTGAATGATACGGATATGCCTTCTCTGATGCTGGCAATCGGGTATTTCCGGTCGGATGAGGCCAACCGGTATTATGATGAGCATCTGGATGAAATTGCAAAGGGAATTGCGGATGGGATCTACCAGACATTGATGCAGACCAGTGCGGCCGAGATACAGGGAGCCGGAATGCAGGCCGGGGAAGGTGGGGGACGGACGGAATGCCGGTATTGCATTCTGACAGGATATTATCCAAGCTATGAGGTGGCCGAGGAGCACCGGAAGAGATTGGATTCCATGGGCTGCAGCAATACAAGGATCAGCGGAGAAACGGATCATTATAGGATTTATGCCGGAGAGTTCACGGAACTGGACAGGGCGGCCGAGTGGGAATTATTCTTAAGAAGGTGCGGTTATTATGCGATGGTGGTAGATATTGAACTATAACGAAAAAGCGTTTATAAATTTTCCTGTGTATTGACTTGCCATCATATTTCATTTATAATAAATTGAATAAGTTATCAGAAGTTGCTCGGGTTATGGTTGGGAACGGCGCCGTAATCAATACAAATCATGAAAGAATGTGTGTAGCTATGTTAAAGAGTATGACAGGCTTTGGGCGTTGTGAGATAGCCGGGGAGGATCGGAAGATCACTGTCGAGATGAAGGCGGTGAATCACAGATACTGTGACATATCCGTCAAGATGCCGAAGAAGCTCAGCTTTTTTGAAGCAGGTATCCGCAATGTACTGAAGCAATATGTTGGCAGGGGCAAGATTGATGTCTATATAACCTATGAAGATTATACGGAGAATAATGTCTGTGTCAAATATAATGCGGATCTTGCCAGAGAGTATTACAGGAATCTGGAGAGTATGAGCCGGGAGTTCGGCATTGAGAATGATATCCGGGTTTCTTCTCTTTCCCGATATCCGGAGGTCTTCACTCTGGAGGAGCAGACTATTGATGAGAAGGAATTATGGGCACTGGTGGAAGAGGCGGTCAGGACTGCGGCAGAGCGGTTTGTAGATACCCGGATTCAAGAAGGGGAGCAGCTGAAGCAGGATATTATGGCGAAGCTGGATGCCATGCTGAAGCTGGTGGAATTTGTTGAGAAGAGATCCCCGGAAATTGTGGCGGAATACCGTAATAAACTGATGGCAAAGGTAACGGAATTGCTGGGCGATACCAGAGTGGAGGAAAGTATTCTTGTAACCGAGATCACTGTATTCGCCGATAAGATATGTGTTGATGAAGAGACGGTAAGGCTGCGTGCTCATATCATTAACATGAAGGAAGCCCTGGGAGAGAGTGATAATGTGGGAAGAAAGCTGGATTTTATTGCCCAGGAGATGAATCGTGAGGCCAATACCATTCTGTCCAAGGCCAATGACCTTGAGGTAGCCAACAAGGCAATCGATCTGAAAACGGAAATTGAGAAAGTAAGGGAACAGATTCAAAATATTGAATAGAAGCTGCAGAAATGAGGAATAACTTTGAATAAGTTAGTGAATGTAGGCTTTGGTAATGTTGTGAATTCCAGTAAGATCATCAGTATTATCCGTCCGGAGGCGGCACCGGTGAAGAGAATGGTTCAAACCGCCAAGGATACGGGGATGGCCATTGATGCCACCTGCGGCAGGCGGACCAAGGCGGTGATTGTGACGGAGAGCGGACACTTGATCCTGTCTTCCCTGCTTCCCGATACAATTGCAGGAAGGGTAAATCAGAAGGAACTGACAGACAGTCCGGAGACCTCGGATTGATCCGGAAGAGACAGGCATAGGCCATTAGGAAGGAGATATAATTTATGTTACATCCATCATATACGGATTTAATGAGAGTAGTAAACAGTGAGGTAGAACCGGGAGAGCAGCCGGTAGTAAACAGCCGTTATTCCATCGTTATTGCCACGGCCAGAAGGGCCAGACAGATCATTGACGGGGCGACCCCTCTTGTAGATGTCACTTATCCCAAGCCCTTATCTATTGCAGTAGAGGAACTCAACTGTTCCAAGGTGAAAATTGTTGGTGATGATGAAGTGACCGATGAGGATAATCAACAATAGGCTGCTATGAAAGAATGGCTCCGGCAGTGAAGCATTTTTCATAACAAATTCATCAGCACTTTCATATGATAGCAGTATGAAGGTGCTTTGTTGTCGTATGGATAGACGGAATCAAGGAATGTTTGGAAAGGGAGATTACCGTGTCTGGTATGCCCTGAAATAAGGTTAAGGCAGAGACGAATCGAGGGGATGTTATGGAAGCGATTGAAAATAAGAGCTATCGGGAAGATGCGGATTATAAAATGGGTATTTCACAGGAGAAGGACGCCGCTCCCGGCGAAGGGGAGAGCTTTCCGCAGCCCGAAGAAGGACAGGAGAACAAGGAAAAGACCGGAGCCAGAGGTTTTTTATACGATATCATTTTCTATGCGGTATTGATTTTTATATGTATCTATATTCTTCCCAATTTTGTAATACAAAGGACCATTGTGGATGGTTCCTCCATGGCGGATACGCTGCTGGACGGGGAGCATCTGTATGTGGAGAAATTGTCCTATCGGTTTGATGCGCTGGACCGTTTTGATATTATTGTATTTTATCCCTACGGCCGGGAAAATGAAGAATATTATGTCAAGAGAATCATCGGTATGCCCGGTGAGACCATACAGATTATAGGAAGCGAGATCTATATTAACGGCGAGGCGCTGGAGGAGCATTACGGCAAGGACCCCATTGCAGATCCCGGGAGGGCTGCGGTACCCATTACCCTGGGAGAGGACGAATATTTTGTCATGGGGGATAACCGGAGCATCAGCAAGGACAGCCGGACCAATGAAGTGGGAAATGTGAAAAAAGAGAATATCGGCGGACGTGCGGTCTTTCGTATTAAGCCGCTGAGCCGGTTCGGTCCTATTGATTGAGAGTTACAGTTCAGCCTGCGGTATTATGATACGACATTTTTACGCAGACTGGCTGAGTGCATCATGTGAAGCAGCGCGTTCTGAACGCACGAAGGAAAAGCAAGTAAAAATGTCGTATCATAATACCGCAGGCTAAACTGTAATGAAAAAATCTATTTTATGGCTTGCAATTTACATAAGAATTGAGTAGAATAGATAGGCGAGCTTCTGTGAATTGTCATCCATGAGGAAGGTATATGAAGAACATCAAGGAACATATCAAGTCGGGAAGCTTTAAGAAATTTTATTTGCTTTATGGGAGTGAGGATTATCTCAAGAAGCTTTATCGGGATAAATTAAAGGCGGCAGTCCTGGCGGACAGCGATGAGATGAATTATTCCTATTTTGAAGGGAAGAGCGCAGAGCCCAGGCAGATCCATGACGCGGCGCAGACCCTGCCCTTCTTCAGTGACCGTCGTCTGATTGTCATTGAGAACAGCGGATTGTTCAAGTCCCAGAGTGAGCTGAGCGAGCTGCTGGCCGATACTCCGGACAGCACGGTGATTGTCTTCGTGGAGGCTGAGATTGACAAGCGGGGCAAGTTGTATAAGCTGGTGAAGGATCACGGAACCGTATCGGAGATGAACGGCCTGGACGAACGGAATTTGAAGCTCTTTGTTGCCTCCATGCTGGAGCAGGAGGGGAAGAAGATTACCGAAGCCTCGGTTGCTTTTATTCTGGATAAAACCGGATCGGATATGGTGAATATCTGCAACGAGGTGGAGAAGCTGGTCAGCTATACCTATGGCAGAGAGATTATAAGGAATGAGGATATTGAAGCCGTCATTACCACACAGATCACAGGGAAGATATTTCTCATGATCGATGCCATTGGGTCAAAGCAGCCGCGGAAAGCCCTGGATTTGTACTATGATTTGCTTTCGGTGAGAGAGAAGCCGATGTCAATTCTGTTTCTGATTACGCGGCATTTTAATATATTGCTGCAGGCGAAGAATTTACAGGCGCTGAACTATCCATCCTCCTCTATGAGCGAGATGCTGGGAGTACCGCCCTTTGCAGTGAACAAATATTTGGGACAGGCAAGGAATTTTTCTTCTGCCCGTCTGAGGGAAGCCCTGGAGTTTGCCGCGGATATGGAAGAACAGGTGAAAACCGGGCGGATGCTGGAGAAAATAGGCGTTGAGCTGTTTATCACTGCCTTTAGTAAGTAATTTGGTTTTTCTGCACTATGCTTTATAGTTGTAGGGGCTGTGTGCATTAAAATATAATAGGGAAGCGTATCGAAGTGGTCATAACGGCCCTGACTCGAAAGGTAATAGATTTCGTGGAACTTTGGTAGCTCTAGTACCGCATGAATACTGGATTTTTGGTTTTGACTGAAACATTTTCTTTCATGTTTCTTTCCAGTTTTCTTTCTTACTTCCTGGACTTGGATGGAATGTGGTACCATCGTCTAGATGAGTCCGGTTGATTAAAATTAATATGGAGAGTTGTCCGAGTGGCCTAAGGAGCTGGTCTCGAAAACCAGTGTACCTACCGGTACCTAGGGTTCGAATCCCTAACTCTCCGTCAGTCTTTTCCAATGGGTCAGCTTTGAGAAGGTTGAAACCCATTGTTATGGAGGGAGTTGTCAGTTGCGACTGACAACTCCTTTTTACGTTTCCCCGTTGATGTCCCTCCGGGCATCGTACTCTTTCTGTGAAGTGAATTCAAACCCCTTCATTCTTCTTAATTATACGGTTATGAAATGCAACGGAGTTACGCTATCCTACGTAACCATTTCTTTTTTTTTCGGTACTTTGATTAGGCTTTCCAGAGTCAGGGTTTGCCGATTCGGGTAATGTCTCGAACAGACCGGTGCTCAGCCGCTCTGCGGATATCAGCATAGACTCCTCCATATCCAGATGTGCATAAAGGTTTGCAGTGGTACCATAGTCGCTATGACCCAACCAGGCTTGGATTTCCTTCATGGAGACACCATTTCGCAGTAATAGGCTCGCACAGCTGTGCCGGGTATCATGGAACCGGATATGCCGCAAGACATTCTTCTTCAGGAACTTTGAGAAAGTCGATGAGATATAGTCCGGCTTAATAAGTTCGCCGATTTCATTGACATAAACATACCCCAGATACTGACGGTTGTAGGAATTGCCAAAGAGCTGGCGGTGTTCCTTTTGCTGCTCCTTCAAGGCCAGCAGCTTTTCCCGGAATAAGGGGATAAGCGGAAGCGTTCTCATACTGGATTTATTTTTCGCCTTGTCTTTTGCATAGCATACTCTCTTTTGACCTTTGCGCTGGTATGTGGTGACAGTATGGGCTATCGTAAACAGGTTTCGTTCAAAATCAAAATTCTGCCATTTCAAGCCAACAATCTCACTTCTGCGAAGCCCATAGAACAGACCGAACAGAATGGCAAGTTCCAGCCAGGTACCCTCTGCCAGACGTATACACTCCAGTGCCTCTTCCGGAAGATAAAAACTGCCAATGAATTTATCCGTCTTGGGGCGCTGCTTATGGGCAGCGTTCTTTCCAACCAATCCGTCTTCCATAGCCACTTCCAACGCATTATGGATATTGCAATGGTAGCGCACAACGGTAGTTCCTTTTTTACCGTCTTTCCCGTGTTCAGGGTCTCCAATACGTTCAAATCTGTAGAATTCACGTAGGTGTTTCGGCTCTAGTTGAGACAGCGTTAGGCCAAGTTTTTTGAAATACGGGTAAATATGATTTTCAACTGAATCACAATATCCGGCATAGGTTACCGGATCAACCTCTGTTTCCTTATAAGAAAGCCAGTACAGCATATAATCCGCAAACAGCATATCTGCGGTGTTGGATACAACAGTTCTGCTTTTCTCCGGAATTGGAGGAGAAACTATTTTCTCTGTTTCTGAAATAAGTTCACCATATTCATTGTAAAGGTTTCGGAATTCATCAAGCTTTTTCTCAGCCAGCCGTTTGTTCCCTTTTTTCACCGGTAAATCGGTTGGAATCCATTTAGGGAAGCGTTTACCGTCATGGTGCTTGCAATTCAAAACGGCATAATATTTTCCGCCTTTTTCTTGTAGATGTCCCGCTAACATAATCAATCATTACTCCTTTCAGCGGTTATTCCACCTACCATTGACATATAATACTATACTACTTTTCGCCAACAAACTACAACAACTTATGCCAAATTCACACCACGAGATGGGGTTGCTATTTTTTGTTTTCAATGTCAAGGTAGGCAATAATATAACTTTTAGGGATGCGGAAAAGACGTCCGACATTTTGCTTCTTCAGATCGCCCTTTTTGATCATCTTGTAAACCGTCTTAGTGCATACCCCCAAGATCTCACTTGTTTCTTCGACGGTCAGGACATCAGGATAGTCACTAATCCGTTTGATAGACTGCTTACTGTATAAAGATTGTCTTTTCATTTTTTTCTCCATTCTGCATTTTTTTAAAAGCCGATATACTAAGCTTTCTGAACATACGCACCCATACCGGCTCATTTCCTGCGCTCATTTTGACCGCGTCTTTTCAGGCCGCGCTATGCGCTGTTTTATACGTGGGCGTGCTCTGCCGATTCAGCATCTTGGCACACTGTCCGCGAAACCTGTATAACTTCCGGTGGGTGCTATGAAATTGTCAAGGTACATAATGGGTGTAAGGTCAGCTTTGAGCTTGTCCTTACACCTGATAAACATAGCATTATGTATGTAATTTCTGCAAAGATGGAAAAATTTATAATTTTATTTTGGACATGCAACTCAACACTGCCAATTGAAGCATTCAGAGAACGTCACTTTCCAGTTGCCCTAATGTGCATATTTTACTTTAATAGCGTATCCATTTTTTTGAAATGGAAAGGTGTTTCGCTTTAGACAGCATGAAAAGTTGTTGATATTTTTGAAAAAATAAACATTGTGCTTGATGTATCACTGGATATACAAAATAAATGAACTCAGTGTAAAGAGACATCATGTATTTACTATCAAGTACCCCATTATACGGCATACTGGAATAATCGAATAATGAGTCAAACTGTAATTATTTGATTGAATTATTTTACAATTTATCATAAAATGATGTTAAGGTTTTAAATAAAAAGATGGTAGAACATGCAAATTAAATAAAACATGAGAGAAGATGGGAAAATAAAATGAATTCTGAAATAATCATGTATCAGACCGAAGACGGGTTAACAAAAATGGAAGTTACTTTTGATGATGATACAGTATGGCTTTCTATTGACCAAATGGCAGAGCTATTTCAGCGTAATAAGTCTACGATTTCGCGTCATATAAAAAATATATTTGAAGAAGGCGAACTGGCTAGGAATTCAGTTGTTGCAAATTATGCAACAACTGCTTCTGACGGCAAGACATATAAGATTGATTATTATAATTTAGATGTTATTATATCTGTTGGCTACCGGGTAAAATCATTAAGGGGAACACAATTCAGGATATGGGCGAGCAGCGTATTAAAAGAGTATATGCGAAAAGGCTTTGCAATGAATGATGATTTGCTGAAAAATAATGGTGGCGGAATATTTTTTGATGAGTTATTGGAAAGAATCAGAGACATCCGTTCCTCTGAAAAGGTATTTTGGAGAAAAGTATTGGATATCTATGCTACAAGTATTGATTACGATCCAAGAACAGAAGTGTCAATGATGTTTTTTAAAACCGTTCAAAATAAAATGCATTGGGCTGCACATGGACAGACTGCAGCAGAGAAAATATATTATTCAGCGGATGCACAAAAGCCATATATGGGTATGTTCAGTTTTAAAGGAGAAATACCCACTCAGGCGGATGCATTGGTAGCAAAAAAATATTGTACGGAAGAAGAATTATCCGCACTTAACAGTGTTGTTTCTGCTTATCTTGAGTTCGCAGAGATGCAGGCTCGTAGAAGAATCCCCATGTATATGTCTGATTGGATTGAGACGCTGGATGGCTTTTTGAAACTGTCCAAACATGAAATACTGACTCATGCCGGAAAGATCAGTGCAAAGGCAGCGGAGTTAAAAGCGAAAGAAGAATATAAGAAATTTAAAACATTGAATTTGGACGAAATTTCCAAAGTGGAGAAGGATTATATAAAAGCATTGGAAGATATGGAAATGAAGTTGCTGGGTGAGGGTAAAAAAGAGTAGGGAATTAGTTATGCAAAACGAAATTCCACCTCTGGTGTACAATTATTAGTCTATATTCAAGATTATTTATATAAGAAATATAAGTGGAGTAAATTTTTACCCTACTTATATTTGGAGTAATCATTTTACAGAAAGGGACATCTATGCCTGTTATATAATTTATGATTAACTTTAAAACAGGAGAAAATGCACATGATGGTTAATATTGATTTTAAGAGTATAAGAGAGTGCGATGGCAGCCAACAAAATGGCTTTGAAGAATTGGTATGCCAACTCGCAAGATTGAATCCACCAAAGAACGCAAAATCCTTTATTAGAAAAGAGGGCGCTGGAGGAGATGCGGGTGTAGAGTGTTTTTGGATCTGTTCTGACGGAACAGAATGGGCATGGCAGGCAAAATATTTTACCGAAGCATTAGATTTAAGTCAGTGGAGCCAGATTGATGAATCCGTACAAAGTGCGATAGAAAAGCACCCTAATATGAGAAAATACTATGTATGCGTGCCAAGAGACAGAACAGATAGCAGAAGAAAAAATAAAAAGGGAGAGCAAGTAGTAACTGCTCTGGACACATGGAATTCATATAAGGGAAAACGGGAAAAGATGGCTTTTGAAAAGGGGAGTAAAATTGAATTCATATATTGGGGAAAGAGCGAATTAATTGACATTCTTCAGAAAGATGATCCGGTTTATACTGGTAAGATACTTTATTGGTTTAATGCGGCGGTAGTTACAAGTGAGAAATTGAAAAACATTGCTAAGAATGCTAAAGCATGTTTAGGAGAGCGTTTTACCCCTGAAAATCACGTAGAACTTCCTATTGTGAAGATGCTTACGTGCATTGATAGAGCAGCCGAATGGAAAGATGAAATTAGAAACATTGTATCTGAGGTCTATCAGTGTAGAAAAGATGTTGAATCTATTACTAAATGCAATGTCTTTAAGCCTGAAAAGGAGCAGGCTCTCATAGATCTTATAGAAAAATATGATGGATTTGTTGCTGATGTAATAGAATTTAAAGATGATGATGATATTTTGTTTTCTAGACTTTCTGATTATTGTGACCAAATTAAGGCGTTGATTGATATCTTAAATGATTTAAGTGACTTTGTTTATAATATGAATGTTAAGGAACCAGAAACTCGAAATGATAGGGCAGATATCAATCGTCAAATAAATAGTGTTAGTAGAGTTCTCGATCAATACGATCAATTATTAAAAAACGAGAAAATTCAAGCTGGGAAATTGAGACGATTATTGATTACTGGAGAAGCTGGTAGTGGGAAATCACACTTGTTATGTGATTTTGTATTGAGGAGAATTGATAATGCACTACCTACGATTTTTTTGTTAGGGGAGCATTACCATGGCGGGGATCCAATTCGTTTTCTGGCTGAAGCATTAGATTTGACAAACCATAGTAATTCGAGTATTCTAGGTGCCCTGGAAACGTTAGGGGTAACATATAAAACCAATACTCTTATTGTAATTGATGCAATTAATGAAGGAAATTATAGAAGAGACTGGTATTCATACATAAATAAATTTATTTTGGAGTTGCAGCCATTTAAACATATTGCAATTATTTTTAGTTGCCGCAATACCTATACCGATTTTATTATCCCTGATGTAGTATTGAATAACATTCCAGAAATAGTACACAGAGGTTTTGCAGGATATGAGAAAAGAGCTGCTTTAAAATACCTGAGTAAGCAGGATATAAGTATACCTGCAGTCCCCTTTTTGGCACCAGAATTTAGTAATCCGCTATTTCTTAAAATAATCTGTAAGGCACTGAAAGAAAGTGGGTTAAAAGAATTTCCAAAAGGTCTGCGAGGGTATAATAATCTGTTTGGATTCTATCTTGATAGTATTCAAGATGTGGTAAGAAGGATTAAAGGAACATATAGAACGGACACAGTACGCAGTGTAGTATCTGCAATGGTGAAAAAACTATATCCAGATCGTCTTTGGGGTATCCCTGTTAATGAGGCGGAAAGAATAATCAATCAATTTGATAGCGGAAGCAATGGAGAGCGAGCCTTATTTGATATTTTAATTAGTGAGGGACTTTTCTCATTTGATGTTGATGTAGATAGTGATGGGATTAAAACTGAAATACTACGATTTACATATGAAAGATTTAGTGATTTTGCTATTGCAAATGCTATTGTTGCAACATGCCAGAATGAGGATGAATTTCAAAAATTAATTAATTAGGACTCAGCCCTAAAAGCAATAATTGATAAATATCAATACTGGGGGATTGTAAAGGCTCTTGGTATCGCTGTACCTGAAAAGTTTCATAAAGAGCTACTTGATTTTTTGATATTTGATGAAGATAATGAGTGGAAATATGAGCAGTACTTGGATGATACATTTCTTGAAGGGATATTACTACGTTCGAAAGATTCGATTAGTGATAATTCCTTAAGTTATTTGAATAAAGTGCACTCTGCTTTTTTTGGTAATATGGCATTGGATACATTGTTATCGCTATCTACAGAGCCAGGCCATCCTTGGAATGCGGATTTTCTGGATAAAAATTTATTGAAGTTATCATTGGCAGAACGAGATCGTTTTTGGACTACATATATATCTACACATGATTATTCAGAAAGTGATGGCGAGAAGGAGTCGCCAATCAGGACAATTATTAATTGGGTTAATCATGAAAATCTGGGGAATGTGGAGCATGAGCGGCTACGTTTGGTTGCTATTGTGTTACTTTGGACAAGCTCATCCTCGAAGCGAATGTTAAGGCAGTCAGCAATAAAAGCACTGGCAAAAGTTTTTTCACGCATACCTTATGAGATACCTGATTTTTTAAGTAAATATTCCGGGTTAGATGATTCATATGTAGTAAATGGACTATATGCAGCAGTATATGGAGCAGTGGTAAATTTACCGAACGAGGTTAGTTTTGACGAGATTGTTAGAAGTGTAATTGAACATCAATTCACTGAGAAAGTTGAAAATCCGCATATGTTGATTCGGGATTATGCCAGAGGTATTATTGAATATGCTCATAATAAAAAGGGATATGTGATTGGAAATATTGAAGAATTTCGTCCGCCATATAAAAGTACCTGGCCGTTGGAGAATCCATTACCTTCTGACATCAATGCGCTGGAAGGAGAGTGTTCATCAATAAAAAGCTCGGTTCAAGGGTTTTTAAATGATTTTGGAAAGTACACCATGAAAGATGTTACGGATTGGACAGCAACCAATCTATCAGAGCCTAGACCAAAAACCTGCTATGAGTTTAATGTTGATTTTGCTGAAAGTCTGCCAGAAGAACTGAAAAACAAGTATATGGAAATCTTGAATAAAAGAGTATCCGAGGAAGAGACAAGGAAGATAAATGCAAAAGCATGGATAAATAGCCTGATTGGAGACAAAGCGGATTTATTAAGTTTATATCAGGAAAGTGAAGACGAATTTGATGATCAAGAGATGGGTTTTGAAGCTCAAGAGGATTTTGATGATGACAATATTTCTGAAGAAAAATTTCAAGAAAAAAGCGATGAAGAATCCTATTTTGACACATTAAGCAAGAAGCTTGATGAAACACAGCGAGAATATCTAAAATGGCTACACCATGAAGGTGTTTCAGAATGTAATGCCAAAGTTGATTTAGAATGGGCTAAGCGATGGGTAATTAAGAGAGCTTATGCATTAGGATGGACCTCGAAACTGTTTGAAGAATTTGAAAGAATTTATTGTGGAGATTCGTATAGGAGAAATGGAGGCCTAATAGAAAGGATTGGAAAGAAGTATCAGTGGATTGCTTATTATGAATTGCTAGGACATTTATCTAATAACTTATATTTTGATGATAGAGGTTATGCTGACATGGATGATAGTAAGTTTTGGGGACCATGGCAAATTGATGTGAGGGAAATGGATCCTACCTATTGGTTTGAAGCTAAAAAGGATATTTGCTATGATGATAAAGTATATCGCTGGTGGCGGCCATACCATTTTAAATTTGATTCTGAGGATTTAGCAGAGCAAAAAAGGTGGCTATGGGATGAAACGACATTGCCAGACTTTCGGAAGATTATTTGTACAACCGAACCGGAAACAGGGGAACAATGGTTAACCTTACGTTCTTTTTGTGATTGGAAAATAAAAACTATAATTGATGATGATAAACATGGAGAACCTGAATTATGGTACAGAATCAATACCTGCATAATTAACCAGCGAGATTTTGACGCATATAAAACTTATTTTTCTGGCAAACGGTTAGGGAGCCCAGACTGGATTTATGTACCGAACACAGGTAATCAGCGGTTTTGGGGAGAATATCCTTGGCATCCATGCTATGATAATATTACCGATTGGTCTGTAAAAGAAGTATACGATAAAGGTCCAGAATGTGAATATCATGTTCCATTATACGAATATGAGTTTTCAACAAGTAGCTTTGATCACATGGAGGATGAAAACTCATCATTTTATATGCCTTCCAAAAAGATAATCGAAGAAGTGGGACTAACAAACAATAAAGAAAATCCTGGAGAATGGATGAAGAATAATGTCGTTGTTTTTAGAGACCCAGGTTTGAATATTAATACCCAGTCATGTGCATTGTTTAAAAAGAAAGTCTTTTGTGAATGGCTAAAGAATAACAATTATGTATTAATATGGCTTATTGGCGGAGAAAAACAGTTATTCACTCCACATGTTACGCACTTCTTTGGTCGATTGAACTATAATTGTTTGTATTATATGGATGGCGAAGGAAATATTAAAGGCGAGACTTGGACCGAACAGGAAAAACCACGAGGAGATCGGTAAAGGTGTGGTGGTTTTATTAGAGTGATTATAAGAGATGGTACTAGAATGGAGGAATGGTGCATGTTTCATCCATATAGAAAAGACAGTTCGTATTTGCGGACAGCCATATTTGTCTCCTATAAAGAGAAGTGCGTTTACTGTGGTCGTACGATACAGCAGCGCGATATGCATGTGGATCACATTATTCCATCCAACATGGGAGAGTGCTATGATGACGAGGTCAAGCAATATCTTTTGGAGCTGGAGAAAGCCGGATTTATCGTAGATTCTATTGAAAACTATCTTCCGTCTTGCCCAGCGTGCAACATTGTCAAGAACAACCGTGTTTACACGTCTGCTAATTTGCGTTTCTTCCATGAAAAGGCAAGAGTACATGTCGATGAAATATTAAAGAGAATTGATGCGTTGAAAGCAGAAACGAAGGAGTCCTTCTATGAGCCGGTAGATACAGAACTTTGGGAAGAGCTGGATTTTTCGTACCAACGTAACATATCGCATGCTATCATGGGTTACCGTTTGACGCCAGCAGATGTGGAAGCGTGTCCCAAGTTTCCGCAAGTAGAAAGAATTGAAAAACAGTTGATGATTGTGGATCATGTAGTGGTACAAGGCGAGACCGGTTGTGGAAAATCCATCTCTGTTTATCAGGCGGCTTATGACCTCCATCGAAAAGGCTGGAAAGTCTACCGCTATAAGGCAATAGAAAATCTAAATGTTCCAATGATTCCATACAACACGGAGCCTTCGCTCTATATCATTGATGATGCACAGCGGCTTTCGGAAAAAGCAATTGAGGTAATCACTGAACAGACACGTCTAAACACAAAAATTCTATTTGCAAAGACAATTTCACCTGCTGTACAGCACGATACAATCCTGCTGACAAATAAGGATGCCGTAAAAATTTTGCATGACAACTTTCTTGCAAGGAAGAAGGAAATTACACCCATTGTACATCAGTGTGATAACCAGATCGGTATTAATTTTATGGATTCACCAATTGAAAGGCGTCTGGAGGGGGCTGAAAAAGCGGCCACACCATGGCAGTTCAACTACATCCTTCGCGGCGGTTGGCAGACTATGAAAGAACAGTATCAAACGATTTGCTCACATCACGACTGCGGTCTGCTGGCTGCGGCAATTGCAGTATTTCAAATTGTGCAGTTGGATAATTGCGTAAATTATCGCTGGCTGTGCAACTGCCTGCGGCGTGTTGACAGTTCTCTGGCATGGGATGATGGTGATTTGCAATATCTGGTGAGTCAAAAAATCGTACTATCTGTAGATGATGTGCGCATTGTCCATATGGAAAGCGCAAAGGTAATTATTGCACAATTTCTCCAAGATGCCTCAACGGAAAAGAAAAAGATGTTATATACGGCTATCGAGACATCTTTTGTGGAAAAGGAGATTATGCCGCTAGGCCTTGTGTGGCTGTGCAATGGACTGCTGGGTTACACTTTCGCTTATCGTCATGAGGAGACCTTTATCAATGAAAAGATGATATCTTCGGCGTTAGAGTGCCTAAAGGATGTGGAAACCTCTCATGCACGTGCTGGTATTGCGTTCTTCATGGAAAAAGTGTTTACAGTGCGATACGAAAAGAACGGGCAATGGTATTTGGATAAACATGAGACCTTGCTCCTTGACTGGATCGCCCATGCCGACAGTGAGACAGCCTACGCGTATTCTCATCTTATTAACACGCTTTTTAACACCGACAAAAAGCGATCTCCACGGTTCACACAAAAGGTTGATTGGGCACAAATGATACAATCCATGATGCAGGAGAGAAGACCCAACCTATATGCATGGGGGCAATTGTTTAACCGCTTGATATGCTCTCTCCCCAAGCAGGGGGATGCGCGGATTCGAGAGATGCTATGTCCGATGATAGTGGAGATGCGCTCCAAAACAGTCGTGTCAAATATAGCTGAACTGTCAGATTTCCTATGTTCCATAGCACATCTCGCCCCAACATGTGTACACGAAACAGTACGGAAACTACTGCCTATTTATAGAGAATATTTTAAAAAAGATATGATACATGCAATATATCTCTTCAATTTTAAGTTTTTTCTGTACATATGCGGAATGAGTTTGTTGGGCGGACATCGAGCCACAAAAGAGGAGAGAGAAACGGCGGCAGCTTTGGTGGAGGTGCTACCGGTAGCAGAATTTGCACCGCAATTTCAAATAGTCTTCCGCGGGATTGGCAAAGCATTCATGAAATCATGTGTCTTGTGGGACAATATGACAGACAGAAAGCTAAGGAAATTGTCGCCTCAGTTGACATAGTTAGACTTTCAGATATGGCAAAAGACAGTTGGTGTAGATATAGCGAGATTGTAGACATCTGTATTGGACTCCATATTGGCGATTGGAAAATAGCGCGTCGGTTTGTGGAATACAATCAGGATAGGATACAGGTCATGTACTCACCTCTTGCGATGATTGCGCCGCAATGTGCCGTCAGTGTATTCAAAGATGGAATCCCTGCGGAGTTGCTGACTGGACATTGGTGGAAAATCAGTTTTTATGCCTTGAGGGAGCTGATTAAGACGGATGGAGCGGTGGCAAAAGAGATCCTTTCCTCAAATGTACCAGCAATCATCAAGCAACTGAATGCTTCTTCTGCAATAGACTTTGATGATGACGGTTGCTTGGTGTTTTTGCAGTTGGCACGTGAGTGCGATGAGAATATCTTTGAAAAAATAATTGCCATACTGGATCCCCAAGCAATTTCCGATAGTTGGAAAAGATCGTATATAAATCCGCGGCAGAAAAAACAAGTGCAAGAAAGATACCGCCGATTTTTAGACATGATCAAGCCGTGACCACAGCTATCAATCGTGTGTTATGAACTTCATCTGAACGGCCAGTTATAATTAAGAAACCATAATGTTCAGCTGAATATCATGGATAACGGATTTGCATTGACGACAACCTGCAGCTGACTGTCATCTATATGAGTATATATTTCGTGTAGGCTTTTTCGGCAGAATGGAAAAAACTTATTAAATGTTATTCTGTGGCGAAAATTTATTTCTTTCAATTGTTGAATTTGGAATAATGCAAGGACATTACTACGCTGAGATAGAATAAACACTTTAAAATTTGTGGAAATAAAAACAAACGTTAGGATAACCTCATTTTCTGTAATTGTACTACAGACGATGGGCTTAATCCACAATATGATGGTTTTGTTGTAATAAGAAAATATAAAAAATAGAAGAAGGAAGAGACGGGGAATGAGAAGGGCAATTATAGATAATTCTACATTAACGGCTATTCAACGATTGTTAGGAAACATTGAGGTTTGTAATAAGCATACTATGGATGGAGATATTCTTGCATTCGAGACGTTAATACAAGCTATATTATTTTTCGACGATGTTTGTTATATTGATGATTATAAACAACAATATAGAGAAGAGAGGGCAAGTTTTTTCCCTTTTTTAGGACAAGTAAATATTGACGAAAAGAACTATGAAGTATTACTTCGAGAAACCGATAAACTTTCCAACAATATAATTCCGCGTGTAGAGGGCGGGGTCTTCACAGATAATGATTTTAAGCCTTTTTTTGAATTGCTCAAAATGCACAATATTTTTACTTGGGATATGTCTTCAAGCGTATATTATCTTACTCAAAAAATGCTGGCGGGTAACCACAATGAAATTGATATTGAAAAATATAGCAAGTTGACACAAATGATTTTTAGCGAATTACAAGATAATTCTGCAAAAAAACAAGTTAATACGTCGGTTATTCTAGATTCTCGCGGAAAGCCAATTACATCAGATTATACTGTTATTGATAAAGAAGGTAATGTTCGAGAGGCACATATAGGCAGGCAAACAGAACTTTTTATGGCAAATTTAAGTTGGTTGGCATATCGAACCATATTTTATACATTAGTAGCAAAACAAATGGGAGGTACTCTGATTTTACATCCGATCAGAGATGCATTCCAAATTAACTATTTTCAAAGGTTATTTCCACAAAAACCAAATTGGTGTCAAACACTTATTAAAGCAATGAATGTACCGGTAGAGGAAACTGTTAAATTAGTATTTGCCTCAACTCAACCTGTAATTACAAAATATACAATGCCTTTATTTTCTGCTGCGATCACAGAAAAGTCTGGAAATCCCAAAGATGCAATTAATGTAGCCTTGCATATGAAAGAGGAAGGGGCATTTGTTGAAGCTAGAAGAAAATTATTAGAAATTGATGAACTTTTCTCAGAAGATAAATCACAAAAAGCTATTCGTGAAGCCAACAAACTTGTAAATCACGTAGAAATATTAATGAAACAGAT
This sequence comes from Anaerotaenia torta, assembly GCF_050433395.1. Lineage (NCBI taxonomy): Bacteria > Bacillati > Bacillota > Clostridia > Lachnospirales > Lachnospiraceae > Anaerotaenia > Anaerotaenia torta. The sequence continues at coordinate 29,771 of NZ_JBNPXH010000006.1, forward strand.
TTGTGAAAAATATTATGTTTCTACTCCACAAGGAGTAACATTGTCACCGATTATTCAAGCATATAATATTGGATCTTTGTTTTCTCAAGGAGTGTTACCATCAATCCCAAACTTTTCTGCTAAAATCGGTGTACTTGGAAAGTTAAAGGACTGGATTCCGCAAACTGGATTCAATGCAATATATAAATCATTAATTAATGATCTCACTAGCATTGGAAAATTGGGAAAATATCATGAACTGCTGACGTCGCAGGTGGTTTATAATGAGGATGCTAATTACTATGATTCCAAAATGGAAGATAAAAAATATATGAAGTTAAAAAGTAACTGGAAGATACCAATGTAGAAACCACATTTTATCAATAATTTGACGAATTGACAATATTGAATACTCATCTGCTGATATATGGTGGGTGTAGGCAGAAACCAAATCCTTATTTATACATTTGAGATATAAAAATAGAGTAATTATGAGAGCACATACAGTTATTTTGGGTGCCGGTGTAACGATTGCTGCAATCCAAAACGGAGACAAATACAGAAATAAATCTTTTGTCATGAATGGGTTGATTGAGAAACTTCATTTGGATGATGTTCTGTCTAGAATAGAGTTGAAATCCCAAAGTGATAACCTCGTGTACTCAAGACTTGAAGGTAAGGAGGCTGTTAATCAATTAGAAAAGCGTTTATAGATTACTTTGGATCTCTTGTACTTCCTGATAATTTAGATGGTAGGATTTCAAAGACAATTATGCTAAGGAAAATTGTGTTATTATAAATATACAATAGTTACTATTGTATTATATAATAATTACAAAGGTGGTGAGAAAATGGAACAAGCGGGCTATGGACAATATATAGAGGATAATATCCGCAGATTCCCTTTCGGCGTTCCCATTTATACGGACGAAATTGTCCGCGAGGTGGCAGGACAATTTCAAATCGAACTTGATCAGGCAAAAATACTTGTCAATGTGAATCTGAAACGTATTGCGGATAACAATGGCCTGGAACGTTATCAAAAAGGAATCTATTATAAAGCACAGGAAACACCCTTTGGAAAAACGAAATTGAATCCTGAGCAGATTATGCGGGATATGTATCTGGTCAAGGACGGACAGAGGATTGGTTATGAAACGGGTCCATTCTTCTTTAATAGAATTGGACTTACCACACAGCTGCCGAAGTACAAAACTTATGCCACCAATGCATTCAGGCAAAAGGGCAACCGAGTGGAGGAAAAGCTGGGAGTTATCCTGCGTAGGCCGCCATCTGAGGTTACCAATGATAATTATCGTTATTTGCAGTTGCTAGATGTAATTGAAAATAAAGAGAAGCTGGCCATGGACGCTCTGGAGCCGGATCAAATTCTTTTGGAGTATATACAGAAAAATGAATTGGACTATGATAGACTAGCAGGATATGCCAGCCAATACTACCGGAAAGAGGTATTGTTGCGGCTCGGAGAGCTTGCTGCAGTTACATTGAAATGAAATTACATACAGAGTCTTTAAATAAAAGAGAGCCAAGCCGGGCAGTTACCGCATAGGCTTACGACTGTTGTTTACCCAAATTAAGATTTATTATTATAATTTGTATGCTATTATATCTGTTGGCTACTGGGTAAAATCATTAAGGGGAGCACAATTCAGGATATGGGCGAGTAGCGTATTAAAAGAATATATGCAAAAAGGCTTTGCAATGAATGATTGCGGTGATGTATGACATTGGTTTTGAACGGGTGTTTGTATTGCTAGGTGGAACAAGAATAAATGGTAAAATAAATATAAAGATTTGAAGGTGGCTTATAGCATAAATTTAATATTTAGCGAGATAAGAGGAGGAGAAAAATGTGGTTAGATAGAGAATCTCATATTGATTTATTAGCATATGAACCGTTTGCAGAACTGATTACGGATATTACAGCGAATAAGAGATTGAATCCTTTGACAATTGGGCTTTTTGGTCGTTGGGGTGCTGGAAAATCTACATTGCTAAAATTAGTAGAAAAGAATATTGAAGAACGCGACAAGACAAAGACAAGACTGGTTTGTATATCATTAAACTCGTGGATTTTTGAGGGGTATGATGATGCTAAAAGTGCGATTATGGAAAGTTTACTGCGTACACTGATGGATAATCAACCTGCTTTTGCAGGATTAAAAGATGAAATTAAAAATTTAATTGGGCGCATTAACTTTTTGAAATTAGGGGCAACGGCTATTAAGCATGGTGTACCCTTGATCATGAGTGCAGTCAATCCAGCAATTGCTACATTGTCTGTAGCCCAGTATTTCACAAAAAATAAGAGAAAAGAAATATTAGATGATTTGAAAGAAGTTTGGACTGATAAGGAATTAAAAGACAATCAAAATACAACGGTAGAAAATATTAGGTTATTTCGGGCAGAATTTACTGAATTAATTAATAAATCTGAAATTGATAATTTGATAGTTATGATTGATGATTTAGATAGATGTACTCCTGAGCGAGTAATAGAGACACTTGAAGCAATAAAATTATTTTTATCGGTGCCAAAGACTACATTTGTTATAGCTGTTGATAATCAAGTAATTAAATATTCTATTGAAAACAAATATCCTAAGATAACAGAGGACTCAGACGATTTTTCTGATAGCTATATCGAAAAGATTATACAGTTGCCGATTCATATACCAGAATTATCAGAAGTGGATATTAAAAATTATTTGTTACTGTTAATTTGTGAGTTGTATTTATCAAGAAAAACTGCCATAAAAGAAGAAGATTGTTTGGAAATATTGCTTAGATATGCGCAGGCAAAAAATGTTTTTGTTATTGGAGAAAAAATCAACTTGGAATTTGTGAAGTCTGCTTTTGAACAGTATGATTATACTATTATTAATGGCTACGAATTAGATGAATTTGAAGAAATATTTGAGATAATATATAAAACCAGTGATGTTATAGCAAGCACCCTGAAAGGTAATCCAAGGCAGGCGAAACGTTTTTTAAATTCATTTTTGATTAGGAAAAGATTGGCTGAAATTTATTATAAAGCAGATAAGACCTTTAACTTTTCAATATTGGCAAAATTGATGGCATTAGAATATATTGACACTCAACGATTTAAGGAATTATACAAATGGTCGGTAGAAGACCAGGGCAATTCTAAAATTCATGAATTGGAGGAAATAACAAATAGTGCAATAAATAATGAGGAAATACCAGAACAGTATCGCAAATGGTCAGATGATAAAATTATCAGATGGCTAAGATCTGACCCAATTAATTTATATGAGAAAAATTTACTTAAATATTTTTACTTAACAAGAGAATCGTTGGATATCAATGTAAGTGTATCTGATTCCTTGAGTAAAATAGAACTTGCAGCTTTTAATAAGATATTACAGTCTAAACGAGCAACTGAGTTTAGCAGACTGATAAAGGAATTAAAGGATAACAAAGAGATCAAATATACGAAAGTAATAGATGCCCTTATTGAGAAATTCAAAGAAAATAAAGATATTCTTGAAAAAATACAAATGATTTATATTATCTATCCAGATTATCGTTCTGAAATCAGGGATATTATTAAAAAGATGAAAAGTTCAGAAATCAACCTGCCAGTTGTTACAATATTAAGCTCGATGTTTCAAGCGGATAAGAAAGGATTTACAGAAGTAATAAGTGAATTAGAGAAAAATGGTGTTAGTGAAGATACTATTAAAACAATTACAGCGGATAAATAGATTAGGAGACGAATATGGGGACTTCAAAAGGATATATTCCACCTAAAAATGAACAGTGGAAACGAGCAAAAGGGGCAGTAACCAGAATGGCTAAAGGAACTAACGGTAATACAGGAGTTGGTAAAGCAATTTCTAAATACGCAGATGCATATATGTCTACACATTTAGGAAAAAGTAATGTTGCTGTAGTAGCGGGCAATGTTATGAATTTTATTAATTCTGTACAGCGAAATGGTATAATAAGTGCTGCAGAGAATATTGGCATAGATACATTATTAAACAAAACAGGACAAGAACTTTACAAAGGGCTTATTGATTATTTTGCGCGTGATATTAATACTACAGATATGCAGATAATTAGAAAAAGTCTATCAGATACGTTGAAACGGTTGGAGATTAATCAGTTTAAGGATTTAGAAGAGATAGATAGTGAAGAATTTTTGCTAGAATTTATAATTCAATTTGCTATTCAAAATTTTGAAACTTGTTTTTCTGAGAAAATATTTTCAAACCAAAGCTTATCGGATAACTATGACAGACTAATGAGTCAGGTGAGTTCTGCAATTGAAAATAGAATTGTAGCAGATGTGCAATTGGAGAAAAAATTAGATTTGGATTACGCAAGCCCAGAGGGGCAGAAGTATATTTCCTCTGTATGCAGGGAATGTTATGATAAATTAAAAAAGATGGAGGGGCAATATGAAGATTTGGATTAACAAAGGAGAAATAGAGAATCTGAGTTCTTTATTTGATGACTCTATAATATTTGATATGCTGGATGAGAGTCCAAAGTCAAATTTAAAAGTAGATTTTGAGGCAATTTGGAGAAGGTTTGGTAAAGATAATTTAGATGAAATTTATGAAGACTTGATTACAATAGCTGCCAGTGTTTATGTGGCAGACAAACGAGTACCGAGGAGTAGTGCTGTTTTAGCGGAGACAGGAGATAATTGGACAAGACATATACATATTTCGATACCGGTTTTAGAATTAGATAAGTGGAAATACGTAAAAAAAGAATTAGAAGAGGTCTTGGACTTTCTCAGTGGAGATCTATGGGAATTGGATTTCCGTAAGGCAGAAACAAAATTCAGAAATTTTTCTACGGATAAAAAGTATAATATGATTGAGGGAAAGTTCGATGCTGTTTCCTTATTTTCTGGAGGATTAGATTCATTTTCTGGTGCTATAGATTTATTAGAAAAGGGTAAAGATATCTGCTTTGTGGGATGCAGGGAGTATTTTGCATTAGGCAAAAGAATAGACAACTTGTTTCAAATATTGAAAGAAGATTATCCGGAAAATAATATGGATATAATAATTTTTAAAGCAGATCCGGGTGTTCCTCGAAATATAAACGAGGATATGAGAAGCGTATATAATGAAAATACAAGTAGAAGCAGATCATTGCTGTTTCTTTCCATTGCTTTAGCTGTGGCTTCTCTAGTGGGGCATGAGGTACCCGTATATATTCCGGAGAATGGTTTCATTGGTCTAAACATTCCATTGACACCAAGTCGTATGGGAAGTTGTAGCACAAGAACAACACATGTGCATTTTATAAAATGTCTCAATGATATTTTGCAGAAGTTAGGGATTCCCCATAAGGTGGAGAATTTTTTTGCCTATAAAACAAAAGGTGAAATTGTTCAAAGCGTAAAAGAAACAAAAGCATTTAAACGTGGAGCAGGAGAAACAATTTCTTGTTCTCATCCAATGCGTGCTGATAAAGGAATTCCAGGGAGACCGAGAAATTGTGGTTATTGCTATCCGTGCCTAATCAGAAGGGCATCTTTAAATGGGATACTTGTGCAGGAAGAATATCTGGAAAAGTTCAAGGAAGAGTATAGAATTGGACTACCATTTATTGAGAATGAGAGATTTTCTAATTCTGATACAGGAAAAACGGCGGATTTAAAGGCTGTATTATTTTCTTTACATAACTACTTAAAGCATAGAAATAGAGAGTATTATATTGAAAGATTAATTGTATTAGGTGGAATGAACCTAGAAGAAATTGAAAAGTTTGTAGATGTTTATATGAAATCTATGGAAGAATTGCATGGATTTATAAGAACTCAAGCTGAATCTAATGGAATGGAATTGTTAGAATTTATAGGGGATATTGAGGATGAATAAACTGATTGATATGCATTTTCATCTTGATTTTTATGCAAACCATTCGGAAACATATAAGAGAATTAACTCTTTGGAGCAACATACATTATGCGTTACAAATCAGCCTGAGATTTTTGAGTCTTGCATAGATTTGTATAGACCAACACAATATGTCCAATTTGCATTAGGTTATCATCCACAGAATGCAGGAAAAATATCCTTTAGCAATAGTTCGTTTATAAATAATCTCTATAAAACAAAGTATGTTGGGGAGGTGGGATTGGATTTTTCAAAAGAATATGCCGCCTTTTCTGATATACAGCTTAGAGTGTTTGATTTCATTTGTGGGAGGGCGGTTGACAAAATAATGACTATCCATTGCAAAAAAGCAGAGGAAGATGTGTATAGGATAATAAAAAAGAATGGTAATCATAAGGTTATTATGCATTGGTATTCAGGAAACGAGTATTGGCTGGATAAACTAATTGATTTAGGATGTTATTTTTCTGTTAATTCTAATATGCTTAGCAGTACTAAAGGTATAATGATTATAGATCATATACCTTTGGAAAGGTTATTTATTGAAAGTGATGGGCCATTTACAAAAGTTGATGGGAAAAGATATACAATTGAAAAATTAAAAACGGTATATGAACAGACTGCTCAGATGAGGAAACTAAGTGACGAAGTATTAAGGCGTCAGATAACAAAAAATTATATGGAGCTGATACAATAGAATTAGGAGATTTGTTATATGAGTTGTGATTGATGGATATCTTCCAAAACGAATAAATCACAAAATGTTACCGATATAATATGATTCAAGCATCAAAAGGTAGGAGCAACTGTTTAGAGCTTGAGTAAACTATGAAAAGTCAAATAAGAAAACAATATTTTACTTATATCATTTTACACTATTTTTCTGATGGCAGTAAAATGGCGTGAAAAGAAAAGTACTTTGAATTTATATGTACAAAGATTTGTAAAGTAATTGATATTTCAGAGGTAATGGTATATACTATGTATATACGAAAGGAGGCGGAATTATGATAGCACAGGTAAAAGCGTGGGGAAATGGGCAAGGTGTAAGATTTTCAAAAGAATTGTTAGATACAATTGGAGTCCGTGTTAACGAGTTTCTTGATATTCAGATTAAGGATGGAAGTATAATTCTATCTAAGACATTCAAGCATAAGACATTAGAGGAGAGAACTGCAGAATTCCAGGGAAAACTTGGCCCCTATGAAGAAGTTTCGTGGGGAGAAGCAGAAGGAAGGGAGCAATGGTAACATAAGATGAATGCGATTGCACAAGGAGATATTCTTTCAGTTGAAAGAATTAATACTCCAATACTGGTTGTGAGTAAAGCATATTTTAATCGAACAGAACAGATTATTGCATGCCCTGTCTTGAAAAATGCATCTGAGGATCCGTTACACATACCGGTTATTGCAACGGATATGCAAGGAATTGTTTTATGTGAACAAATGAAATTACTAGATTTACGGGTTCGAGGATATAAAAAATTAACAGAATTAAAAATCGAAGACGTTATGAATATAGCAGATGCTATACAGAGTATTTTTGATTATTATCCGTTTGAAAGGTAATATATTTTAGTGAAATGAAATCCAATTTGTAAAGATGCATTGATTTGTCATTTTATTCCACAGTGAATTTCCTTTTATGTTTATAACAAGAAGTTCACAAATCGAAAAAGAAAATTATATGGTATTAAAGTGTCTGCAGAAATATAATATTTTTGAAGTCCGCAAAGTGGTATCAAGTTCTTCATAATTCCACGAAGGGCATTGCATCTCGAAATCAGGTAGTCTTCACGGGCTCGTGGGTTCGAATCCCACCGCTTCCGCTCTAAACCCCTTGATTTATCAGGGGGTTTTTGTTTTGTGTTGCATTTCGTGTTGCATAAACCTCTTAAATTCATCCATGGCCGCTGCAGTATGAACCTTTTCGTACAGGGTCAGCCAGGCATTGTATTTTTGAATATCAATATTTTCATTGCTGATTCCAATGGCCTCTTCAAAATAATTATCTATAGCCTCATCCGCCTTTTTCCGAGTTTTAGAGAACGTGTGCGTATAAATCCTTTTCATCACGTCATCGGTTTTCCAGCCTCCTCGTTCCAGGGCATATTTCTCTGCAATTTGAAGCTCAGACATTACTGATGCATTTACGTGCCTCAGTTCGTGAAAGGTCATGTGCGGGAGGTTATTTTTCTTAAGTATCCTGCGGAAGCGATCGTATAAGGCGTGGCCGCTCATTTCTACTAAGCGATCTTGCCCTTCTGGCAATTGATCTATTAAATCTTTTATGTAAGCCGGTAGTCTAAGCACTCTTTTTCTGGTTTCTGTTTTGGCAATATCTTTTCTATGCTCAGCGCCATCTGCATAAACAACAACTTCCTCAATACATATATACTTACCTCTTTCTAATAGTGATTTTGATTTTGTTAGTCCGCACCCCCTTGATTTTGGTAAGTAGAATTTGGTTTTTCATTTAACGTAAAAAATACACCCAACCTATTTTTGTTATGATTTTATGTGAAAGGTGTTATAATAGGCTTGTTGAGGGCGATATTATAATCACCTGATTATTATATTGCAGAAACCGTCTCTGTTTGCAGCAGGGGCGTTTTTTATTTTATATATTGTGAGTAGAATTATTTGATAATTTTTAAATCCCTCAAGTCTTGAGTATAGAATTCAACAGTATTAGATTTGATGAATTTATATCGTAAACCTTTGTGACTGTATTCTTTATTTAATTCCTTTTCTTCAATTGGAATTGAAAAAGATTTCTTAGTAGTACCTGACTCAACATTGGGAATTAAATATATGGCATTACTCTCTATAATTGGTGTTATACCATATACGCTCCATAGGTCGTCATCGTTTATCCATGCGCTATTGTCAAATCCTACGTATACTGTTACCTTGATTGGATCATATGTTATATAAGGTGAAGCGAATCTGGTTATATATTCTCTTTCAGCTAATTCATAGGAAGTATCGCTATCTTCAGTGTCGGAATTTTTAGATGAAGGAAGCGTATCGTACTTTCCTATACTGAGTGTGATTGTAGATATCCCCTTTTCAACTGGCGTAACATATAAGGAAACAATATTATTTTCCGCATCACCATCACCGAACTCTATTTCTACATTATAATTGTCTACTTTCGCAGTCAAAAACTCTCCGTCTCTGGGTTTAGCAAATGTTATTAAAATCTCTTGATATTCATCCATGGGAGTGTAAAGGGAAGCGTCCTTTATATTTGTTGATAAGCGCCCTTTTACGGTTATTGTACAGGTTAATTTTGTATTATTGCTTCCTGCGCCAATAGTAGCCGTAATTGTAGCTTTGCCTTTTGCGAGAGCAGTCACTTTTCCGGATTTATTTACTTCGGCAACTTCTGTATTACTGGATTTCCACATTATTTTTTTTGTTGTATTATTTACTTTCAAAGTATATTTGTCATTAACATACATCGTCTTTTTTGTAGTATTTAACTTTAATGGTTCAGCAGCCATTATACTTTTACCTGGACAAAGCATAGTGCTTATAAAGATAAATAAAAATAATGAAAAAAATTTCTTCATAGTAAAATCCTCCCTTGTTGTATTTAACATCATTTACCATTATAACAAATAATCAGGGAGAAAGCTACAATAAATCACAAGCCACCATACAACCAATAATTTTCTGCTGCCAGCAGCTCGGGCTGATAATGCTGGCATCCCAGGTATGTTAAATTGGGGGCGTTAATGCAGGCCCTGGGGCTAACACAGCAGGGAAGAGGACCCCTCCGTTTCCGGTAGCAATTGATATCGATCAGGATGGAACGAATGATATCAAAAAAGGGGAACAGTACCGAGAACATTACGCCAATGTAGGTGTGGCCTTCCAGCTGGTGAAGGAGTTGCAGCGCTGTGGATTTGATGTGATGCAGACGGGTTTTAACGATGATAACGCCACGGATGACCCTGATACCGCCCTGGCAGAGATAGCGAAGGCAAATTGTGAATATAGCATATCCGTCCACTTCGACGCTTATGGTGACGGTGCAAACTTTAACAGCGCCCAGGGCATGGGAATATATATCCATGACAAAATATGCAGGCCAATCTGATAAGCTGGCCCAGACGGTGCTAAAACACCTGGCGGGAGGCACAAAGCAGACCGACCGGGGCGTAACGAAGCAGTCCATGGCAATGTGCAACTGCAATGCCATGGATGTCAAGGCAGCCGTCCTGTGTGAGGTCGCTTTTATGACTAACCTTAACGAGGCCACAACCATGATGGCCAGTAAAGCCTTCGGGTTGGAAAGCGCGCAGGAAATTGCAAGGGGAGTATGTGAGTACACTGGTGTTAAATATGCGCCTGAGGACAGCGCACCCTACATCCCTGCTAAAACAATTACGCCGGAGGACATCAAATGGGCCGAGGAGCGGCTGAATACGGTTATTCCAGATTTGGTTGTCTAAATTGACAATAGACGGCTCCTTCGGTCCGAAGACGCGCATTGCAGTACTGGTCTATTGGGACCAGTTGGGCTGGGGAAAGCATATGCAGGATGATGGAATCAGGATCGGCACGGCTACCCGGGAAGCTCTGGCAGCAGGGCGAGTAAAATAATTATAAATGGCATAGAATGGCATACAACGTATATGGTATTGTGTAAGCGGGAAGGTTGTCAATAGGCACTCTCTAAACGACTGCCAGATGTCGTAGCACAGTGGCCGACTTTCCTTGTTTTATATGGAATCAAAATGGAAAACATCAATTCTTTATAATGTCCTGTATATACCTGATGTGCAAATCATACAAATATGCAATGTTGTATTGGATAGGGTAAAAAAGATTGTGAAATGAAAACGGAGGTTAATAAATGCAGCGTTATTTAAGCATCCTTCGTGATGCTTTTCTTCTGCATAGTAAAGAATAAAGATGCCCTGGTCAGTAATGGCCATTGTATTCTTAGAAATCATAGAATTCACAAATAATTTATGCTATTAATAAAACACAAAACCATTAAATTATTTCCATTGACTTTGTCTTACGGAAAGTTGATTGTGGTATAGAATTGAAGAAGTATGGAACACTCATGTTATAGAACAGAATTTTTCTAGAAAAGGAGAACAATATGAAAAAAGTTTATGTAAAAATTACAATTAATGAAGCAATAAGGATTATAAAAGATAAATTAGGCGTCGGTGATGAAGTTATACATTATTTGTATAACTATAAGGATGGGGAAGAACTGATAAAATGTATAGCAGATAATATAAAATAAAGTAATATATTGAAAATCATTCTAGAATATGGTATTATTATGTAAAACTATAAGGTGTGTGATAAAGTGCGATTTGATAACGAAAGTTTATTTATGGAGATGGTTGGGCAGTATGGATTAAATATGTTTTTAGGTGCAGGTTTTTCTGCTTATGCAAAAAATAATGAAAATGAGAAATTACCGCTAGGAAATAAAATATGTGAGCAACTTATTAAAACTTTTGAGGTTGAGAATCATAGGAATTTAAATTTGAGCCAAGTTTGCCAAAAAATTAAATCTAGAAATAAAGATGCACTTAATATGTTTCTTCGTAATAAATACAAAGTTAAAGAGTTTGATTCAGATTATTTGAAAATATATAAATTACCATTAAAGAATATTTTTACAATAAATATTGATGACTTGATTGAAAAAATATATAGTGATGCAAATGCCACAATTGATATATCGGATGTTAAAATCAATGGCTTAATTGATAAAAATAATATAGTAAATTTATACAAATTACATGGTTCAGTTACATATCCGGTTGATACGAGGTTATCTTTTACGGAAAAGGAACTTCATGATTTATTTATAATTGATCATACATTATTTAATGCAGTAACATATAAACTAGCAGCATGTCCTACAATATTTTGGGGTACAAGCCTATACGATAGTAATAGTATTCAATTACTTTGTAACGCAGAAACTATTAACTCACTAAAAATGCCTAAGTGGATAGTTGTATACCCTGAAGGAAATTATAATGATTTAATTGAAGATTTAAAAGAACTAGATTTTAATATAATTGTTGCTGATACTAAAGAGCTTATAAATTATTTATATAATATGCCCTTTGTCAATAAAAATGAGGGAAACCCTTATATATATGAAAAATATAGGAATGCTTTTCCTAATAATTTTATTACAAAGGAATTAATAAAAAAGGCACCAGTTAGACCTATATCCGATTTCTTCTTTGGAGCGGAACCCCAAATATCCGACATACTTTCTAAAAGCTTAGTAAGAACATCTTATTTCAACAAAATATATGATACTATTTTGAAATTTAATGTAACGTTAATAACAGGGATACCGGGATGTGGTAAATCTACATTATTAATGCAGCTGGCTTTTGCATCGGAAATTAGCGGTCGAAAATTCTGGTTTAATAATATGATAGAAGCAGAAGCAAATCGCCTAGTAAATCTTGTTAAACATGATAATAATGTTATAGTATTTTTGGATAATCTTTATAACAATTTGGATGCGTTTTCTGTTTTGAAACAATGCAATAATATTAAAATTGTTACTACTGAAAGAGCAATTAATTATGAATTTATAAAAAAGTCTTTAAATATTACTATCAATTCAATTATTGATGTGAGTAATTTAGAATCTAGCGATATTCAGAGTATATGTCAGTCGATGAATAGAGAAAGCTATGCGGCTTTAGAAATGTTAAAGAAAAATCAAAATGTGTCATTATTGGAGATTGTTTTTTTTGTTTACAAAAGTATAACAGTAAAAAGTCGAGTTAAGGAATATATATTATCATTAGAGCACTATAAAGATACAATATTAAAAATTGATCTATTAGAGTTGTATGTATTAGTAAATTATATAAGTTATTGTGGAATTCCAGCATCTATGGATATGTTGATATTTTACTTTAGTGAAAATAAGGTTAATTATGATGAAATTATGTATGCAATAAAAAAAATGAACAGTATAATTGTTGATGTTGATGTTGCAGAAAAGTATTTATCAACATCTCAGGATTATGTATCAATGAGAAGTAAACTATATGGTGAAATATCAATAAACGTAATATCAAGAAAAACATTATGTTATGTTTTAAATAAATTTCTTAAAAATGTTAATCCAATGATAATTTACAGATATGATATTTTTAAGAAGAGAGCATATGACGCTGATATTACAAATAGAGCATTTATAACGGAAGAAGGTATAACGTATTATGAGAATGTATTAACTCAGAATACATCTCCATATATAAGGCATCAGTACGCTTTATTCTTACAAAGAAAAGGTGACATAACTAAAGCATGGGAGCAAATAGATAAAGCTTATTCTGATTGTAATAAAAAAATATTTACTATTGCAAATACTCATGCAATGATTATGTTTGAAAAGAATATTGATGTCAAACTTAATAATGAAAAAGAAATAACTGATTTAAAGGAAATTTTATCACGTACATTTGAGACACTTAAATACTGCATTGATAAAGACATGAGAGTTAATTATCATGTATTAATTTATTCAAGAAATGCAGTAAAATATTATGAGAAGTTTGGTATAGACGATAAAGGAAGGGATTACTTAGAGTTTGCAGGTAAACAATTAAATGGAATAATGAATTCTCGTGATTATATATACGGGAGACTCTATTCAGAATTAAAATCATTATACAATGAAATTAAAGGCATATTAAAGATTGCCGATTAAAATCAATTATATAAATATATGCTTCTGCCTATGTGTATTTTATTCTGCGTATTCTTATGCTATGACTCAGTGGTTACTGCGCTTGAGGTAAATGTAACAATAAACAATTACATTATTCCGATTATTAATAAAACTGATGAAGAAATAAAAGAAGAAGCCTGGAAGAAGAAAGATAGTGAGTATGAGGGTTTAAAACAACAACTACAGAAAATAAATCATGAAATCAACCAAATAAAGATAACATATAATTAATTTCGCAAATTCAATTTCATAAAAATGGACATGCTCCATAGCCGCTTGGTAAAATAAAGTTACCACACCAATCTCACTAAGGAGGCTATGAAACTATGTCCAAGCTATCTAAAGATAGCATTAACATTATACAATTAAACGAAGAAATAATCAAAACCGAATTAAAGGATTTAGTACGTTCTAGTGTTGAGGAAACCCTCAATGCCCTGCTTGACAAGGAAGCCGATGAACTCGTCAATGCCGAAAAATATGAGCGTTCCGGTGATCGTCAGGGTTACCGGTCAGGTCATTACCAGAGGAATCTTGTTACCACTTCAGGAGAAGTAAAGCTGAATGTGCCAAAACTCAAAGGGATTCCTTTTGAAACAGCCATCATAGAGCGCTACCGCAGACGGGAATGCTCTGTGGAAGAGGCACTCATTGAGATGTATCTGGCCGGTGTTTCCGTTCGCCGGGTTGAGGATATCACGGAGGCACTTTGGGGCACGAAGGTATCTCCCGGAACAATCAGCAACTTAAACAAGAAAGCCTACGAGCACATCGAGGTTTGGCGTAATCGGCCTCTGAATGGCGGAAACTATCCCTATGTCTTTGTCGATGGCATCTTCCTGAAACGCTGCTGGGGCGGCGAATATGAGAATGTATCAATCCTGATAGCTATCGGTGTAAATGAAGATGGCTACCGTGAAATAATCGGAGCCTCCGAAGGCATGAAGGAAGACCGGGAAAGCTGGAAAAACTTCCTCACCGGATTAAAAGAGCGGGGCCTCAAAGGTGTCCAATTGATTATAGGGGATAAAAATCTCGGTATGCTGGAGTCTATTCCACAAGTGTTTCCCGAAGCGAAATATCAGCGTTGCACGGTACATTTCTACAGAAATATTTTTTCAGTAACACCACGCAGCCGTATGAAATTCGTGGCAAAAATGCTGAAAGCAATTCACGCCCAGGAAAGCAAGGAAGCAGCCTGTGAAAAGGCAAGGCAGGTAGCGGGTGAGCTACGGAACATGAAGCTGAAGGAAGCGGCCAAGAAGCTCGAAGATGGCATTGAAGAAACCTTAGCATACATGAATTTTCCCTATGAGCACTGGAATCGGATTCGGACAAACAACGCGATTGAGCGCTTGAACCGTGAAATCAAGCGTCGGATAAAAGTAGTTGGCACATTTCCGGATGGACAGTGAGCTCTTATGCTGGTATGTGCCCGACTTCGTCATATAGCGGGAACCCAGTGGGGAGCAAAACTCTACATGAACATGAAGCATCTTGATCAAATGCAATCTGCTGACGAAGCAGCTTACATAGTCGGCTAACTACCGGTAACCAAACGGCTAATTATGATTTTGCGAAAAATACTTGACGGTATTCGGTTTTATACTGTGTTGTTACTATTCAGCCTCGCCCCTAATTTCTCCGCTTTCAATCTTTTTCAAGATGTCCTGCCACTGCTCCGGTGTAAACTTGCTCTCGTCGGAGAGCTTGACGGAAATTAACGTTTCCATCTCCAAATCCATTTTAATCGCTCCCGCAATTTCCTCTGCCGACAAGATTGTTACTTGTTCAGTGACAGACTCCTTAACCATTGCAATTTCCTCTATCTTTTTTGTAAATGGTTTCGAAAATCGATCAACACCGAAGCTCATACTTGTATTTTCCAATATTTCTAGTTCCCCGTATGATACAGCTTTAGGTAGTGGCTGCTGATTTTGCCCTTTGTTATTATCAGATGGCTGTTCATGCTTTAAGGGTTCTGTTCCTTTACTTAAAAGTTGGACATCATCCAAGTTGGGGGTATTTTCTGCGGCTAAAGCAGCGACGGTTGCTCCAACACCTGCGATTGTTACCATTGCGACAACAGCAAAAGCCGCAATATGTTTCTTTGTTTTCTTAACGTTTAACAACAGGGTTAATCTCCTTTCAATGTGCTTTCTGCTCTCACATAGAGAAGAACAAAAAGCCGTGTTCATGCCGGATTGATTATCCAGCGTGTTCAAGATAGCTTCGCCATAAAGTTTTCTTTCCTCATGGGACATTTCACATGCCAATGCCTCGTCGCAGGATAACTCGCCCCATGTGCTTATATCCTTGCGTAGAACATGGACAAGGGGGTTAAACCAATGCACGGTTCCTGCAAGTAGGGCAAGCATTTTTACCCATAAATCCTTGCGTTTCAAGTGCATTAGCTCATGGGTCAAGACAAATTTCAAGTCATGTTCCCGCATGTTTGAGGTTGGCAGCAATATCATAGGGCGGCACAACCCCACAAGCATAGGACTTTTGATTTTTGGGTTCATCATAAGTTTTACTTCGCTATGGATACCTAACGCCGCTTTGCATGAGGAAAGAAGGACGGCGGTTGCGCTATCCTCCGATACGGGAAAGCAGTCAGTCCGAAGTTGTTTAGAAAATCTGCGGTAGCAATAGAAATGCCATCCGGCAAATACCATCGTACCCATAAACCAAATGAGCAAAATGGTTTGTGTCAATTCAACCGTCAAATGCTTCTCCACCAGAGTATCCATTGTGTCTATAAAACCGTTTGACGGTAGTGTTGGTAGTGATTTCTGAATGAGAGACGGTTCGGCAGGATAGTTTTCCGCGATAGGGTGAACTAAAGGGAGGCTTCCGGTAAAGAGAAAAACGGGTAAGAGAAAAAAAGCGATTGCCATTTTTCCAATTCCGTATTGCCACTTTGCAGGAAAGATTTTCGCCGTTACAGGTCGAAGCAACAGCATTAGCCCGACAACCACACTTCCCGCAATAGACATGGCAAGGAGATTTGAAAACAGATTACTCATTCTTATCACCTGCCTTTTCTGCGAACCAGCGTCTTAATTCGGTCATTTCATCTTTCGTCAGTTCTTTACCGTCATAGAGCGTTGTCAAGAAGTTTTTAACTGAACCCTCATACAAAGTTTCCAATAGGCTCTTTGCTTCATGGCTCCGATATTCTTCCGGCGATATGCGAGGCTCGTAGATATTCGCCCGACCTTGTTTTATGGAAGTCAGGACACCCTTTTCAACCAGCCTTGCAAGAAAGGTTGCTATTGTTTGTCCTTTCCACTCCTTGCCCTTTTGCAGTGCAAAAATGTCAAGCAGTTCGCCGGATGTAATGGGATGGTCGGAAGCCCAGATAATCTGCATCACTTCCATTTCCGTTTCTGATAGTTTTTGAAAATTAATCATGGGTATACATCCTCCATTCATTGCCGCACGTCTGCGACAATTCTACTACATTTATGTAGTGGTTCTATTCTACTACATGAATGTAGTAGCGTCAAGATAAATTTCAAAAC
Organism: Anaerotaenia torta; assembly: GCF_050433395.1. NCBI lineage: Bacteria > Bacillati > Bacillota > Clostridia > Lachnospirales > Lachnospiraceae > Anaerotaenia > Anaerotaenia torta. The sequence continues at coordinate 46,938 of NZ_JBNPXH010000006.1, forward strand.
AATGTAAATGTAAGGTGGGTTTCATAAGCTGCAGAAAGGGGGCGCGGATTGTTTAGCTCAAACCTCGAACGAAAGGGCAGCCCGCATGAGTTTTGACCGCAAGCGGTCGCGTGTGTCTATCAGCTTCTTTATAAACCCCAATACAAAAAATATCTGAAGTACCAGAGTTTTGTTAAAATACAAAAAAGCCTGGCTGAAAAATACAGCCGGGCATGATTGGAAAAATTAATAAATTAAATAAAAGACACGGAGGCAATCTCATATTGCTGCCGAACCTGCTAAAATTTATTATCAATCAAGCATTTATTAAGAAAAACAGAAAATATTGTAACAAATCAAAATAGTCAAGATAATCCTTTTGATTATCTGAAAAATATGTGTCCTGAATTTGCTCCTGCCATTGACCTAATTATAGAATTTTGAAGCCGATTTTATCAAATATAAAGGTAAGCCATTGTATGAAGAAATTGAAGAGTTTCGCAAAGGAAAATGGTAAATACATCGTTGACAAAATTAAAAGCACCACTCCATTTTAGTCCCAAAACTTCTTCACGGCGAAGACCGTAAAATGCGGCCAGTATGACTGCGTTATCTTTCTATATCCCCCAAATGGGAACAATTAAATTCTGGCTATCAAACGCCGATAACCGATCTGTGGTGCACAGCACAGCCCCTGTCCCACGTTCCAATGAAGCTTTATCTATGACCCCGAATACTCGGGTAAGCTGGCTCTGCGGAGTGGCTGTTTTCTTGATTTCCATAGGGTACAGCTTTCCACTGTCCTCCAGCAAAATGTCTATCTCCTTGGTATCCTTATCCCGATAGTAATAAATAAAGGCTTCTCGGCCGCAGTTCTGATAGCTCTTGACAATCTCCGACACTACAAAATTTTCAAGAATTGCACCGCTCATTGCACCATTCATCAGAGTATCACTATCGCTCCATTTGGTCAGATATGCTGCCAACCCACAGTCATAGAAATAAAGTTTTGGTTTCGTTACCATGCGCTTAAGCATATTATTTGAATATGGATGGAGATAAAACACAATTCCCAGCCTCTCCAAAATCCCAAGCCAGTTTTTAGCGGTAACCTGGTCAATCCCGGCAGCATCAGAGATAGTCTTATAATTCACCATCTGTCCACACAGAGCAGCTGCTGATGTGATAAAGTCCATAAATTTAAGCGAATCAATGGCACCGGATGTCTCTTTTACATCCCGGTCAACATAGGTGCTGATATAGCTGGAATAAACAGCCCGATAATCACTGTATTGCCCACTGATAAGGGCAGGCATACCACCTCTGAAAATACGCTCATAAAGTGCAGGAGTATCAACAGGTGTCCTCTCCTTTATCCGCTGTGACAGTTGTTCCAAATCCAGCACAAAAGGTGTTGAAGCAGTACCGTAGATTTCAGCCTGTGACATGGGTGCCATATGGAGCAGGCAAACGCGCCCAGCCAGAGATTCCTGTATTCCCTCCATCAGTTTGAACACCTGTGAACCTGTCAGCCAAAAATCACCGGCACGATGGTTTTGGTCGACATGTATTTTAATATAAGTGAATAGCTCCGGTGCATACTGCACCTCATCGATAAACACCGGCGGCTTATGAATTTGCAGGAACATCTTCGGGTCATTCTTTGCCATCTGGCGCTCTGTCAAATCGTCCAGCGTAACATACTCCCGTCCTATGTTCTCCTCTGCAGCCAGCTTTTGCAGCATGGTGGTTTTTCCTGCCTGCCTCGGACCGGTAAGCAACAAAGCAGGAAATTCTTTGGAAAGGCGGAGAAAGGTATCCTCCATTGCTCTGTGTATATAATTCATAAAATCACCTCTTCGTCTAAATTTGTCTTTTACTACATTATAGCCGATATGTTGTATCGGATCAATATGATTTCGGCTATTATATGTATTTATTATCTTCTCTGACCATTTTCAGGCCTCAAAACGGGTTTTCGCCAAACATGGTATCGCTATGCCCCATATCGCGGAATTTGATGAGATCAGCCCGGATATCCAATGCTTCTAGTATTTTCTATGCCCTTTTTCCCTATTTGGAGAAGAAATCAATTTAGAGGATGCCGAACCTGCTTAATGTGAAGCAGTTACTCATCTTTTCTTCTTATACTGGGAAGGGGAAACCTTCTCGTATTTCTTAAATTTGATATTAAAATAATCCACATTTTTATAGCCTACCATTTCGGCGGCCTGATAGACCAGGTATCCTTTCTCCAGGAGCTCCTTTGCCTTCTCCACCCGAAGCCTGTCCAGATAATCGGTAAAGGATTCTCCTGTGGAACTTTTGAACTTGCGGCCCAGATAGGTTCTGCTGTAATGCAGGGACTGGGCCATGGAGGTGATGGAAATATCCTTGTTATAATTGTTTTTCATATAACGGATGAGCTTTTCCACGATGTTATCAGGAGGAAGGGCTTCGAATTCACTGGAGATATTAACCAGTAAGGCCTTTAATTCACTGTTCAGCTCCATGATGCTGTCCTTTAGGTAGGCGCTTTCAATAAAACCCTGCCGATCGAAGAGATCCTTCTCCCTGTCAGGAAATAAGGTTCTGAAATAATCTACCAGGTTGATAAACAGGTTGATATATTCTGTCTTTACCTCCATTTCGGAGGCATCCCGCTCAATAAAAGAATTCATCCATCGCTCCAGGCACCGGTTAATATCCTCCAGGGAATGATACTCAATGGCCGGAGCGAGCCGCTTTATCATGTCCTCCAGGGCAATGGGTGCCTGCTCCCTTAAGTGGGGAAGGCTCTCGGCAGAAACCAGACCCTTGTAGCCGTAGAGAAAGAGCTTGTCAAACAACTGATCGGCGGACTCATAGGACTGGGGAAGATTCGCAAAGGAAGCTACCTTCTTTCCGATGGAAATAAACAGGTTGATATGGAATTCCGCAAAAATATCCTTCTGCAGCTTGTTAAAAACCAGGGTGTTGGTCTTGGAGCGATTGATGGAAAGGATCGCATAGGACTTGTTGGTGGAGTACAGATACTGGCAGGACTGCTTCGCAATAAACCGCTGCAGGGCAAGGTGGAAATCCTCCAGGGTCTTACCCTCCTGATTGGTAAGGGAAAAAGAAATCAATATAATCTGGAGGGAATTACCGTTCTTCTCCCAGGTGGGGATATCCGGAAGTACAGAGAGCGTCTCATAGGAGGAGATGCCTGTAATGAACTGCTCCAGCAGCTTTTCCCTGGTCAGTACAGAAAAGGTGTCCTGCCTGTCGATGACCAGGGAGGAAGCCTCCAGCTCCTTCCGGATGGAATAAAGTTCTCCCGCAAGAGCCCGTTCGTCAATGGGCTTTAACAGATAGGACTTAACGCCGTAGCGGATAGCTGTCTGGGCGTAGGTAAAGTCGGCGAATCCGGTAATCAGAATGAAAAAGCCGGAATAACCGGTCAGGCGCAGTTGTCTTATCATATCAAGTCCGTTCATTTCAGGCATTTTAATATCCGTAATTACCAGATCTGGCTTAAGCCGCTCCGTTAAATTCAGAGCCTGCCCGCCGTTGGAGGCTTCGGCAAGGATTTCAAAACCAAAGGTGCTCCAGTCGATAATATTCCTTAAACCCTGGCGGATGTGCTCTTCATCATCTACAATCAATACACGGTACATAAAGGCATCTCCTTTCAGATACAAGTTATGATAGGAAGGCGGATCGTAACAATGGTGCCCCTGTCTTTCTCGCTGGTAAGGGAGAGTCCGTAATCTGACCCATATACCAGCTGTATCCGCTGATGAACATTGAGGATTCCGATGTGTTCAGTGGGGGATGCCCCGGGAGGAGACTCCAGCTTCTCTTTCAGATCCTTTAGAACCTCCGCCTTCATTCCCGCGCCGTTATCGGCTACGCGGATAATCAGGATATCCTCCTCTCGGGTAACTGTCACGGAGATAAAGCCGCCGGAGCGTTTGCCCTCCCTCTCCTCAATTCCGTGACGGAAGGCGTTCTCTACAATGGGCTGGGTAAGGAAGGGAAGAATCTTCTGGTTATCAATGGGACAATAGACGTTGATTTTATAGTGAAAGAGGCTTTCGAACCGGAATTTCTGAAGCTCCAGGTAGCTGGTGACCAGCTCCAGCTCATGGGAGAGGAAAACCGGCTCATTTTTTGTGAACAGGCTTTTTCTCAGAATATTGGATAGCATCCGGATAGCGGAAGCAATCTCCGTCTCGCTGTTGGTAACGGCCTTCATACGGATGCTTTCCAGGATATTGAAGAGAAAATGGGGATTAATCTGGCTGTTCAATACCTGGAGCTGGATCTCCTTCTGGCTGGTTTCCAGCTGCTGCTTCTGGATCTGTGCCAGATATACCTCCTGTATCAGGTTATGGATGTTGGTAAGCATCCTTCCCAGATGCATGGTCAGATCCCCGATCTCATCCCTGCCATCCACCACGGGGACGAAATCCAGATCCCCTCCCATAGCCCGGCGTATATCCTTGTCCAGTCTGGATAGGCGCTTAGTAAGAAGCTTGGAGAATAAGATCAGCCCGGTAAAGGATACTATGATGCCAATGAGTACGATGAGGTTGGACAGGTGTATAATCTGGGAGGTCTTTTCCAGGATACTGGCTTCCGGCACCAGGGAGATGATATGGAAGACGCCTTCGGAATGACTGACAGTAAGGGGAAGGGAAAGCACAATGAGGGAAGACTTGGCTCCTCCTTCTGTGATTTCCAGATAGTGCTCCCCTTCCTGTTTCAGTCCGGCCTCTCCAAGGCTCCTGCCTGTCAGCTCCGGTCTGCTGGAACTGACAATGGTTTTGTCAGGATCCAGCAACAGGGTCTGGACGCTCTCCTGGCTCAGGATTTCCTGCAATCTGGAGGAAGTGACGGCGGCAGTCAGCACGCCGAAGAATTTGCCCCGCATGTAGATGGGGCGGCAAAGCGTCAGATCCTTTGTATCCTTCTCCAAAAAGGAGGGATTGTCAATATAGTGCCAGAAGGCCGAGGATTTGCCGGCGGCCTCCTGGTACCAGGAGGAAGCGGCAATATTTTTGGGAGTATTCTTAATATACCCGTTGTCCAGGACATGTTGGGAATCGATATAATAATTCAAGTACTTGAGATTACCGTCGGAGCGGTCAATGTAGGGAGAAAGATTCCCCTGTTCCCAGAGAAAGCGGACAAACTCATAGTTGGAGCGGTAATTGGAGGTAATGGCCGTAGAAAGGGAGGCGTCGTAGGCAATATTATAGGAGGCGGAGGAAACGGTTTCAAGGCTTTGGGAAATACGCAGGATGACGCGCTCCATACTGTTGTTCACTTCCTTTATGGCATTTTCCATGACGACATTGCGCATGGAGTTCATCAAAAAGAAAGAGACCCCTATGGGAATGGAGATGACAAAAAGGTAGGAGAGGGTAATTTTCTTCCACATGGGCAGATTATTTAAAAAAGATATCCGATTCATCTTCATATACCTCGTATCATAAATGGGTAACCAAAGAAATGGCTGCCCGCACAATAATGGTAGTGTGATTATAGCATTGTTTTACAAAGACCGCAACAATGGCACGGGGTATGGAAGTAAATGTTTTATTTTATAGGGAAAAAGTGCACGAATTTATGGTATGGGGAAAGCGCTTTTTCTGTTCCTTATCCTTTCCCATGGCGCAGGTTGCAAAAGTATGGGATAAAAAGTACTGTTTCCCGGGTATTATGAAAAAACACCCTGGGCTATAATAAATCCATAATCAAAGACATACCAGTTGACTAAGTTCAGAGGAGCAAAATAAAATGACAGCAGAATCAACCAAGATCAAACCAAAGAAAAAAGGCAGGAAGAGAAAATCCCTGCTATATCGGATATATCAGCAAAAATATCTTTTTATCATGTCGGTGCCCATTGTAATATGGCTGGTCATATTTGCTTATATACCACTGTTTGGGTGGTCCTATGCCTTTATCAAGTTTGTACCCGGCAAGCCGGTATTCCAGTCCCAGTTCGTCGGTTTTAAGTATTTTATAGAGATGTTTCAGGATGGGAAGTTCTACAATGCACTGCTGAATACCGTTATCATGGCCTCCCTGTCCATTGTGCTTACCTGCTTTATCCTACCCATTATCTTTGCCCTGCTGCTCAACGAGGTAAAGGGAGTCGCCTTTAAGAGAATTGTTCAGACCGTATCCTATCTGCCCCATTTTGTATCCTGGGTGGTGGTAGCCGGCATGTTCATACAGTTTCTCTCTCCCCAGAGCGGTATTTTTAATGATTTTCTGAAATCCATGAATTTGATTAAGGAACCCATCAACTTCATGGGAGTGCCCAAGTACTTCTACGCCATTATTACCAGTGCCACTGTCTGGAAGACCCTTGGCTGGAACGCCATTATCTATATCTCCGCCATGGCCGGGGTGGATCAGGAGCTTTATGAGGCTGCCGCCGTGGACGGAGCCGGACGTATGAGAAAGATCTGGAATGTCACCCTTCCCGGCATTCGCCCCACGGTGGTCATCCTTCTGGTCATGAACATCGGAGGGCTGATCAACGGCGGCTTTGAATCCCAGATGCTCTTCTCCAATGGGTTGAATCAGGAAAAGGCACAGGTATTAAGCCTCTATGTTCTGAATTACGGCATTGGGCTGATGCGCTTCAGCTTCGGTACGGCGGTGGGAATCTTCACATCCTTTGTTTCTTTTGCACTTGTTCTGATTGCCAACTTCATATCGAAGAAAACCACGGAGCAGGCATTATTTTAGGAGGAGAAAAACCAATGAATAAAAAAGCTTATAAAACCAGAAAAACAATGGATTATATCATAGAAGGGATTATTGTGACTGTCCTTCTGCTGATTGCTCTGATTACAGTATATCCCTTTCTGAACGTACTGGCACTGTCCTTTAACGATGCGGGAGATTCCGTAAAGGGAGGGATTACCCTATGGCCCAGGAAATTTACCCTGAATAATTATGCCGAGGTCATGGCCTATCCAAGCCTTATCAACGGGGCGTTAATATCGGTGCTGCGTACGGTAATCGGTGCGGGGCTCAGCACCTTCTTTACCGCTGTCATGGCCTACACCTTGAGCCGCAAGGATTTTATGGCCAGGAAGTTCTTCAATATCCTGTTCATGGTGACCATGTATGTCAGCGGCGGGATGGTGCCAGGCTATCTGCTGATACGGGATCTTCACCTGTTCAACAGCTTTCTGGTCTATATTCTGCCGGGACTGGTGGGAGCCTTCTATGTCTTCCTGATGCGTTCCTATATCGAGGGCCTGCCTTACAGCCTTCAGGAGTCCGCCATGTTAGACGGAGCCAATGACATTCGGATATTCAGGTCCATTATCCTTCCTCTTTCCAAGCCGAGCATTGCCACCGTTACCTTATTCTATGCGGTAAACCAGTGGAACAGCTGGTTCGATACATACCTGTACAACTCTTCCAATATTAAGCTTACTACACTCCAATACGAGCTTCAGAAGATTATACAGAATGTGTCGGCGGCAGCAGCGGCAGCTAAGGACGGAGCTTCCCCGAGCATGATGGATGCCGCCAAAAGCGCGGCGGTTACCCCCCAGTCCATCCAGATGGCAATTACCATTGTGGTTATTGTGCCCATCATATTGGTATATCCTTTCTTACAGAAATACTTCGTGGGAGGTATGACGGTAGGGGCAGTTAAGGGCTAAACAGTATCATACAGGCGGAGCAGATGCCGTGCCTGTTCATGATAGAAAATAATTATCAGGAGGAGATTTATTTATGAAGCATGCAGCAAAAAAGATACTATGCCTGTTACTGGTGGGAGCTTTTGTGGTTTCCATGGTAAGCGGATGCGGCAAGAAGGGCAGTGACACGAAGGACAGTGATACGAGCCAACCGGTGGTTACCAAGACACCGGATGCCACAGGCGATGCCGATGGGGCTGCCCCGGATACCGCAGACACCCCGGAGCCGATTGACACCTCGAAGGTGGATACGATTACGGTATTTGTGAACACTGCCGAATATAACTGGGATAATCCCGTGGCCGAGGAGATTACCAGGAAGACCGGTATTAAGCTCCAGTTCGACGTAGCCATAGATGATCCCGGCAAGAAGCTGGCATTGATGCAGGCCAGCGGCCAGTATGCCGATATGATCCTTAAGGTTGACGATGCCTCTTTTACCTCTTTATATGAAGGGGGAGCGTTGCTGAGGCTGGATGATTTGATCGATCAATACGGGCCGGATATTAAGAAGCATTTTGGGGATCAGTATGACCGAATCCGCATGGATAATGAAGAAAGAGGAATCTATTCCTTCGGCGTGGGATCCAGCAGCCCTGCTGCCATTGCTCCCGGACAGTACTGGGATGATGCTTTCTGGGCACAGATACAGGGTGTAAAGGATCAGGGATATCCCCAAATTAAGACCTTGGATGACTATGGGAATTTTCTTAAGACCGAGCTTGCCAAGAATCCTGTTACGGCCGACGGACAGAAGAGGTACGGCTTAAGCTTGCTTACCTCCGATGGCTGGCGTTACCAGTTCTCCCTGCTTCGGCCTGCCAATTTCATTAACGGCTATCCCTGGGATGGAGATTATATCCTGAATAAGGATACCAAACAGATTGAGCTTGCAATGCAGCAAAATTATGTGAAAGAATTCATGAGGTGGTACAACAAGCTCTATAACGAAGGATTGATTGATCCTGAGAGCTTTACCCAAAACTATGATACCTACCTGTCCAAGATTGCCAACGGCCGTGTCGTGGGTGTGATTGACGGTTTCTGGCAGTTCAGCACGGCTGTTACACAGCTTCGCAGCGAAAATAAGGGAGACCTTACCTATATGCCCTTTACACCCTTTGCAGAACCCGGCGTTACCGACTGGAATGTATACCAGTCCGGCGGTCCCGCCAGTACGGGCGGCTTCTCCTTGACCACCTCCTGCAAGGTTCCCGAGAAGGTCGTGAATTTCTTTAACTACTTATGCACAGAGGAAGGACAGATATTGTTAGAATGGGGTATTGAAGGGGTCAACTATACCATTGATGCCGATGGAAACAGGGTAAGAAATCCCGAGGATGTGAAGGCGGATGACGCGGATCCCCAAGGTTTTGTGAAGAAGACCGGCGTAAAGCAATATAACCATGGCTACGGTCAGTGGCTCAATGAGCCTTATGGCTATAAGACCTCCAACGGACAGCTCCTTAACAGTGCGGATGAGAGTGCCTTAGATGCTTCCTTTAGCCCAGTGGAGAAGGATGTCCTGGCAGAATACAATATGAAGTATTTTTCCGATGTTGCTCCGGGTGCTGCCGACCTGCCCCTAAAACCCTACGGTGGCCTTAGCAATCTGAAAACCGGTGAGAATACGGAGGAGCTATCCGTTATTCAGAAGATCTTCGATGATTCCAAGCTCGCTAATTTGGCCAATGCGATTATGTGTAAGCCCGATGAATTTGATGGAGTATGGGAGAAATACATGGGCGATTTAAAGGATATGGGAGTTGATAAGCTGGTAGCTGATAAGAATAAGGCTCTGGAAATTCGTAAGAAGCTATGGGGCCGTGAGTAATAAATAGGAACAGTAAGACAAAGAATAATAGGAAACCAGGAAGGGCTGCCGCTTTGGCAGTCCTTCCTGCAAGTGATATAATATGAGGTAATGTCAGTAAGTTAAGCCGGTGGAACTCCAACAAGTCACTTTTACTTGCCTTTCCTTCGTGCGTTCAGGACGCTCCGCTTCACAAGATGCACAAATGTTACATTCTGTATTACAGAATGTAACATTAACCGGTCAGCGTAAAAGTGACTTGTTGGAGTTCCACCGGCTTAACTTACTGACATTGTAATATGAGGAGGAACCGATGAAACACATTGCCATCCTATCTGATACCCATGGTCTGCTGCGAGAGCAGGTCAGGGCTGAACTGGCTGCGGCTGATTGTATCATCCACGCCGGCGATATCAATACCCCATATATTGCCGAGTCCATGCGGCAGGTCGGTGAGACCTATATGGTGCGCGGCAACAACGACAAGGATTGGGCAGAATATCTGCCTGAAAGCATTGCTGTCACAATAGAAGACGTGCGCTTCTTCCTTGTTCATAACAAGAAAGATATCCCTAAATATTTGACTAATGTGGATGTGGTAGTCTATGGGCACTCCCACAAATATTGTGCGGAAGTTATGAATGGAGTGCTGTTTCTCAACCCCGGCAGCTGCGGCCCGCGGCGTTTTGATTTGGAGATCACCATGTGCCGCATGATTGTGGACGCAGGGAACTATCAGTATGAAAAGGTGATGATTTCCCATGATATCCTCAAAGCATGAATGTAAGCTCCATAGGCAACGCCGGGTGTCTGTTATTTTATAATAAGTGGAACTTTCTGTTAAGCTTAATGTTATGTTCGATTGTACCTATTGGAACTATGTGGTAAGATAAATTTAGGAGTAATCAAGATAGGGTGTGTTAGCTTACGACTATGGTATAATGAATTCAAAAAATATCACATCACACAAATACTATGGAGAAATGGGGGCGGGATGAAGCTATGAATCTAAATAAATCGATTGATTTCTTGTTGGATAATGCCGGACCAGTAATACAATACAGGCTTAGGAAAGAAATTCTTAACAATATCAATAAAGCAGAAGAAGAAGAACTATGGTTGGAAAAAATATATCAATTATCCTATTTTAAGTTATCGCTGAAATATGGGAAAGAAAATGGCTATATAGGCAGGGGTATGCATAGCTGGGATAACTGGCGAGGTGAAATACTGCATGAAACACCCTTGCAGGACGGTGAAACGGCAGCACGGTTACTATCATACTATGCGGTTCCGAAAACACATCCGCTTGTTAAGAATTTTGTTGCTGCCATGCGTGATGAGGATATTCTCCGAGAAGAGTTTTCCTATATTCCTCCGGAAAAAGAGCGTTATGAAAATCGCTTCCGTGGAATTGGCAGTGGTTTTTGCCTTATGCTTTTAATCTATACCATGCAGGCAATGCTTGGCTATGGTGATGACGATTATGTAAAGCCCTTTCAAAATGTTGCCTTGGAAGCGTTTAAGAGCATATTGCTGCTTTCATCATTTAGTGAAATGACGAAGAGGCGTCAGAGCAAGGCAAGATACAATTATCCATATATTGAGGAAAGTGCAAGTTTCCCCTGTCAGTATCATTTAGAGACGCTGGCTTATACAAATGCATGGCGGACGCCTGAAAATATACGGTTGATGGCGGATGCACTCAATCACTATAATGAGATTCTACAGGGTGCAAATCCCTTTCATGTCAAGATCGGTACAAAGTATTATGTTCCATTTCCGTTAAATATGCAAAACAGCCCCATCCGGCCATTTCATCCGGATTTGATTGACATCATAACGTACCGTCGTTTATTGACGGAGATCGCCATGCTTGGTGTGGGTGACAGTGTCCGGGTTATAAAAGAGTCAATGATCAATGTTGAGAACGCCATCGGCAGTGACGGCATATTGAAAATACACTTTGATTTGCCGCACAACAAGCGTTATTCGCCAAAGAAGATAGAATACCCTACTGCCTATGTTGATGTGCGGTTAGAATCAGACTATAAACGCAAATATGCTCTTGAATGCGATCTGACCTTTTGGGCGGTGCAGTTCTTGCATTTATGTGATGGTGAGAGAGTGCGTATCAAGAATTAGAATACGGAGTCATAGTTCTTTCTTGAGAAAATGGAAACGAACGGTTATGAATATTTTGGATAGGGGTTGATATTTTTGAAAAAACTTATATTTGTTTGTGGAGCAAGTGGTATCGGTAAATCGACAACATGTGCAGCTTTATATAAACAATTAGACAATTCTGCATTAGTTGACAGTGATTATTGCAGAATGATTCATCCGTTTGAATTTTCAGATGAACTTAAGGAAGTAGTTACAAACAATATGTTCACCATGTTGCGTAATTATATAAATTGTTCCTCTATCAATAACATAATATTTTTATATGGGTTTCATGGACCAAGGAAGCAAATATTTGATAATATTATTGACCAGCTATCTGAAGCAGGCCTAACATATACATTTGTGCCAATAATTTTGGAATGTGAGCTTGAAGAAAATATTCGCAGGGCAAGAAATGATGGCCGTCATGAACAACGTATACAATATGGAATTGAAGCATCAAGAAACATTTATCATCAATATGATTATCCTCGTATTGATATAACACATTTAACTGTGGACGAGGCAGTTAAGAAAATGATAGAACTTATAGGTTGAACGGTATAATTCCAATGGTGAGATAGAAAAAGCCTACCGCTATATTTATGATACTTGGCTGCCAAACTCCGAGTATTGTATGCCCGGTATCGTTCATAGTATCCTGCCAGAAAAAAACATCGAACGGCAGTTTTTGATATCTGCTTCCCCTACTTTGTTTCATGATTTTTTTGTGCATGGATTATCAGGAGTGCAATTGAAAACATTGATATAATTTATCTCGAAAGGAGGGATAGGATGGATTGGCTTGACAGAATGAACTGTGCAATGAACTATATTGAAGAAAACTTAACAGATAATGTTGACTTTGACAAAGCTGCTAAAGAAGCCTGCTGCTCGACATATCACTTCCAGCGGATGTTTTCCTTTATCACCAATGTGCCGATTTCAGAATATATCCGGCGCCGCAGGCTGACCCTGGCCGCTTTTGAACTGCAAAATACCAATACAAGGGTTATTGATTTGGCGTTCAAATACGGATACGAATCGGCAGAAGCATTTTCCAGAGCTTTTACAAAGCTGCACGGCGTTACACCAATGTCAGCGCGCGACAAAGGGGTTATCCTGAAAGCTTATCCTCGTATGTCCTTTCATATTTCTATTAAAGGAGACAGCGAGATGAATTATCGTATTGAAGAAAAGGAAGCGTTTGAAGTATTTGGGCTGGAGCTTCAGACAAATGTAATTAATGGCCAGTGCTATAAGGATATTCCTGCTTTTTGGGAAGCCTGTGAAAAAGATGGCCGTTGTATCAGGCTTGCGCAGGAAGCGGGTAAAAAGCCCGGAGAACTTTTAGATGCCGGAGTAACCTATGATCATAATCCGGACGGAAGTATGAAATATATGATCGCTTGCATTAAGAAACCGGATATGGTTGCCCCGGAATACACCTTACTCAAGATACCAAAACAGACATGGGCGGTTTTTTCCGTTGCATGGAAAAATGAGCAGGACGATGGTAATCTCCACGATACATGGGGAAGAATTTATTCCGAATGGTTTCCTTCGGCGAGCTTTGAGCATGCTGATTGTGACTTTGACTTGGAAATCTATTTCGGCAGTCAAGAATCAGAACACGGAGTTGAAATCTGGATTCCGGTTGTGAAAAAATAAGGATTTGTATCAAACTTCTTCACATTGTTATTCCCAAAGCATATCTTCCATGAGGGGGAAGATATGCTTTGTCTTATACAATAAAATATATTACGGTAGATATAAATGATCATATCATTCATAGACAAATTTCTACTTGCCTTTTGACAGGCATAGTTGCCGTTCTCGCTGCAGGCCAGGCTTTCCCTGATGTAATAACGAAAGCCTGTTCTTGTCCTTCAACAAGTTCATTGGTAATATCATTGTACTTCGTGGTGAAATTTGGTATAATAAGTCAACGGTGGAGCATCTGTGTCCGCGCAATAGTATTTTGTGTGACAACATATTTAACGGTGGACGAGGCAGTTCAGAAAATGGTATAATGATCCATAGATTTCATTCCTATTCTTTACATCACAAAATTGCATAAGTCATAGTTATTGAAAATAAAGATACACTGCAAAAGCTGGGGAACTGCCGGGATCCGAAGCAGTCGTTTTTACCGGAGACACCTCTTGCCATCGTGGTGTTGGGCAATACACAGAAAACCGATACCGAGTGTTCGAAGCCTTCCCATTCAAGATATTATTCGTGATACCATTACAGATGGTCCTGTTCCTGAACTGGAAGAACAGGTTCACCAACTTCATTGTCGGTATCATACAAAGGGACGCTGAGATTTAAATTGCTTTATCGGAATAAAACAAAATCTATATTTGCAGGTGAGCGTATCATGATTAATAAATTAAACTTATTGCATTATCTCTCCGAGAAAACTTATAAAAGCATCTGCCGTAATTTGGGATTAGATGAGGGCGACAGCAAAGTGAGAAACAATCACCTGTTACTTTCTGATGAACTGGTGTGCCGTATCCATCCGTTTAATATTTTATATAACCAGTTTGGACATGTATGGTTTTTATCAGTGGGAATAAATTTTCAGAAGTTTCAGCAGGCTTATGAAAATTTTGAAAAAGTGTTATTTGGTGAATATGAAAAACTGTTTGGAAAAGATGCTATGAGTGATTTTCCGGTGTTTCAGGATATTTATTGTGACTATATTGAATATTCCAATGTTATAAAGATTAACAGTGCTGAAGAAACAATAAGAAGCATGGCAGCATCCGGCTGCTTGCCGGAGCAGCTTGAAGAGAGCAGATGGGAAGAGTACAAAAAACCACATGGAACCATTGAGTTTTGTGTTTCCAGGGTTGATGATACCCATATGAAAACACTGGCCAGATGCCATGGGACCGCTTTGCAAAAACGTATTAAAGATACGTCACTGCATCATATGGGTGCGGGAATAAAAGCTGCAAAAATGGTTAGTGAAGAAACAGAAAGTGAAATTATGAATTGGTTATATTCAAAACAGAAGATTACCATTATACGATAGTACCGGAGAAAACTTTCGTGTGAAAATCTGATCGATTGATTGGAGGATGACGGCTTTATATACGAGCAAGCCGTTGCCGCAGATGAAAACGGACTTCAAGTTGCTGGCAGTTAAATATTGGCTATAGAAAAATTATACTTTAGGTGGTTAATGAATGATGAAAATTAAGGAACTTAGCAAGTATGATTATCCGATATTGGAAGAGTTCAGCTATTGGGCTATCTTTACGCCACCCGGCATAGAACTGCCGGATAGAAATGTTATCTTTCATCCCGATTTATTTATCTATATTGAGAATTACGGCAATGAGAAGGATTGCGGAATATTCGCAGAAGTTGACGGGAAAGCGGTTGGCGCGGCGTGGACAAGGATTGTCCCCGCTTACGGGCATGTTGATGATGATACGCCTGAGCTTGTAATCTCTGTTTTGCCGGAATACCGTAATCAAGGGATCGGATCAAAGTTAATGGAAAAATTGTTTGAACTTTTATCCCAGCGTGGATATAAACAAACGTCACTTTCCGTTCAAAAAGAAAACATTGCCGTCAATTTCTACCGTCGCTTGGGATATGAGATAATAAAAGAAAAATCAGAGGAATATATAATGCTGAAAATTTTAGCAGGTTAAACCGGCGTCAGTCCCATGGACCCATGCTGATTGAAAGGCAATCATCTGTTTCCGCGGTTAATCTAAGCAGTACAAATCCGAACCTATTTATGATGGAAGAAAGGTTCGGATTTGTTTCATTATAGGGTTATTATTGAATGGATTTCAACATTAAGGCGAATAAAAATCAAATCGTACGAAATTTTCGGGTACAGAGAAGCTTAGACTTTCAGACTTTCGCCAAGGGAAAGGTATACCTTTCTTTATGCATAAAAATCTGGTATTATATCGATGGAGATTATTTTTGCAGTGATTGAAAGAATGACATTAATTGAACCTGAAAGGAACGATAGGAGGAATACCGTAATGAAGATAGGATTTATCGGAGTAGGCATCATGGGAAAATCCATGGTGAGAAATTTAATGAAGGCTGGATTTGATGTTTGTATCTATACAAGAACCAAGTCAAAAGTGTTAGATGTTATAGAAGAAGGAGCTGTTTGGACGGATACCATCCGGGAATGTGCTGCTGATAAGGATGCAGTAATCACTATGATTGGATATCCAAAGGATGTAGAAGAGGTATACTTTGGACAAGATGGAATTATGGAATGTGCAAAGCAAGGGGCGTATCTCATCGACATGACGACAAACAGTCCCGAATTAGCGATTCAAATATATGACAGAGCGAAGGAAAATGGCTTCTTTGCCCTTGACGCACCGGTTACCGGAGGAGATATCGGAGCGAAGGAAGGTACTCTGACTATAATGGTTGGCGGAGAGGAAGGGGCATATCATACATGCAAAAGAATATTTGAGGCAATGGGGGACCATATTGTCTATGAGGGTAAGGCTGGCAATGGGCAGCATACTAAGATGGCAAATCAAATTGCAATTGCAGGCACCATTTCTGCCGTATGTGAGGCAATGACTTATGCGAAAGCGGCCGGTCTGGACGTTGAGACGATGATCAATACCATAAAAAAAGGTTCTGCGGCAAGCACTCAGCTGAGCAGTGCCGCCCCTAAAATATTAAAAGGAGATTATGCACCTGGGTTTTTTATCAAGCATTTTATAAAGGATATGAGAATTGCCGCTTCCGAGGCAAAGGCAAGAGGCCTGGAGCTTCCTGTTTTGGAAGAGGTTCTTAAGATGTATGGGAGTCTGGAAGAAAGAGGTGCAGGAGACTTGGGCACACAGGCATTAATCAAATACTATGAAGAATAACGCTGTGGGAGTTGTCAAAACTTATCCGGATTGCAGATAAAAGTAAGTAGGAAGAAATATTTTATCCAAGGAGGAAGGCATCGGGAAACCGATGCCTTCCTCCTTGATCAGAAAGTAAGGTATGTCAGCGCCGGAGGTTTCTCTGTGGTTGATTTTGTTAATAAAAATCAACCACAGATCCATTGAAGTTGATTTTGTCAACCTGTATAATAACAGCAGAGGTGAAAAGTTTGAAAGAAACGGAATATATAGATGAAAGGGGGACCGGGTCCATGCCAGCACTTCCATGGTGATTTGTAAGAGACAGGGTATGGACATAAACATGAAAGAAATCAATATTGCACGGATGATTGTAAATAAGCGCAGGGAAAAAGGACTGACACAGGATGAACTTGCAAGCTACATTGGAGTATCCAAGGCGTCCGTATCTAAATGGGAAACAGGCCAGAGCTATCCTGACATTACTTTTCTCCCGCAGCTTGCAGCCCTTTTTAACATTAGCATTGATGAGCTCGTGGGCTATGAGCCGCAAATGAGCAAAGAGGATATTCGTAAATGGTATCTGGGACGATCCGCCGATTTTGCTTCCAAACCCTTTGATGAAGTATTGGAGCATTGCCGCGAGACGGCTAAAAAGTATTTCTCCTGCTTTCCCCTGCTGTTCCAAATTGGCGCGTTGCTGATAAACAACAGCATGGAATCAGGTGACATGGATAAAGCCTTCTCTGTGATTGCAGAGGCCAAAGAGCTGTTTATCCGGGTGAAAAAGGAAAGTGAAGATGCGGAGCTTAAGCAGCTGGCCTTGAATATGGAGGCCTTCTGCGCCTTGACGCTGGGCAATCCCAATGAGGTGATAGAACTGCTTGAGGGAACAAGCCGGAAGATCATTTCCGCGGAATCCCTGCTTGCGCCGGCTTACCAAATGATCGGCAAGTCCAGAGAAGCAAAATCGGCGCTGCAAGTCGGCGTCTACCAGCATATGGGTTCCCTGTTTGGTGCCTGCTCCGATTATCTCCTGCTCTGTGTAGACGAACCGGAACAGTTTGATGAAACATACAGGCGGGCGATGGCCGTCGCTGAGGCTTTTGATTTGAAAAATCTTCACCCGTCGCTGCTCATGAAGTTTTTCATCTTCGCCGCGCAGGGGTATACGATGCTCGGAAATACAGACAAAGCTCTGGAAATCCTGGAAAGATATGCAGAGCTTGTTACAGGAGATATTTATCCGCTGCAATTAAAAGGAGACGGTTACTTTAATCTGATCGATGAGTGGCTTGATGAGCTTGATTTAGGAACCGCCCTGCCCCGGGATGAGAAAATCGTCCGCCAGAGCATGATCGACGGGGTAGTAAATAATCCCGCATTTACCGCGTTGGCTGACGAGCGTCGTTTTCACAGAATTGCGGAAAAACTAAAAAACAATTGTTAGGGAGGATTATATTATGGGTTTGGATACGCTGAAAGAATATTTGCCGTTTCTCATTCCGCTGGCTGTCGCGCAGCTTGCGCTTGGCATTACTGCCCTTGTTCATGTGCTGCGGCATCCCAATTACCGTTTTGGGAATAAGGTGATGTGGGCCTTGATCGTCATGCTCGTGCAGACCATCGGCCCGGTTGTATACTTTGCTTTTGGCAAGGGGGAAGAATAATGGATGTATTGGAGGTTAACCAGCTTTGCAAAGGGTTTGGAAACCATGAAGTGCTCAGCGGATTTGACATGCATGTGCCGGAGCATTCGATATTTGGCTTTGTCGGGCAGAATGGTGCGGGCAAAACAACAACGATGAAAATTGTTCTCGGATTATTGAAGCCGGATAGCGGGAGTGTAAGGGTATGCGGGGAAAAGGTTGCGTTTGGCGAAACAAAAACCAACCGCAATATAGGTTTTCTCCCGGATGTTCCTGAGTTCTATGGATATATGAGGACCATGGAATATCTGAAGCTATGCGGTGAAATAACCGGCCTTACGAAAGCGAAGACCAGGCTGAGGAGCGAGGAATTGCTCTCGCTGGTGGGGCTGAAGGATGAAAACAAGAAAATCAACGGGTTTTCACGGGGGATGAAGCAGCGCCTTGGTATCGCACAGGCACTGCTGAACGAGCCTAAGCTTCTCATATGCGACGAACCGACCTCTGCCCTTGATCCAATCGGAAGAAAGGAAATACTTGATATCCTGCTTGCGGTGAAAGGAAAAACGACGGTTGTCTTTTCGACCCATATCCTGTCGGATGTGGAAAGAGTGTGCGACCGCATCGCGGTATTGCACAAGGGCAGACTGGCATTACACGGTACGCTTACGGAAATCAAAGAGCGGCATAGGCATAGCGGGTTTATCATCGAGTTTGCCAGCCCGGAGGAAGCGTCTTCCTTCGAGAACACGGAGGAACTCAGGCAGCCGGCAATTAGTTTGTCACGCAATGAAAACACGGTGACGGTGCTTTTTGCTGATCACAATATGGATGGGCATTTTCTGCTGGGCGTATTATCGCGGAAGCGGCTTCTTCCATTGAAGTTTGCGGTTATGGAGCCGACGCTGGAAAGTCTGTTTGTGGAGGTGGTAGGGTGAGAAACTACTATGCTTTTCTGAAAAAAGAGATTCTGGAATATGCAAAAACCTATAAGCTGCTCATTATGCTTATTGTCTTTGCGGTTTTTGGAATCACCAATCCCCTTATGGCTAAGCTGCTGCCTGACATACTTGGAAGCCTTATGACGGACGGCATCACCATGACCTTGCCGGAGGCGACTGCCTTTGATGCCTGGACGCAGTTTTTCAAAAACGCAACACAGATGGGACTCATCGTGATGGTGATCTTATTCAGCCCTGTTCTGTCATCGGAGCTGAGTAAGGGGACACTGATCAATATGCTGACCAAAGGCTTGTCCCGGACGGCGGTCATACTTTCAAAATACACCGGTATGGTTCTGATTTGGACGGCCAGTATCGCGCTATGCTTCGGACTGACTTATGGCTACACGGTATATCTCTTCCCGGCGGGTGAAACAGTAAATCTGTTGTTTTCTGTATTTTGCCTGTGGCTGTTTGGCGTGTTTTTGCTGGCTATACTATTGTTTTGTGCAGCTCTGACGAAAAGTAATTACGGATGCCTGCTCGGCACAGGTGCGGCAGTAGTAGTCTGTATGCTTGTGAACATCATACCGGTCGCGCATAGGTATAATCCGATTTCATTAGCGACGGATAATTTGGGACTCATAACAAACTCCATAGAGGTATCTTCGCTCTATTGCAGTGTTTTGATCTCCGGCCTGCTTTTATTACTTTTCACGGTATTATCAATATTGATATTTAGAAAGAAGCAACTATAAGTATTTGTTCTTCCAATATAATTTACATAAGATATAGTATTTAACCGGAGCAGAGAGGGAGAGGAATATCACTAAAAATGCTTTGTTATAATAAAGTAATTATACTCCTTTTGATTTTCATTTTAATAGATAAACGCCCACAGACATTGATCTGCGGGCGTTGTTATTATCGCGGTATAACTGTAAAATCGTATTCTTCAAGCACCTCTCCGGTACTGACAAGAGATACTGTCACATATCCTGATCCAATTCCGCCTTTTCCTGTCTCAAAAATATAGAATACACGGCCGTTGTTCTCTACACTATCAATTATTTTGGTCCGCGTTTCCCCATTTGGGAAATAGCAAGTGATAGAAACATCTTCAGGAGATGATATACCGCTTAATGTACCCTCAATCGTAATTAAATTCTTGAATTTGGTTTCTTTAGTAACCTCTGCTGTGAATTTGGGCTCATTAACGATTGGAACAGGTGTAGGTGTAGGGGTAGGGGAAGGCGTTGGTGGTTCCGGCGTCGGAGTGTTTGTCGGTACGGAAGGTGTTGGCGGTTTTGGTGTCGGAGTATTCGTCGGAGCGGAGGGTGTTGGTTGTTTCGGTGTAGGAGTATTCGTAGGGGCGGATGGCTTGGTTTGTTTTGGTGTGCTGGATGGTGTTATTTGCGGAGAGATATTCTGTTTTGGCTGCGATGTGGGCTGCGTTTGTTTACATAGAACAAATGTGATATACTCTATTCAGACAGAATTGAGCAAACCAGGTTAGGACAGAAGGGAAAGAATGCCTTACAATCTAAATGAGGTGATGAACAATGGATTGTATTCAGAGTTTACAAAAAGCAATCGATTATATGGAAGAACATATCATGGACAAAATCAGTTATGAGGATGTTGCAAGGCAGTTATACATGTCAAGCTATCATTTTCATCGGATTTTCAGTATGATTACGGGGATAACGGCAAATGAGTATATCCGAAACCGAAGGCTTTCCATGGCAGGGCAGGAGCTTATCATGTCAGACAGGAAAGTAATCGATATTGCACTCAAATATGGCTATGAGTCCCCTGAAAGCTTTACAAAAGCTTTTTCCAGATTTCACGGAGTAACGCCCAATGTGGCAAGGCGCTCCGGAACCGGATTGCGGTCCTTCAATCGCCTCATAATAAAAATCAAATTGGAAGGCGGTACAGTTATGGACTACAAAATTGTAGAGAGGGAAAAATTCAAACTCCTGGTAAAAACACAGGCATTCAGGAATGAATCTATTTCCGAGGAAGGAAATACCGAGATACCGGATTTTTGGAAAAGTTGCGGTACAAACGGAGTTTTTGACGTGCTGAAGAAGCATACGAAGACCCACGACATTTATGGTGTATGTGCTCCAATCTCAAAAGAAAATACACATTTTCGATATGGTATTGGGATGATCTATGAGGACGGCGATGTTCCGGAGGGTTTCTTTGTCTGGGAAGTAACGCCCACTCTTTGGGCAGTATTCAAATGTATCGGAGAAGACGGAAACTGCATCGGAGAGACATGGGAAAGAATTTTCAAAGAGTTTCTGCCTGGCTCGGATTATAATATGTTGGATGCGGATGATTTTGAATTGTATCCGAACAGCAGTAATCTAGATTGTTTTTGTGAAATATGGATACCGATAGAGAAAAAGTAAGATTAATGAAACCTGCCGAAGAAGCTAAAATTGTTTTTTCGGCAGGTTTTTGTTATAATGGAAGCGTTCACAGAAATTCTAATGAAGATCGCGGATATTCAGACTGAGTGAGAACATTCCGTGCATTTCAAACTCCAACATTCCGGTTACTTGTATTTTGTGCAGTTTATTAAAAGGATGACTAAAAAATGATTTCTAAGAAAAACATAGAATGTTATCAGGGAATATCCTTAAGCCGTGGGGAAGACTTTTTGTATATACCGCCCAATGTTTTGCTACGGCCCTATATTTCCTGTTATACCATTACATTTCCGGCAAATATGTCGGATGAATATACCATATTACCCTCTGCAAGCTCAACAATGGTAATATCCGTAAGCGACCAAAAAATCACCGGTGCATTACGGGGAGTAAACACAAAAATCTGTAATGTTGGAAAACATGCAAATAAAATGAGATTCTTATTGCTGGTTGAATTTCATTCCGGTTGTTTATTCCCACTGATCCGGGCAGACCAATCCGAATTTGTCGATTTATCCTTTGATCTGAAGGATATCGATAAACCGCTGATGCAGGCCATCGAAAACGAACTGCTTAATTCGGAAAGTATCGAAGCCTTAGTCGTGTCACTGGATAGCATATTTCTTAACCGCCTGGCGGATTTGCGGGAAGAAAAAACAATCATAGCAATAAAAAACAAGATATTAGCACATAATGGGAATATAGGCGTACGGGAATTATCTTCCGAGTTCTTTTATAGCGAAAAGCAGATACGGCGTTTATTCTTACAGCAGATCGGTACAAGCCCTAAGACATTTTCTCGTATTGTACGAGTAAATTATGCTTTGCAATTACTGCAAAGTACCGATATGCGTTTTACGGATATAGCGGTACAGACAGGTTTTTTTGACCAGCCCCATTTTATTCACGACTTCACGTCGATCTGCGGAATGACTCCGCAGAAATATGTGCAGGGTATGTCCTTTTTTTACAATGATAATTACAAGTTTTAAGGTAGGATAGAAGAAATAAAATAAGAAAGGACTTAAAACATATGATTATGCCTTATTTACGGTTCAACGGCAATTGCGAAGAAGCCTTCCGCTTCTATGCCAATGCCTTCGGTGGGAGGATCACCGCTTTATCACGGCTGAATAACGACCCGAATAACCCGGTAATGCACGCCATGGTTACATTGACAGAATCAGGCGGCGGGGTCAGCGGCGGCGATACGGATGCGGCGGTTCCGGTCTCTGGGATGCCTATCCTTGTTCTTCTTCCGTCCCGTGAGAGAGTGGAGGAAATAATTCCCAATCTTGCCGAAGGAGGTACGCTCGTTCGCGGTTTCCTGCCTCATCCGCCCCCGGATGATAACGGCGGAGGAGCAGAGGTGCTGGACAAGTATGGCTATACCTGGTTTTTATGTTCGTGAAGGCATCCGTATCCTTCATAGAACGGAAACGAATGAGCAATATAAGGAAGCGCAGCCTTGCGCTATGGAAAGGGTAGACGGTAGCGACAATGCCAATTTTAACGAAGCAGCAGATGGAAGGGGGGTATTTCTATCCAATTGGAGGGTTTCCTCTGCTGAATGTGACAGAGGATAGAAGTGACTACGCACGGGAAGTTAAGGAATACAGGGGACAGGATAAATTATGTATCTGTTGTACCCAGCTTGATCATTATGGATACAGCGAGCGTGAGAAAAAGCGTGTATTGTCTGAGTGGATTGATTTTCTGCGGACAAATACAAAGGCTTTCACAGCGCTGCACTTTAATTCCTTGGTTCCGTAAGCCCTGTTTAATGCAGCCTGCTGCCAGGAGAAGCTGGAGGAGCTCCGGTTCAAATGGGGGTCGTATTCCGACCTGTCTTCACTGGAGGTGCTGAAAAAAATTAAGTTTTTGTATCTGGGCTCCGGCACAAAGGTGCAGGATGTTCAAGAAATCTTGTATTTTTTCCTGTAAGAACTGGGAGTTATCCCGTTAATTTGTCTAAATAATTTAGTAAAATATGACAGAGTATCAATTCCAATTGCTGCGGCTACTTCTGAAATAGGCATAGAAGTAGTTAGCAGCAATTCTTCTGCTCGATTAATTCGTAGAAGATTATTAAAATTAGCATAGTGAAAACCAGTTATTTTTTCAAAGAAGCGGCTGAAATGAGAATAACTCATTCCGACGATATGGCTCGCTTCCTGCATACTGATTTGTTTCTCAGGATGCGCCAGTATTTTGTTGATTAACGGATTAAGGCTTATAATATCTGAATAGGTGGCACCATTCATATCAATAACTAGTTTTTTTTTGCTTAACATAAGAGAAATCAATTGAAGACATAGGCTATTAAGGTTTAATGCTAAGCAAAACTTTTCGTTAAGAAAACTATCGTCTTTATTCGCAAGCGTATCTCGTAAATGACAAAAATCCTTTATGGATTTCAGAATTTGGCATAGATCATCGGAAGGCTCTAATTGAAAATAATCCCCTTGTTCCGCCATTGGCTTTAATAAATATCGATTATCAAATAAGGTGGAGGAATTGCGTAAAAATTGATGATCAAATTGGATAACAACATCTTCTACATCGGTTATGTTATGAAGATGATGTATGACAAGCGGAGGGATGAAGATTAAAGAATTTGTTCCAACTTCATACCTTGTGTTATTTAGCATTTCATAACGTTTTCCTTGGATGATATATGAAATTTCATAATAAGAATGGCAATGCCTTGATACATTACCGTGTGAATCACCGGTATAGGTATAACAACTCAGATGAGCCTGCGATGGAGGTTCCTGCTGTTGGAAAGTATTTTGGTAATACATTACCTATTCTCCTTTGAAATAGTTTTTAATAATATATAAATTAAGCTTAGCATAATTACAGGATTGTATCAAGTGATGACTACAAAATGAGGCACCCACGTCAACTGGCGCAACAAGTAAAACTCTTCCATAACGGTATCAAAGGTCGTTTTCTATCCGTAGGTTTTACTCGATAGGATAAAAATATATAAGAATTATCATATATATCATAAAGTACTCCATTGTCAATGATTTTCATGACTTTGGAGTATTTTTATGTGAGGTTATTATTAATAGGATAAAAATTAAAGCAAAAAAAGATAAAAACGGAGCAAAGTACTGAGTTGTCGAGTGACGGGTAATACTTTACTCTTAAATAAACTGATGAAATGAGGTAGAAAATTTAATGTCTAATCCATATTTACCAAAATGGGAGTATATACCGGATGGCGAGCCTAGAGTATTTAACAACCGGGTGTATGTGTATGGTTCCCATGACCGAGTGGCTTCTGAGGATTTTTGCGATTTTAAGTTAAAAGTATGGTCAGCTTCTGTTGATAATTTGAACAATTGGGTCTGTCATGGTGATGCATTCCACACAAGACCTGATGTAGATCATATATCCGATACCGCTGATTGGACGGATTATGAATTATATGCTCCTGATGTTGTGGAGAAAGATGGAAAGTACTATTTATATGCTTATATTATTCATTCCAGGGGGTGTGTAGCTGTCAGTGATAATCCGGAAGGCCCGTTTAAGCTGCTATCACAATATCAGGTTACGGATGAAGAGATAAAAGATTTACAAGAAGGAATTTTTATTGATCCCGGAGTATTGGTGGATGATGACGGGAGGGTATATATTTATTGCGGATACACACATTCCTTTATGGCAGAGCTAAATGCATCCAATATGTATGAGGTACTGGGAGGAACTTATCAAAGGGATATTATACCGGCGGACGAACCGTTTGAATTCTTTGAAGCATGTTCGCCTAGAAAGGTCGGCGATACTTACTACTTGATTTATTGTCCAAAACGTAGCACCAGATTGGTGTATGCCACTAGTAAGAGTCCGAAGGGACCTTTTGATTATCGAGGAGTTATTATTGATAACGGTATTGATTATCCGGGAGGGAATAATCATGGATCAATAATCAAGATTAAGGATCAATGGTATATTTTTTACCACCGGACAACCAACAATACCATCATGTCACGAAGAGGATGCGTCGAAAGGATTCGCATACTGGAAGACGGTACTATTCCACAGGCGGAGATGACATCATTAGGTTTTGAAGAAAGTCTGTCTCCCTATGAGGAAATAAAAGCTGAAATTGCCTGTGTTTTAAAGGGCGGTTGCTTTGTTACAGAAAAAAACGTCCTGGAGCGTCCTATTGTAAATATTATGTCAGGTGCTGTAATTGGTTATAAATATTTTGATTTTGGTCAGGATTATTCATCAACAAGCATGACAGTATATATCAAGCTATATGGAAGAGGTCAATTAGGGATTGTCCGTATTAAATTGGACAGCGAAGACGGCGTTGAGCTGGGGCAGGGAGAGATTACCACGGATAGCGGTATTCTGCAGATTCAGATACCTAATGTAACTGGCCGGCATGCGATATTCTTTACCTTTGAAACAGGAAGAAAAAACTGGTTTAAAGACAGCTTTGAGGGCAGAGAATTGTGTCAGATGGTCAGCTTTACATTTTATAAATAGGTATGAGGGTGTAAACAAAAAGAAGGAGGATTATTTATGAAAAGAAGCAGGAGAAGGGTATCATCAGTAGTTGTAACCGTACTTATGGCATTCGTTATGACGGTATTGCCGGGTACAAAGGTATCAGCAGCAGAGGTGGGAAGGGAAACGGTGCAGATTAATCAATCCCTTACCTACACAGGGACACAAGCTCCGGGCTACACCTTTGAGAGTTCTCAGCTATCCGCTCAGGAGAAGGTCGGTGCAATGGTATTTAATATAACCATTGATCTTCCGCTGGAAGGAGAGGTCAGCTGGAATGACTGGTGCGGAGAAGCGCTGGCAGTAAGAATAGGAGATACCATAAAGTATTATGATTTTGGCGGTGCACAGGTTGGCTGGGGAACGGATCTGACAGGAGATGATACTCCGGATACTACCGGAGTAGGAACACCTAGCTGGGTTGGTACTGCCGCAAATGGAACCTGTACCGTTGTGGTCCCGATTAATGCAGCTGAATTTGCGGTGGATTTCTATGATAATTGCTGGGATACAGCTGCCGATATCAATCATTACACAATTAACAGTGCAACGGCAGTCTATGGTGAAGTAGCGGTCACGGAGCTGGTAACTATTGCAGAGGATCTGAGTTATACAGGGCTGGCAGCAGATGCCGGATATGTATTTTCCAGTTCAGCCTTGACGACAAAGGGAAATGTAACAGCAGTCGCATTTAACATCAGCGTGGATCTTCCGCTGGAAGGAGAGGTCAGCTGGAATGACTGGTGCGGGGAAGCCGCTGCTGTGAAAGCAGGCGATACAGTAACCTATTATGATTTTGGCGGTGCGCAGGTTGGCTGGGGAACGGATCTGACAGGAGATGATACTCCGGATACTACCGGAGTTGGCACAAGCAGCTGGGTTGGCAGTGCAGAAAACCGTTCCTTGTCGATTGTTGTTCCCGTTGATGCGGAAGAGTTTTCCATCACCTTATATGATAATTGCTGGGATACGGCAACGGATATCCCTCATTTGAAAATTAATAATGCAATTGCATTATTTGGAACTGCAGAAGCGATAGCTCAGGAGCCGACAGAGGCAGTGGAAAAACCGGAGATACCTGCATTTGATCCCAACGGTACATATCATGCATATTTAGGAATACAGTCAGAAAGCTTTATTTTCCGCAATCCATGGTCTGACGCCAGCTATGGAGCAAACGGAACAGAATGGGAAAAGCATGGGATAGGCAATAATTTTAATGGGCTGACAGGCTGGGATGGAGCAGATATCATAACGTATCCTGCAGTATTTACCGATTGCGAAATAAAAGGGAATGGTACCTATCAGGTTAGTATCTCGGATTTTGATTTTGGAAATGACAGCTCGTTCAACACCTTGTTTGTATCAACAGATATTCCTCTGGAAGGTAATAATCTGACATTTACAAACATTAAGGTCATTATGGGCGGAAGCACGAAATATACCTTCGACCAAGGCATTGTTCCTGGAATTGATTCGACTGATGAAAAGGATTATTATGAAGTTCATTGCATCAACATCTGGAATAAAGAGAAGCTGGGCGGAGAGGAAGGTTTGTTCGCTTATTCTATACCAAGAGACTCCATTATATTAGAATTCACAGTTAGTGGTTTTGCGTATGATAAGGCCGAGGAGACAGCGGTTACCGAACCACCGGCGGCAACCGAAGCAGCAGGTACGGAGGATGCAATTGAAGCGAACAGTTCTTCAGAACAAGAGGGAAGTCCTGTTAACCCTGTTGTAGTTGTTATTGCTGTGATTCTTGCATGTGCAGTTATCGGTGCTGTAGTGACCATCGTGGTAAAGAATAAGCCGAAGAAGCAATAATTAATATTATAACAAAGGTATAATGTATCGGAGGAAGCATAATGACAAGAGTAAAACCGGTTACAGAGCCAAAGGCGCTGAATAGTCATGTTTCTGGGCGTTTGAGCGTCGCATTGCAGCTCATGGCACTATTGAACGTAGTTATTTTGTTTTTATCAGGACTGAATCCCGCACGTATTACAAGCTATATAGGAAAGAATGTGTCTTTATTCACCAGCGGAATATCCTGGGGAATATTAACACGGAATATGGGGCGGGCCTTTAATCAGGGTTGGATTAACAGATCAACTATGGCAATTGTGTTTGGGGCCAGTATGATCACCATTATTGCCGCCATTCTTGGGATGGTAAATGCGTGTTTGTCCTTAGGAAATCTAAAATTAAAAAATAAGGGAATTCACCTGGCACTTCTCAGTGGTATTCTGGAAGTGATTGCGTGCACTGGCTTTCTCATCGCTTATAGGATAGCCGCCGAAACAGACAGACCGGATAAAGTAAATCCCCAATTTCCGAAGGCAGTGATTATTTATTTCATATTCGGTTTGCTTATGCTGCTTATATCCGTCATACAGCTATTGATACAACCCAAGGCTTCGAGAGATATGGAATACAAGCTGGATGCCAAATATAAATTATTTCTTATGTTCCTGCCGGTAATTATACTATCATTCCTGTTTAGTTATTTGCCGCTGCTCGGATGGAGATATGCTTTCTTTGATTACAAGGCAGGCGGGCAATTATCATCTGACAATTTTGTCGGAATGAAATGGTTTACACAATTATTTCTTAATGCAGCGACCCGCAACGATGTTGCCAGAGTATTGAAAAATACTCTGGCAATGAGCGGCCTGGGAATCCTGACAGGCTGGGCACCCATGGTATTTGCCATGTTCCTGGCCGAAATAAGCAGCCATAAGTTAAAAAGATTTATTCAGACTTTAACAACAATCCCTAATTTCATAAGCTGGGTGCTTGTGTATGCAATTGCTCTGTCTATTTTCTCGACCGATGGTTTTATTAATACGTTTATGTCTCAAATAACCGGGAATGCATACGGAATTAATTATCTGATGGACAATTCGCACATGTGGCTGAAAATGTTGGCATGGGGGATATGGAAAAGTCTTGGATGGAGTGCAATCATATATATATCCGCCATCTCCGGCATAGACAGGCAGCTTTATGAAGCGTCTACCGTGGATGGTGCCGGAAGATTTCAGAAGATGTGGTTCATAACAGTTCCAAGCCTGCTTCCTACCTACTTTGTTCTGCTGTTGATGTCAATCGCCAATATCTTAAGCAATGGAATGGAACAATACCTGGTATTCTCTAATCCTGCAAATGTAAACAGCATTGAAGTGCTGGATTTGTATGTCTATAAGCTTGGTATCGGGAGCGGGGCGATTCCACTGTCTACCGTTGTTGGAATGATGAAGTCGCTGATTAGTGTGATACTGCTGTTTGCTGCTAATCGATTTTCAAAAAGTGTCCGCGGCGAGAGCATAGTGTAGGAGGGATAAACAATGAGTAAATCACAAAGATTTAAACAAAAGCCGGGAGATATTGTATTTAATATAGTAAATAGTTTGGTGTTCCTGGCATTTACCATCAGCTGTATCTTCCCGTTTTATTACTTATTCATCAATACCATCTCAGATAATGACCTGGTAAAAAGAGGATTGATCAACTTTTTTCCCAAGGGGCTTACTCTGAGTAATTATATTGCTCTTAGTAATGTAAAGGATTTATGGAACTCCTTTGTGGTCACCTTGGGAAGAACAATTATAGGAACAGTTCTGATGGTGGTAATATCTGCCTTCGCCGGTTATCTGGTTACAAAACGTGAGATGTGGCATCGTGTGTTCTGGTATCGCTTCCTTATCATTACCATGTACTTTAATTCGGGATTGATTCCATGGTATATGAATATGTCCATGCTTGGGTTAACGGATACCTTCCTGTCGTATATCATACCAGGCATTGCGGCTCCGTTTAACATAATATTAGTGAAAACGTATATTGAATCCATCCCGGCAGAGCTTGAAGAAAGTGCATTCATGGATGGTGCCGGGTATATGACCATATTTCGTAAGATCATATGGCCGCTAAGCAAACCAATTCTTGCTACTGTAGCTATCTTTGGTGCCGTGGGAAATTGGAACTCATTTCAGGATTCCTTGATATTGAATTCAAATTCCCCCAACCTATATACGCTACAGCATCGGCTATACATATACCTGAACAGCGGATCCAATCTGGCCTCCATGATGGGAACCGGTGTCAGCGCAACACAGGCCGCCAATGCGATGCAGAGTGCTTTAAACACCAAAACAATACAATATACAATCTCTATGGTAACAATCATTCCGATTTTATGCTTATATCCTTTTATGCAGCGCTACTTTGAGGAGGGTATTATGCTGGGGGCGGTAAAAGGTTAAAATTAAGCGATGAAAGGGGTAATACATTGATGAAAAAAAGAAGAAAAATAATATCAATTCTATTGATATGTACTCTTTTGATAGGAATAGTACAAGTAACAGGCTGCAGCAATAAAAATAATAACGAGTCCATAAAAAGTAAAGAGCCGGTTCAAATAGTCGTGTACAGCCAGCTGGCTAATTATTCCGGTAAGCTGACAGGTTGGTTTGCTAAGGTTCTTTTAGATAAGTTTAACTGTGAAATGACAATTGTTCCGGATACGGACGGAGCCTTTGAAACACGGCTTGAAGTTGGTAATCTTGGAGATATTATCGTGTTTGGCAGTAATTCGGACGGTGATTATCATCGTGCAGTTACAGGCGGATACCTGTATGACTGGAACGAGGATGATTTATTGCAAAAGGAAGGAGCTTATATTCTTGAGAACATGTCAAACGCACTGGAGGGTAACCGCAGGTTGACGGGAGAGATATACAAGGAATACGGAATCGACAAAGAACCCTCTGTTTATGGCTTCTCGCAAAATGTGGCAACCTCCAATACAGATCATAATGACTTTATATATACCTGGGATATTCGCTGGGATTTGTACATGGGATTGGGAGCACCGAAGATTATCAATTTAGATGATTACTATAATCTTTTAATGGCAATGAAAGAGAGTAACCCGTTGGATGAGAATGGAAACCCTGCGTATGCATTTTCAATGTGGCCGGAATGGGACGGTCATATGATGATGTACGCGAAGTGCATTGTGACGACCTATTGGGGCTATGAAGGTGATTTTGGCGTCGGAATATTTAATACAGAAACGGGTGACTACTATCGTCCCATTGATGAAGAGAGCCATTACTTCGATGCACTTCGTTTCTTAAACAAGCTTTATCGTGCAGACTTAATTGATCCTAACTCGATGACACAGACAACTCAGATGGCCAGTGAAAAGGTGTTAAATGGAGGGGCCTTTGCCAGTGTGTTTAATTATGCGGGCTCCGCGGTATACAACACAAAACAGCATCAGGAGGAAGGGAAGATGATGCTTCCGCTTGTGCCTGAGGAAGCGAAGCCTATTGTCTATGGCATGAGTACAGAGGGAAGCGGAAGCTTATGGACGATAGGAGCGAATACTGAGTATCCAGAATTATGCATGAATATCATTAACTGGCTGTCAACTCCGGAAGGTTACCTGACCTATCTGTATGGTCCGCAGGCAGAATATGACGAGGCGGCGGGAGAATATGATCCGGAGAGCTGCTGGTACATCAAAGATGGTCATGCTTATTTTACCGAGCTTGGAGAAGCCGCTTATAAAAGTCGCAGACAGACACAGATGCCGGAAAAATGGGGCGGCGGTACATTCCAGGACGGCGTTTGCGAGATAAATTGCAATACTTGGGATAATGATGCCTCCAATCCTTTAACGAATGGTGAAACCTATAATGCCGTAAACTGGAGCAGCAGGCAGGATATGCCGTCAAATGATACGGAACAAAATTGGCGTGAGTTCACTGGAGCCAAAACAGCAAATGAATATATGGGTAAGCGTGGTAATTATGTAGTCAATCATTCCACAGGATCTTTTAATTATGTATCTTTGCCGGATGAACTGAAGGTTATTGTATCGCAGCTGGATAATTGTGTGTCTACCTATAGCTGGACTGCCATTTATGCAGAGACCGGGGAAGAATGTGAAAATGTACTTAAAAAAATGACTGAGGAATATAAGGCATATGATCCTGAGAATCTTGTTTATGACTGGTATCTTGAGGAAGCAAAAAAAGCTTATTCCATAGAGCTGCAAAGAAGCAGTTTGGATTAGGAGGATCAAAGGTATGAATTTTACTAAGATACGTAAAGTTGTGACCTGTTTGATGTTTATTTTACTGACTGTACTGTTATATGGGTGCCAGAAGGGGCCTCAGGATAGTAAGGGACAGAACAGCGGAACTTCAGCCGATGATAACGCTAGCAAAGATCAGACTGCCGGGGATATCTCTCCGGTCACGGAATACGAGGGAATGCGGGTGGAATTAACATCTCTTGAGCTGGTGAGACTGATGGGGAATGGAATCAATCTCGGTAATACGATGGAGGCCTACGGACGCGCGAGTCTGGGTACGCAGGCAGAGGTAAAGCAATATGAGACCTATTGGGGACAGCCGGTTACAACACAGGAAATGATCAGCGGTATGAAGGCAGCCGGCTTTGATACTTTGCGGATTCCTGTTGCATGGACCAACGCCATGAACTTTGAAAACGGAGATTATACCATACGAGAGGATTACTTAAATCGTGTCGAAGAGATTATCAATTATGCTTTGAAGGAAGAAATGTATGTCATCGTTAATGATCATTGGGATGGCGGATGGTGGGGAATGTTTGGCTCAGCATCTCAGGAAATCCGTGATAAGGCAATGGATATCTTCATATCGATGTGGACGCAGATTGCTGAAAGATATAAAAAATATGATGATCATCTTATCTTTGAGGCGGCTAATGAAGAGCTTGGTGACAGGCTTAATGATATTGATCTTACCCCGGATGGCAATACCCTTTCAAAGGATGAATGCTATGAGATGTTAACGACGATAACCCAGGTGTTTATTAATACGGTCAGAGGAACCGGAGGGAATAATGAGCAGCGTTTCTTATTAATTCCAGGTTACAATACAGACATTGAGGCTGCCAATGATGAGAGATTTGTCATGCCTGCAGATCAAGCTAAAAATAAGCTTCTGCTCTCTGTTCATTATTATACGCCATGGGGATATTGCGGAAATTCCAGTTTGAACAGCTGGGGTTCTGAAAGAAACTATAAGGAACAGAATGAATTACTCGCTATGATGGAGAAGTTCACCGGGATGGGTTATGGTGTGGTTATCGGTGAATATGCAGTAGCCTTCGCTGAGGATGGCTCTCTTAAGAATAATATCATTGATTTTTTGGATAACTTCTTAAATAACAATGATTTGTATGGCTATTGCCCAATTCTGTGGGACTGCAACGGATTGTATAATAAGGAAGCAAATACGATTATTTATGATGAGGTCGCTGAGCTTTATGCCGGAAGGAGTTATACAGCACAGTCCTCCATGACGGAAGAAGAAATAAGAAGCAATGCCCGACAGGCAATGGACAAGGCATATGAACAGGCACGGGCGGCTAATAGCACTCCAGTTCAGGAAGCTGACAGTTCAACAGCATGGATCATGTTTAACAGCAGTGACTGGAGTTTGATGTATAGTGTTGGTGATTCCTATGATCCGACAGCAATGACGGAAGGAATTATGGCAACTGACACCGAGGTTACAGGAGCAGGAACCTATACGGTTGCATTAGATTTTACCGGGACTGGTGCCGGGTTTGCCAATGGAACATTATTTTCTGCGATTGCCATAAGCAATGGGGAGGTGCTGTACCCAGGGTATATTATAACAATCAAAGAGGTATTAGTTAATGGAGAACCGATTGGACTAATAGGAAAGCCATATACCACAAGTGATGATGATATATGTACCAGGGTTAACCTATATAATTCCTGGGTTGCAAAAGCACCGGACAAGGCACGTACCATGGATGGTGACCTGTCAGATGCCACTGCAACAATATTGGATAATAACTTGCTTGGTCACCTGGAAACCTTAAGCATTACCTTTGAATACGGTTTACCTGAATAAAAGTACATTAAATGATAAAGCCTGATCCTCTTGAGAGTCAGGCTTTATCTATACTGTTTTTTTGTAAATCGGAAACTATGATTATTTATATCTGAGGTCGTTTGCCCACGAATTTATTTTTTCGCATGGTTTATACTTCGTTTTGTATCCCGCATCATCAATGATGAAAAATGGATTAAATGCAGTTGCTTTTATTTGTGTACCGTCAGTTTTTGTTATTGTAATTACCACTCCCTGACCTGCATAATCTCTGTAAGAATTGTCTTTATTGTAAATCACTACGGCATGGAGCATTTCAACTATTTCTTTCATCTCGCTGTCAGTCAATTCAAAGGTCACATCAGGCGGTGACAGTTTAACAGAAATATCGGAGATTTCCGACGTGGATAAGTCCTGAAATGGTTTTGTTCCCCAAAATGATTTTCCATTAAAAATGCCTATAATTACTATTATAGCTAGAAAAAATATTGTTAGATATCTTTTTTTCATGTTGCCGCCCCATCCCCTTTTTAATAATTAGACGAATCTTTCATCGTCTGGGTTCCACTAAATTCCAATTTTATCTGGCACTTCCATTATATAAATACTATGACATATTTAAGGCATCAATCAAAGAAGAACGGATCAGAATGATCAGCGCAAGCAGGGATACGATGGCAGAGGTAGCAGGTGTATTCAGCCACAGCCCATCTAACTTTAGCGGCCACATAACGGCCTAAGTTGCGGTTGGCTTCCTGTCTATTCTATGATAGAATATTGAAATAGCTAAAGCAGCGCATCGCAGCGATAAAAACTTGTCGTCTGTTTGGAGCGATTGCGTCCGAACGGAGTGGCGGGATAGATGCCATTCTGTTAAAATGATTAGCAGTCCTGCGAGATAGAGCAGGCAATTTTTTGACACTGCAGTTAGTGATGACTAACCGATTAGATGTTACAAATATAATAGGAGGGATATTGGTTTTGAAAAAGGAAAAATCAAAAACAGGAATGGCAAGACTTATGCAGTTAGCCGCGACAAAGAAGCCTTTAATCATCGGCGCAATTTTCTTATCCGCCCTGGCATCCATTGCCGGGTTTATCCCCTACATCGCCATCTATCTGGCGATCCGGGAGATTCTTGGTGTCTGGCCTGAGTTCGGCGGACAGAGCGGGGCGGCTGTCATCGGGTATGGATGGCTTGCTTTTGGCGGCGTGGCCGCAAACATACTGCTTTACTTTGGAGCCCTCACCTGCTCCCATCTGGCGGCGTTCGGTACACTGTATGATTTAAAAGTGAACTTTGCCTCCCATCTTGCCAGAGTTCCGCTAGGATTACATATGATGGTGGGCAGCGGCAAGCTGCGTAAAATTATGGATGAGAATATTGAAAAAATCGAAGGATTTATTGCACACCAGCTCCCCGATCTGGCGGCTTCTCTCATTGCACCGGTGGTCATGGTGGGAATTCTGCTGTATGTGGACTGGCGCATGGGACTGGCGGCCTTGTTAGGTGTTGTGCTGGCCTTCGGGATTCAAATGAAAATGTACGGTAACGAGGGAGCCAAAAAAATGATGGATCAATATCAGGCTTCCATGGAGGATATGAACAACGCCTCGGTAGAATATATCCGGGGCATTTCGGTGGTGAAGGCCTTTCGTCAGACCGTCTACTCCTTCCGCCGTCTGCGGGATACCATCAAAACCTATACCTCCTTCGTTATTCCCTTTACCCTGAGCTGGGAGACGCCTTATTCCGCCTGTATCGCTATTGTGAATAATATTTATCTGTTTGTCGCTCCGGTGGGGATTCTCATCGGCAGCAGGGCCGCGGATACGGAGTGGATCAGCAGCTTTATCTTTTATTTAATTTTTGTGCCTTCCATAGCGTCGGTACTGATGAAGGTCATGTATGTCAATTCCGGGAGCATGCGGATATTGGGCGGCGTGGAGGCGATGGACGCCATCTTGAACGAGCCGGAGCTTACACAGCCGGCAAAGCCCAGAACAGTTTCCCGTCATGATGTGGTATTTCAGCACGTTCATTTTTCCTATGATAAGACCGGCGGCAATGAGGCGCTGCGGGATGTTTCCTTCACCGCGAAGCAGGGGGAGGTTACGGCCATTGTAGGTCCCTCCGGCGGAGGAAAAAGCACCATTGCCCATTTGATCCCGCGATTTTTTGATGTTGACAGCGGTGCCATTACCATCGGGGGCGAGGATGTGCGGGAAATGAGCAGTACATACCTCATGGATCAGGTCAGCTTTGTATTTCAGGATGTGTTCCTTTTCAAGCAGAGTGTGATGGAGAATATACGCATGGGAAATCAGGATGCCGCCGACGAACAGGTCATCGAAGCGGCAAAGGCAGCCCGGTGCCACGATTTTATTCAGCAGCTGCCGGACGGCTATCACACGGTGATCGGTACGCGGGGAGTGCATCTCTCCGGCGGAGAGCGCCAGCGTATCGCCATTGCCCGCGCCATTGCCAAGGACGCTCCCATTGTGGTGCTGGATGAGGCCACGGCATTTGCGGACCCGGAAAACGAGCATCTGATTCAGAAGGCCTTTGAAACCCTTATGAGAAATAAAACGGTTATCATCATCGCTCACCGGCTCTCTACGATTCAGAGCGCGGACAACATCGTGGTAGTGGACGAAGGCAGAATCGTTGAGCAGGGTTCCCACGATACCCTTCTTGCCATGAAAAACAAATACAGCGCGATGTGGAACACCTATATGAATACGGCAAACTGGACAATGGATCAAATCAAGGAGGCGGCGGGACATGCGTAAACTGAAATCCTTTTTCATGCTGACAGACAAGGGCTACAAGGATCTGAAGGGCGCCATTGCCGCCTGTACCCTGACTAATTTTTCAATGATGATTCCCTTTGGGGTAACCATCCAGATGATCATCGAGCTGCTGGCACCGTTGACAGGCGGTGAGATTTCCTGGAAGCGGATGTGGCTGCTGGTTGCAATCGGCATAGTTGGTACCTTTATCGTCTTCCTATGCAGTAAAAACGATTATAAAAAGACCTATGTGGTTTCTTATACCGAAGCGGAACATACCCGTATCGCCATGGCGGAGCATATCCGCAAGCTTCCCATGAGCTTGTTTAATTCCAAGGATCTGTCCGAGCTGACCACCAACCTCATCGGTGATGTGGCCACCAGTGAGCATGTGCTCAGCCATATTGTACCGCAAATGATTTCTAATTTTATTTCAATTTCGGTAATTACCATCATGCTGGCATTTTTCGACTGGCGGATGGCGCTGGCCATGTTCCTCAGCGTGCCGGTTTCCTTTGGAGTCATTATTTTCAGCCGCAAAATATACGGCAGGCTGCATAAAAAGCATATGGATTCCAAACTGGCGGCGGCAGAGCAGGCACAGGAGTATATTGAAGGAATCAAGGTGATCCATGCCTGCAATCTGGACGGGGAAAAGTTTTCCGCTCTGGAGAACGCCCTGCGCAAGCTGACTAAAATGTCCGTCCAGATGGAGTTCGGAACCGGCGTCTTTGTCACCGGGGCACAGGCAATCCTGCAATCGGGCATCGGTTTCACCGTGCTGCTGGGTACGAACCTGCTGACCGGCAAAGAGATATCCCTGGTTCCCATGCTTATGTTTTTATTGATGGCCGCGCGGATTTACGGGCCGTTTCTCACAGAGCTCACCCTGCTGCCGGAGATGTTCTACCATCAGATTGCCGTGAACCGCATGCGTACCCTGATGGGAATACAGCCGATGGAAGGGGACAGCCAGACGGAAATCAAAAACTATCAGATCGTTTTTGATCATGTGGATTTCAGCTATAACAAGGGCAAAGAGGAGACCATCCGCGATTTGAGCTGCACCATATCGGTGGGCGGTATTACCGCCCTGGTAGGGCCCAGCGGCAGCGGAAAGAGCACCATTTCCCGCCTGATTGCCCGTTTTTGGGATACCGACAAGGGCAGGGTGACCATTGGCGGAATCGATGTGAAGACTCTTGATCCCGAACACCTGATGAGCTATATGTCCTTTGTATTCCAGGATGTGGTGCTGTTCAACGATACGGTCTATAATAATATCCGCATCGGTAATATGGAGGCTTCCGAGGAACAGGTAATGGCCGCGGCAAAAGCCGCCTGCTGTGACGAGTTTATTGCACGTCTTCCGCAGGGATACCGGACCATTCTGGGGGAAAACGGCGATACCCTTTCCGGGGGAGAGCGCCAGCGCCTCTCCATCGCCCGGGCCTTGCTTAAGGATGCGCCGATTGTGCTGTTGGATGAGGCAACCGCTTCCCTTGACCCGGAGAGTGAGGCTGCCATTCAACAGGCCATCGCCACCCTCATCCGCGGAAAAACGGTGGTGGTCATTGCCCATCGTCTGCGGACCATTGCGAAAGCAGACAAAATCATTGTTATGGATAAGGGCCGTTTAGTGGAGCAGGGAACCCATGATGAACTTATGTTGAAAAAAGGTTTGTATCATAAGCTCTATCGCATCCAGCAGGAAAGCCTGGGTTGGTCGGTAGGTGCATAATCTGTTTGGACACAGCCGCGGCACCCCTGTATCAAACAGCCGTTGCTGTGGGTTCGGTCTTTCAAAATCCATGTCTAAAGCACTGCTATATGGTGATGCAGGATGTGAATCACCAGCTTTTCGCCGAAAGCGTGCTGGATGAGGTACTACTCAGTATGGAGCGGGAGGATACGGCAGAAGCAGAGCGTATTTTGGACAGTCTCCATCTTCTGGAGCTGAAGGATCTGCATCCCATGATCCCGAGCTGATCCTGTCCTGCTGCACCGATATTCTGCATTTGGAGCGGGGGAGGGTTGCGGCGCAGTATCCCCTGGACGGCGCGGGTGTATCCCGGATGTTATCCTTCTTTCTGGGTACATCCGGTGAGAGTGAGAGAGAAAGACAGGTGGTGTGAGAATGTTTCAGTATACCGTTCCATTTGGACAGAAGGGTTCCCTCATTTGCCAGGATGAGCATTGCAGTGTCTATCAGGTGAAGGATGAAACCGGGGAAGGGCAGGTAACCTGTTACCCGGTTTTTCCTGGTATTGTACTGTACTATAGTGACTTTCATATGGAGGCATGTGATTCGGGATTTCAGGCATCGGGAGATGTACTTTCCATTAACCACTGCCGGGAGGGACGCATGGAATGGGAGTTTCAGAGAAATCAGTTCATCTATCTGGAAACCGGTGATTTACAAATCAGCAGCCGGCACAGCCAGAGGGGGCGGTTCTGCTTTCCCTTGCGCCATTATCATGGCTTGACGGTCAGTATCAGCCAGGATCACGCGATGCTTCCCGTGACGGGGTTTCTGAAGGAGTACAGCATTGATTTACCCCGGCTTTTGGAGCGCTTTGCAAGCCGGGACAAGCCTTTTGTTATACGGGCTGACGCCCATACCGGGCATATTTTCACCGAGCTTTATGATGTGCCAGAAAAGATACGCTCCGGCTATCATAAAATTAAAGTGATGGAGCTGCTCCTGTTCCTGAGCACTCTGGATTTGTCAGAGCAAAGCGGTGAGCGCCCTTATTTTCATCGGGCCCAGGTGGAGAAGATCCGGGAAATGCGAAATTTTCTGGAGGAAGCTCCAAATCACCACTATACGCTGGAGGAGCTTACAGAGATCTTTGATATTGGCCTGACCACGATGAAACAATGCTTCAAGGCCGTATACGGTGTATCGATTTACAGCTATATGCGCACATACCGCATGAACGCCGCCGCTGTGCTGCTGCGCCGTGGCAATCAAAGCATCGGGCAGATTGCTGTGGCTATGGGATATGAAAATCCAAGCAAATTTTCCTCCGCCTTTAAGGAGGTCATCGGCCTGACTCCAAGTGAATACCGAAAATCCAGTATCTGAAACATTCAGGGAGAGGAGCAGTATCTGGACTGCTTTTGTGAAACATGGATACCTGCCGAAGAAGCTAAAATTGTTTTTTCGGTAGGTTTTTGTTATAATAAAGAGCAGTGTATTTTCCAACTAAGCTTGCCGAAGGAGGCATCAATATACTTCACGAAATGGAAATAGTATGGATAAGAGACCAGTGTCCCAGGAAACACAATGCAGTTTTGTTTTCACTTTAATGAGTCGGATACCCATATCATAGAAAATGCTTATGAAGTGTTAAGCGAGAATGCTGATATAAAAAATCCACTAGGCCCCTGCTTTTTCAGCCCTTGTATGTTTGGTCTCATTGATAGGTTTGGCGTAAATTGGTGTTTATTTAACTGACGATCCGAGTGAAAACCTGTCAAAAAGCAGAAATGCTATTGACTTAAAATAGGCTTTCCGTTTTCTGATTACTGCTTTCGCTGGCGGCGACAAATTGCTTTCTTCCCATACGAATTAGGATGATGACCGCAAGTATGGATACGATGGCAGAAGTAACAGGTGTGTTCAGCCACACCCCATCTAACTGCAGCGGCCACATAACGGCAAGCAGAATAACCGGGAAAATAAATGCATTGGCTACGGACAGCGCAGCCGCCGGAAACGGTTTATCCAATGCGATCAAAAAGCTCTGAATTGCAAACCCAAACCATCGTGTCAGATAGGTAAGACTGTATAATTGCAAACCGCGGATTGACATCGTAAGCAAGTCTTTTTCATTTCCCTTTAAGAACAAGGAGACAATCGGATCGGGAAAGAGCAGCATAATCAGTGCTCCGCCTATGGATATGACAGCACTTGCGATCAGACAGCATTTTGCTATCGCTTTTACTCGTTTCCTGTTTCCTGCACCCCAGTTATATCCTATAGCGGGCTGCAAGGAATCGCAGGTTCCATACAAAAGCTGCTGAAACATATCACCTGCGTACATCAGAATGCCGTATACGCTGACAGCACCATGGCCGCCAAGACGAAGCAGAACAATATTCATCAGGATGGAAGTCAGCCTTGCGGCCACATTGTTCAAAAAGATAGGACTGCCGCTGGAAACGATCTGCCGCACCAACCTAAAGCTAAAACGTGGTTTACAAAAGCGCAGCGGGAGTTTCTTTCTCCAGAATGGATATAGCGCAACAAGGGCACAGATGAACATTCCGAAAGAAACAGCAAAAGCCGAGCCGCCAATTCCCATATGGAACACAGACAGGCAGAAGAATTCCATCACCAGTATCAAGACAGACATTAAAATATTAAGGGCCATACTTCCTTTAATTTTACCGCAGATACGCAAGAAATTATCCATAGCAAAAACAATAGTAGTGAAAGGGGAGCAAATCGCATACACCCGTATATAGGTAACAGCCAGCCGGGCCAATTCTCCGTCTGTCCCCATAAGCTGGATTAACATCGGTGCTGTAAAGTAAAGGACAGCGCCCATACCAATTCCTGTCATCATTATTAGCAGGCAGGCACAGGTGAAATAATTATTTGCTTCTTTTTCCTGCTTTTTGCCAAGGGATATGGAAATAGGGACTGCTGATCCCACGCCGATTAAATCGGCTAAAGAGAAATTGATGAGTACGAATGGGAAGCCTAAGTTAAGGGCGGCAAAGGCTGTTTCGCCTAAAATCTGTCCGACAAAGATACCGTCAAATAATCCCCATAAGGAAGAAGCAATCATACTGATTGCCCCCGGAACCGCTACCATAAAAAACATTTTCAGCGGTGAAGTTTTTGTGTATAAACTAAAGCTGTTCAATTTTAATGTTCTCCTTGTCCAAAATGCTAAGGTTCTTTTTCAATAAGTCTGTGTACTTACGAAATAATCCAAGAAACTCCTCTTGTTCTTGTGGTGTAAGGCTCCCCATCGTTTCCATTTCAATGGTAAGCACTCTGTCCGCTGTTTGTGCGGCAAGCTGTTCTCCTTTTTCGGTCAGACGGACTTGTTTTTTTCTTTTGTCACTGACAGTGCAAAGTTCCACAAACCCTTCGGCTTCCAATTTCTTTAGTGCAGAATTGATTGTTTGCGGGGGAAGGTAATTTGCATTGATAATATCCTTTTGGGTTATTCCCCCTTCTGTTTCCCGCAAAGCATATAAAATCCAAAAAGCACTGTCAGAGAGTCCCAAGGCTTTTGTGACGTTTCGATATAGCTGTTCGTTTTCTTTGATGATTCCGTTATAGTTCGAAAGCAGTTTGCTTATCTCATTCATCTCATATCCTCCCAAATAAAAAATCCGAAATCGGATAAGTGGGATTATACTCCGAAATCGGATTATCGTCAATGAGTTTTAAAAAAATATATAAAAAGGTTCTGCCTATGCTGTTGAAAAAGCTATCATTCCTTTTGATGAAAAACCTGGAAAATTTCAAGATTTTATGGTATAGTAGTTCCTGATTACCAAGGAAAGTGAGATAGATAGTGAGTAATACTTTACAAATGGTTGGCGGTCTCCTGATTATCGGTTCGGTTTTTTGTAAGCAAGTGGAAATAACAGGTCTTACCCGCAAGCAGCTAAATTTATATTGGAGGTTAAATAAAATGAGCCTTACAGAAAATCAAGTAATCTCAAATCAATTACAAAACACGGTAGTGGGTAAGACCATCGTGACCGGGCGCTAATGTTCGGTATCCCCACCCGCTATTACGCCCCAGGCGAAAAACTGCCGAAACGTCATCAACTGCACCTCACATTTGACGATGGATCATCGATGGCGTTGTGCGGTTCCCTTGGCGGGACGATATACCTTTTTCGGGTCAATGAAAATGGGCTGGCGATTGACTATCTGCCGTGCGAGTCAATCCGAAGAGTGTCATGGCAGCACTTGGACAGGATGAATATAAAAGTCTGTATGCGGCGATAAAGAAGGTATTTCCCGCAGTGATAAATGCCGGAGGGCGGGACACGGAAAAAGATATTTTCGGTAATTTCGGCGGTTATGCCACGAAAGCCAGTAAAAATACACTTGGCAAGCCCTGTGAACGCTGCGGTGAGTTAATTGTAAAAGAAGCCTATTTGGGCGGCGTGGTCTATTACTGTCCGAAATGCCAGCCTTTTATTAAAAATTGACGGAGGACAAGATGGTATCAGATCATTTACTTTCATTCGCAGCAAATAATTATGGATTTGATAAAGGAACATTACACTTTATCAGTGAATCCACCAATCAAATATACTCATTTCAAAAAAATGATAAATGGTATATATTACGGTTTTCGGAGCGTCCGGCGGAGCAAATATGCCAAACAAAAGCGGAAATGGACTGGTTATATTACTTAGCAAATAATAATATAAGCGTTTCTTTGCCGCTGCCAGCCGATAATAACCAGCTTGTCATGTCAACGGAAATGGATGGAAAACCATATATCATTTCCGCTTTTGAAGCATTGCCCGGTAAGTTTTGGAATAAAAATGACCCTGATTTATGGAATGAAAAGATATTTTTTAATTGGGGCAAAGTGATGGGAGATATTCATAGGCTTACGAAAGAATATTTACCTGCTGATGAGAGCAGTGTAAGAAGCGTATTTACGGGACATAACGCACTTTTCTTAGATGAAATAAAGGGCTGTCCCACGGTACATAAAATTGCCGAGGATTTAATAAGCGAAATAATGGCGCTGCCCAAGGACATAGATTCGTATGGATTAATTCATTATGATATTCACCCGTGGAATTTCATAATAGAGGGTGAAAAAATCAATGTGTTTGACTTTGACGATAGTCTATATGGCTGGTTTGCCTTAGATATAGGAATCGCTCTTTATCATGGCTTATGGTGGGGACGCAAGAACGACGAAGGATATGATTTCACCAATGAAATAATAACCAATTTTATGAAAGGTTATTTATCTGCCAATCATTTAGACGATTTCTGGATATCGAAGATACCACTGTTTATGAAGTTTCGGCAGATATGCAAGATTAGTTGGTTTTACAGTCCCGACAATGAGGATGATCATCAAAAGGAATGGATACACAATGTAGAAAATGATATTTTATTTACTGGCTGCGAGTTAAATTCTTTGTTTAAACCTTGATTAGGTATCCTTATTTATCTGTTCCCATGATACCGCTTGTAAAATACTGTCGACTGCTTTATACTGTTTATGAAAGAGGTTTTGGCTTCGATAGCAGATTACAAGTCATCAGACAATATTTTGAGGTGCGGCATGAAAATTGATATACCCAAATACCAACAGATTGCGGCGGATATTGCAGCCAAGATCGCCTGCGGCGATTATCCGGAGGGCGAAAAGATTTACGTCCGCTCGGCTCTGGCGAGCCAGTACGGAGTATCCTCTGAAACCGCCCGGCGTGCGGTCAGCGTTTTAGCCGATATGAAAATCGTGGAGATTACAAAGGGCAGCGGCGTTCTAATCAAATCCAGAAAGCAGGCCGTAGATTTTATTAACAAATTTGATTCCGTCAGACAGATGAGTGATCTGAAAAAGTATATCATGGACGGCTTGAACCAACAGATTGCCCAAAGTACAAATTTAAAAGAGATGGTTTCGGAGCTGATGTATAAAACCGAACGATTCCGCGTGGTGAATCC
Source organism: Anaerotaenia torta (assembly GCF_050433395.1). Lineage (NCBI taxonomy): Bacteria > Bacillati > Bacillota > Clostridia > Lachnospirales > Lachnospiraceae > Anaerotaenia > Anaerotaenia torta. The sequence continues at coordinate 91,439 of NZ_JBNPXH010000006.1, forward strand.
TTTCTCCCCCTTTGAAGTGGAGATTACCGGGCAGGCGTCCTCTGCCGGTCGGAGCATTTCCGAAACCCAGTTCTGGCACAATACCTCGGCGACTATTATCGCAATCCGCCGGGGGGAAGAAATCATCATATCGCCGGGGCCGTATGCAGTTATGACAGAAGGTGATATACTGTACTACGTGGGAGATGAAAACTGCCATGAGAGGGTGAAAAACTTTTTGTACCCAGATAAATAATAGTAGTAAAGGTATCAGTTGAGAAGATTTCCGGATCACGGGAATCTTCTTTTTTTTCGTATAGGTAGATGCTGCCTAAAGACAACTGCGGGGCAGCGAAGGTGTCTGCAAGCGGACTCTTTATTTCGTATGGGGAAGCTCACCCGACTGCATCCCATAGATTGGATTGTAACAATAAATGTAAAAAAAATCAGCCTCCAGTTTGACAAACGAGGTTATTTGTGGTAACCTACAAAGCAACAACATGAAAATAAATGAAAGTTGTTACTTTGTAAATAAGGAGGGAATTATGCCGAAAGTAGAGGTAAAACAGGTATACAAAATATTCGGCCCATCGCCCAGACAAGTGATACCCTTGTTGGAAAAGGGTGCAAATAAGGCTGGGATTTTAAAAAAGCACAAGCACAGTGTTGGTGTAAACAACATCTCATTCTCGGTGGAGGAAGGGGAGATCTTCGTAGTAATGGGGCTCTCGGGCAGCGGCAAGTCAACGCTCATACGTTGCTTGAACCGCCTGATCGAGCCCACCAGCGGAAGTATTCTAATTGACGGCAAGGATATTACTAAAATGTCTGTTCCGGATCTGAGAGAAGCCCGGCGGAAGAAACTAGCAATGGTTTTTCAGAACTTTGCGCTCTTGCCGCATAAAACCATACTGGAAAATGTGGCGTTCGGTCTGGAAATACAAAAGATGGATCAGGAAAAACGCAGGGAGAAGGCAAGAGAAATGCTGGAGATCGTCGGATTAAAGGGCTATGCCAATGCAAAGCCCAATGAACTGTCAGGGGGCATGCAGCAGCGGGTGGGGCTTGCGAGAGCCCTTGCCACAGAAGCGGATATCCTCTTGATGGACGAAGCCTTCAGTGCTCTTGACCCGCTGATTCGCAAGGATATGCAGAATGAGCTGCTGGCCCTGCAGCAGAAAATGAAAAAAACCATCCTATTTATCACTCACGATTTAGATGAAGCCCTGAAGATCGGAGACAGAATTGCCATCATGAAAGACGGCGAAATCGTGCAGATGGGAACCGCGGAAGAGATTCTGCAAAATCCGGCGGATGATTACGTCCGGGAATTTACCCAGGATGTAAACCGTACAAAGATTATAACCGCTTCCGCTATTATGCGGGATGCAGAATCCATCGTACTTGAAAAGTCGGGGCGGAGGATTGCCGCACGTAAGATGAAGGACTTGGGTATTTCCAGCATCTTTGTTACCGACAAAAGCGGTGTTCTGCGCGGGATCATTACAATTGACAAGGTATCCGCCCTGATTCAGGAGGGGGAAGAGAAGCTGGAAACGATTATTGATGAGAATATTCAATCGGTGGATCCGGAAACATCCATTGATGAAATCATACCTTTGTTTTTACATTCCAGTTATCCTGTCGCTGTAGTTGATTCGGATAAAAAGCTAAGAGGGATTATATTTAAATCCACGGTGTTGGCCGGAATAGCCGGAGAGGGGAGGAATGGTCATGACGCTTAGCACGAAGATACCCATCGGTAATGTCGTTGAAAAAGGAATTGACTGGATGACCCAGAACTTCAGCGGCTTTTTTACAGCCATTAAGGAAGCCCTTTCCGGTATCATTGATGGGGCGGGCTGGTTCCTTTCTATCATACCGGCTGTTATCTTTATTATTGCCATCGTCCTTCTTTCCTGGTGGATTGCGGGAAAAGGAATTGCTGTCTTCGCGGGAATCGGTCTTTTTCTCATTCATAATCTGGGTCTTTGGGATAAAACCATGCAGACACTGGCATTGGTTACCGCCTCGACCTTGATCGCCTTAATCATCGGTCTGCCTCTGGGCATCTTAATGTCAAAAAGTGATACGGCAAACAAGATGATACGGCCGATACTGGATTTTATGCAGACTATGCCTGCATTTGTGTACTTAATCCCCGCGGTATATTTTTTCGATCTGGGAACTGTGCCGGGTTCGGTGGCCACCATTATCTTTGCCATGCCGCCCATTGTGCGGCTGACCAATCTCGGTATCCGTCAAGTACCCACGGATGTGGTGGAGGCGACCAAATCCTTTGGTGCGACCTCGTCGCAATTACTTTTCAAGGTGCAGGTTCCCCTTGCCATTCCCACCATTATGGCAGGACTCAATCAAACCATCATGCTTTCCCTTTCGATGGTTGTTATCTCCGCCATGATCGGCGCAGACGGACTTGGAAAAACCGTCTATGAAGGTATTACACAGATGAATGTCGGAAAAGGCTTTGAGGGAGGGCTTGCAGTAGTGATTATGGCCATGCTGCTTGACCGTATTACCCAAGGCCTGGGTTCCGCATCTAAAAAGTCTGGAAGGGCATTTGTGAAGGAATTAATAAGCAAGCGCTCTGCAAATAAATCCACATAAAAAGAAGGAGGAAATTATGTTTAAAAAATTAACAGGAATGGTCTTAGTTGTATTAATGGTGACAGTGAGCCTGGCAGGATGCGGGAATGACCCGGGCAAAGAGTCAAAGGGAACCGTCAAGCTGGCTTATGTGAATTGGGCGGAAGGAATTGCAATGACGAATCTGGCCGCTGCGGTTCTGGAAGACAAGATGGGTTATAAGGCGGAGCTCACTATGGCGGACGCAGCTCCGGTATTCGCTTCGGTCGCCAGCGGAAGCACCGATGCATTTCTGGATGTCTGGCTTCCCATTACCCATCAGGATTATCTGAAAAAATACGGAGATAAGATGGAAGATCTGGGTATTTGCTATGAAAATGCACTTCTGGGGCTGATTGTGCCCGCATATGTTGAAATCAACAGCATTGAAGAGCTGAATGCGAATAAGGATCAATTCGGCGGCGAAATCGTGGGAATCGACGCGGGCGCCGGTTTGATGGGAGCCGCGGAAAAGGCGCTGGAGGAATATGGGCTGGATTATAAGCTTCTTACCGGAAGCGGCCCGGTCATGACGGCGGCACTAGGAAAGGCCATTGATGCCGGTGACCCCATTGTCGTAACCGGTTGGGCACCCCATTGGAAATTTGCAAAATGGAATTTGAAGGTGCTGGAGGATCCCAAGGGCGTATTCGGGGAGGTTGAAAATATTTATAAATACTCCAGAAAAGGTCTGGAGGATGATATGCCGGAGGTAACGGCATTTTTGAAGAGCTTCAAAATGACAGAGGCCGAATTAGGCGACCTGATGGGTGCAATTGAGGAGGCCGGCGGCGAACCGCTGGATGCTGCCCGCAATTGGATGAACAGCCATGAGGAGCTGATTAATGGATGGATAGCCCCGTAGGAAAGGTTCCGGAAGGTCTTAGGAAATATACAATATCGGCATAGTTCCTAATTGACGTGACAGGCTTTCCCGTAAAAAGGCTTCCGCCTCTGCCCGGACATCGTTTCGGTAGCAATATTTGCCGCGCCCGCGCCCGGTCATGGTTTCCCGGTCGAAAAGCTGCACGGCGCCCGGAAAGGCCTCCGTGTTAATTGCGTTTTGTACGAAGCTGTAGGTCATCAATATAATCTCCAGGAAGCCATTTTGTTTGACCTTAACGCTCAGCTCCTCTGCCAGCTGGGCGATCAGCTCCCCGTACATGCGCTTCCAGTCCGGAAGCAGAATCACAGGAGCAATCAGCAGCCCCACAGGATAACCCGCCTCCGCCATGGCGTTAAGCGCGCGGATTCTTGCGGGCAGCGGGGAGGTTCCCAGCTCTGCGCGGCGTATGATTTCCTGGGGATTCACGCTCATTCTGAAGATTGTCTTCCCCTTATGGTCGAGGCGAAGCAAGGGCTCCACCATATCAAATTTTGTCGGAAATGTCAGGCTCCCCCGGCCTTCCTGGGAAAAGCGCTCAATGGTATAGAGTAAATTATCCGTTATTGTGTTTTCCAGCAGTAAATCACTGTTGCTGCCAATCTCAAAGGTCTGGGGCACCGGGGCCTGGGCATCCTTTTTCAGGAGCCTGTCCAGCATTTGCTCCCGGTTGACAAACAGACGCAGATAGGCACATTTGTTATAATTACAGACCAGATAGCAATACAGGCACATCGCTTTGCAGCCGGAGGAGGTATATGGCACCAGCCAGTCAGAAACCTTATAATTCGGTACATACCGGTGTGTCTTTCTGATTCCGACAATCAAATGATTCTTTAGCTTTGGAAAATCCCGGTTGTGCGCCGCTGTCATTTCCGGTATACGGTTATGATTTTCTATCGGTATCCAGGGCAGGTCTGCGTATTTGCTCTGCAGCAGCAGTCCCAGCTTATAATTGAGCACACCCGGTTCATAATAAACCGCATCAAAGCGCATATTCATGTGAACACCTCCTATGATATAGTTTACCAAAAATTACGGAAACTATTTCGGCGGAAGAATTCAGTTCGCAAAACTTTTTCGATGTTTCTCCTCCAGGTCTTATTTCGTGGACCTCTTGTGTAATATATAATACGATATTTTTGTCATTTCTTTATACTGAAAAAATGATATAATGAAAGTGCAGTGAGCAGTGCGAGAAGGGCACTCGCACATCAGGCTTGCTTGAATCATGCGAAATCTCTACAAGGTGATTTTCCCTTTTAAAATACAATATTTATTATGAGGTGCTGCAATGAAGAAATATTTCGGTCTCTTTTTTCTTTTGATCATTACATTATCAGCGTGTGCTGCAGAGAACTCACAAGAAAAGGAAAAGGTAAAGAGTGAAATCCAATCTCTTTTTGAGGAAGCGGATAATCGCAGCTTTGATCTCTCCTTTCCCATAGAAGTGGAAGGCGAAGAGTGCTATAAAGTGGTGGTCAGCGGGAAATTAAAATCCAACCGGACATATGATATGGATACCTTTGCCATCCATCCCGATGGGGAGAAGCAATATTTTCTTAACAAAGAAACCGGAGCCTATGAAAGATTTTATACAACCCCGACCTTTGCATGCAAGACTTCGCCGGATGGAGAACTGCGAATGGAGAGTGTGGGAATGTATCTGGATGGGCCCGGCGGGCTCCACAGTCTCAGGGAGATGAGAATAATCGATGCTTCGACTGGCGGCGTACTATGGAGCGGAAGCAGTTTTTTAATGAATGATTTCCAATGGTCTGAGGACAGCCGTTTCGTTGCAGCGGGATATGCCGGAAGACAATGGGTACAAACGGACATGATTGATACGAAGGATTATTCGGTAGTACCCATTCCGGACATGGATGATATTCTGAAAGCAGTTCCGGGTACTTCAAAACCAAGTGATAATGTTCCTCTCCCCACATTCAAAGCGGTCGGCTGGCTGAGCCCGTCTGTGATCTGTATTCAGTTCCAATGGGCCACGGATATCGATACCGAAGTTTCCGGCCAGTATGAGTATGATGTAATAAATAAGAAAATGGAGATAAAAGAGATAAAGGAAGAAAGCTTTGGATGAAAATATAAATTTAAAGAATTTGACAGAAGGGGAGTAAAGATAGTAGTGGACTTACGTAGAAAGCTGGTGCTGAAGAAAAATCCATATGATTTGCAGAAAACCGGCGGATTGTTTTTAGAAGCAGTCAGGAAAGATGTTATATTCCATATGGAGCATTGCCCGGAATATGCCCGGATATTGGAAGCAGAGGAGTTTTCCATTGATCAGATCCTTTCAGAGGATATGCTCTATCAGATACCGGTTATTCCAACGCTTTATTATAAGCGTAATTACCTTTGTTCCATGCCGGAGAAGAAATTGGCGGTTAGGGCCACATCTTCCGGTACGAAAGGACGGCAAAGCAGGATTGAATTTGATAAAAAGACAATTTGCTATGGTATATTAATGATGATAAGATATTTTTCCTATCATAAATTAATATCACTTCTTCCCACCAACTATATTGTCCTTGGATACGAACCAAGCAGGCATACGCAGATGGGCGCCATAAAAACAGCTTATGGCGCTACTAAATTTGCCCCTGGACTTCACAGAGAATATGCGCTGAAGGATACCGGAACAGAATATGAATTAAATATTGAAGGAATTAAAAGAGCACTGGCAAGATATGCAAAAAGCGGGTTGCCCGTAAGATTTGTGGGCTTTCCCTCGTATCTATTTTTCCTGATTAAGACTCTTAAGGAGAATCATATTTCATTAAAATTGAATCGCCGTTCCAAAGTACTTCTGGGCGGTGGCTGGAAACAGTTTGCCGACACTGAGATTGATCGGGATCTCTTTTTCCAGTTGATTTACGACACGCTGGGGATTGAAAAACACAATTGTTTTGAATTTTATAGTGCAGTCGAGCATCCGCTGCCCTATGTCAAATGCAGAAACGGATATTTTCATGTCCCCATTTACAGCAGGGCCATTGTCCGGGATGTAAAAACGCTGGAGCCGGTTCCCATGGGAAGCATGGGATTGTTGAGCTTTGTATCTCCGTTGGTATCCAGTACCCCGCTTACCAGTGTGGTAACAGATGACCTGGCTGTGCTGTATGATGGAAAGGATTGCGGCTGCGGAATTGATACCCCTTATTTTGAATTAAAAGGCAGGGCAGGTGTAAGTCAGATAAAAACCTGTACAACCGATGCGTTAGAGCTGGCCCAGGGAGGTGCGCGGTGAATTTAATTTCAGGAAAACGGATGAATGAGGCGGAGAGCCGCATAGAGCTTGAGCGGCTTGAAGCCTTAATACTGGAGACACGAGAAAAGACATCTTTACCTCTTGCAGCGGTAATGAATGCCTGTGATGTTCTCTCCCGGAAGCTCAATGAGCCGGAGCATCTGCATTTATTGCTGGACCTTGGGATGACCGAGGATAAAGCCCGCAAAGAGCTTCAGATGGTGAAGCGGATCATGTCCAGGGGATATATAGAAAACAGAATGAAAATAGAATTCGGCATGCCTCCTGGAAGCTTTTCGCCCTATGGTGAAACGATATCTGTGCGGCAGGAATGGAAGCCTCTTGGCGTGCTGCTTCATATTGCGGCAGGAAATGTTGACGCACTGCCTGTTTTCAGCGTGATTGAAGGGTTGCTGACGGGGAATATCAACATTTTGAAGCTGCCTGGAGATGATGATGGACTATCCATCCCCATATTGCAGGAACTTATCATGATTGAGCCGCTGATTGCACCGTATGTTTTTGTATTTGACTACCCCTCCCAGGATATCGAAGCAATGAAGAAGCTGATGAATGCGGCAGATGCCATCGTCGTCTGGGGCGGTGACGCTGCGGTTTCTGCCGTAAGAAGCGCGGCGAGTCCGAACACGCGTATCATTGAATGGGGACATAAGATCAGTTTTGCCTATATCGCAGGGGATGTTTCAGATTCTGATCTGGAGGGAATCGCCTGGAATATTTGCGATACCAACCAATTGTTTTGTAATTCCTGCCAGGGACTCTTAATTGATACGGAGGATTTTGAAGAGGTTGTGCAGTTTGCCCGGCGGTTCGCGGGAATTCTGGAGCGGGCGGCGGTTGTGCTGCCAGAAGATGATCCATATTTAACAGCGCAAAAAACCCTTGAATTGTATACAGAAAGGCTGGAATCGGTGAAAGGTCAGAAACGGGTTTTTTCTTCCGGCAATAGCAGTGTAATAGCATATAACGATATGTCGCTCACGCCCTCCTATCTGTTCCGGAACTGTTGGGTAAGGCCGCTTCCGCGGGAAAGGCTTCTTAGTGAGCTAAGCAAGTACAAGAATCATCTTCAAACAATTGCGCTGGTATGTGAGGAGCGTGATAAAGATGAGATTGAAACCATACTGGCAAAGACCGGTGTCGTTCGTATTACCAGCGGAGCGCGCATGTCTGAAGGCTATTGCGGAATACCTCATGACGGTGAATTCTCTCTGAGAAGATATATGAAGATCATGTCTTATGAGTATTAATAGTATCACAGCGAGGCTTCAAGCAATCGGCAGCTACGAGCAAAGCCGAAAACCGAGCCGGTGAAAGCGGTTTTGCCTGCGGCGGCGAATCAATAAGGGAGAAGCGGATACTTCACAATTAGGTATCCGTTTTTTTGGCTGAAGATTATGCTTATACTGCGAATAGGTTGATTACTTTAAGTAACTCGCTAATATCGACTTCTTTGTTAAGGTAAAAGCAAATACAGAATCCGCCTGCTATTTTTATTTCTGCTTCTTTTAAGCTCTTGCATAGTTCGCCGCCGAGAGGCTTTTTATATAGATAATCCAAATGAAAAGGAGATTTTATCATGGCAGACAAGAACGAAACTTTGCGGATTAACGGATACCTACTTGGATTTTGAAAACTGCGTATGATTTGCGTATAGAAAACCGCAGTTTTCAGGTGAAATGCTTGTTTTCCTGTGTTAAAATGGCTATATAAGATGTGGCTGGGAGATGAGAACATGGAAACAAGAAAAAGTATATACATTGCAGACGATGAAGAGAATATTCGGGAGGCGATCAAGACCTTCCTTATGAGTGACGGGTACGAGGTTACTGCTTTTGAAAACGGCGATCTTTTGTTGGGTCATTTCAAGAAAGAACCCGCGGATCTGGTTATTCTTGATATTATGATGCCGGGCTCCAACGGTTTTACGGTTTGCACAGAGATACGCAAGCTGAGCACGGTTCCGATTATAATGCTGACAGCCCGGGATTCCGACCTTGATTACGCAACCGGGCTCAGCCTTGGCAGCGACGATTATTTCACAAAGCCATTTTCGGCCATGTCCCTTGTAATGCGTGTTAAGGCTATATTCCGGCGTATTGAGTTTGAAAAACAAAACAGCGGGCAAACAGATGATCTGCGCCAGCTTAGCTTCGGAGATATTGTAATTGATATCAAAGGGAAGACCGTGAAAGCCGCCGGGCAGGAGCTAATACTTACACCGAATGAATACGGTTTGTTAAAATATCTGATCGAGCGCAATGATCAGGCAGTCTCGCGGGATGAGCTGTTGGAGAGCATCTGGGGCTACAATACGGAGATTGAGACAAGGGCGACGGACGATACGGTGCGCAGGCTCCGCAAGAAGCTGGAGAAAAGCACGGTTCTCATTGAGGCCGTATGGGGGTTCGGTTTTAGGCTGAAGGTGCGTGATACGAATGATTAAAAGACTGCTTCATCGGAAATGGCATATAAAACCTAGAATTTTCGCCATGCTTCTTCTGCTTATGACCATCGTGTTTTCCAGTATCCATATCGCGTTTAATCTCTTTACAAACCAATATATCCGTTCCAATGTGGAGATACAGCTGGATGACCTGACGAATAATTTTGGAATGAAGGGCGGCAATCATCAGAACAATCCCCAAGACGAACTGCGGCTGCCTGATCTTTCGGGTCAGCGGCCAAACAAGATCGGTGCGCATGGCGAAGTGATTGTTTTGAACTCCAATTATGAGGTAAAAGAATACAATGTATTTAGTATAAACGAAGACACGGACGAGCTGGTACAAATCGCAAATCATCTGAAAAATAAAAATATTGATTTGGCCGATGCGAAATATGTGCGGGTTGATACGGCGGAAGGCGTATACTACGTGTCGTCAGTCAAAGATGCAAATCGGCCGGACCGCTATTTTGTTTTCTATGTTAGCGTTGCGGGCATCAATAACTTAGTGGACGCAATCAATTTTGCAATGGCAGTGATTATGGCTATCGCTATGCTGATTTGCTTTGTCATTGCTAACCGGATTGCAGGCTCTGTGACACAGCCGCTGAAAAAGCTTTCAAAGTTTGCCGAAGAGATCGGAAAAGGAAATTTTACGAGAAACAGATTTGAGTTCAGCGATATTGAGTTTGATGAGCTTGGTGAGGCGATGAACCAGTCAGCGGAAAAGCTGGATCTATATGACAAAGATCAGCGGGCTTTCTTTCAAAATGTATCCCATGAACTGCGTACTCCTCTCCAGTCCATCCGCTGCTATGCCGAAGGAGCGGAATGCGGTCTGATGGACGCCAAAAAATCGGGCGCTACCATCATAACCGAGACAGACCGCCTGAGCGAGCTAGTTGAGGATTTACTGTATATCTCGCGCGTTGACAGTATTACAAGCCATGTGGAAAAGCATGAGAATGATTTGCGTGACACCCTGGCCCTATGCGCTGAGGCGCAAAAGCCGCTGGCGGATAAAAACGGTATCCGGTTCGAGTATCTCTTTGACGATCAACCCGTTATGTTTTCTTATAATGAAAAGCATATGTACCGGGCTTTATCAAATCTCATTTCCAATGCGCTGCGGTATGCACAGACGAAGGTGACGCTTATCTGCCGTCAATCCGGCAAACAGATTGAGGTATCTGTAATTGACGACGGTAAAGGGATATCGTCCGAGGATCTTCCCCATATATTTGAACGGTTTTACAAGGGGAGAGACGGTAAACATGGAATTGGGCTGGCTATTGTAAAGTCTGTTATTGAAATTCATGGGGGTAAAATCTCAGTCAGCTGCGAACATGGAACTTGTTTTACAATGATTTTTAATAGATAAAAGGGAAGGGGCTGGCTTGGTGCCAGCCTTTCCTTCTGTCCGCGCAAGCGGGATTTTTTTACGTGAATTTTGCGTGTAAATCGCTTTTTCTTTTCGGAGAAGTCAGTTTGTATCTTTGTTATGATGTACTCACAGATGGCATCAAAGGAGAGGAACAAAGCGGAAATCGAAGTGTTTAACCAATTTGAAAATAAGGATATGCCCAGTCAGAGCGTATTTGTAAAAGTATTTCCCATTGAATTATAAGGAGTGGAGCATAATGTTAAAAAAACAGATGAGAATTGTTCTCATCCCCGCGTATCAGCCTGAGAACTCATTACTCGATTTAGTCCGGGAAGTAAACACTTCAGGTTTCCTATCCATTGTTGTGGACGACGGAAGCGGTTCCCAATATATAGAGTTATTTGAAAAGATATCAGAGCTGACAGTTGTATTAAGGCATCCGCAAAATTGCGGTAAGGGCCGCGCGATCAAGACCGGTCTGCAATATATTTTTGAGACTATTGCTGACGAATACACCGTAGTAACTATGGATGCGGATGGACAGCACAGGGTGGAAGATGCCGCTCGGATTTGCCAGGTGTCTGAACGGCATCCCGGTGCGTTGGTTTTGGGAAGCCGTAAACTAAAAGATCACGTGCCGCTGAGAAGCCGCTTCGGCAATACGGTTACCCGTTATGTATTCCGCCTTTCAACAGGACAAAAGGTATACGATACACAGACCGGCCTACGCGCTTTTTCAGCTTCGCTCATACCGGCAATGCTTGAAATAGCGGGAGAGCGATACGAGTATGAGATGAATGTACTGCTTGAGTTTACCTGTAAAAAAATACCGATTGAAGAAATTGAAATTGCAACGATATACATGGACAACAACGCCGGCTCACATTTTGATATCCTGAAGGACTCCTTCCGTATCTATAAAGAAATTTTCAAATTCTCAGCCTCCTCTTTCCTGAGTTTTATCGTGGATTACAGTATTTACAGTCTGATGAGTGTATTGACGGGAGGGCTTGGCGCAAGCGTCAGTCTTACGATGTCGAATATCATAGCACGTATTTTGAGCGCAAGCATGAATTATTCTTTAAACCGCAAGTGGGTGTTTAAGAGCAAAACCAATGCTGCAAAATCCGCTTTGCAATATTTTGCGCTGGCCATTGTCATACTGGCCGCCAATACATTTGCGTTAAGTATACTCGTTGAGCAGATTTGGATGAATCGTTATAGGGCAAAGCTGCTCATCGAACTATGTTTCTTTGCCCTAAGTTGGTTCGTGCAGCATTTCGTCATCTTTAGAAAAAAGGAAAGGAAGTGATGCTTTGAATATTTTCTTCAAAAGATACGTATGGGCGGTTCTGTTTGCCATTGTACTTACTTCGTTTACATTGTATGCGGCGTTGGATACTTTCGTCATAACGCGAGTGTATTCGGTAGTGACAGCGCAGGACGGCTTTCCGCAAAATACTTCGGTTTCAGAACCGGAAACAAAGGATGGTAAAGCAGCAATTACAAAGAACACATACCGTGACTCCAACATCATCATAACCATTACAGAGCATCGGGAGTACGACACGGCCATATATGTGGCGGATGTTCAGGTGTCATCGCCGGAATACTTGAAAACGGCGTTTGCGCAGAGCGCATATGGCAGAAACATCACTGAAAAAACATCTGTCATAGCCGAAGAAAACAAAGCGATATTAGCTATAAATGGAGACTATTACGGCGTTCAGACAAAAGGTTATGTTCTGCGGAACGGCATACTTTATAGGGAAAGCGCCGACAGCGGACAAGAGGATTTGGTTGTCTGGGGTGACGGCTCTTTTGAGATTATCACAGAGAATGACATTCTGGCGTCAAAACTGTTAGAAAAAGGTGCGGTTCAGCTTTTATCTTTTGGCCCGGCTTTGGTTAAAAACGGGGGTATTGCAGTATCGGAAAACGATGAGGTCGATAAAGCGAAAGCAAGTAATCCTCGCACTGCCATGGGAATCATTGACGGCTTGCATTATGTTTTTATTGTTTCGGATGGGCGCACCAGGGACAGCAGTGGTTTATCTTTGTATCAACTGGCAGAATTTATGCAGGGACTTGGTGCAGACATTGCTTATAATCTGGATGGAGGCGGTTCTTCCACAATGGTATTTAATGGAGAAGTCATCAACAATCCAACAACAAACGGAAACCGAATCAGCGAAAGGAGTGTGAGTGACATTGTCTACATCGGATATTGAGGGACGGTATAAACAAATAAGTAAAATCAGTTTTGTATATTTAATTATTGCACTTTTCTGTGCGTTGTTTGGAGCGATCTATGAGCATTTTAGTCATGAGGTGTATTCAGACTATATGGTTTATGCGTTTGCATTTCCCTTGGCCGGAGGAACACTGCCGTATATGATATTATCAATGTTTGGTTGCAAATGTCTGCCAGGCAGATTGTCCTTAAATCTTTATAATTCCGGAATCGCAGCGCTCACGGTGGGCAGTATTATGCAGGGTGTGCTTGATATTTACGGGACGTCCAATGATTTACTGAAGGTGTATTGGTTTGCTGGGGTGGGCTTCACATTAACGGGTCTGTCGGTTTATGCATTGAGAGATTCGAAAATAATGCATGGGATGGAAAAACTGCCATAAGATACCGCTTTTCGTATATTTTACGTATAAACCGCTTTTGATTTTCGGAGATATCCATAAAATAAAGTGCTATTCTAATGATTAGAAAGCAAAAACAATAAAATGGAAAGGATGATAATCATGTTTGAAGACAATATCAACACCTATGCGGACAACTTTTCCGTTCAGAATTACATAATCTCCAATATCCCCAAGACGGCGAGTGAAATACCGTCCCACCGTAGTTCGAAGAAGTCGGGAACCAAGTTTCCAGCCCTCGCTCTGGCAGCTTGTGTTGCAACATCCGGGCTGTTCGGTTTTGCGGGCGGGTATGTTTCGAATCAGCTTCAAGGAGTATCGTCCATAACGGTTGCCGACACGGACACCGCTTTTCAAACCGAAGTGTTATACCAGTCCGTTATGCGTACGGCTGCTTCCGGTAACAGTTCAGGAAATACAGCGATGACAGTTCCGGAAGTCGCGGCCGCGGTAAAGCAGACGGTTGTAGAGATTACCACGGAAACTATGACTACCAATGGCAGGATGGGACAGCTTATCAGCGAAGGGGCCGGAAGCGGTGTCATCATCAGCTCTGACGGATATATTGTTACCAATCATCATGTAGTTGAAGGCGCGAGAAGCATCGCTGTACGGTTATCCAATGGGAGGGAATATACGGCGTCTCTGGTCGGCACAGACGCAAAATCTGATCTTGCGGTGCTTAAAATTAACGCAACCGGCCTGACGCCTGCTGTATTGGGAGACTCCTCCTCGCTTATAGTTGGTGAAACGATGATTGCGGTGGGCAATCCTCTTGGTGAGCTAGGCGGTACAGTAACCTGCGGCATCCTGTCTGCGCTTGACCGTGAAATCACGATTGACGGCGAAGCGATGCGGCTCTTGCAAACCGACACGGCTATCAACCCCGGTAATTCGGGCGGCGGACTGTTCAGCCTTTACGGGGAACTGATTGGCGTTGTAAACGCCAAATCCTCCGGCACTGATGTGGAAGGGCTCGGCTTCGCAATCCCGATTAACAGCGCGAAAACTGTGATTGAAAGCATTATTAAGTATGGATATGTGCAGGGACGTATTGACACCGGCTTTACACTCATCGACCTCACAAACGCACAGACAGCCATGATGTACCGTGTAAACAAAACCGGCTTATATATTTACGCATCTACCAGAAGCGAACTCAAAACCGGCGATAGAATTATCTCAATTGATGGAACCGAAATAATCAGCATGGCCGGCTATAACGCCGTTATGAAGTCGTATAATGTAGGCGATACAATTAAAATCACCGTTTCACGTAACAATCAAAATCTGACGGTTTCAATCACTTTAGGCGAGCTCAAGGGTTAGAGCCTGCAAGATGCTGAAAGACAGCGTTTATTTCTATTTCCAAATGCCTTCGTCACCATGAAAATAGTGCGGGGGCATTTCTGGTGTCCCGTGTACCCCGTATAGGCGTAATCCTGTGAAAACGTTTTACCGCTAAAATATCTATTGCTTAACCATATTTCCTTTTGTTATCATTTAAATACGGCCTCTTCCGCGGAAAAAGCTTCTTAGTGAACTGAGTAAGTATAAGAATCATCTTCAAACAGTTGCATTGGCCTGTGAGGAGCATGATAAGAAAGAATTGGAAACTGTCCTGGCCAAAACCGGTGTTGTACGCATTACCAGCGGAGCGCGCATGTCGGAAGGCTATTGCGGAACGCCCCATGACGGTGAATTTTCTCTTAGAAGATATAGGAAGGTTATGTCATACGAGTATGAATAGGATTACCGCAATGCTTTAGGCGGAATATGATCAGGGACAATGAGACTTATAGATAGGAAAATAAATTAACATATAAGTGATCAGGCATCATTTATGGTAAAAAGTGATTATAACTGTTTTATAAATAGTTTTTTCTCACGATCAATTATAGAATTATATTGTCTATAAGCATGTTTATACCATTAATATTATTTCGATTATACCGCAAAGGAATTTGCGTGGTGTAATAATAAATGGAGAGAAAGGGTGAAGAATATGAAAAATACAATTATAGTTACCAGAATCAAATCAAGGAGGGTGACTATATTATAACCCTTCTATTATGGAGGATTGTATGACATCAAGTAAAAAGTTTCAAAAAATACGTAAGTTTCTATCCTATTATGCACCATATAAGGGATTGCTGATTGCGGATCTTGTGTCCAGCATTTTTGTCGCGGCTCTTGCCCTTATTTTGCCCGTCTGTGTGAGATATATTACGAAAGACGTCATGGAAAACGGTACAGAAAATATATTAACCGCCATCTTGCAGACCGGTGCGCTAATGCTGTTTATCATTGTGCTTCAGACCGGCTTTGCAATGTTTTCTGACTATAAAGGCCATGATATGGGGGCAAAAATTGAACGCGATATGCGAATGGAGCTGTTTGGACATTTTCAGAAGCTTTCCTTTCGCTTTTACGACAGCCAGAAGACGGGGCAGTTGATGTCCCGGTTGACAAATGATCTCTTAAACTTAACGGAGCTGTATCATCATGGGCCGGAGAATCTGGTTATTTACGGTACGCAGTTTATCGGCTCCCTGATTATACTGCTTCACATTAATGTGAGACTGACCTTGGTTATCTGCTTGTTTTTGCCTGTTATGGGAATCTATTCGTTTGTATTTTTTGGCAAGCTCCAGAAAGCCTATGCAAAGAGCCGCAGCTGTATCGCTGAGGTCAACCGGCAGGCAGAGGAGAATCTGTCCGGTATCCGGGCGGTGAAGAGCTTTGCCAACGAGGAATTGGAAATCAGAAAGTTCTCAGAGGAAAACAGCCGCTTTTATCAAAGCCGTGCCGCCATATACAAGAATGAGGCATTGCATTATACGGTAATCGAGACCTTCTTCACACAGCTGATTACGGTGGCGATTATTGTGGCAGGGGGTATCTGGATTGCCGGTGCCAAACTGGATGTGCCCGATCTTCTGGTATTCATCCTGTATGCCGCCTATCTTACCTCGCCGGTCCCGAAGCTGGCATTTATGGTACAGCAGTATCAGGAGGGGATATCCGGTTATGAGCGTTTCCGCGAGATAATGGAGCTGACCCTTGAAATACAGGATGAGGAAAATGCTTTAGAGGTACAAGTGAAAGAAGGGCGTGTGGAGTTTCGCAGCGTAACCTTTCGATACAGCGAGGGGCAGGATTATGTGCTGAGGAATATCAGCCTGGATGTGCAGGCGGGTGAAACCGTTGCCATCGTAGGCCCTTCCGGCATCGGGAAGACAACCTTATGCTCCCTTATTCCCAGATTCTATGATGTTCTTGAAGGGGAGATTTGTATCGACGGAATCAACGTCCGTGATATGGCATTGCATCCCCTCCGGCAGCAGATCGGCATCGTGCGCCAGGAGACCTTCCTGTTTGCAGGTACGGTTATGGAAAATATTTTATACGGCAGGCCCGGTGCAACAGAGGCGGAAGCAGTAGAAGCCGCAAAAAAGGCAAACGCCCATGAGTTTATTATGGAGCTGCCCAATGGGTATGACACGGATATCGGACAGCGCGGCGTAAAGCTTTCCGGCGGGCAACAGCAGCGAATCAGTATAGCGCGGGTTTTCCTGAAAAATCCTCCCATCCTTATTTTTGACGAGGCAACCAGTGCCTTGGATTATAAGAGTGAAAAGGCCGTTATGGACAGCCTGAGGACACTGGCAGAAGGCCATACGCTGTTCATCATCGCCCACAGACTGAGCACAGTGAGAAATGCCGACCGTATTGTGGTTCTCACAAAGGAAGGGATTGCAGAACAAGGCACCCATGAACAACTGTACGGACGAAACGGCATCTATGCAAAGCTCTACAATGCACAGGAGCTATAAAATCATTCTCTGCTGATTTAAATCTGACTTATGGATTTACCCGGTTAAAAAAGATTTTTGTTTCCGTCTTTTTTGGCCGGGTTTTCTGTGTTATAATGGACGGAAGAAATGGTTGGAAAATCATTCATATCGGGTGGGGGAAAAACAATTGAATATAAAGGAGTTTTTATATGTTTAGAGAAATGCGCCGTAATAAGCAAGCTTTATCCATGGAGGAGAACCTGGAGGTTTTAAAGTGCGGAACATCGGGAGTGCTGGCTGTATCCGGGGACGATGATTATCCCTATGCCGTTCCCCTCAGCTATGTATATCATGACAATGAAATATATTTCCACTGTGCCAAAACCGGGCATAAGCTGGATGCCATCGCCAGAAATGAGAAGGTTTCCTTCTGTGTGATCGACCAGGATCAGGTGGTGCAGGAGGAGTATACCAGTTACTTCCGCAGTGTTATTGTATTCGGCAGGGCCCGTATTCTGGAGGATGGGGAAAAAAGAAAGGCCCTTGAAATTCTAACGGCAAGATATTCGCCGGCCCTGGAGAAAGGTCATCAATTAGAGGCGGTTGAAAAGGGATATAACAGTGTATGCATGATCGCGCTGAGGATTGAACACATGAGCGGTAAAGAGGCTGCTGAGCTGGCCAGACAAAAGAAGGACATCTGAATATTTTAAGTTTTCTAGGGTTCCGTAACAGAGAATGTTAGCCTGGACCGAGAGAAAACGCACAGTCTTTAGATTGTGTACACGGAAGGACAAAAACCTGGGAGTTGTTAATTCGGCTCCCAGGTTTTATTTTTTTGACTCAGAAGGAGGAAGAGATATGTGGGGATTATTGATTTCAACGATTGTAACAAGTGCGGCAGACAGCCTGAACCCCATTGCAATCACACAGCAGTTTGTTTTACAGGGCATGGTGAAAAAGCCGAAGCATATTTGGTATTTTATCATACCGACCGGTGTCACAAATTTAATAGGCGGATTTCTGGCGTATTTTGGGCTGGTCACATTGATTGGCCGTTTTTTTTGCAGTTTGATAGAACGGTATGAGCAGGTCTTACTGATTGCAGAACTAATACTCGGCATTGCTTTTTTGATTGGAGTCGGCTATTTGATCCAAAGCAATAAGCTTGAAAAACTAAAAAAACAAATCCAATCTTTGAAGTCGGACGAGAATAATAGCAACGAGAAAGAAGAAGCAGAGGTGGCACATAAAATAAAATCCGTCACGCCTATGGCTTTAGTCGCCTTCGGCGTGGGAGCAACTATTTCGGAGTTGACAACGGCATTGCCCTATTTTGCCTTCCTGGCCATTCTTTTTAATTACCGGCTAAGCCTTCTCCCGCTGACTTTTATACTTATTGTATATAATGTGATTTATACATTGCCTTTGGCAATCCTGTATTTTGTTTATATAAAGGCACAAGATAAATTTGATCTTCTTTACCGGGTGATTAAGGCCCAGGTTACCAAGCTGTCAAATTTTCTTGCCCCTGCGCTGGCGGGAGTTGTCGGTATTGCCTTGATCTATCACGCCCTGTCTCATTTCATTGTGTAGTTATTTTTGAAAATATAGTACTCGCTTCCGTTATACCGGATTTAGTTCGTGGTTTTCGACAAAAAACTGCCTATTTCTATTTATTGAGTAGTGTGTTACAATAATAACAAAGTATTTTTTCCAGCATGGTTTGACGTGACACAACAAATTGAAAGGGTAGAGGAGAGGTATTCATGAAATCAATCAAGCTAAGACTGGTCGCAACGTTTACACTAATTATCTTTTTGGTTACTGTCGCCCTTGGCGGTGCCGCAATCTACATCGTTAGTCAGGATCTGCTGTCGGACGCCCAGGACGATCTGGCGGAGATGGCAAAGGCACAGGCTCAGTATATTACCTCCAGAAGAGATGCCCAGCTCCAGTATATAGATGTGCTGGCCCAGGTTCCTGTGATTACCGACAGCTCAGTTCCGCTGGAGCAAAAGATTGCCTATTTTGAGGCCGAGGCAAAGAGGGCTGACTTTATTCTGTTCGGATTTGCGGATAAAAACGGCAAAGCCATCATCTTAAACAGCACAAGGGAGACAAATGATGTTGCAGACCGGGAATTCTTCCAGTCGGCGATTAAGGGTACCCCCGCCGCTTCCGATGTTATGTTCAGCAAGCTGGACGGAAAGCCCGTGCTGGTGTATGCGGCACCGGTGTATGAAAATGGACAGATCATCGGGGTACTGTACGGCAGAAGGGACGGACTGAGCCTGAGTGCAATCTGCGAGAAGGTCACCTATAAGACCACCGGATATGGTTATATTGTCAACAATCAGGGAGTCACGGTGGGCCACAAAAACACCGATCTTGTTCTGATGCAGGACAACGACATTGAAAATGCCAAGACCGATTCCTCCCTCAAGGAGCTGGGTGCCCTCACCGAGAAGATGATCACCCGCCAGGTTGGCAGCGGGACATATTCCTACAACGGTAAGGCAAAGCTGGTGGGGTATGCCCCCATTGAGGACAGCCCGTGGATCATGGCTATGACACTGGAAAAGAACGAGGTGCTGGAGCGGACGGTTGCCCTTACCTGGATGCTGGTTGGGTTGTGCCTGGTTATGGCGGTTGCCGGCGCGGTCATCACCTATTCCATCAGCAGCGCTATCGCAAAGCCCATCAAAGCCATTACAAAGGCCGCCCAGCAGATTGCGGACGGAAACTTTGACATAGAGCTGTTTGTGAAATCCAAGGATGAGCTGGGCAGGCTTTCGGATGCCTTCCAGCTCACCATACAAAGACTTGTTAACTACCAGGGCTATATCGATGAAATTTCCGGCGTTCTGTCCAGCGTGGCCCAGGGGGATCTGACCGTTGAACTCCGGAGGGAATATACGGGCCAATTCAAAAAAGTCAAGGACAACCTGCAGGCGATGCTGGCCAACCTGGATAACACGCTGCTGCAAATTCATCAGTCCGCCAATCTGGTGGACAGCGGCTCGGATCAGGTATCCGGCGGTGCTATGGCTCTTTCCCGGGGGGCGGCCCAGCAAGCCAGCGCCATCCAACAGCTGTCCGCGTCCATCGCGGAGGTCACCGAGCAGGTCCGGCAGAATGCGAAGAACGCCAAGCTGGCCCAGGAGAAGGCAGAGTTTGCGGGAAGAGAGCTGCGCAGCAGCAATGACCATATGAAGGAGATGGTCATTGCGATGGAACAAATCACCCTCAAATCCTCCGAAATTATGAAAATTATTAAAATTATTGAAGATATTTCCTTCCAGACCAATATTCTGGCGCTGAACGCAGCCATTGAGGCAGCCCGGGCCGGACAGCACGGCAAGGGCTTCGCCGTGGTAGCGGATGAGGTGAGGAACCTGGCCGGGAAGTCGGCAGTGGCCGCCAAGGACACTACCGCCCTGATCGAAGAAACCCTGGCGGCAGTGCAAAATGGCAGCCGGACGGCGGACATCACTGCAAACGCGCTGGAGGAAAGCGCCAAAGAGACCGACGAGGCCGTCGGATTGATCAACAAGATCGCGGAAGCCTCCCAGGAGCAGGCAACGGCCATTACCCAGCTCAATCAGGGAATTGAGCAGATTTCATCGGTGGTACAGACCAACGCCGCAACCGCGCAGCAGAGTGCGGCAGCCAGCGAGGAGCTGTCGGGACAATCCAATCTGTTGAAAGGACTGCTGGCCAGATTCAGGCTGAGACAGACCGACTCCTACCCCATGGAAGGGGCGGAGCATACCCATCAAATCGGCGGCCGGGTGAACCAACGTCTTCTGCTGCCGCCAGAGCGTGAGATGGATGAATAACGAATGCCAAATTGAAAGGAGACCATGCCATACGTGCAATGGAGCTTATGTGAATCAGATGGAGCTGAAAACAGAACGGTTACTGATACGAAATTATAAAGAAGAGGATTTGCAGGATTTATTTGAAATTTTTTCAAACCCCGTAGTCATGGAGCAATGTGAGCCGCCCTATAATATGGAGGAGTGCACAAAATGGCTGGACTATTTCATAGAAAAGCCCATTGCCTTTGCGGTGGAGCATATACAGACAGGCAGGCTGATCGGCCATGCTTTATTTAAACAGCTGCCCGGCGAGGAAGCCGGTATTTATGAAATCGGCTGGATCTTCAATCAGCAGTTCTGGGGGCAGGGCTATGCTTACGAGGCCAGCAGGGCGTTGATGGACTATGGCTTTGACGTGCTCCGCCTTCACAAAATCACCGCCGAAACTACCGATCCGGTAAAATCTGTTTCCCTTATGAAAAAGCTGGGCATGAAGCAGGAAGGTGTTTTAAGGCAGCAAACAAAGGATATCAATGGTAACTGGGTTGATATGCATTGGTATGGCATACTCATGTCGGACCGTACATAAGATGTCAGGGATAAAACACGGAATAAATGAGAAGGAAAGCAGGTAGCAATTGTGGGCTGGGAACCGTGGACAGGGTGTTACAAAATAAGTGATGGCTGTACGTACTGTTATTATTACGGGTTATATTCGAAGCGGTATGGGCAGAATGAAGTTGTGAAAACAGATGATTTTTATAAACCAATTGAAACGCTGTATATGCCGCGTAAAAAAATAACCAAATATAAAATGGAGGGCGGTAAAACGGTAGATACCTGTTTTACAACTGATTTTTTTCTTCCGGAGGCCGATGAATGGCGGAAGGAAGCGTGGAGCATTATGAAACAGCGCCCTGATTTGCATTTTTTCTTTATTACAAAAAGAATTGACCGTTTTCCTGTTTCCCTGCCGGAGGATTGGGGAGAGGGGTATGATAATGTGACTATAGGCTGTACGGTGGAAAACCAGGAAATAGCGGATGATCGGCTGCCCTTGTTTTTATCTTATCCCATCAGGCATCGTATCATAGTGTGTGGTCCCTTGCTGGGTGAAATCAATCTGGAACCGTATCTTCATGGCGTGGAGCATGTGACAGCCTGCGGCGAGTCCGGAAGAGAGGCGAGAGAGTGTGATTATGACTGGATTTTGAAACTGCGGGAGCAATGTATAAAATCCGGTGTTTCGTTCCAGTTCAGAAGCACAGGCTCCCGGTTTCGCAAGGATGGCGTATTACACAAAATCAATCCGAAAATGCAGCACTGTACCGCACGTGAATGTAACATAAATATTATGGCTGTATAAATCCTTTGAGCGGAACGGGAAGAATTATACTGCCGATATAGAAATCTATGAAACAGATGACAGATTAGATATAACCAGCAGCCGGACATGAGAGAAGCATGTCCGGCTGCTGTATGATCAAATACTTTGCTTCATAATTTCCACGGCTTGGATTTCGTTCTTCTGAGCCGATTTCAGCAACGCTGCAATTTTGGCCCGTACCTCCGGCAGGCTGACATCCTGGCCGGTTTTGATCTGGAATGCTTCCTGCCACGCATCATACACCGATTGGTAAAGGGCGGCGAGCCTGTCCTGTTTCATTTTCTGAAAATACTTCCATGCGTAATATTTCAAGGCTCCAAAGGTGCCGAGGAAATATTCCATGTTCCAGGATGCATCGGGATTGAAAGCCTCTTCAAAATGCCGGATCAATGCGGGATAGGCTTCCAGTCCTTTGGCGTTATCACACCATTCCCCGCCTTGTAAATGGGAAACCGCCAGCCTCATGGTATCGAGCAGGATATCCTCTTGTGACTTGTCTGTCTTTCCTGTGATTGTCAGCACTGACAACAGGGGCAGTTCCCTCTTGCCAAGCTGCTGATAGGGCATTTGTGCGCCGTTATAAGAGGGGCTTGTCGGATCTGCGTGTTCCGAGTTAATGGATAAAGTATAGAACATCTGGGTTTCATCATCATAGCCGGTAATCAGGCCCCATTCAGGAACGCCGATATCCCATGAAACAGCAGGGACGCCGCTGTCGATGGACTTCTTAATAATCGTGACAGCTTCCAGCCGCTTTTCTTCTTCTATGTCCTCCTGTCCCCAGTAACGGCCCACATAACCGCAAGTCAGCCCTCCGTTTTCCACCCAGGCGCTCTGAGATCCAAAGTCCCAGATGCTGGTAGCAGAGGGACAAAGGTCAGCGGACACCCACATACGGAACGCAAAGCCGCTGGTTGCAATGATATCCTCCGCATATTCCGGCCAGGGACTGTTTTTAACGGCGCAGGCCAGGGATTTCGCGAGGGAGAAGAGATAGCCGGTACTGTCATGGATTTCATCCCATGTGATGTTTAACCTTTTCATAAATGGAACCTCCCTTATTTTAATGTATTGTGCATATTCTGTTTTGTTATTGATATTTTTCCGAAAGAGTCAGGTTTTCTCTTCGATAGGGATATAGATTTTCTCGCTGAAGGTCCGGCTGGCCTCAACATAGCTTTCAAACTCATAACTGCCGGTGCGGCGGTAATTACTTTTTGGCAGCCAGGTATCAGAGATATAGCCCCATGTCCGATGGATTGTATTCACAAAATCAAAATGCGTTGCCAAAGGAGTGGCAAATACAGCATACAATCCTCCCGGGATATGAATTTGAACGGTTCCGGCAGCATTTCCCTGAGCCTCCTTCGTGGGAATTCCGTTCCAATAATCCAATCGGTTTTCTTTCGCGTTCCACAGGGAAACACCGTAGTCTTCACAGACCTTTCCCCCGGAGAGCCGTTGGGACAGCTTTTTACAATTATACTTGTTCCAAAAGTTCGGAGCATAGTCTTCATCACTTTTAAACACCGTCAATTCAAAGTCGGATAAGGTAACAATCTCAGGTATTACTTCAAAAGATGCCGCCTGTAAACGAAGCCGGTCATACAGCTTCAGACTGTTACCGGCTGCCTTATATTCCGTAGGCAGAACATGGTGCTCCGCCTTGAAAGCCCGCGTAAAATTTTCCTTAGAATTAAAACCGTATTCAAAAGCAATCTCTGATATGGGCCGGTCATGTTGCATTATTTCCCGTGCAATCTCTGAAAGCCGCCGCTTGCGTATGTAATCAGCAGGGGTTAAGCAGGTGACTTCTTTAAATACCCGTAAAAAATGGTATTCCGAATAACCCGCTGCCCGTGCCAGGTCAGCGACACCCAGATCAATCTTCAGGTTAAATTCTATGTATGCCAGCGCAATTTCAATATGTTCTTTATAGTTCATACCTCATTATACCCCAAAGTGGGCTTCTATGGTTGATAAAAATTGCGGAAATTAATTGGTATTAATAAATTCGGCTGCAACTTCCAGCCACTATGACTGGGCAATGAAAAAGAGGAAGGCCATAAAGGGCGGCTGCTTGGGAGGTATCGCTCCATCACCCGATTTCAGTGATGGAGCGATACCTTTGTTTGTTATAATATCACGATCCTGCCGCACTGCTTCTGCTATGGCCGGAATATCCCTATTATTTAGAGAAAAATGCATTATAGTTGCGGATGCTGGCTTTTCTGCCTTCTTCTGTCAGATTCACCAGCCCTTCAGAAAGATGAACAAAGCCTTCGTGCTTCAATGCTTTAATAATTTTCAATGTGAAATCCGCCGTCCAGTGAAGATGTGTCTGTATGGTGCCAATGCCTGCTTCTGCGATTTTCTCCTCGCCGTCTTCATGGTTGGAGAGGTGGAAGAGAAGGGTTGCTTTGGCGAAGGCAGTCTTCTGTTTCCTGCGCCGAAGCAGAGAGCTGATCAATCCTCTGCGGGGAGCAAGGATAAATACGGCCAGAAATACCAATCCGGTCACTACCGCCATGCTCCCGGCGATGGAGACATCCAGCAGTGCGGCTGCCTGGTACCCCAGGACTCCATTGACCGCTCCAATGGCTCCGCTTAAAACCAGCATCCGTTTGAGATCGTCCGTCAGCAGATAAGCCGTTACCGGAGGACCGATCATAAAGGCCACAACCAGCACCGAACCCACTGCCTGAAATGCGCCGACGGTGGTAAAGGACACCAGTGCCATCAAACCATAATGGACCAGTGCCGGGGAAAAGCCCAGCACGGCTGCCAGAATAGGATCAAAGGTTGCCACCTTCAGTTCTTTAAAGAAGATAAGAATAGCGGCGAGATTAATCAGCAGCAGGGCTCCGGTTGTATAGACCGCCTTTGCACCGATATCCACGCCGCCGATGACCATGCGGTCAAAAGGAGCGAAGGCCAGCTCTCCTAAAAGTACGGAATCCGTATCCAGGTGAACCGAACCGGCATATCGGGTAATTAAGATGATGGCGATGGAAAAGAGCAGCGGAAAAACCACACCGATGGCGGCATCCTCCGCCAGGAGATGTGTCCGGCTTAACAGCTCTGTCAACCAGACGGTTATCACCCCCATGATTGCCGCTCCGACAATCAGCAAGGGGGAGGAGAGGTCATGGGTGACAAAAAAGGCAAGCACAATACCTAACAGAATCGTGTGGGTAATGGAGTCCGACATCATGGACATCTTCCGAAGCACAAGAAACGTGCCTGGGAGAGCGCAGGCGACTGCCACAATTACGGCGATGATCTGGATTTCAATCTGAGGGGACATCCGGTGCACCTCCTTCCAATCGATATAGAATCTTGTTTCTCCTGCGCTGATGAAGCCGGTATAGCACGCCCCGGCCCGGAGCGAACAGAACACTGACGGCCACCATAGCGCTGACACAAATCACAATAGCCGGCCCGGTGGGAAGCTTTGGTACCAGAGAACTGGCGGCGGTACCCATGATGCCGGATACCGCTCCGAATAGTGCCGAAAGAGCTGCCATAACCCATAGCCTATTCGTCCACTGGCGTGCGGCAACGGCAGGGGTAATCAGCATAGCGCTCATGAGGATGACACCCACGGTCTGCAATCCAATGATAATAGCCAGCACAATCATGGATGACAGGAGCAGATTCAGCCTCTTCGGCGAAAAGCCAAGACTTTGCGCAAAATCCGGGTCGAAGGTAAAAAGCTTAAATTCCTTCCAGAACAGCAGCACCAATGAAAACAATACCAGACCGCAAATAGCCATTAAGAGGAGATCTCTTTGCAAAAGCGTGGATGCCTGACCGAAGATAAAGCGTTTTAATCCTGCCTGGTTGGAGTTGGGGATTTTCTGCACATAGGTAAGCAGCACCAGCCCCAAGCCAAAGAATACGGACATCACAAGTGCCAGCGCACTGTCAAATTTCACCCTGGTATGCCTTACGATACCGACAATGAACAGGGTTGCCAGCAAGCCGGAGAGTAAGGCACCCAGCAACAGCACCTCTGTGTTTTTGCTGCCCAGCAGGACAAAAGCCATAACTACACCGGGCAGGGCAGAGTGAGACACCCCGTCTCCCAGCAGGCTTTGCTTCCTCAGTACTGCAAAGCAGCCCAGCACACCGCTGATCAGCCCCAAAAGAGCGGAGCCCAAAGCCACTGTTTGAAATGTATAATCGGAAAGCAGAGCAATCATACCGCCCATATCACACAACACTCCTTAAAAGGGTGCCGGAGCTGTGATAGGTCTTTTTCAGATTGTCTTCGTGGAAGACCTCTTCCACAGGTCCGCAGGCAACCACGCGCAGATTAATCAGGGTCACCCAATCGAAATAGTCCGGAACCGTCTGCAAATCATGGTGCACCACCACTACGGTTTTGCCCTGTTCCTTCAGTTCCTTCAGCAGAGTTACGATAATACGTTCCGTCTGGGCATCTACTCCCTTGAAGGGTTCATCCATAAAATAAACATCTGCCTCCTGGGCCAGCGCCCGGGCAAGGAATACCCTCTGCTGCTGGCCGCCGGAGAGCTGGCTGATCTGACGGCTGCTATAGTCCTGCATGCCGACTTTGGCCAGCATCTGCTTTGCCAGCTCCTTATGAGCCTGGCGGGGGCGGCGAAGCCATCCCAGCTTGCCATAGCAACCCATCAGCACCACATCCTGTACCGTGGCCGGAAAGTCCCAGTCAACACTGCCGCTTTGAGGAACATAACCGATACGTTTTTTTAGCGTATGCATATTGCCGCCATCTAGGAAGCGAACCGCTCCGGTAACCGGTTTTAAGAGTCCCAGCATGGCTTTTATTAAGGTCGTCTTCCCGGCTCCGTTAGGGCCCACCACCGCCATCAGCTTTCCCTTTGGGATTTTCAGATCGATGTCCCAGAGAACCGGCTTGGCATCATAGGCTACGGTCAGATCCTCTACCTCAACCACATAGTTTTGTTGTTTCTCCATATACTTACCTCCCATCACTTTAAGGAATCCACGATGGTATCAATATTGGCCCTGACGGTCAGAATGTAGGTACCGGCTCCGGAATCCGCGTCACCCAGGGAGTCGGAGTAAAGTTCGCCGCCGATGGCAACATCAAAGCCCCTGGCTTTTACTGCGGCCTGCAAGGCTTCAATTGTCTTAGGCGGAACGGAAGACTCCACGAAGACGGCCTTAATCTGCCGTTCCATAATAAAATCAGCCAGACTGCTCACATCAGCCGTGCCGGCTTCCGCATCCGTGCTGATGCCCTGCAGCCCCCGTACTTCAAAGCCGTAGGCTTTACCGAAGTATTGGAATGCATCATGAGCCGTGACCAGTACGCGCTGTGCTTCAGGCAGCTCGGCAGCCCGATTGCGGATGTAGGTGTCCGTCTTATCCAGCTCTTCCAGGTAAGACTTCAGATTTGCTTCATAATCTGATTTTCCCTCGGGGTCGGTTTGAGATAATCCGTCGGCTACAATTTTTGCGGCTTCCTTCCATAGGGAAACGTCGAACCAGATATGGGGATCGTGGACGGAACTATCCTCCTCCCAGGCCAGAAGTCTGGCTTCGTCTAAGCCCTCCTCAATGCAGATAACGGTTGCTCCTTGCCCGGACAGATTTTCAAATATTTCTCCCATCTTTCCCTCCAGATGCAGACCGTTGTACACTACCGCATCCGCTTTCTGCATCAGGGAAACATCTCCCGCACTGGCCTGGTATAAATGCGGGTCGATGCCGGGCCCCATAAGACCGCTGACTGTAACCCGTTCTCCGCCGATGACGGCGGACAAATCAGCCAGCATGGTGGTAGTAGCAACAATATTTAGTTTATCTTTTGATGAATCCATATTCGCCGCCGGGGCAGAGCAGCCGGCAAGCAATAATGTGAAACTCAGGAATACGCCAATAAGGCCTTTCATTTTATGCTTCATAAGAAACCTCCTTAAATTGATTCAGTATGATTGCCCCTCTGCTATATCTACATAGATTTGACAGGCGGCCTTATAACTGATCTGAACACGTTTTTCTTCAAGGTCCAGTGTCAGCGGACCTTCATATGCTGCGGCATCCGCAATGCGGACGGGGCTTCCGATGGTAATTCCGTTCTCCTGCAGATAGTCCAGCAATTCCTTTTCTTCCGTTACACGCCGGATGTGAGAGCTTATGCCGACGGGAAGCAGGTTCAAGGTCTGCAGCGGAGTGGAGCTGACCTGCCCGTCAGGATGAGGAATTGCGCTTCCATGAGGACAGTACATCGGATAATTCAAAAATTTATCAAGGCGGGCGGTCAGGCGTGAGGGAGTAATATGCTCCAGCAGCTCCGCATCTTCGTGGGCCTCGCTCCAGGAGTAGCCCAAATGGCGCATGAGAAACACTTCCCAAAGACGATGCCCGCGCACCAGAGAAATGGCGGCGCTTATTCCTTCCGTCGTTAAACGGGACCCCTTATAGGGCTCATAATAAATAAATCCTTCCCGATTCAGCTTTCCCAGCATCTCAGTGACGGAAGCAGGGGCGATTTGCAAAGCTTCCGCAATCTGCTTATTGCTTACCAGTTCTTCCATGCCTCCCAGTTTATAGATAGCCTTTAAATAATCTTCTTTATTTGGTGTCATTTTATCTTCCTCCGTTTACAAAAATATACCCCATGAGTTGCGTAATCCTGTTTTAGAAATGTCATACTGAGAGTATCTTCACAAGCGTTCCAACCAGCAGGACGAGAGCGGTTACGATTAAAATAGGTATTTTACAACGGAAAAGCCGTTTCGTATCAGTATCCATGATGATCGTCCTCCAATAATATAATACATTTGTATAATTAAAAATAATTAGGTATACCTAAATTATATTATATTATATGCCTAAACACAAAAGATTGCAAGTCAATTATATAAAATTTATGATTATATAAAAGGAAATGTTTTTTCATCCACTTTGTTAGGGGCGGGAAATCATCTTTCCCTTGACTAATCTATGATGCCTAAGTGTAAAGTGTTACGAATATACTATATAAAATTTGAAAACAGAGGACGAATGATTATGAGCAAGGTTCCGTACAATGAATTCTATACGGTTCGGGGATATCAGCTGAAAAAGAAAAATGAGAGCGATCTCACGCCCGCTCTGGAGGATTATCTTGAAATGGTATACCGATTATGTATAGAGGAAAACTATACGCGTATCAATAAACTTTCTGACCGGCTGCATGTCAGGCCGTCATCTGCATCAAAAATGGTTTCCAGGCTGGTTGGGCTCGGTTATCTGGAATATGACAGCTTTGACAGCATTCTGCTAACCAATAAGGGAAGGGCAGCCGGATTTTATCTGCTGGAACGTCATAATATCATAGAACGTTTTTTTCTTATGCTGGGAAGTCCCCATCCTTTGGAAGAGACAGAGTTGATAGAACATACGCTGAGTCCTATGACGGTATTGGAGATAAAAGCATTATTGGATTTTTTTACACAAAATTCGGATATCGAAAGACAGTTTAAGGCATTCAGAGATTCCGTTGTCTTCCCGGAGGGCTAAGACAGCGGATATGATACAGCGCGTTTCCTTTTGGCTCACATAATGGAAAGAGAATCCCGTCCTGGCCTCATAAAAAAAGAACGCCTTCCGCGGCTGCTGTTCAGCCCCGGGAAGGCGTTTTTCAATTAAATAACCCTATCCAAAAGATATCCGTAGCCCTCCTGCTCCATCTTATCTTTCGGGATAAACCGCAAAGACGCACTATTGATGCAATACCGCAGACCGCCTGTCTTCCTGGGGCCATCGTCGAAAACATGACCCAGATGGGCGTTTCCCGCACGGCTTCGAACCTCTGTCCGGTGCATTCCATGAGAGGTATCCTGCTTTTCTTGAATGACACCCGGATCAATGGGTTTTGAAAAGCTGGGCCAGCCGCAGCCGGATTCAAATTTGTCACTGGAGGCAAAGAGAGGCTCACCGGTTGTGATGTCCACATAAATTCCAGATTGAAAGGTATTCCAGAATTCATTCCGGAAGGGCGGCTCGGTGGCATTGTTCTGTGTCACCTCATACTGTGAGGCAGTCAGGGTTTTGCGCAGCGTATCAGCATCCGGTGCCTTGTAAGTAACAGGATTTACAGTGGAGTTTGCCGCTTTTTCAAACTTGGCCTTTGAAATATGACAATAGCCTCCCGGATTCTTATCCAGATATTTTTGATGATATTCCTCGGCGGGGCTGAAGTTGCGAAGCGGCTCCGCCTGGATGGCAATGGGCTTGCTGAACCGCTTTTGCAGATGTGCCAGGGAGCGCTCAATTACCGGCAGATCCTTGTCATTGACATAGTAGATGCCGGTCCGGTACTGGGTTCCGCGGTCCCCTCCCTGCCGGTTTACAGAAACCGGATCAATGGCTTCATAATATAGCTCCAGTAAAAATTCCAGAGGAAGGATTTCAGAATCATAGGCAACACGCACCGCTTCCGCATGCCCTGTATCCCGGTAGCACACTTCCTCATAAGTGGGATTTTCCGTTTCCCCATTCGCATAGCCGACCTGTGTGGACAGAACACCCCGAATCAATGAAAAATATTTTTCACTTCCCCAAAAACAACCGCCTGCAAGATAAATTTCTGACATAATGCACCTCATTTCACTATTTATATTAACACATTTCACATCCTGAAACATCATTCTATTATTTTTCCGCTGAGGTTATTAATTATTCAAAGAATAAGGAGTTATTAGGAACGGAAGTCAGGATAAGCGAAAATATCAATATAAATTTGCTCCATGCATTTATATCTGCTGATACATTTCCCGGAAGGTTTGAACATGGCGTTCTTCGTCGAGTATGATGCGGTTTAATATGGCTGCAATGTTTTTATCGCGGATGCTGGCTGCCTGTTCACTGTATTTA
Organism: Anaerotaenia torta; assembly: GCF_050433395.1. Classification (NCBI taxonomy): domain Bacteria; kingdom Bacillati; phylum Bacillota; class Clostridia; order Lachnospirales; family Lachnospiraceae; genus Anaerotaenia; species Anaerotaenia torta. The sequence continues at coordinate 122,600 of NZ_JBNPXH010000006.1, forward strand.
CAGATGGCAGTTTCCTCCGCTTTGATGGAGGCATTGATCAAGGCCCGCATTTCACGCGGATACTGGTTATAAGACGGACTCCACCATTCTTTGCATGTCCGGCCGGACCAGAGCCGCGGATCTGCCCCAAGCTGCAGTGCAAGCTCGGCAAAGATATCCAGATGATGCATTTCAACGATGCTGATATGATAAAAGCATTCGGCAATCCAACGATGCATCTGCCTTGTCACCACGGAGTTATAAAAATACCGGGCAGTATCGCTCATCTCAGAAACAACCCCTCCTATATTACTCAGTATTTCGCAGGCATAGACGGGGTTTTGCTCATCTACACGCACCGGCGGATAAGGGGCGTTTACTTTATAGATACATTGGTTTTCGGAATAAGAATGATCCATCTCCATATTCCTTTCTATTTGCTATGATACAATTTATTCGCAGAGGCAGGGGATTATGAAGTCAAATTCATCTTGACATATAGACCGATATGGTCTAAGATTGGATTTAATAAGGTTAATAACTTTTTGGGAGGTGGTCTAATGGAAAGTCGATTTGATGTGTTTCATTCCCTGGACAGGGAAAAGCAGCAGAGAATCATAAAAGCCGCTTTGGCGGAATTTGCCGCAAAAGGTTTTAAGCGGGCTTCTACAAATAAAATTGCTGAGAATGCACAAATTGGCAAGGGGATGCTGTTCTACTACTTTGGCAGCAAGGAAGAATTGTTCGATTTCCTCTGCGAATATACCCTTGCCTTTGCCAGGACGGAGTATATTAACCGATATGAAACGGATTCGGGTGATTTCCTTCAGCGATATAAGATGCTGACAGAGCTTAAGCGCAAATCACTGAAGGAATTTCCTGAGGTGATCAGCTTCTTCGAAAGCTTTTACCAGGAGGAGAATAAACATTATTTTGGAAAGTTCGCTGAAGATATTGAGGAAATGAGACAGCTCATCCTTCGGAGAATTTACGAAGGGATTGATTATTCCTTATTTCGCAGGGATCTGGATGGAACGGCAGTGGTCAAATACATGAAATGGCTGTTTGACGGCTATGAGGCCGACATTATGCATAGATTCAAAAGAGGAGAACTGAATACGTCGGATGAAGCCGCTCTGGCGGAGGAATGGTCAAAATTCTACGCGTTCACGGACGATTTGCGGCAAATATTCTATAAGGAGGAGAAGTGAAATGGAAGTCATTGATATTCGTGGTTTGGTGAAGAGGTTCGGGAAGTTCACCGCGCTGGACGGCGTAGATATGACGGTGAAGAAAGGGGAGGTTCATGCTTTCCTGGGTCCCAACGGTTCAGGAAAAAGCACGACAATCCGCTGTCTCCTGGGCATTCTCCGCTGTACGGAGGGAACGGTGCGGATCTTCGGGCAGGATGCCTGGAAGAACGCAGTGGAGCTTCACAAGCGGATTGCGTTTGTTCCGGGTGATGTTAACCTGTGGAACAATTTCACAGGGGGCGAGGTCGTAGACCTCTTCCTGTCCATGAATGGCGGAAGAGCGGACAAAGGGAAGCGGGAACGCTACCTGCAGCTGTTTGAGCTTGATCCGTCCAAGAAATGCCGTACCTACAGCAAGGGGAACCGCCAGAAGGTAGCGCTTGTGGCGGCCTTCGCATCGGATGCGGAACTGTTCGTCCTTGACGAGCCCACCAGCGGCCTGGATCCGCTGATGGAGAAGGTGTTCCAGGATGGAATCAGTGAGATGAAAAAAGAAGGAAAGACGGTTCTTCTGTCATCCCATATTATGAGCGAGGTGGAGAAGCTTGCAGACAGCGTCAGCATCATCCGCGAGGGCAGGATTGTGGCTGACGGCTCCATGGCGGATATCTCTGTGAAAGCCCAGGGACGAACACTGGAGGAGTTCTTCCTCTCGGAATATGAAGGGCGGTGAGTTTATGAACAATAGTTTTGCTCGGTTGGGAACCTATCTGCGATTTATATGCCGCCGGGAACGAATCAGCTCTGTCATCTGGATTATCTGCATTGCCGGGTTTGCGGCAATATTTGCCGGGATTTATCCGGGGCTTTTGCCCGGTCAGGCTGAGATCGTGCAAATGGCCGCCACAATGAGCAATCCGGCAATGGTGGCGATGATGGGCAATGTCTATGGAATGGAGAACCTGACCCAGGCCAGCGTAATGGCACAGGAATGCCTGGTATGGTTTCTGATCACTGCCGCGGTGATGAATATTTTTCTGATCAATCGTCACACGCGGGTGGATGAGGAGCTGGGACGCCTTGAAATCTTTCGCGCACTGCCGGTAGGCAGGCTGACCGGCAGCCTGGCGGCAATTAAGTTTGCCTTCGGTGTAAATCTGCTCATCTCCATATTTACGGCAGCCCTGCTCCTGGCTGTGAACATCGGCGGAACGACGGTCAGCGGCGTTTTTGCCTATGGTGTTGCCATTGGAGTTGTCGGATTTGTATTTGCGGGATTGACCCTCCTGGGAGCCCAGTTGTTTTCCACCGCCCATGGAGTAAGCGGCTTTAGCTTTGCACTGCTGGGGTTGTTTTATATTATGCGGGCACTGGGGGATGTGAGCTCCAACGCCCTCTCCTGGATCTCACCCCTTGGGCTTGGGCTGAAGGTCGAGGCATTTTACAGTGACGCTCTGATGCCTCTTATTATACTGCTTCTGGAGGGAGTTGTCCTCACTGTTACCGCATTGCTGATCGGTGCGATGCGCGATCATGGTGCCGGTGTTTTGCCGGCAAGAAAGGGCAGGGCAAGGGCATCGCGTTTCCTGCTCAGTCCCCTGGGCTTCGCCTGGAGGGTATCCCGCGGTTCCGTGTTGGGCTGGGCGGCGGCCGTGTTTTTGCTGGGAGCGTCCTACGGCAGCGTTTGTACCAACATCAATGATTTTGTTGAAAACAATGAGATGATGAAAAAAATATTAGGTGCGGAAGGCAGGACGACGCTTCTGGATAACTATATTGCCATGATATTTCTGATTATGTCCATCGTTGCCAGCATTCCCGCTGTAATGACCGCAATCCGGATTCATAGTGAAGAAAAACGCGGCAGGCTGGAGCAGATCTTCGCCAGATCCGTACCTCGCGGCAAGCTGTACACAAGCTTTCTTGCTGTGTCCGTGGCCGAGAGCATTGTGTTGGAGCTGCTGATGACCTTGGGACTCAGTATATCATCAGGAGGAGAGCTTACCGTGGGATCGCTCTTGAAAACAGGCTTTAATTATCTTCCCGCAATCTGGACCATGATGGGGATTGCCGCATTGCTGGCGGGTTTTATGCCGAAGCTGACCTCTCTTGTATGGGCGGTATTCGGGTATACCTTTATTGTAATGTATTTCGGCAGGATCATGAATATGCCGGAATGGGCTTCAAGAATAACGCCCTTTGGAAACATACCGCAGCTGCCCGTACAGGAATTTTCCGCGGCGCCTCTCATTATACTGACGCTGCTTGCGGCGGCATTTACCGTGATCGGTGTCTGGAGGTTCCGAGAGCGTGATATAGGATAGGGACAGAGGCATTCCATTAAAAAATGATTGACAATGTATGGGATTTGAGATAGAATTTAATTGGTTTAAATTAATTCGATGGGTTTTGATTGAGAAAGGAGTGTTGGATTATGGCAGGAAAATATATTGAGGTGACAACAATCTAACTGAATACCGGCAAGGCACACAGTGTGATTCTCGGCATGTGTAACCAGCCTTGCGCCTTCTTCGAGCAACCCGAATCGTGTATGAATCGTATTGATTAATTATGGAATATAAGCACGCTCTGGCAGCGTGCTTTTTGTATGCTCTTTTTTACCGCTGATTTGCAGGTGAGTCACGTAATCCGCCCTTAATCCGGTGAGACGAAGAAGAATATCAGAGAAGCAACAGGTAAAAGCAACAGATGGAAACAACAAATGCAAATAACAGATACAAACAACAGTATGGAAGGAATTAATGAATGAATAGAAATGACTATGGATGGAATGATTTTTTTGAAAAGGAATGGAACGAGAAGTCGGCAGCAGGAATGTTTCCCGGAAGAGTGATCGCTGACTACGGCCAGATCCTTCGTATAATGACGGAGGAGGGAGAGCTTTCCGTCAACAGACCGGTAAATAAGCAGGGAGAAGCTCTGCTTCTGGCTGTCGGAGACTGGGCCGCTCTGGAATATGTCAAAGATGCCGGAATGCATCAGATCCGCTTTATATTAACCAGGAAGACAAAATTTTCAAGGGCCGCTGCGGGAATTGAACTAAAGGAACAAATCGTGGCTGCCAATGTAGATACGGTTTTTCTGATTCAATCTCTTAACCGGGATTTTAACATGCGAAGGCTGGAACGGTATCTGATTACAGCCTGGGAGAGCGGTGCAACACCGGTGGTGGTACTGACTAAGGCGGACTGCTGCGATGATACAGAGGAGAAAACAGCCATTGTCCATACCTCTGCTCCCGGTGTGGAGGTGCATGCTGTCAGCTGCGTAACAGGAGAAGGGATCGATGGAATCAGAAAATATCTTGCATCTGGAAGAACCGTAGCATTGCTGGGATCCTCCGGCGTGGGAAAATCGACACTTCTCAATTATCTGGCGGGGGAGGAACTCTTAAAAACAGGTGAGATCCGGGAGGATGACAGAGGAAGACATACGACAACTCACAGAGAATTAGTGCTTCTTCCCGACGGAGGGCTAATACTGGATACACCGGGTATGCGTTCTCTATCCCTGTGGGAAGCGGATACCGGAATGGAGGTAATGTTCGGAGATATCGAGGAGACGGTGAGAAAGTGCCGGTTTCAGGATTGCAAGCATAGGAATGAACCGGGGTGTGCCGTGAGATTTGCCTTAAAGAACGGAACTCTGGATCAGAAACGCTGGGAAAGCTGGTTAAAGCTCCAGAAGGAGCAGGTGAGCTTTGAACATCGGAGGAGGATGAAGGAAAAAATCCGGGAAAAGCAATGGAGCAAGCAGATGTCGAGCGCCAAGGATAGCAGGCAGAGGGGAAAAACAGGCATCCGAACCATGGATATGGATTAGGTATATAGTTAATTTATACTAGACCGGAGAGATAAGCGGCTGTTGGCTTCTTGGATTTTGTATGATAAAATGAAGGCGATACAAAAGAAAGGAGCGGATAGTATGAGATCAATAAAATCAAGACTGGTCCTTATATTTACAGCAGTGATACTTTCTCTGATCGTTAGCATAAGTGTGATATCCATAAGTGTTATCAGCAAAAACCTGATGGAGGAAACATATACCAATTTAATGGAGATTGCAAAAGAGGAGGCAAAATACATCCAGTCCAGAAGAGACGGTGAACTGAAGTATGTGTATGCCCTTGCCCAGAATACAATGCTTTTGGACGAGGAGGTCTCTCTGGAGCAGAGGATTGCTTTTTATGAAACAGAAGCGGAGCGGTCCGGCTATCTGGCATTTGCCTATGCTGATAAAAACGGAAACAGCACGGTATTCAATTCCAAAAGAGAGACGACGAATATAGCGAATCGCGACTATTTCCAAACGGCGCTGAAGGGGGAGCCCATGGCTTCCGATCTGCTTATCAGCAGCGCTACCGGGGAGCTGGTACTGATCTATGCCGCTCCGGTTTATAAGAACGGGCAGGTGGAAGGGGTATTTTACGGAAGGAAGGATGGCCTGGCCTTGAACAATATCGTGCAGAGTGCCTCCTATAAGCAGACGGGTTATGCATATATGATCAACAATCAGGGCGTGACGGTAGCGGAAAAGGATGTTGAGCTGGTTTACAGACAGGAAAATGTCATAGAGGAGGCCAAGAATGACGAGTCCCTCCGGGCGCTGGCGGATCTTACAGAGAATCACATGATCAAAAGAGAGGTGGGCAGCGGAGAATATTCTTATGACGGAGTGGATTTGGTTGCGGGCTTCGCACCCGTTGAAGGCAGTCCCTGGATCGTGGTTATGGAGATGGAAGAACAGGAAGCAATGCAGGGCGTAAGGTTCCTTGAGAAAATTCTGATTGCCATATGTGTTGCGGCAATTGCGGCAGGCGTTGTCATTACTTATATTGTAAGTTCCAAGGTTGCAAAGCCGGTCAAGAAGGTGACGCAGGCTGCACGGCAGATTGCCGAGGGCAATTTTGATGTACAGCTTTCGGTAAAATCCCGTGATGAAGTGGGACAGCTGGCCCAGGCATTTAATCTCACCATTGAAAGACTGGTAAATTACCAGGGATACATTGATGAGATGTCCGACGCATTGATGCGCATTTCCGAGGGCGATCTTACGGTCAGGCTGAGGAGGGATTATGTGGGACAGTTTGAAAAGCTGAAGCTGAATATGGAATCCCTTCTCTCTAATTTGAACTATATAATGCAGCAGGTAAGGCAGTCGGCGGAGCAGGTGGCCAGCGGATCAGAACAGGTGGCAATGGGAGCCCAGGCGCTTTCCCAGGGAGCCGCCGAGCAGGCAAGCGCGGCGGAGGAGCTGTCTGCAACCATTGAAGAGATCACGTCACGAATCCGGCAGAACGCAGAAAATGCCCGGCAGGCAAGTGACAAGGCAGAGATTGCGGGAAGGGAGCTGCAGGACAGCAATGATCAGATGGAGAGCGTAGTTGCCGCCATGGATCAGATCACGTTGAAATCCTCTGAGATCTCCAAGATTATCAAGGTGATTGACGATATCGCCTTTCAGACCAATATTCTGGCCCTCAATGCTGCAATTGAGGCGGCAAGAGCCGGAGCTTCCGGAAAAGGATTTGCGGTGGTTGCAGAACAGGTGAGAAGTCTGGCTGCCAAATCGGCAGAAGCTGCCAAAAGCACGGCTGCTCTCATTGAGGAAACCATTGTAACCGTACAGAGCGGTGTGCAGATTACGGACAAAACAGCAGCCTCTTTAAGAGCGAGCGCTGCGGTGACCGAAGAAGCGGTGCTTCTGATTGACAAAATAGCGGCGGCTTCTTCCGAGCAGGCCACCTCCATTGTACAGGCAAGCCAGGGAGTAAACCAGATCTCCAATGTGGTGCAGACCAATGCCGCCACTGCGGAAGAAAGTGCTGCGGCAAGCCAGGAGCTGTCAAGTCAGTCAACCCTTCTAAAGGAACTTATTTCTAATTTTAAGCTGAACGAAGAATAGACCCGGGAAAAGACCCGGAATCATGGGAATGAAGGTTCTGTGGTTCCGGGTCTTTCTCTGCTCTAATATGGAATTAATACCTGTTTTCTTTTTTTATTGCAAGCTGTTCCCTATGTTTTAAATATTCCTGCTCCAACCGTTTCCACTCGCTGTCAGCCGCTTCAAATTTAGCGAGAGCCGTTTTCATCTGAGGAGAATCATAGGGCATCCTTTCCTCTACCAGCTGCCGCAGCTGTTCTCTGTGGTTTTCTACGGTTAGTCCCAATAAATAGAGCTTTCCGGCTTGTTTAATTAACATTGATTTTTCTTTTTCTGTCATTCTCTCTAATCCTTCCTTTTGTAACATTACAATTACCTAAGTATCATTATAGGATACAAAAAGAGAAAAGCAAGACAAAAAATAAGAAAATTCACCTGTTTTTGTTATTCTTTGTTATTCTTTCGTGGTGTGCCGGATCATTACCTCCACCATCTCATTGATCATTTCCACCTGCTCCGGCGACAGATGCTTCAGCTGCTTGCCCAGCTGCTTTACATTGTCCGGTATGACCGGATGATTCAGAAGCTCACCCAGCAGATAGTCTGCCGAGGTTCCTAGCACATTGCATATCTTCACAAAAAGAGTAAAACTGGGCAGACTACCTCCGCTTTCAATTCTGCGGATATGCACTGCATTTACTCCGCACAATTCCGATAGCTGCTCAGAGGTCATGCCTTTACTCTTGCGTAACTGATTTATTCTTTTGCCTAATCCTTGCCGCATTCGATTTCACCTCGATTTTGTAGCCTGTGACGTTTGTTTGTATGTTATAAGTTTACAAAATTAACCTTACTTACAATAGCTTTTGAAATGCTACATAAAAACATACTATGATACACTTTGTATTATTTCCATGTTTCATTAAAAAGATTCGGTTTTATTCCTCAGAAATTGTAGAAATTAATCGGATTATGAGATATAATCACAGGAAAGGGAAAAGCAGAATAAATTTTGCAGTTCCCCCCTATGAAAGTACCCGAATATCCACTATAATAACTTGTATAAAACCTATCGACTATAAACTGTATGGATTGAACGCCGGCAAGCTGACTTGTAACAATTTTAACGAATAAAGGGGCAAGTGTATATGGAAAATGTATTTTTGGCAGGAAAAAAACATAGCGTGTTCTCCTGGGAAAACATTGGTGACATTAAGGCAGGCCGTGAGGATTTAGGCGAGGATATGCCGGTCTTGGTATACCGCCTCATGCAATACACCATGCTGGATGTTCTAAGCAGGGAGATGGGGGAGGATACGGCCAATGAATATTTTCGCAAAGCAGGATTTTTAGCCGGGAGTGAGTTCGCTAAGAATGTTCTGGATTTAAAAGTGGATTTCAGCGCTTTTATTGCTAATCTGCAGACCTCTCTGCGGGATTTAAAGATCGGTATTTTGCGCATGGAGCATTTTGACATTGCCAGCGGCGATGCCACGCTCACGGTGGAGCAGGATCTGGATTGCAGCGGATTGCCGATAAGCGACGAAACGGTGTGCTATTATGACGAGGGCTTTATCTCCGGTATCCTTGAGGCATATACCGGCAGAAAGTATGAGGTCCGGGAAGTGGATTGCTGGGCATCCGGCAACAGAACCTGCCGATTTGAAGCTAAAGTCACTGATTAGGTGTACGCTTCCGGAAGAAAGAAAGGAGGGGCAGCCTTATGAATCCCAATGCACAGCTGTTATTTAACTATCTGAGGGATATAATCTATCATCCGTCCCAGGCCAGTCTGGATTTGGAGAAGCTGTCCGAGGACTTCCGGGAGCTTGGGAGCGGTATGACATTTCTGGCAAAATGCATTCAGGAGAATGCAACGCTGGCCAGAGCCCTTTCCAGGGGGAATCTTGATACCTGGCTTCCTCCTCAGGAAAATGAGATAGCGGCACCGCTGAAGGATCTGCACGCAAAGCTGAAGCATATAGCCTGGCAGGCACAGCAGGTAGCCCAGGGAGACTATCAGCACCGCATTGATTTTATGGGAGATTTTTCCGATGCCTTTAACCAGATGACGGAACATCTGGAGTATCAGCGTGCGGCACTTCTGGAGGAAATTGAAAAGGGACGGCGTAAAGCCAGGGCGTTAGAACAGAGCAACAGTCTGCTGGAGGTTATTACCGATAAGATTTCCCAGTGGATCATTGTGATGAATGGAACAACTTTTGAATGGCTGTTTTTTAATCAATGTGCCGGACAGGTTCTCAAGGATTCCGAATTTGAACCGGAGCTTCACCTTTGGATGAAGCAGCAGGCGGAGGCCTTGAGGGAGAATGGCCGACAGCCCTTTACGGCGGAGCTGAAATTACAGGGGAATGGCAGCTTTCAGTATTTTGCGGCGGAAATACATCCTATCAGCTGGCGGGGGCGCTGCGCGGTTGCATTTATGTTCACGGATGTAAGCACGGAGAAGGAGTATCTGGCTGATTTGCATGACATCGCTTATACGGACCGTCTGACCCGCCTGTATAACCGCCACTACGGTATGCAGGAACTGAATGAGTGGGTTGCGGAGCACAGGGCATTTGTTCTTTGCTTTGTGGATATTGACAATTTGAAATATGTAAATGACAGCTTCGGACATTCCGAGGGCGATAATTATATTGTGGCAGTGGCGGAGGCTCTGCGAAGCTTTTCCTCCGACGCGGTTCTGTGCCGGCTGGGCGGAGATGAATTCATGGTTCTGGCTCAAGGCTGGAAAGAAGGGAAAGCAAAGGAAAAGATGGAAGCGTTGAGAACTGCCCTGATTGGCTCCAGGCTGCTGGAGGGGAGCCATTACCACCGAGGCTTCAGCTATGGTTTGATTGAGATTAGCCAGGACAATGCTCTAACGGTCAATGATTTATTAAGCGTTGCAGATGGGAGAATGTACGAGTATAAGCACCGGAATAAAGTAAGAGCGAAGAAAAAGAGGGTGCCGTAAAACGGCAGGCCGGCATAGGGGACAGGTATGAAGGGTAAAGGATGGGTATGGATACAGAAGGAGCTTACCATAAGGAGAAAGATGTTTCTGATCTACATTATAGGCGGTTTCCTTCCGATGCTGTTTGTCAGCCTGTATCTGATTAATGGGACGAAGAACATTTTAATTCAGCAAAATAAGGATTCAGAGGTTTCAGAGCTTCAGCTGATAGGAGACGGAATTTATAAGAATGTCCGATCCATAGCGGAGGCTTCGAGGCGGCTGTATTTCCTTGAAATCATAGAAAAGCTGGGGACACATCAATACTACAGTTCGGAAGAGCTGGTCAACGATTACAATGAAATGAATAAGACTCTTCGAAATGTCTGCCTGCTGTACTATAACCAGGAGATTGAGAATGTCTGCTTCTATTTCAATAATCCTACCCTGTCCCGGAATCTAAGGGTAGCCATCATTGACGACGAGGTGAGGCAGCTGCCCTGGTTCCGGAAGACCTTGAGTGAGAACGGAAGATTAATCTGTGAATTTCACGGAGATTCCCTGAATTATAAGAAATACCTTTCCTTTTCCCGAATCATCCGGACCAAGGAGGGAGGCACGGTGGGGATTGCCGTCATCGCAATGAAGGAGGAACGAATTCTGTTTCCTTTGCGGGGGCATGATACGGAAACCGTGTTGGTATTAAATAATGATGAAGTGGTTTATAGTAATTCGGAAGGCACGGAGAAGGGCGAATTGCTGTCCCTGTTAAAAGAAATGCCGGAGAATGAAAAAAGCAGAAATGTGCTGTACAAGGGGGAGGATGCGGTGCTGACCGTGATCCCCGTGGTGTATACCGGTCTTGTGGATAAGCTTTCCGTGGTAAGCATCCGGCCCTATAAGGATATGTTGAAAAAGGCAAACCAGCAGAGCCAGCAAAGTATACTGATTATTATGGGGAGCTTCGTGTTCGCAATTTCGATTATCAGTATCTTTGCCTGGAATTTCAGCAGCAGAGTCAATAATTTCAAGATACAGATTCATAAAGCCTCCCGGGGACAGTTCGATATTGCGGAGAAGATCGGGGGAGAGGATGAGATAAGCTCCCTTTATGATGATCTGAGCCTGATGATTAATAATATAGAAGCTTTGATTAACCGGGTTTCGGAAGAGCAGATTCAGAAAGAGATACTGTACAGCAGGCAGAAGGAGATGGAATACAATATGCTTGCCAGCCAGATTAATCCGCATTTTCTGTACAACACCCTGGAGACAATCCGGATGAAGGCAAGAGTGAACGGAGAGTATGAGATCGAGGATATCACCAAGATGCTGGGCAAAATCATGCGCCATAATCTGCAGGTTAAGGATAAGCGGGTGACGCTGCGGCAGGAGCTGGCCATGGTAGAGGCGTATCTGAAGATACAGAAGTACCGGTTTGAGGACCGGGTTACCTATCATATCCAGGTGAATTGTGATGCGGAAGAGATTTATACCATTCCGCTGATCCTTCAGCCCATTGTGGAAAATGCCATGGTTCATGGAATCGAGACGAAGAAGGGAGCCGGGCATGTTGAAATTCTGGTGGACGAAGGGGAGGATACCGTCCGTATTCAGGTAATGGATAACGGGATCGGGTTTTCGGAAGAAAGACTGCAGGAGATGAGAGAGAGCATTCAGTCGGCTCCTGATAAGATGGGAAGTCATATCGGATTAAGAAATGTAAACCAGAGAGTAAAGCTGATGTATGGTGAGAAATATGGAATCACCATACAAAGCGAGCCCATGGTAAAAACAGTGGTACAGATCAGTATTCCGCGCAGGTAAGCAGCAAAGGGGGGCTTATGATACGGAGAATATTTAAGGGGAGGGTTATGTAAATGAAAAGAAGAAGGGGGACATGGCTGCTGCTGATGTGCATGCTGACGGTTATGCCGGCCGGATGCAGCATATCCGAAACAAAAAGCGGCTCTTCTGCGACAGAACCGGGAGCCGGGACATTGGAACCCATCACATTCACATTTTACAGTGCCGACGGAAGTAAAGAAGATCCCTGGATCGATCCTGTGGCACAGGAGATTACAAGGCGGACCGGAGTAACTTTGGAGCTGGATTTTCCTGTGGACGGCGATGATCAGAGAATCGCCCTCATGATCGCATCGGAGGAATATCCGGATCTGATTTTTGCAAAGGGGGATTCGGACGCCCTGGTCTATGCGGGAGCTTTAATTGATATGTCAGACCTGATCGATCAGTATGGGCCGAATATCAAAGCCTTGTACGGGGAGGAGTATAACAAGCTACGTTATACGAAGGAAGATCCCGGTATCTATCAGCTGTCCAGCAATCGTGTCGGAGGAACCTATTACAGTTCCAGCGGAACCGCGCAGCTGCAGTTTGCAGTGCTGGAGGCCAATAACTGGGAGATTCCCAGAACCTTAGAGCGGTATGGGGAGATGATCAAGGATTATAGGGAAGCCAATCCCCGGATTGACGGTCTCGAAACCATTGGTATCAGCTTATCCTGTTCCGACTGGCATTGGTATATTACCCTGTCAAATCCCTCCGGATTCATTGCCAACGCTTCACCGGATAACGGACAGTGGATTATAGATGACAAAAACAATTTCAAGGCGACTTACAAACATGCCGCGGAAGGTCAGAAGGAATATTATCAGTGGCTGAACCGGATGTATCTGGAAGGGGTTCTGGATAAGGATTTTGCCACACAGACACATGACGATTATATAGCCAAGATTTCCTCCGGACGCGTTTTGGGACTGATGGATGCCGATTGGGATTATGCGGAGGCCGAGACGGCATTGAGAGCCGCCGGAAAATCAGAGAGAAATTATGCGGGGCTTCCTGTAACCATGAGGGAAGATCAGAAGGCAGCCTCATTAATGAACCAGGGCCTTACCGTCGGCTGGGGAGTCGGCATTACAAAGGCCTGCAAGGATCCCGTCAGAGCGGTTAAGTTCCTGGACTGGCTCTGTACCGATGAAGCGCAGGTGCTGATTCACTGGGGGCTGAAGGATGTAAATTATTTTATTGATGAGAACGGACACAGATACAGAACGGAAGATGAGATCAGAAGATCCCGGGAAGAGGTGGATTACAAGGATAAAACCGGTATCGGACTTCATAACTATCCTTGGCCGTGCTATGGGGATGGTGTGGTGGATTCTACCGGGTCAACCTATACCACAACCTCAAAGGATTCCGTCATTATGAATTATACGGACATCCAGAACAAAGCAAGGAAAGCGTGGGGCGTTGATCTGCTGATTGATATCTTCCCTCAGCCCGATGAATTTGATATTCCTCCCTATGCACCGATTTATCGACAGAATGTACCGGATGAATTCAGCAGCCATGTTACAAGGCTGGATGAAATTGCCTGGCCGGGACTGATCGCCTGCGTTATGTCTAAGGAAGGCGAATTTGATGCCAATTGGGATAAGATGCAGAATGATTTTAAAGCGGCAGGAATTGATACGGCGAATGAGATGCTGACCAGGCTGATTCAGGAGCAGGTGGCATTCTGGTCAGGAGATTAACTGTAAAACCATGAGGAAATAAGAGCTCATCCTTCCTATCTATTTATGCTCTTAGTTTTTTATTTCCGTAGATCGCAATCAGCATTAATACGGGAAAGAGAATTGCCGCCAGAATCCCCAGCCTCAGATTATCACCGAAACGGCTGGAAACCAATCCTACCAGGGTAGGACCGCTGGAGCAGCCAAGATCGCCTGCCAGCGCCAGCAGTGCAAACATTGCGGTACCGCCTCGTTTAATGGAAGCGGAGGCCTGGCTGAAGGTACCCGGCCACAAAATACCTACAGATAGTCCGCACAGTGCACATCCCAATAACCCCAGGGCGGGAATGGGAATCAGGGAGATTCCCAGGTAGGAGAAGATGCATAAGAATACACTGTAGGTCATAAAACGGTCCAGATTAATTTTATCACCATATTTCCCATAGAATACCCGGGATAGTCCCATGAAGACCGCAAAGGCCATGGGACCGGCCAGATCGCCAACCGTCTTGCTCACTCCCAGACCTTTCTCTGCAAAGGTGGAGGCCCACTGACTGACCGCCAGCTCACTGGCACCGGCACATACCATCATCAGAATCAGCACCCAGAAGGTTTTAATTGAAAAAAGCTCCTTCAGTGTCAGTCCGGTCTCGCCGTCCTTGATCAGGGAAGCGATGGGAACCTTTGCGAAGAGGATGGCATTCATCAGTGGAATAATGGCCCAGATTACCGCCAGCATCCGCCAGCTGGATATCCCGAAGATACGGAAAAACAGGGTGGAGATCAGGACGACTCCCACATGGCCCCAGCAGTAGAAGGAGTGTAACAAGCTCATTGCTTTTTCCTTATTGTCCGTAGGGCAGGCTTCCAGGATGGGGCTTACCAGAACCTCCAGCAATCCTCCGCCTGTGGCATAGATCACTACCGAAATCAATATGCCGGCAAAGGGATCGGCGAAGAGATCTGGCAGCACGGCCAGGGATGCCAGCCCGACCGCCGGGAAGATATGTGCGATCAGCATGGAGATGCGATAGCCGATCTTGTCTACAAAGGATATGGCCAGTAAATCCACGGTTAACTGTATTCCGAAGTTGATTGTAACCAGCATTGTGATTTTTGACAGGGGAATGTGATAGGTCTGCTGAAAGGTGAGAAAAAGCAGCGGGACAAAATTATTGATAATTGCCTGTACGATATAGCCAATAAAGCAGGCATAGACTGTTTTCTGATATTTATTTTTCTTATTCATCATATGAATGGACTCCTCTTATTTTCCGGTGTTTTTTCTAGTGAGTATCAAGACGGCAATAATTAGAGAGTATAGCAAACTAACCCCGATACTGCAAGGGTAAAAAACCATAAGTGAAAAATTTTTATGTGATATACAAAAACATGCAACCCTGGCATTTTTTTCATCGTCTAATTGAGGAAAGGATGAATTCTGAAATCTATTTTAATGAAAGGAAGGGGTATTATGAAGAAAATGATTGCACTAATGGTAAGCGGTGTTGTTCTGGTATCTTCTTTGCCGATGCCCAGAGCGCTGGCCATGGCTGAGACTGCCGGGAAGGCAGGGATTGCAGCGGAAATAGCAGAAGAGGACGCGGTTGCGGATATCATCGCAGCTGCAGGAGAAGATAAAGCACCCGTAGTAACTGTATCAGAGGAAAAGAGGAATCTGATTGCGGCTTCCACCCCAGGGGGAAGTTCAGAGCAGCCCACCCAGGCGGCTCTTGAGGCG
The DNA here is from genome assembly GCF_050433395.1 of Anaerotaenia torta. NCBI lineage: Bacteria > Bacillati > Bacillota > Clostridia > Lachnospirales > Lachnospiraceae > Anaerotaenia > Anaerotaenia torta. The sequence goes on from NZ_JBNPXH010000006.1 coordinate 137,915, forward strand.
GCGATTAAGATGGTTAAGTCCAAGATTATGATTCCGGCAGAATATTCGGAATTTGATTACTATTTTAATGATTTCGGCTCCTACTCCGGTGCATACTGGAACATGAACTGGAGAACCAAGGACGGGAATGCACGGATTAGCGTCAGCTGTGATAAGGATTTCCATATCATAGATTACTACAAGTCCGATTATTCCAACCGGGAGACCGGGGTATCCAAGTATTTGAGGAAGGAGCTTAAGAAAACGGCTGAGGATTTCATTACCAAAACCGTTCCGGATACCTTTGGAAAGCTGAATTACATCAGCGTGGATTTCGACGGTGTGTACAACGGAAACTATGGATACCATTTCCAGAGAGTGGAGAAGGGCATCCCCTTCCCTGAGAATTATGTCAATGTGTCGGTGAACAGCATCACGGGAGAGGTTACCGCCCTTACGGTCAACTGGCTGTATGATGCCAAGATACCGTCATCAGCGACGAAGCTGTCCCTGGAGGATGCCTCTAAAAAGATCAAAGAAAGTATGCAGATGAAGCTGGAATACCGTTCAGGCTATGGATACATTCCCATATATGAAGACATAGCACGGACGGCGAAGAAGGCGTTTCTGGTATATGAGCCGACGCTGCCCTATATCTCCGTTGATGCGGTCACCGGAGAGGTATATCTGAACAAGGCGGAATGGAGGGATACCGGAGCAAAGGACAACTTTGCGGCGATGGAAACGGAGAGCGCGAAAATGGCAATGGGCGGAGACATGTCTCTTCAGCTGACCACAGAGGAGCTGGCCCGGATCGAGGAATTGGGAAAGGTCATTACCAAGGAAAAAGCCATCGAAGCGGTAACCAGTAATTCTGCTCTGTATCTGGATAAAAATCTCGTTCTGCAGTCGGCAACCCTGAACAAGCAGACGGACAGCAGCGGAAAAGCCTCCTATGTCTGGAATATCAGTCTGAATGATCCGAGAGAGATCAATTATGAGAAGGATGCAAGCTATTACCGGGCCTATGCCTATGCTACGGTAGACGGCGTAACCGGTAAGATTTTAAGCTTCCATGCTTCTGTAAAGAGCTATTATGACGAAGTGAAGCACCAGTGGACCGAAGTGAAGGTTCCCCATGATATAGAAAAAGCCAGAGCAGTTCTGGAGAAGTTTATGAAGGCGCAGGCAAAGGACCGTTTCAGTAAATCGGTTCTGTCGGAGGCCAGTAATGATTATGTCGTCTATTATAAGAATAACCAGAGCGTATACGGAGGCTATTCCTATCTCTATAACCGGACTAATGAAGGAGTAGAGTATCCCAACAACCGGCTTTACGGTTCCGTGGACGGCGTGACAGGCAAGATTTATTCCTTTGGCTCCTACTGGGATGACAGCGTTAGCTTTGAGTCCACCAAGGGCGCTATGGATGCTGCCAAGGCTATGGATGCCTATCTGGCGAAGGAAGGCTACGGGCTGAAATATGAGATTAACCAGATCGGGGAATATGATTCAAAAAGTAGCAGTCCTGCTTCCATAAAATATGAAGTACGTCTTGTATACCGTCCGGATGTCAACCCCTCCGCAATCTCTCCCTTTACCGGAGAGCAGCTGGATTATGACGGCAAGGCGTATCAGGCGGCGAAGTCCTATACCTATGAAGATGTTACGGATGAGAAGCTTTACCGCAATATCCTGCTTCTTGCAGATATGAACATCGGCTTTGACGGCGGCAAATTCCTGCCGGAGCAGGCGATTACGGCAGGCGAGCTGAATGAGCTGATGGATAAGATCGGATACGGTTATTATACCGATACCGCCCAGGCAGGCCAGAAGGATACCAGGCTGATTACGAGGGAAGAAGCGGCTCAGATCTTTATTTCCAAGCTTGGCTTAGATAAGCTGGCACAGCTGAAGGGTATCTATAAAACTGACTTTACCGATGAAGCTTCCATTGATACCAAGTATCTGGGTGCAGTTGCCCTGGCCAAGGGTCTGGGACTGGTGAAGGCGGATAATGAGCAGAGGTTTAATCCGAAGAGCAGTATCTCCCGCTACGATGCGGTGGAGCTGATTATGAATTATATCTCGGTACAGAGAAGCGGAGTATATTGATTTTGGGTATATTCGGTATGTTCTTGACAATGTATATTTTGACCTTATAATGAGAACTGCAACTTAAGATTTACTGAAGACCAAAGAGACAATATAAGGAGGAGAAATGAGAAGATTTTGCCTGTGTACTGTGCTCACATACTAACGGGGGATGAAGCCTGAGCCGGTGAGATTTAAGATACACCTACTGCTGGATGGTGGTTAGGACTGCCATACATTGACCGATACAATATAAAGTCGGTAACAGTTCGGATCAGGGGATGCGACAGGCCCTTGTGAAGCAGGAAGCAGAAGTATTCGCCGTTTCCAGAGAATGGCGGAGAATAGGTCAATGCTTTTATCAAGCCCGGAGGGATAAAATCCAAGAAAGAACAGAACCCCGCCCCTTAATATTTGAAAATTCAAATATTAGGAGGGCTCGGTGTGAGCAGAGAACAAGAAAATTGCGGATTTATCTGCGGACATTGCGGGAAGAAGGTCCTGCCGCTGTCCAACGGAAGTTATCGGAACCACTGTCCTTTCTGCCTGTATTCCTTGCATGTGGACGGAATTCCGGGTGACAGGAGCAGCGGCTGTAAGGGGCTGATGAAGCCCGTAGGAGTTGTTTATAACAGCAGGAAAGGATATCAGATCCTGCACCGATGCAATGTATGCGGCTTTGAACGGGTGAACAAAATTGCCGAGCATACGGTAATGCCCGATGATTTTGATGAAATCGTACGGTTGGGCAGGATAGGATAAGAATCAAAAAAGGGCTGCTTTCAAGGCAGCCCTTTTGTAAAACAGAATTACTTCTATTTTACACCTCTTAATTTTATAGGAGCATAAAGATTCATCTGATGGTAGCCAAGACCTTCTTTAATTTCATCGTCCACATAAATCATGTGTCCCATCAGCTCGCGATCACTGTCAATGATGAAATTTGTACCTTCAAGCCATTTCTCCATCTTGCTCCTCACCCTGTCGTGGCTTTCACCGTCCCCATCCACGCTGACCGCAACGGCATACAGCCCGCCGGTGTATTCGATAATTTTATATGGGTGGGTATCGGTTTCAGTGACTTCGTCTTTGATTGCCCAAATCCATTCTGCCTTTCCGTCTTTTCCATACAGGAAATCGGGAGAATCGAAAATAACAGGTTTAAATAAATGGTTGTGCGCTTCCTGCCACGGCCCGAAGCCTCCGCCAAACAGTTCGTCAAATGTCATAAGCCCTGAGGTCACTGCTCTGAACCTGTGTATTCTGACAATCATGATATCCGGTATCTTGTTGTCCAGTTTCTCCGTGACCTCCAGCAAACGCTTCACCGTTGAAGGATTGCCATTGTAATCCACATTTACAATTTGAGTTTCAATTTCTTTTGCCTTCTTATATAGAAAATTAATATCCGATTCCTTGCCAAAATCGGCTTGCTGGATTTGACGGATAAATTCTAGCACAATTTCTTTCAGTTCATGTAAAAGGGCGACTTCTTCATCAATATCATTAACCTTTTTCCCCAGAACCTCTAAAACAATCTCGGAACCGGATGTATGGAAGATACGTTGAATGTCCTTAATACTGATATTTAATTTACGCAGGATTAAAATTTGTTCCAATCGCTTTACGGAAGCTTCATCATACAACCGGTAAGCGTAATCCTTGCTGCGGGTGCTGGTTATCAGCCCCATATCCTCATAATAGCGGAGTGTGCGGGCGGATATATCGTACTTGACCGACACGTCTCTGATTTTTACCAACTCATTCATAAACAATCCTCCTGATCACTGATATACGTATACTATATACTGTTCCCCAACGGCAGAGTCAAGAGGGCTTTTATGTATTTATGAATTTATTATATGTCGAAGCTCTCCGCGCCCAAAGAAGCCGGTTATCTTATTCCGGCTGCGATTCTGCAGCAGTATTTTCCTCATCAGAAACAACGTGATAGAAGGTGGTCTCGTATTTTTCTATGGCTTTCTGCATCAAGTAATTCAAGTCTTCACATCCGGGCTCGCGGCTGTTCAAAGGCTTTCGTTCCCCATTGTCCTGTGCATTATGAATGGGAAGGGACTGCTTCATAGAGAGCTTACCGGAGAAAACATTGCCGTTTCCGATACGGATCAGATATTGGATATCCCTGTCTTCATATTTTTTGTGGCCGTCAATAGAGGATTGCAGGCCATTATCCTGATACTGGTCTAAATTGAAATCGACGAATGGATACTCCTCGCCGATGGCTTCCGGCCTGCTGCCAGTAAACAGTTTTTCCTGAATCCTGCGGCCGCTGTAGGACATATATTCGGATAGAAACTCTTCGAAGTTTCTTCCGGCATCCAGACTGAAATTAAGCTGGTCACCTGAGACATCAATATTGTCAAAGCGTTTCACCAGACGCTGGAGCAGGTTTCCCTGGCCATCTGCAATTTTTATGTCGATATCTATAATCATATGTCCACCCTGAAAATTTGTTAGTAAATAGTAATGTTACTACAAATATCGGCCAAAAGGGAGGATAAAGTAACTGCATTTTGATAAAAAGAATAGATCAGCCCGCGGCAGGAAAAGGGGCGCGGTGATCCTTCCTGACACAGGCTGACCTATTACAAAAAACAGGATATACATTATTGATAATGTACATCCTGCAAATTCTTATGCAATCGTATTGATAGCCTTGGATAAACGAGATACTTTTCTGGAAGCTGTGTTCTTGTGATATACACCCTTTGAACAAGCCTTATCGATCTCAGAAACTGCAGCAACCAGGTTCGTCTTTGCAAGATCCTTGTCACCGGCAGCAACAGCTGCATCTACCTTCTTGATCATCGTCTTAACCTTGGACTTAATTTGCCTGTTTCTAGCAGCCTTAGTCTCATTTACAAGAATTCTCTTCTTTGCAGATTTAATATTTGCCAATTCGTACACCTCCAATGATTAATATAATGGTCAACCGCAGTGCCAAGTACACCAAAGTGAGAGTGAGATGCAATCTTGGAGTTGGTTGCTCGAATAATTTGTTTCATTAAATCCGGACACGGACGTTCTAATGGAAACATACTATTACATAGTAGTCCATCGGGTTTATTCTGTCAATACATAATTTTTAAAATTTTGCAAAAAATAAAAAATGTGAATGTTAGCGAATGTAAGAAATCAGCCTGTGGCAGGGAGGAGGGCATGGTGCTCCCTCACATACAGGATGGAAGACATATGACTGGATTTGTATGTCACACCCGTACAAGCTTGTTCGTCTGTGCCATACAAATCCAATCACATCTCTTCCATATAGTGCATTACGGGAGCACCATGCCCTCCTCCCTGCCACAGGCTGATTTCTTACAGGTGTAGGTTACGGAGCAATAGGTTACGGAGCAAATAAGTTATGAAGCAAATAGGTTATGGAGCAAATAGAAATGCGGAATAAATAGAATACGAAATAAATAGGATGCGGAGGGAAAATAAGTGAGTTGTAAGGTTAGGACGGACTTGGCGCTGGAAATGCGGGAGAGCTTTCCGGAGGATGATGTTGAGATTAAAGGGGTTATTTTGACGGAGAATTATGACGAAGCCAATGATATAAGGGTATCCGTGGTAGAGATTAAGGATGAACGCGGAGCAAAGGCAATGGAGAAACCCATTGGGGTGTATATTACTATTGAGGCCCCTAAGATTAATAATACCTCGGAGGATTATTATCAACCGGCGGTGGAGGAGATTGCAAGGCAATTGAGAACCCTGTCCGGAGATTTGAAGCGGGAAGAGATTCTGGTGGTAGGCCTGGGGAACCGGGAGGTAACGCCGGATGCCCTGGGGCCGCAGGTGGTGGATAGCCTGTTTATTACCAGGCATCTGATCCGTGAGTACGGCAAGGAGTTCAAGGAGAGAAACCATCTGGGCAGTGTCAGTGCAATTTCACCGGGAGTGATGGCACAGACCGGAATGGAGACCTTGGAGATTATTAAGGGTATCGTTAAGGAGACTTCTCCGAAATTGCTGATTGTAATCGACGCGCTGGCCTCCCGGAGTGTCAGCCGGGTGAATACCACAGTCCAGCTGACGGACACAGGCATCAGTCCGGGCTCCGGTGTGGGGAATAACCGAAAGGCTCTGAATGAAGAGAGTCTAGGGACGAAGGTCATCGCCATAGGGGTTCCCACTGTTGTGGATGCAGCAACGATTGTGGCGGATACTTTGACAAAGTACATGGAGAAGAGCGGTTTTGATGAGCATGATATCAATCAGTTCATCAATGAAATCAGGGAGCAGCAGATTGAAAATATGTTTGTTACGCCAAAGAATGTCGATGAGGCGGTGAAACGGCTTAGTAATACGATCTCCGAGGCGATCAACTCCTGCTATGCGCAAGCGGAATGTGGGTAATAAGTAAGAGGTAATAAATCACATGTATGTGAATATAATAGAGCGTAGAGGAGTATAGTGTGAATTACTGTAAGGCGTAATTCACACTGCAAGCTTGCTTGCAAGTATACGAACGTAGCGAAGATCATGAACCTGGTTTTGGTTCATGATCTAATAGAGCGTAGAGGAGTATAGTGTGAATTACTGTAAGGCGCAATTCACACTGCAAGCTTGCTTGCAAGTATATGAACCAGGCAGGGAGCAGGCTTGCTTACAGGTTTTTAACAGGCAGGAGGCAGTTATAATGAAGCATCGTATCCGGTTTCTATTTCGTAGGAGGAAATACCCGCAGCGGTATCGTTTCAACATTTATTTCATTCTATGGACCATGATTGTGGCGGGATCAGTCTATCTTCTGATCCGGTTTGCCCTGGTTTCCTTTTCAGAAGAAATTGGTCAAGCTGAAGCAAGCTATTCCGATGCGATTCTTTATTATATCAGCAATAAGGCAATGGAGTCGGGGTCATCTCTTCTTGCATATACCATGGCAGAGGAAGGGGAAGAGGCCCCATTTCCATTGGGACTGATTGGCAATCCATTTAAATTGGCGAACTTTACTGAGGGCAGTTTGGAACGGTCCGTCAGCGCCAAGGAATATAATCTTTATGATCCTTATGCCAAAGCCTATGAGGATATGGCGTTGAAAAAAGACAATATCAGCGTCAATGACAGTATTGCCGGGGAAGAGGAAGCAGCAGAGGTCATGAAGTATGGCAGCTCCGCCGTTAGGGAAGCCGGTATTAGATTATATGAATTTAAGGAAGGGATTCTGAGTCAGGAGTATATTTTGACCAATGGAGTAATTTATAATGAGCGGGCCAGCCTTTATTTTAGCCAAGGGGCAGACATATTGGATTCTTCGGATGCTCAGTTAGAGAAAGTGGAAATGGTTTCGGTCTATGGGGATATCCCCGTGCTGGAGACGGATCATGAGGAAAGCATCAAGGTATCCAATCCCGGTAATCTGGGGGGATATACATTGGAGCAGATGAAAAATATAAATTTTCTGATTAACAATTATTATATTGTCGACGGAGCTACCAAGGTTACAGATGACATATTTGACGGAGAAGTGCTGATAAACAAGGACATGACCATAGAACAGCGTAAGGACGGACAGCCGCAGATATTGATCTATCATACCCATTCCCAGGAAGCTTATATAGACAGCAGAGAAGGGGTGCTGGAGGACGGCGTGGTAGGGGTTGGCAGTTATCTTGAGGATATCCTGACGGAACGTTATGGTTATCAGGTGCTTCATGACACCAGCACCTATGATATTGTTCATGGGAGACTGGATCGTAATATCGCCTATAATCAAGCCAGGGACGGAGTGTCAAAGATATTGGAGGAAAACCCCGGAATTGATGTGATTATTGATTTACATAGGGACGGCGGGGCGAGGAGATCCACCCTTCTGAACGGAGAGGAAACGGCTCAGATTATGCTGTTCAATGGACTAAGCAGGGACCAGAACGGCCCGATTGCCCATCTTGCCAATCCGAATCTTCAGGATAATCTTGCTTTCAGTCTTCAGCTTCAGCTGAAGGGGATAGAAAAATATCCCGGATTGTTCTATAAAAATTATCTTAAATGCTGGAGATATAATCTGCACCTCAGGCCAAGATGCATCCTGGTGGAGCTGGGTACCGATAAGAACAGCCTTCAATCAGCGATGAATGCGATGGAACCCTTTGCGGAGGTTCTCGACGCTGTCCTGCAGGGGAAATAAATAATATATATAATCGTTCCATCCTGTGCGTGAGGGAGTCATGCTCTCCTCCCTGCCACAGACGGAACGATTACAATAATATTTCAGATGCATATGTATCTTCTTGCAGTGAAAAAAACAGTATGATATAATGAAGCGAATGAGAAGATGCAGGTTGGTTCCTACAGGTATGGAATGTCTAATCTGCAGACATTGGATATTTACAGGAGGATGAGCATGTCTTTAGATCAAAGCAAGATAAGAAATTTTTGTATTATAGCTCATATAGATCACGGGAAATCAACGCTGGCAGACCGTATCATTGAGATGACCGGGCTGCTGACCAGCCGGGAGATGCAGGCGCAGATTCTGGATAATATGGATCTGGAACGGGAGAGGGGCATCACCATCAAGGCTCAGACGGTGCGTACGGTATATAAAGCGAAAAACGGTGAGGAATACATCTTCAACCTGATTGATACTCCGGGGCACGTGGATTTCAACTATGAGGTATCCAGAAGCCTGGCGGCCTGTGAGGGCGCGATTCTGGTAGTGGATGCCGCCCAGGGAATCGAAGCCCAGACGCTGGCGAATGTATATCTGGCACTGGATCATAATCTGGATATCATGCCGGTTATCAATAAGATTGATCTTCCCAGTGCGGATCCCCAGCGTGTTATTGCTGAAATCGAGGATGTAATCGGGCTGGAGGCCCAGGACGCGCCTCTGGTATCCGCCAAGACCGGTGTTAATATCGAACAGGTTCTGGAGCAGATCGTCGAGAAAATTCCGGCGCCCAAGGGGGATCCGGAGGCACCGCTTCAGGCCCTGATTTTTGACTCCATTTATGATCCCTATAAGGGGGTAATTGTGTTTTGCCGGATTAAAGAGGGCAGGGTTAGAAAGGGAACCCAGATAAGAATGATGGCCACCGGAGCAACCGCGGAGGTGGTAGAGCTGGGAATTTTCGGACCCGGACAATTCCTTCCGGCGGAGGAATTAAGCGCGGGCATGGTAGGTTACCTCATGGCCAGCTTAAAGAATGTGAAGGATACCCGTGTGGGAGATACGGTTACCGATCATATGAGGCCCTGTTCCCAGCCCCTGCCCGGCTATAAAAAGGTGCAGCCCATGGTGTTCTGCGGGATGTATCCGGCGGACGGCGCAAAGTATCCGGATCTGAGGGATGCGCTGGAGAAGCTTCAGCTGAATGATGCCGCCCTCCAATTTGAACCGGAGACCTCGGTAGCCCTGGGCTTTGGCTTCCGCTGCGGCTTCCTGGGCTTATTGCATCTGGAAATCATCCAGGAACGGCTGGAGAGGGAGTATAACCTGGATCTAGTTACGACCGCACCCAGTGTTATTTATAAGGTGTATAAGACCAATGGAGAGGCTTATGACATTACCAATCCCACCAATCTGCCGGATCCTGCGGAGATTGAATATCTGGAAGAACCCATGGTGTCGGCGGAGATTATGGTTACGACGGAGTTTGTGGGTTCCATCATGAGTCTGTGTCAGGAACGCCGGGGAGTATACCTGGGAATGGAATATATGGAGACAACAAGAGCTCTGTTAAAATATGAGCTTCCCTTGAACGAGATCATTTATGACTTCTTCGATGCGCTGAAATCCAGATCAAGGGGATATGCCTCCTTTGATTATGAGCTGAAGGGCTATGTGCGTTCCGAGCTGGTGAAGCTGGACATCCTTATTAATAAAGAAGAAGTAGATGCCCTGACCTTTATCGTTCATGCGGAGAGTGCCTATGAAAGAGGCAGAAGGATGTGCGAGAAGCTTAAGGAAGAGATACCCAGACAACAGTTTGAAATACCGATTCAGGCGGCAATCGGCAGCAAGGTCATTGCGAGAGAGACAGTAAAGGCGGTTCGCAAGGATGTACTGGCAAAATGTTATGGCGGTGATATTACAAGAAAGAAGAAGCTTCTGGAAAAGCAGAAGGAAGGTAAGAAACGAATGCGGCAGGTTGGTAATGTAGAGATTCCACAGAGAGCTTTTATGAGTGTTTTGAAGCTGGATGAGGATTAGGAATAAATCAGACAGAAGGATCAGAAGATTGTGCTGCAGTGCTGAAAACAGTATTGCAGCATTGATTTTGGATCCTTTTGTTGTAGTATAATGAGCTAAATGATATTGAAAATGATAATTTGAATATGGAATGAGGAGTAGAACAGAAGAAAAATGAAATAGAAGAATGAGATGAAAGAAGGGTAAGGAAGGATATAATATTAAGAAAAAAGCGAGGAGGGGAAGGGATGGAGTTTAAGAAGAGAACGGACGGTGAACCATTGGGTGGAGTCAGAAGCTTGAAAACAGAACATGAGCGGGAGAGGTTAGGCCTATATATTCATATTCCCTTCTGTGTGAGAAAATGTGATTATTGTGATTTCTTGTCGGCTCCGGCAACGGAGCAGCTTCAAAAGGCATATGCAGAAGCTCTTCTTGCGGAAATTGAGAGTTATGCAGGGAGGACCTCGGATTATCGTGTGGCGACTTTGTTTTTTGGGGGCGGGACTCCTTCCTGCATCGAAGGGGAAGCAATTAAGAGGATTATGGATCGGATAGCACGGGTGTTTGTACTTAGCTGCGATGACTTGGAGGCGACTATTGAGGTGAATCCCGGAACCATAACCAGGGAGAAGCTGCTGTACTACCGGGAAGCAGGGCTGAACCGGATCAGCCTTGGGCTCCAGTCGGCGGATGACCGGGAGTTGAAAAGATTGGGAAGGATTCATTCCTTCCAGGAATTTCTTGAAAATTACCGGTTAGCCAGGGAGCTTGGCTTTCATAATATTAATGTGGATCTTATGTCTGCCCTGCCGGGACAGACACAAGAATCTTGGGAGAGAACCCTGCGCACCGTGGCGGAGCTTGGGGCGGAGCATGTTTCGGCTTACAGCCTGATTATTGAGGAAGGAACTAAATTCTATGAACGTTACCGGCCCGGAGGACCCCAGGAAAAGGAGCTTCCGGATGAGGATACGGACCGGCGGATGTATTATAGGACGAAAGAGATACTGGAGGAATACGGATATCACAGATATGAGATCTCTAATTATGCAAAGGAGCAGTATGAGTGCAGGCATAACAATTCCTACTGGGAACGGACTTCGTATCTGGGACTCGGACTGGGAGCGGCATCCTTGATTGATAATATTCGATTTACAAATAAAAAGAAGCTTACTGAGTATATTGATTTGTGCGGAGCGTATGGCAGGAACAGGGAAAGAGCGGAAGGCGGGGAGCCTTTAAGCCGGGATTTGATTGGGATCAGGGAGGATATTGCCTCTCTTACCCGGGAGGAACAAATGGAGGAGTTTCTGTTTTTGGGATTGAGGAAATGCGAGGGCATCGGGTTAGCGGATTTTGAGCGGCAGTTTGGACAGGAGCTCTCCGAGGTCTATGGAGAGCAGTTAAAACAACTGGAGGGGAAGGAATTGATTGTAATCCGGGATGGCAGACTTCAGTTAACGGAGCTGGGGTTTGATCTCAGCAATTCGGTGCTGGCGGAGTTCCTGCTGGATTAAGGGCCGTGCTTTTTGTGATATTCTCACCATATTTTAATAATTAATTTTTAAAACTGCCTTGACAAAAGAAAATGTTAGTGCTATTTTATTTATAGATATTAGCACTCTATCGAGTTGAGTGCTAACAACAAAGATGGAAAGTGAATATACGTTGTGATGCAACGTATGGTACATGGGAATTTATAACGGATCGAGGTAGGTCATGCAGCAGTTGGATGAAAGAAAACGAAAGATATTGCAGGCTGTTATCCGTAATTATCTTGAGACTGGGGAGCCGGTGGGCTCCAGAACCATTTCCAAGTATACGGATCTCAATTTAAGTTCCGCAACCATACGCAACGAGATGTCAGACCTGGAGGAGATGGGATATATTATCCAGCCCCATACCTCCGCGGGACGTATTCCCTCAGATAAGGGCTATCGCTTATATGTGGACACCCTGCTGGAGGATAAGGTCAACGAGGTGGCGGATATGAGGGAGATGCTGATCCAGAAGGCGGACCGGTTGGAAAGCCTGCTGCAGCAGGTGGCGAAGCTTCTTGCGGTGAACACCCAGTATACCACCATGGTTTCCGCACCCCAGTATAAGAAGAAGGTTAAGTTCGTACAGCTCACGGAGATGGACGAGAAACAGCTGCTGGCGGTGATTGTATTTGAGAGGAATATTGTTAAGAATAAGATACTTCAAGTAACGTCATCCTTAAATAAGGAAACGATCTTAAAGCTTAACATTATCATCAATACATTTTTACAGGGCCTGGATCTGGGAGAAATCAATCTTCCGGTCATTTCCCAGATGAAGGAGCAGGCAGGCGAATACCGCAATCTGGTGAATGACATACTGGATGCCATCATGCAGGCGGTCAATGAAGAGGAGGATCTGGAGATCTACACCTCCGGAACCACCAATATACTCCGCTATCCCGAATTAAGTGATAAGGAGAAGGCAAGCGAGATACTCTATACCCTGGAAGAGAAGAAGGCCTTGACGGAGTTGATCCAGGATAAGATGGAGGATGAGGATAACCGGGGCATCCAGGTATACATCGGTGACGAGACACCGGTGGAGACCATGAAGGAATGCTCGGTAGTGACGGCTACCTACGAGATAGAAGAAGGGGTATACGGCAAGGTGGGAATTATCGGACCCAAGAGAATGGATTATCAGAAGGTAGTGAGCACATTGCAGTCACTGATGATGCAATTGGATGATATATTCAAGAAGAAAACATAGGACAAAAGAGTCTTGTAAAGGAAAGGTGGTATTCATCCCTTGGAAGATATGGATAAAGCAATAGAAATAATAAAAGCTGCCATGGAGAAGGAGAAGGAAATGAAGGAAAAATCAAATGACAGGACGGATCAGCAGACAGAGGATATTCCAGTGACCGAAGCCGGAGAGGGATCCGCACAAGAGCTGGAGAGCTGTCCGGAGACAGAGGCCGTTGATGAGACGGTGGAGGAGGAGACTCCCGCGGAGGCTGCAGAGAAGACTGAGAAATCCGGAAAGGGCTTTTTCAAAAACTCCAAATCAAAGGAATTAGCAGCCAAGGATCAGAAAATCGAGGAGCTTACGGACCGCTTAATGAGAACCATGGCGGAATTTGATAACTACCGCAAGCGCTCCGAGAAGGAAAAAACCATGATGTATGATATGGGCGTCAAGAGCTTTATTGAAAAGATGCTCCCCATCATAGATAATTTTGAGCGTGGCCTGGGTGCCATAACGGATAAGGAAAAGGAAGGTGCATTTGCACAGGGAATTGAATTGATTTACCGCCAGCTGCTGACAGCGCTGGAGGAAATCGGAGTAAAGCCCATTGATGCCGTAGGGAAGACCTTTGACCCTAATTTTCACAATGCGGTGATGCACGGTGAGGACGACAGCGTGGGAGAGAACATCGTAACAGATGAGTTCCAGAAGGGCTATATGTATAAGGATATCGTGGTACGTTACAGCATGGTGAAGGTTGTGAATTAGTGACAAACACAGAGGTTGTGATAAAGGCTGCGAGTTAGCAGCGGGCACAGGGCTTCGGAAAGAAGCCGGATATCGTAATACATCAGGTTCATGAAGTATCATCGTGACAATCTTAATAATATTCAGGAGGAAATGATTATGGGAAAAATAATAGGAATTGACTTAGGTACAACCAATTCATGCGTCGCCGTTATGGAAGGCGGAAAGCCGGTAGTAATTGCAAATACAGAAGGCGCAAGAACCACACCAAGCGTTGTGGCATTTACAAAGACAGGAGAGCGTCTCGTTGGTGAGCCTGCCAAGCGTCAGGCAGTGACCAATTCAGATAAAACAATCTCCTCTATTAAGAGACATATGGGCACGGATTTCCGTGTGAAAATTGATGACAAGAGATATTCCCCCCAGGAAATCTCCGCAATGATCCTTCAGAAGCTGAAGGCAGACGCCGAGGCTTATCTGGGTGAGAAGGTAACCGAGGCAGTTATTACGGTTCCCGCGTATTTCAACGATGCCCAGAGGCAGGCAACCAAGGATGCCGGTAAGATCGCCGGTCTTGATGTTAAGAGAATCATCAATGAGCCTACGGCGGCAGCTCTGGCCTATGGTCTTGATAATGAGCATGAGCAGAAGATCATGGTATACGATCTGGGCGGCGGTACCTTCGACGTATCCATCATCGACATCGGTGACGGTGTAATCGAGGTGCTTGCAACCTCCGGCGACAACAGGCTGGGCGGTGATGATTTTGATGAAAGAGTTACCAGATATATGATCGATGAGTTCAAGAAGTCCGACGGTGTTGACTTATCCACAGATAAGATGGCCCTGCAGAGATTGAGAGAAGCAGCAGAGAAGGCGAAGAAGGAATTATCTTCCGCCACCACCACGAACATTAACCTTCCTTTCATTACGGCAACCTCAGAGGGTCCGAAGCATTTTGACATGAACCTAACCCGTGCCAAATTTGATGAGCTGACTCATGATCTGGTAGAAAGAACCGTAGTTCCGGTTCAGAACGCACTTCGTGATGCAGGACTCAATGCTTCCGATATCAAGAAGGTACTGTTGGTAGGCGGTTCCACAAGAATGCCCTCTGTTCAGGAGAAAGTAAAGCAGCTGACCGGCCAGGAGCCTTCCAAGTCTCTGAACCCGGATGAATGTGTTGCCATTGGTGCTTCCATCCAGGGCGGCAAGCTGGCAGGCGATGCAGGCGCAGGAGATATCCTTCTCCTTGACGTAACCCCTCTGTCTCTTTCCATTGAGACTTTGGGCGGCGTAGCAACCAGATTAATTGAGAGAAATACCACAATTCCCACGAAGAAGAGCCAGGTATTCTCCACAGCAGCCGACAATCAGACTGCGGTAGATATCAATGTGGTACAGGGTGAGAGACAGTTTGCGAAGGACAACAAGAGTCTCGGACAATTCCGTCTGGATGGAATTCCGCCGGCAAGAAGAGGCGTTCCTCAGATCGAGGTTACCTTCGATATTGATGCCAACGGTATCGTAAATGTATCCGCCAAGGATCTGGGAACCGGAAGAGAGCAGCACATTACCATTACCGCAAGCTCCAACCTGTCGGATACCGATATCGATAAGGCGGTCAGAGAAGCTGCCGAATACGAGGCTCAGGATAAGCTGCGTAAGGAAGCGGTGGATGTAAGAAATGATGCTGACTCCATGGTATTCCAGACAGAGAAAGCCCTTGGAGAGGTTGGCGATAAGATTGATGCCGCAGCCAAGGAGACCGTAGAGGCTGATCTGGCAAGACTGAAGGAATTAATTGAGAAATCCAACCCTGAGGTTATGAGTGAGGGTGAAGTAGCCGATATTAAGGCTGCAAAGGATAAATTAATGGAAGATGCCCAGGCATTATTTGCAAAGCTTTATGAGCAGAGCGGTGCTGCCGGAGCAGGCGGCCCCGGCCCCGATATGTCAGGTGCTGAGTTCAACGGCGGACAGAGCGGCGGCAGCTATGGCGATGATGTTGTAGACGGGGATTACCGTGAAGTATAAAGTGTTATGAATGTAGTTTTATGGAGGAATGAAATCATTTCCGGGTTTCATTTCTCCATAGCAAGGGGCGGTCAGAACTGACTGCCTATTTGCAATTGTATGGAGGATAAAGCATAGCTATGAAAGGTGAAGAGGAAAATGGCAGATAAACGTGATTATTATGAGGTCTTAGGTGTCGGAAGGACGGCCACGGATGACGAGCTCAAAAAAGCATACAGACAGCTGGCGAAAAAGTATCATCCGGACACCAACCCCGGAGATAAGGCTGCGGAGGCAAAGTTTAAGGAGGCTTCGGAAGCTTATGCCGTATTAAGTGATGCGGATAAGCGCAGGCAGTATGACCAGTTCGGACATGCCGCCTTTGATGGAAGCGGAGGAGCCGGAGCAGGCGGCTTTGATTTCAGTTCTATGGATATGGGAGACATTTTTGGAGATATCTTCGGAGATCTCTTTGGTTCCCGTTCCCGCCGCGCTAACAATGGCCCGATGCAGGGGGCGAATCTGCGTACTTCTATCAGAATCACCTTTGAAGAAGCGGTGTTTGGAACGGAGAAAGAGCTGGAGTTGACCTTAAAGGATGACTGTCATACCTGTCACGGTACCGGAGCAAAGCCCGGAACCAATGCCGATACCTGCCCCAAGTGCGGCGGAAAGGGGCAGGTGGTCTATTCCCAGCAGTCTCTGTTCGGCATGGTGCGCAATGTTCAGACCTGCCCGGACTGTAAAGGTACCGGTAAGATCATAAAGGATAAATGTTCCGATTGTTACGGAACGGGTTACATCAGCAGCAAAAAGAAGATTAAGGTCAGTATTCCGGCGGGAATTGACAGCGGTCAAAGTGTCAGAATCCGCGGGAAGGGCGAGCCGGGAACCAACGGCGGGCCCAGAGGTGATCTGCTGGTAGAGATTGATGTGAGCAGGCATCCCATCTTCCAGAGACAGGATTACGATATCTTCTCCACGGCACCGATTTCCTACGCAACCGCAGTTCTGGGCGGTGATGTGAAGATTAATACGGTGGACGGGGATGTGATCTATAATGTGAAGCCCGGCACACAGACGGATACCAAGGTGCGGTTAAGGGAGAAGGGTGTGCCCAGCCTGAGAAACAAGGCAGTCCGCGGGGATCATTATGTTACCCTGGTAGTACAGGTTCCTACCAGCCTTAATTCGGAACAGAAGGAGCTTCTGAGGAAGTTCGATGAAGCTATGACAGGTAAGGCTGATCGCGGTGCAGAGGGAGCAGAACCCGAGAAAACAAAGAAAAAGTTCTGGAAGTAGTGTGAGAAGAGTTTCTGAACCTGTAAAATATACAGGCTGCGAATTCTAAGTTTCATATTAGAAGAAACCCGGAATGGCTCCCGTTGGAACCTGGAATAGGTTTTGACAGGAGGGATTTCGGGTTTTATAGAGTTGGAAAGCAATTCTTCCGGATTTTTGTGCCGCGGATGGGCGGTAGAATGGATGTTGACATGAAATGGACAAAGTTTACCTTGGATACAACGACAAAAGCCGTTGATCTGATTAGTGATATGTTAAACGACCTGGGGATCTCAGGAATTGAAATCAGCGATAATGTACCGATTACAGAGGAAGAGAGAAAGCAGATGTTTATTGACATTCTGCCGGAGCTGCCGAAGGACGACGGATGGGCGCAGGTCAGCTTTTATCTGGATGCGGAGGAGGATGCCGAGGCCCTGCTGGACAAGGTACGGGAAGGGCTCCTGGAGCTGTCGTCCTATACCGAGATTGGAAAAGCCAGTATCCATAAATCTGAGACAGAGGACAAGGACTGGATTAATAACTGGAAGCAATTTTTCAAACCCTTCCGGGTGGATGATACCATTGTGATCAAACCGACCTGGGAAGAGCTGGAGGAAACCTGGGAAGGGGATCTGGTAATCGAAATTGATCCGGGCATTTCCTTTGGCACAGGCTCTCATGAGACCACAAAGCTCTGTATTATAGGAATGAAGAATTATATGAGTGAGGATGCTGTGGTTCTGGATGCGGGCAGCGGCAGCGGAATTCTGTCCATTATCGCGAAAAAGCTTGGTGCAAAAGAGGTTCTGGGCATAGATATTGATTCTAACGCCACCGATTCGGCTATTGAGAATGCTCAGGTCAATCAGTTGGAAATTAAAGAAGGAAATCTTAGATTTATTACTGCTAACATCCTTGAAGAAGATAGTATCACGGATTTGCCTGAAAGAGAACAGTACGATATGGTAGTGGCTAATATTCTGGCCGATGTAATCATTCCTCTGTCTAAGGTGATTGGTAACTATCTGAAACCGGGCGGTATCTTCATCAGTTCAGGGATTATTCATATGAAGGAAGCCGCCGTAAGGGAGGCAATCCTGGAAAATCAATTTCAGATATTAGAGGTCAACCGTATGGGGGACTGGGTATCCTTCGTAGCGCAAAAGTAAATCGAAAATAGATGGAATTATGTATTAAAGCCACTCGAAAACCGTTGAGAACGGTGGATGGGAAGGATAAGCATGAAAAAGAAGCATTTGTTTCGATTTGTATTAGCTCTAGTTGTTTATGCCGTTTTCTTGATAGTCATTGATTGGATTTTAGGAATTGGCATTCATGATACCTGGGATAAGCTTATGGATTGGGCCAATAAAAAAAATCATAAACGATGATAGTCAAGCAGAGCTCAAGGATAAAAAAGCAGGGCAATATCTGGCAAATCAAAATTTGCTACTTAAAATTTTATCCCGGTACTGCTGGGGAGAGAGGTTAGTCAGCCGCTTGATATAATTATTGAAATAGGTCCTTGAATGAAAACCCACTGCATTGGCAATATCTCCTATATTGAGAGAGGGATCCAGCATTAGCTCTTGAATCTTAGCAAGCTTCTTTCTTGCAATATAATCGCTTATGGTATAGCCTAAGTTCTCGGAAAAGAACTTGGACAGATAGGTTGCGCTGTAACTGGTTAGGGCAGACAAATCAATCAATGAAATATCTTCCGTAATATGGCTATCAATATAATCCTTTACACGTTGTATCGTATCAATAGAGGATCTTTTTTTGGCATCACTTTGCAGGGTGAAGAGAACCTTGGAGATTTCGTTTAAGTGAGATGCGATTTCCTGCCAGGAGGGCAATAGCCAAGGCCGAAACAGAATTCCTGTTCCGGTGTAAAAGGCAATCTTTGTGGTCAGGTTCCGCTCGTTGATATAGGAGATGATAACCATAATGGTATTATAATAAATCTCCAGTACGATAGTATTGTGCCAGTTGACATTGTTTTCAAGATATTTGCAGACCGTATCCAGAGCTTTAAAGTAACTGTCCTGTTTACCGTATTCCAGACTCTTCTTCATGTTATTAAAAAAGGAAGGCTTAAATATATCCTCTTCTCTTACCGGCCTTGCTTTTGCGTCGGGCAGGTATAGTTCATTGGCATGGTAAACATAGATGAATTCTTCATCAGAATCGAAGACATTCATCAGATTTCGTCCCGTATAATACAGATCAGATAATTCCGAGGGGCTGTTCACGTAGGAGCCAACCAGAAAATTAATTCCGGCTGCCAGCGTCTCGCGGCAGGATTTTTGAGCAAGCTCCAGCGCACCGGTCAGGATGGAGGAAAAGTTATTTATGAATAAGGTTCTAGGCTCAATAATCCAATAAATCTGGTTTGATTTTATCTCAAAGACTATTTTCTTAACATAAGGCTCCATATAATGCATGGTAATTTTATTGATTTGGAAAGGTTTAATGACATCATTCATGTTCTTAACTTCCTGCCCATCTATGGAAGAATTACTTAAATCGCCAATTACAAGGCAGTACTGGGATGTCTCTTCGGTAAAGCCAAGGGCTTCCTTGGCCTGAATTAATTCCTCCTCGGAAGAATAATGGCCCTGCAGCCAGAGGAAGAAGAGCTGGCGATTCAGTTGAGTCTGGGATATCTTCAGGTCCTTTTGGATATCGTTGATCAATTTATTTTGATTCGTTTCTTTTTCAATCAGTTGTATTGCTTGGAATACTTCCTGCAGAATCTCATTATCACTTGCTGTCTTTAGAATGTAGCTGGACACACCTTGCTGGATTGCCTGAACTGCGTAGTCAAATTCAGAATACGCGGTAAGCAGGATGCATTTACAGGAAGGCCAGAGCTGGGTAATCTGTCTGGATAATTCAAGACCATTCATATTCGGCATGCTGATATCGGTGATTAAAAGATCGATTCTGGACTTCTTAATAATCTCCATTGCACTCAAGGAATGATAAGCCCGGTAAACATTATAATTCACATTACCCTGCTTCTCAAGTAGATCGGAGAGCCAATCTACTATGAAGGCTTCGTCGTCTACAATGAGTATCGTATATAAGTTCATTTCAGAACCTCCTTTGGTATTATAATTTA
The DNA here is from genome assembly GCF_050433395.1 of Anaerotaenia torta. Taxonomy (NCBI): domain Bacteria; kingdom Bacillati; phylum Bacillota; class Clostridia; order Lachnospirales; family Lachnospiraceae; genus Anaerotaenia; species Anaerotaenia torta. The sequence goes on from NZ_JBNPXH010000006.1 coordinate 158,056, forward strand.
GTCTAGATCATCTTATTCCGATTGGATGGAGTAACTTCTAAGGGGATGTTTAACCGTACTATAAGGCCGGAGGGCAGATTCTTTTCAAAGCTAATCCCTCCCATATCACCGTATACCAGTCTCAGACGCTTATGAATATTAACCAGGGCGGTTGTTTCCTGTTCAGGACTGATGGGACTGTCCAGAATACGTTCAAGCTGAGCGATCATTTCTTCATTAACGGCTTCGCCATTATCAGACACCTCAATAATTAATAAAGTATTTTTGGCTGTACAGCTTAGAGTAACAATTCCCTGTTCCAGCTTCTGGTTTAAGCCATGTTCCAGGGCATTCTCCAGCAGAGGCTGAAGAATTAGCCGCGGAACCTCCAGCATCCGATATTCTTCCGGAAGGGGCTTAATCTCTATCTTAATTCGCATGGAATACCGGATTGCCTGGATTTCCAGGTAATTAACGGTATGAGCCCATTCTTTCTCCAAGGTTTCCATATCATTCTTGTTCCGTGTTATATATTGAAAATAATTGCCCATATGTGCGGAGAGTTCTTTGGCACTCTCCAGATCCTCATTGCCGATCATGCGATGAAGTATGAAATAGGTGTTATATAGAAAATGAGGATTAATTTGCATCTGCAATTGTTTCAGCTCCATCTTTTTGGAATAGATCTCATATTTATATACCTGATCAATGGAGAGGCTTAATTGTGCGGCCATCTTATTAAATCCCCGGATCAAATAGTCGAATTCCTTTGAGGTGCGCATGGAAGGGAGTTCTATGTCGTAATTACCGGATTGAATGGAGTGATAACCGCCTAAGATTGTGCTAATCGGCCGATTCACCAATATAACTGAGGTAATGGTATAGGCTGCAATTCCGATGATGGATAATAAGGTAAACACGAACAAATATCCGCTCATTTTCCTGGGGAGATAAAGTAATTTATCAATCGGTATGAATTGTACAAAGGAACAGTTTAGATAGGGTGAATACTCTGCTATGATATAATAGGAATCCTTCTTGAAGGAGGTTGTTGTGCTATTAGAGCTATCGGATAACAATTTCTGCTCAAGCAGAGGATAATATGCTTCATAGGGGTTATTCTTCGGAATGATTGACGAAGCATGAATTGGGTTATGATAGGTATGATCATAAACAATCGTGTCATAATCAATATTCGAAGAGGAGAGATAATCCAGGATATAGCCTTCTGAAAGCGACATGGTAATGATATAGAAAGGCTCCGAGTTTGTAAACTGAGTATTAACCGGATACATAGTTCCGAGAATAAGCTGGTTGTTGTGCCTTTTGAGCGGATGATAGGTATCCTTTAATATTGTAGTAAGGGCATCAAAATGGCTGTTATCGGTAGGAATCAGTCCTTTACCGGCGGTTAGTGATTTAGACAAATTTTGATAATATATCGTTACATTAGTCACAAGACCATAATTGGTAGGGTAATGCTTGATCAAATCATATTGATCCAGAAGGCTGATATAATATTCTGCTGCGGAATAACTGGAATTATTTAAGGAGAATTGGCTGAACAGATTCATATTTGATAACCGTTCCAATTGACTGGATAATTCGTAAATCTCCGTCTCCAGATGTTCTTTCAGGTAATGTACCTTTAAGGCTGAGGTGTCTTCGATTTCTCTTTGTATGGTATTCTTGGTCCAGGTAAAAAGAATAAGCCCGGTTGCTTCGAAGGGAATCATTATAATTAAAAAGGTTAGGAAAAGTCGAAAGAATATGGAGTCAAAGGACAGAAATCGATGCTTCATCATCAGCACCTCCTTATATATAGGATACAATAGCATAGCGAGCATATGCTTTTCTTCATGCTATAATTAAAGTCTAGCATAATAGAATTCCTAAAGCAATTTATAGATTTTGTGATTCTGTTGTTTGAATAGAAAAATGATAAAATATGTGAAACAATACAAAAAAACAAAAAAATGATAAGTAGGATCAAAAGCATTTGGAATAGAGGAGAGGGGCGGGTACCGGTATAATAGTCTGTGTAATACACTAACCACAATATTACAAGGAGGATATTTATGAAAAAGAAACTAATTGCAATGTTATTAGTATTTGCTATGGTTGTGTCGGTTTTCACAGGCTGCAGTGGTAAAAAGGAGAACGAGACGGACCAAAAAGCAGGGAATAACGAAGCTAAGCCTACACAGACTGATGAGGCAGAGGAAGAGGAAGAGGAAGTGGAAGCTGCAGATCCTTTTGGTAAATATGAAGAGGGAGTTACGTTAAGAGGCGCCTGGCTTGATACAGGAGGCACCGTATTTGTTCCGGGCAACCCGGATTATGATTCGGCAGAAAAGAATGTCTATATTACTGCCTATAAAGAAAATCTGGGTATTGACGTGGTTTATGACTGGGTGTCCTCGGATACAGATGCATATAATACAAAATGGAACATGGCCATGGCTCAGAATGATCTGCCTGACTTTGGCATGGTTTATGAGGAACAGTACAAATTGCTGCTGGATGCAGGCTTAGTAATGGATATGACGGATATCTTCGAAAAGTATGCCAGTGATAAATATAAGGAATTCTTAGCAGCGGACGGCGGAGCAACCCTTGGTTACAGTACGCAGAACGGAAGGATGATGGGTCTGCCTATCACCGGTGCACAGCCTGACTCTGTTGCATTGTTCTATATCAGGCAGGATTGGCTTGACAAGGTGGGCATGCAGCTTCCCAAGACGATGGATGAGCTGGTTGCTGTGGCGCAAGCCTTTGTAGACAACAAATTAGGCGGAAAAGATACCTATGGTTTAGTTGGTTCCAAGGAAAGCTTTGGTCTTGATTTAGGCTTTCAAGGTTTCTTAAACGGTTACGGCGCTTATCCGGATTCCTGGATTATGGATGCTTCCGGTAAGCTGATATACGGAACCACAATGGAGCAGACAAAAGCAGGATTACTTAAGCTGCAGGAGATGTATGGTAAAGGATTAATCAATAAGGACTTTGCTGTTACGGATAAAACCATTGCGAAGGAAGATGTTGCAGCCGGTAAGGTTGGTATTGTTTATGGCACTTATTTTCTGGCATCCGGTGTTTCGGACAGTGCGACAAAGGATCCCGAGGCAAACTGGGTGATTACCGATATTCCTACTGCAGATGGAAGCGCACCCATAGTGCAAGGCTCTGTCAGCCGTAATCAATTTATCTTTGTTAATAAGGAATGTAAAAATCCCGAAGCAGTTGTTAAACTGATTAACCTTGAAATTAGCTTGATTTTCAATGAAGATCCTGAAATTGTTAAGAAGTACACTACGCATCTGGGACCGGATGGAGAGAAAAATGTTCAGACATCAAAATATGTTGCTACCGTACAATTTTGTGGTATGCCCTGGCAGAATTTGACCCGTTATCAAGAGTCGGTAAAAGCCCTTGAGACAGGAGTGGAGGATTTCTCCATTGCCTTATCTCAGACAACCTACCAAAATCACTTGAAATATGAGAGCGGAGATATCACTCAATGGAATAGCTATCATATTTTCGGACCGCAGGGAACCTTCTCTGTTATTAAGAGAATAAAAGAGGAAAACAGAATTATTATAGATGCTTATCAGGCAATTCCTACCGAGACTATGAGTGCAAAGAAGAGCATTCTGATGGATTATCTGAATACAGCTATGACCAAGGTAGTTATGGGTGAGGATATTTCTGTATATGAAGGAGCTGTGAGTGATTGGTATAAGAATGGCGGCCAGATTATGACGGATGAAGTGAATGCATGGTATGAGAACAATAAATAAGTAACCATTGTATATAATGCCGATTGTAGAATTTCTATAATCGGCATTATAAATCAGGAGGAACGATATGAAACAAAGATCAAGAAAGGAAAAATTTATTCGGTTAATGAAACGGGACGGAGCATTGCATCTGATGCTGCTGGCTCCGGTCACTATGCTGCTCATTTTCCACCATATACCACTGTTTGGAATTGTCATTGCATTTCAGAATTATAATCCTGCGAAAGGCTTCGCAAAGTCGCCCTTTGCAGGGCTGGGTAATTTTAAGGAACTATTCATGACACCGGGTTTTATACAGTCCGTTGAGAATACAGTCATTATTGCCTTGGGTAAGATAGTCCTGGGTATCCTCGTACCGGTTACAGTGGCATTACTCTTGAATGAAATGAGAAAAGCCCGAGTGAAGAAAACAATTCAGACAATGATTTACCTTCCTCATTTTATTTCCTGGGTTTTGATGGCGGGTATTATCATAGAGATTTTAAATCCGAGAAACGGTATGCTCAATCAATTCCTTGGTCTGTTTGGTGTTGAGCCGATTTTTTTCCTGGGAAGAAATGATATCTTCCGTAAGATCATCTGGGCGACCGACACCTGGAAGGAATTCGGTTATGCAACCATCATCTATATGGCGGCACTTACCAGCCTGGACCCTGCGCTCTATGAAGCCGCATCCCTGGACGGAGCAGGATATTTAAAAAAAATGCGGCATATTACATTACCGGGAATCAGTGTGACCATTATTCTGCTTATGACCTTGAAGATGGGGTCTATCCTGAATGCCGGATTTGATCAGATCTATAATCTTTACAGCACCATTACTTATGATAGCGGAGATATTATCGATACCCTGGTTTACCGGTTAGGACTCGGAGGCGGCCGTTTCAGTCTTGCATCTGCTGCCGGATTATTTAAGTCGGTAATCTCGGGCACATTGCTTGTTCTTTCCTATAAAGTCGCCTATAAAACAAGTGGTTACCGGGTGTTTTAAGAGAACATGCGCATAAGAAATGTGCAGGAATGGGGGTATCTATGTTATATAAAGAATCGATTGGAAGAAGGATTTTTGTGATCTTCAATTATGCCTTCTGCTCTTTACTGGCAATCGTATGTATATTGCCGTTAATTCATATATTTGCTATTTCATTAAGTGATAATATAGCAGTCAACGCCGGCGAGGTTAAGCTGTGGCCGGTGAATTTCACCTTAGCTTCCTACGAATACATACTTGGGGAGGTAAAATTCTTTCGCGCCATGTCCGTCTCCGTTATGAGAGTTGTGTTAGGGATTGCGGCGGGAATGCTGATGACGGTATTGGCAGCTTATCCGTTATCTAAGACAAGGCGCCAGTTTGCCGCGAGACAGTTCTATGTATGGTACTTTATGATTGCTATGATGATCAGCGGCGGATTGATTCCGAATTACTTATTAATAGCCGGCCTTGGTCTCTTGGACAGTGTATGGGCTCTGGTGCTTCCTGTTGCTGTTAATGTGTTTAATATTATTTTGCTGCAGAATTATATGAAATCATTGCCGGAGGAAATTATGGAGTCCGCATTTGTGGATGGAGCCGGACATTTTAAAGTGTTATTCAGAATTGTACTTCCCTTATGCAAACCGGTATTAGCTACCCTGGTACTGTTTATTGCGGTAGCCCACTGGAACAGCTGGTTCGACGGATTGATCTATATGAACCGGGTACAGAACTATCCGCTGCAATCGTATCTGCAGACGATCGTTGTAGATATTGATATGGATCTGGTTCAGAATGTGGATGATCTGCTGTTAAATGTTACTCAAAAGAGCAGTAAATCGGCCCAGATATTTCTGGCGATGCTGCCGATCTTATGTGTATATCCCTTCCTGCAGAAGTATTTTACCAGCGGCATTGTAATGGGAAGCGTTAAGGGATAAAGGAAGATAGTGTGAAAATTAAAATTTTCACACGGCAAATTTGTACCGGAGCCCAAATTTCCGGGCATCGGCAGTATGGAGGATTGAGATGATAGAACGTAAGAAACCGAGAAATGCCAGAATAGGGGTATTCGGGGTTGGCCATGCCACCTACTGGAGCCAGTTTGACGGTTTATATATTTCGTTATCAGGTTATCACCGGGAGGCGGTACGGCTCATTGGTGAGAATGAGGTTGAGACCATTGATTATGGCATGGTTGATTCCAGCGAGGCCGCCTATGAGACTCTGAAGAAGATGAAGCGGGATGATCTGGATATGGTATTCTGCAATATGGTTACCTATGCCACCTCCTCCGTCTTTGCACCAATCATGCGGGATATTAATCTTCCCGTCGTATTGCTGGCCTTACAGCCTCTGCATGGACTGGATTACAGCAAAGCCTCGACACATATGCAGCTGGAGAATGATAATATCTGTTCTGTGCCGGAATTTACAGGAGTAGCAATTCGCCTGGGGAAAAGGGTAGCAGATGTGATCATCGGAACTTTATATGAGGATGAGGAGGCAAAGAGGGAGATCCGTACCTGGTGTGAGATCGGAAAGGTGCTGCATGACCTGAAGGGAGCGAGAATCGGCCTGATGGGTCATGTTATGGAAGCAATGTATGATATGCATACGGATCCGACTGCAATTTCGGCGGCTTTTGGACTTCATATTCCCTTGCTTGAGGTGGAGGATGCGGTACGCCTCTTTCACGAAGTTACCGACCAAGAGGTAGAAGATAAGATTAAGATCATCGGGGAAGAGTTTGATATGCCGGAACCTGTGAGCGATCCCGTAACCAAAAAGCTGACCGGGGAGGATCTGTACCAGGCAGCGAAGAATGCCGTTGCCTTGGATAAATTAGTGGAGCAATATCATTTGACAGGCTTAGCGTATTATTACGAAGGAGAAGGCAACAGCATTCAGCAGAAGGTGGCGACTACCTTTATCGTAGGCAATTCCATTCTGAATGCACAGGGAATACCCATGTGCGGCGAGTATGATGTAAAGACCTGTATCGCCATGCTGATTATGGATCGTTTGAATATCGGCGGAAGCTTTGCGGAATTCCATCCCTTTGATTTTAAGGAGGACTTTATTCTGGTAGGACACGACGGGCCCCACCATATTGCCATCGCAGAAGGGAAGCCGGTACTGCGAAGCCTTACCAAGTATCATGGAAAGCCGGGAAACGGAGCCTCTGTGGAATTCAAAATAAAAGAGGGGCCCATTACGATGTTGGGCATCACACAGAACGCGGAGGGCAAGTTCCGCTTTGTTATCGGAGAAGGCTTCTCAAAGAAGGGGCCGATTCCCCCAACGGGCAATACCAATACCAGAGGCTTCTTTGAGCCAACCACAAAAGAATTCGTAAAGAAGTGGGTAATGCAGGGACCGACCCATCATTATGCTCTTGGTATCGGACATTATGCCAAAACGATACAGAAGATTGCGGATGTCCTGGGCATTGATTCGGTCATCGTATCGGGAAGGGACTAGAAAGGAGCAGGTATGACTGCGGATAAGAGCACTTATCTCTCTGAAGAAGTAAGAAGGTTGAAGCAGGTATGGCCGGAGAATAAGAATTACCATATTGTATGCCATGGCCATAGCATACCCTGCGGATATACGGCGGCACATGTGGTAAGGACCTTTGATGCTTATCCTCATCAGCTGCATCAGATATTAAATCAACGATTTCCTACTGCTGTGATCAATATAATTACCAGTGCCATCGGCGGTGAAAATTCTGTCTCCGGTGCGAAGCGCTTTCGAGAGGAGGTTCTGTGTCACAGACCGGATCTGGTTACCCTTGATTATGGCAGAAATGATATGTATCTGACGAGGGAAGCCGCTGAGGCGGCCTGGCGTCAGATGATAGAGGCAGGATTAGCCTTCGGGGCCAAGCTGATCCTTATCACTCCGGCCCCTGACTGCAGGAAAGAATATTATACCGCCAGAAGTTCCGGTGATGAAGAATTATCGGATATGATCAGAAGATTAGCCGCAGAATACGGGGTCGGTCTGGCGGATGCGGCACAGACATTTGATCAGAGACTGGCTTTAAGCCATTTGCTCAGTTCTTATTTGATCAGCGTCAATCATCTGACCAGAGAAGGACATGGCGTCATTGCAGCGGATTTGGCGGATTGGTTTCCCTATGTCTGTTGAGTGGCCGGGCATCTGAGTAATGAAATAACCTGGCAAAGGTTTGGAGGTTAAGATGAAGAAGTTCAAAAATATTACATTGGAAATCAGCTTAAAGCCCTTTTATTCCCTGGAGGAGGAAGCGATAAAAGAGGTATGTACAAGATTCTTCCGCCAATGGAATGATCTGTTGGAGGATGCAGCTATGGTATCCGTATTATTGTGGACCTCAGATGGGTCAGAGATACTGGAATACACTGGTGATACGGAGGAGAAGTTTGAATGGGCCAGGTATATCGGGGGTGCGAATCCCAGAATGGACTGGGACCGGGAGAATGATCCGAAGCGTATCAATCTGCATGCCATCTATTATCCATACCGGGAGAATCCCATTGAACCGACTTATGGGGATTACAAGGCTTTAATAGGATATATAAAGGAGATTGGAAGAAAGGAAACCGGTAGGGAGATCCGTGTGGGAGCGACCTTTGATCCGGGTCCGGAATTTGCAAAGTCAGAATTTAAATATATACGTCACAATGAGATCTGCATTGGTGAATCCATGGGTAAATCCAGCATGGTCTGCTGTTATGCCAGGCTGAAGGCGGAGGACAGAGCATATGCCGGATTTCCGGAGGGGATTCAGGAGGGGACTCCTTTTGGAACCTTTTTTGGCCGGCAAGCCCGGATATTTCTCCAAGATATGGGCTTTGACTATCTCTGGCTCTCCAACGGCTTTGGCTTTGGTACTGAGACCTGGGGCATGATCGGTGCCACCTTTGATCGAAATCAGTTCTACGAGGATAGAATGGAGCAGGTACAGAAGCAAATCATGGAGTTTTGGAAGCTGTTTCGGGAAGAATGTAATTTCCCGGTTGAAACCAGAGGAACCAACCTGACACTGGGAATCGATCTGGCCTCGGATGCCGTGAATTTAAAGAAAATCTATGAGGGCGGCTTTGATATCCTGCCTCCCTGTAATTCCCCCTGGGCAGCCATTAATGGGGACTATGGCATGGAATTAGCCGGCTATATGTCACGTATGGCACATCTTCCGGAAGAGGATTATATTTATCGTTTTTATGTCCATGATCCCTGGTGGATGAATAGCCCCTGGCTTGACCGGTACGAACGTCAGCCCCATGATATCTATCTGCCCCTGGCAGTTGCAAGAATCAACAGAGACGGTGAGATGGTACTCCCCACCCATCTGAATTTCCTTACCATAGACAACTCTCTGGGAGAGCTGCCGGATATCTGTCCCCGGGAGATTATTCCCCATATACAGGAGGCCATGAGAACGGCTCCTGATGAAGCATCACCGCTGGTATGGGTATATCCCTTTGATGAGTATTGTGATATCGAAGCCAGGAGAGCCTCCAAGCCCTTCTTTGAGGATATGTATATTCGGGGTGCAATTAATCATGGTTTCTCCCTGAGCACCGTGATTGCTGCCGATTACTTTGAGGCATTGCTTAGAGAGGGGACGCTGGAGGTGTCAGGTCACATCTATGTTACTCCGGTTCCGGCCAGAGGCAGCAGGATGAACCAGGTTTTATGCCGCTTTATCAAAGAAGGGGGTAAGCTGATGCTGTATGGAAGTGTCAGTGAGGCGGAGGAATGCCTGCTGGACTTACTGAATCTTCGCTGCGAATCCGCCATCAGCGGTATCTGCCAGGTGAAGAGCTTTCTGGAGGAAGATGGATGCGAGGAGGAAGGAGCAGACAAGGTAGTGATAGATCCGACCCTGTCGGACGGGGGAATCGACACCCTGTTAAAGCATGAATCAGATCCCTCCACCAGAGTACTTGCTGTATTAAGCTCAGAAGACAAGGAACGGGTAGCAGGAATTTACCGGGCGATGGAAGCCTGGATGGGCGGAGCAGTAATTTGGCTGAGGGGGAATAACAGCGGCCGCTTCTTGGGAAAGGATGCGAATATGACCTCGTATTCCGAGAAAGAGATCTATCCGACAGAGCGCTTCCCAAGACAGGCAGCCGGACTCTTTGGATTTGAAACAATATACAGCAAGAAAAAGCAAAACAGTAGGGAGCCGGTAGTGATGCTGTCCCGTCATGAAAATGCCTTTTTCTATTCCGGCTATTCACCGGATACCACAGTAAGATTGAAGCTTCGAACTCCCCTGGGCGCACCGGTACTCCTTGGCGAGGAGACCTATCTGGATCGGAACAGAAGCGTTTACCAACTGCCAAGGGCATGGCATAAGGAGTGCCGGGTATTCGTCTCCCAGGAGGACAATGGGGTAATCAGCTGCAGAGACATTGCCCCGGCAAGCTACTATATGTACCGAAGGATTGAAGTTACCGGCCTGGTGAATGCAAAGGTGTATGCGGCTCCAAGAACAGGATACGAGGGCAGGACACAGATATTATTAAATCCCAGAGGACCTCTGGTTACGGGAGAGGAGCTTGAGATTAAGCTTGTGGATACTCCCTACGGACCGATGTTGGAACTGAATAACATTACCGGAAGAATCATAATATCAGAACAGCATGTTGATTTTGACAGGGAGGAAGCAGAGTATGTATAAAAAATTTCTTAACCAGGGTTGGCAGATGCGCGGCAGGAAGGAAGAGAATTACCTTCCCGCTGCCGTGCCCGGATCCGTATATTTGGATTATCTGCTGGCAGGCAGAATGGAAGACCCCTATTATAGAGACAATGAATTAAAGGCATTAAAGCTGATGGAGGAGGATTATGAATACCGGACGACTTTTTCCGCTCAGGAATTACTAAGCTTTGACAGAACCATCCTGAGGTTTGAAGGTCTGGATACCCTGGCGGAGGTATCAATCAACGGTAAGGTGTATTCCGTGGACAATATGCACCGTACCTGGGAATTTGATATTAGTGAATTGCTGAAACCGGAAGGAAATGAGATAAAAATCCTGTTCTATTCGCCCACGAAGTATATTAGTGAAAAATATGAGAAGAAGCGTCTCCATGGATCAAGGGACGCCATGAAAGGATTTCCTTATTTAAGAAAGGCGCACTGTATGTTTGGCTGGGATTGGGGCCCCAGGCTGCCGGATGCAGGGATCTGGCGTGATGTAATTCTATATGGTTACAATACGGCCAAACTGGATCAGGTGCTGATCAGGCAGAGACATGAGGCGGATAAGGTCAGGTTAAATCTTCAGGTTGAATTGGAAAAGCCGGCATGGGCGGAAAATGTGAAATTACATTACTGTGTTACGGTGACCTCCCCGGAGGGAATAAGCAGGACCTTTGAGAATTCCCCTTCAGAGATAGAAATCGGGAATCCCATGCTGTGGTGGCCCAATGGACTGGGGGATCAGCCTCTTTATGAGGTGAGAGTTGATTTATACCAAGAGGAAGAGCGGCTGGACTCCTGGGAGAGAAGGATTGGCCTTCGAACCGTCAGTATCTCTCAGAAGGAGGACGAATACGGTAAAAGCTTTGCCCATATTATCAATGGTGTGGAATTCTTTGCTATGGGAGCCGATTATATTCCCGAGGATAACCTTTTTGGAAGAATTACCAAAGAAAGAACGGATAAATTATTAAAGCAATGTGCAGCCGCGAATTTTAATACGATCCGGGTATGGGGAGGCGGTTATTACCCGGATGACTTCTTCTTTGATGCCTGCGACCGGTTAGGGTTATTGGTATGGCAGGATATGATGTTCTCCTGTGCTGCATATGAATTATCCGAGGAATTTGAGGAAAGCATCACCCGGGAACTGGAGGATAATATTAAAAGAATTCGTCACCATGCATGCTTAGGTCTATGGAGCGGCAACAATGAGATGGAAATGTTCATCATGGATAAGAATGGCTATACGGATGAGAACCGGGCTGATTATATTAAGATGTATGAATATATCTTTCCCAAGCTGCTGAAGAGGCTTGACCCGGATACCTTTTACTGGCCCTCCAGTCCCTCCTCCGGCGGCAATATGGATCATCCCAATGCCTTTGACCGCGGAGATGTTCATTACTGGTCCATCTGGCATGGGGATATTCCTTATACGGATTACCGTAACTATTATTTCCGCTATTTAAGTGAGTTTGGCTTCCAATCCTTCCCGTTGCTGAAAACGGTAGAAAGCTTTACTCTTCCCGGGGATCGTAATATATTCTCTTATGTAATGGAGAAGCATCAGCGTAATAATGCCGCCAACGGCAAGATTATGAAATATCTGAGCCAGTACTTCCTTTATCCCAATGATTTTGGTTCACTGCTGTATGCTTCCCAGGTATTGCAGGCCGATACCATCCGCTATGGTGTGGAGCATTTCAGAAGATACCGGGGGCGTTGTATGGGTGCGGTATATTGGCAGCTCAATGATATCTGGCCTGTGGCATCCTGGTCCTCCATCGACTATTTTGGCAGATGGAAGGCCCTGCATTATCATGCGAAGAAGTTCTTCGCGCCGGTTCTTCTATCCTGTGAAGAAGAAAGTATCACGACCCAGGATTATAATGTGAATGCGCAGCCTTACACAGAGAATAAATCCGTGAGATTTAATATCAGTAATGAGACCTTTCATGTGCAGAACCTTAAGGTGCATTGGTGTGTACGTAACCAGAAGGCAGAGATCCTTTCGGAGGAATGGATGGAGGCTCAGGTAGAGCCGTTTTCCGCCTACTTCTTTCATAAGGTTGAACTTCCCCATCTGGACCGCTTTACAGAGTATGTGAGCTATGATTTATACCGGGAGGGCAAGAAGCTCCAGGGAGGAACCGTTTTATTTCTGCAGCCAAAGCATTATCCGTTTGTGAATCCGGAATTGGAATGCTTTGTCCTGGGAGATGAAATTATTGTAAGGGCAAAGGCTTATGCCAGAAGTATTGAGATATTGAATGAAAATGAGGACATGGTGCTCTCAGATAATTATTTTGATATGAATGCGGGTGAATATCATGTCAGGATATTAGAGGGTAAGCCGGAGAACTTAAGAATTAGAAGCGTATATGATATTAAGTAATAGCCCTACTAACAAAGTGCCAAGATAATCAATGATGAAAGCTTACTGTTTTTTAAGTATATAATGAAAGGAAGCCCGCAATGCTGGCTTTCTTTCCTGTAATGGGATAAATAATTTGATTCCAGGGAGATGCATATGAATATAAATGAATTAATACATGAGATGACATTGGAGGAAAAATGTACGCTTTTAACCGGAGGCGGAGCTTTGAAGACGGCAGCAATAGAACGTCTAAATATTCCTAAACTGGAGATGAGCGATGGACCCCACGGTGTTCGGCGCCTGCTAAAGCACCCGATTCCGGAATATGTACAGGAGTGTAATATCGACGGGGGAGATGTATGCTTCCCTACCGCCTCTGCCATGGGCAGTACATGGAATAAGGAACTGGTTTATGAGACCGGGCAGGCAATTGCCAGGGACTGTATCGAGGAGGGGATTGAGATGCTATTGGCTCCGGGCGTGAATATGAAACGAACCCCCTTCTGCGGCAGGAATTTTGAGTATTTTTCTGAAGATCCGTTATTATCCGGAGAGCTTGGAGCAGCTTTCATTCAGGGAGTGCAAAGCAAGGGAGTCGGAACCAGCTTGAAGCATTTTGCTGCAAACAACCAGGAAATCTGGAGATCCTCCATATCGGTAGAGGCGGATGAGAGAACTCTGCGGGAATATTACCTGAAGCCCTTTGAAATCGCTGTGAAAAAGGGGAAGCCGGTCAGTGTGATGTGTGCCTATAATAAGCTGGGCGGTATCTGGTGCTCGGAGAATAAGTGGCTGCTGCAGGATGTATTACGGAAGGAATGGGGGTATGACGGTCTCATTGTATCGGACTGGCATGCGGTTCATAACCCTTCTAAGGCACTGGCGGCAGGAATGGATCTTCAAATGCCAAGAAATCTTGAGATCATCGGGCAGCTAAGGCAGGGCTTGGAACAAGAGCTGATTACAGAAGAGGATATCAATCGTGCCTGCTCCTCCATTCTTGGGCTGATTGCCCGCCTGAAGGAACAGAAGAAGCCGAAGGAAGCATATCATCGGGGGAAGCAGCATGAGGCCGCTTATCATTGTGCGGCAGAAGCAATCACTTTGTTAAAAAATCATGAGTCAATTCTTCCGATACAGATGGAACAATATAAAGGCATTGCAGTTTACGGCGAATTCGCAAAGACCCCGGTGATTATGGGCGGGGGCAGCTCAAAGGTTACCGTGGAGGAGGAATCCATTGACCGGCCCCTGGATTATATGATTGAGTACACGGCCAACAGAACAAATCTTGTCTTTGAACCGATCTATGGTGCAACGATTGACGGTGTCCGCAGAGTCCAAAGAATTCAGGAATTAGCACAGACCACAGATCTGGCCATTGTATTCGCGGCGAATGAGCCGGGGCTTGAGACAGAGGGGGCAGACCGCAACAGGCTCACCTTCTCTGACTATATCAACGATACCATGGAGGAGATTTGTTCGTATTATGAGAATGTTATTATAGTAATGCAGTCAGGTTCCTGTATTATTCCCGCTAAATGGGCGGAGAGGGCAAAGGGTATCCTTCAGATGTGGTACAGCGGAGAAGCCGGCGGAAGAGCCATTGCAGATATCTTATTCGGTACAATAAATCCTTCCGGAAAGCTGTCAGAAACCTTCATAAGTAAGGTACGGGAAGGGCTGGATTATCCGGGAAACGGAAGATTTATACGGTATAATGAAGGCAGCTTCCATGGCTACCGTTATTACGACTGTCATCCCGAGGAGGTTTGGTACCCCTTCGGTCATGGACTTTCCTATACAAATTATGATTATTCCGATCTTAGCATTACCCCGGAGACCTCCGCCAATGAGAAGCAGGAGGTTATAGTGTCCTTCCGCCTCAAAAATATTGGCAGGATGCGCGGCAAGGAAATTGTCCAATTATATGTAGGACAGGAGGAACCGGTTATTATGAGGCCGGACAAAGAACTGAAGGCTTTTGACAAGATCGAATTGGAGCCCGGCGAGGAAAAGCTTGTTGTATTCCCTTTGGATGCGGAGGCATTCTCCTATTACAATCCCTATCTGAAAGCCTGGCATGTGGAAAGCGGATATTATACCATTAAGATCGGAGCATCCAGTCAGGATATCCGTCTGACCGGAGAATATAAGCTGACCTGGGACAGGGATTATACGGTAATATTGAAGAACAAAGCGTTGATCTTATAGTGATAGATTGGAGATGAATGAATGCAGAGATTATGTGTAAGCGATAATCGAAGGTTTTTAACCCTGGAGGATAAGACGCCCTTCTTTTGGCTGGGGGATACTGCGT
Organism: Anaerotaenia torta; assembly: GCF_050433395.1. Lineage (NCBI taxonomy): Bacteria > Bacillati > Bacillota > Clostridia > Lachnospirales > Lachnospiraceae > Anaerotaenia > Anaerotaenia torta. Next base: position 173,215 of record NZ_JBNPXH010000006.1, read on the forward strand.
GGGAATTGTTCCATAAGCTCAGTCTGGAGGAAATCGATTATTACCTTCGAACCAGAGCAGGACAGGGTTATAATGTAGTACAGGCCGTACTGCTGTCCGAGCTGGATGGTATTCATACCGGTAATTATTATGGTAAAAAACCCTTGGGCGAAACGGAGCAGGGCTATGATCCGGCATTGCCATTGTTAGAGGGAGAATTCTCCTATTGGGATATGGCAGACGCTGTAATTGAGATGGCCGGGAAACATGAGATCTATCTGGCTCTGCTGCCTTCCTGGGGCGATAAATGGAATCTGGCGCAGGGAGCGGGCCCGGTAGTTTTTAATGAGGACAATGCCTATGCCTACGGACGCTTCTTGGGGCAAAGGTATCGAAATTGTAATAATATAGTATGGGTGATGGGAGGAGACCGGGATCTTCATACCCTGAAGCATTTTCATATCATTGAAGCTATGGTGAAGGGAATCAAGGATGGAGGAGCTGCTCAGCTAATGACCATGCATCCCATGGGATGTAAAAGCTCTTCCCATTACTTTCATGAAGCGAAGTGGCTGGATTTTAATATGCTGCAGTCCAGTCATGGCAGCAGGAATTACCCGAACTATAGGATGGTTGAAACCGATTATCATAAGATGCCCGTCAAACCGACCCTGGATGGAGAGGCCCGCTATGAGGATATTGCAGTAGGCTTCCAGCCGTCCAATGGATATTTTGATGAGCACGATGTGAGGCAATCGGCTTACTGGGCGGTATTCTCGGGAGCTTTTGGCTATACCTACGGGCATAATAGCATCTGGCAGATGATTAGATCGACGGAGATTAATGAGACATACATTATGGATTGGAAGAGAGCGCTTACCCGAGCCGGAAGCAGGCAAATGATCTTTCTGAAGGAGTTGATGCAGAAATACTCCTGTTTCGACTGGGTGCCTGCCTCCTATTTGGTGAAAAACAACCCTGACGGTGCAAATCATATGACGGTATGCAAGGGCAGCGATTATATCATGGTGTATTCGCCCAATGGAGTACCTTTTGAATTCATTAATGATATGGATTTCAAACCGATAAAATCTCTCCGCTGGTTTTGTCCCAGGAATGGGGAGATCCTGATACAGTCAGAAAGTGTTTCTGAATCTGGTAAAATGATACCGCCTTCCGCCGGAAGAGGGCAAGATTGGGTATTGATCATAAGATAAGGTAAAATACTTGGCTCTGTCGCAGCACGTCGAAAGAAGGGCAGGCCGCCAACTAAGAGGCTTTTCTCCGGAATCATGCCGATGGCTCCGGTCAGGAAGTCTTTATAAGCAATTCTTTTGTCTCCGGTAATCCATTGCCCCTCATGCTCCCAAATTTCTTGCTGCTTCTGTTTTGTCAAAACATCTTTGGCGTCCTCACGCAGGGGACGCCCTTTCTGAATATTCACAATCATTGTTGCCTGGTCAAGCATCTTTTTGATTTCCTTAATATTGTTAGTAGACAATACAAAGATATTAGTATCAACATAAATCTTGTATGTCTTTGCGTAATCTATATCAGCTGCCGTAATTTCAATTTCAAGCTCGTTGGAATACAAAGCATTTGCTCCGTAATGATTTCTTCGGTTATACCATCCGGTTCGGCTTTTGCTTCTTCCGCCAAATCGGCAGCAAAAGCTGTCATAGAAAATACGAAAACCTCGAAAAGGGATAGTAAAATCCCGAAGAAAAGGTAAACAGCAGAATACAGTACAGACGGAGGCTTACATAAATTAATAATTTTATCGTTGAACATATGTTCTTAATGGGGTATAATGAATAGAGATGGCATATTTTAAAATTTCAATAAAATCAGGGAGCAGCTATGCATCGCTTTTATGTAGAGAAGGAACAGATTGCAGATCACACCGCGGTCATTACCGGCCCGGATGTCAATCATATCAGGAATGTTCTGCGTATGAGAGCCGGGGATGAAATAATAATTTGTAATGGACAAGGAAAAGATTGTTATTGTATAATTAATAGGGTGTCCGAGAAGGAAGTGATTGCCGAGGTACAGTCGGTACAGGATACCGGTACCGAGCTGAAGGCGGGAATCACCCTGTTCCAGGGGCTGCCAAAGCAGGATAAGATGGAGCTTATTATTCAAAAGGCGGTTGAACTGGGGGTCTATGAGATTGTTCCGGTGATGACCAGGCGGGTTATCGTGAAGCTGGATGATAAGAAGAAGGAAGAGAAGAAACTGGAGCGATGGCAGGCAATCGCCGAAGGGGCCGCCAAACAGTCCGGACGGGGGATCATACCGGTCATTCTGCCGGTTCAGACCTATGCCCAGGCAATGGAATATGCAAGGACCCTGGACTGCAATATCATTCCTTATGAGAATGCCAAAGGCATAGAATATACAAGAGAGATCATAAACAGCCTGTCACAATACCGCCGAATTGGGGTTTTCATCGGACCGGAGGGGGGCTTCGAGGAAGCGGAGATAGAGTATGCCGCCGAACGGGGAGTTCATCCGGTTACGCTGGGAAGGCGGATTCTGCGGACGGAGACAGCCGGAATGGCGGTTCTGTCCATGATGATGCTGGCGCTGGAGGAAGGCGGAAGGTAGGAATGAATGTTTTTTAGGAGGTAAGTTACCAATGGAGATACAGCTTTGGAGAGAGATACTCGACCCTTATGCCCTGGCGGTGGATGAATTGATTATTAAATTCAACCATATCATTGATGAATATAAGCATGTGGGTGCTTATTCACCGATTGAGCAGGTGACAGGCCGTGTAAAAACGATATCAAGTATTCTGGAGAAAGCCCAGAAGAAGAATTTTGAGTTGGGCCAGTTTGAGGAAATGATTGACGATATTGCAGGAATTCGTATCATCTGCCAGTTTGTTGAAGATATTTACAAGGTGGTGGATATTATTAAGAAGAGATCCGATATGAGAATTAAGAGAGAGAAGGATTATATTAATAATATGAAAAAGAGCGGTTATCGCTCCTATCATTTGATTGTTAATTATGATGTGGAGACTCTGAAGGGAAAGAAGGAGCTTCAGGTAGAGATACAGATCCGAACCCTGGCAATGAATTTCTGGGCAACCATTGAACATTCCCTTCAATATAAGTATAAGCAGAATATGCCGGAGCATATCAGGGAGCGCCTGACTTCGGCGGCGGAGGCAGTCCTGATTCTTGATCAGGATATGTCGGTGGTCCGGGATGAGATTATGGATGCGCAGAATTCCTTTACGGTTAAGGCGAATATCGTGGCAGATATTCTTACCAATATACAGAACCTGTATAAGGTGGCGAAAAAGCAGGAGGTCATCTCCATTCAGGATGAATTCTTCCGCATCTACCAGAACGGAGACCAGGAGGAGCTGACCAGGTTCAGTCAGGAGCTGGATATGATATCTGCCCGCTACCGCGCCCAAAGCCTGAGATAAGAATAACGGAGAGAGAGAATGAATTTACCAAAATCTTTTGAGGACAGAATGAGAAAACTTTTAGGGGCTGAATATGAGGAATATCTGGCGTGTTATACCAAGCCGCATTATGGCGGAGTGCGTATCAATACGCTGAAGACAAGCCCAGAAGAATTCGAGGATATCTGTCCTTTTGAATTGAAACGAATCCCCTGGATTGAAACGGGGTACTATTACGATATACAGGAGCAGCCGGCTAAGCATCCCTTCTATTACGGGGGAGTGTACTATATCCAGGAGCCCAGCGCCATGACACCCGCCAGTCTGCTGCCGGTGGAGCCTGGAGATAGGGTGCTGGATATCTGCGCCGCACCCGGCGGCAAGAGCACGGAGCTGGGAGCCCGGCTGAAGGGGCAGGGCGTGCTGGTATCCAATGATATCAGCAATTCCAGAGCAAAGGCGTTATTGAAGAATATTGAACTGTTCGGTATCCGCAATGCCTTGGTGCTGTCGGAAGCGCCTAACAGGCTGGCGGAATATTTTGAAGGATATTTTGATAAGATACTGGTTGATGCCCCCTGTTCCGGTGAGGGGATGTTCCGTAAAAGCCCCGCCATTATAAAGAACTGGGAGCAGTATGGGGTGGAATATTACAATAAATTACAGAAAGAGATCATACTCTTTGCGGCGAGGATGCTGAAACCGGGAGGATATATGCTTTACTCCACCTGCACCTTTTCCCCGGAGGAGAATGAAGGTACCATTGCCTATTTGATGGAGCAGTGTCCCGAATTTCACGTGGTGCCGGCGCTTCCGGGAGGACGGGCTGCCAGCTATGAGGGATTTGACCGGGGCAGGCAGGAATGGCTTAAGGAATTGGAGAATCCCCCTCAGCTGGCCAAGGACCGGGAACAGGAGCTGGCTCACGGGATACGGCTATGGCCCCATAAGATAGAGGGAGAGGGTCATTTTATCATTCTGCTGCATAAGGATGAGAGTGATTCCGTGGGTTGGGAAAGAGCAGAAGCTGGGAGAGTGACTGCGCCTTCCGAGAGAACAGGGGAGAAAAGAGCGGCTGTGCCCTTAGAGAGAATAGGAGGAAGAGCGGCTGAGCTTTCAGACAGAACAGGGAACAGCAGAGGACAGGCAGGACGGCAGAAACAATTGACGGGAAGCCAGAAGCAATTGGGAAGCCAGGGGCTTCTGACCGAGGAGGCGATGGACTTTATTCGCAATATTAAGTTTCCAGTCAGGGAAGAGCTGCTGCATGTCCATGAGGACCGGGTATATTTGCTGCCCGAAGGCTTGCCCAATCTGAAGGGGCTTCGCATTCTTCGCCAGGGGCTGCTGCTGGGTGAGATGAAGAAGCAGCGTTTTGAACCCTCTCAGGCGCTGGCCTGTGCTTTGACCGTCGAGGATTATGGCAGGGTGCTTCGATGGAAGGCGGAAGATCCCAATGTGATCCGTTATCTCAAGTGTGAAGCCATCGATGTGGGAAGAGAGCTTGAGGATGGCTGGTACCTGGTCTGTGTGGAGAAGTTCCCACTGGGCTGGCTCAAGGCAGCGAAGAATAGCTATAAGAACAAGTACCTCCCCGGTTGGAGATGGGTTTAAGCGTTCTATATCATAGATGGAGATGGAAAATGGCAGAACAGTTACGTCTGGATAAATATTTAGCTGATATGGGAATCGGCACCAGAAGCGAGATTAAGGAATGGATCCGCAAAGGAAGAGTGACGGTGAATCATTCTATTTGCAAGAGGCCCGAGCAGAAGATAGAGATTAAAACCGATCATGTGACTTTTGATGATAAAGAAGTGTGCTATACAAAATATCAATACATCATGCTTCACAAGCCTGCCGGTGTGGTGTCGGCAACGAATGATAAACTCAGCACCACCGTGCTGGATCTTATCCAAGATAAGAAATGCAAGGATTTATTTCCTGTGGGAAGGCTGGATAAGGATACGGAAGGGCTGCTGCTCATCACCAATGACGGTGAGCTGGCTCATCAGCTTCTGTCTCCTAAAAAGCATGTGGATAAGGTGTACTATGCGAAGGTAAAGGGCAGAGTGGTGGAAGAGGACCGGAGGAGGTTCCTGGAAGGTGTGGATATTAAGGATGCGGAGCTGACGCTTCCGGCCAGGCTTAGGATTCTTGTCTCCGGTGAACTGTCCGAAATTGAGCTGACAATTCAGGAAGGCAGATACCACCAGGTCAAGAGAATGTTTGAGGCTGCGGGCAAGGAAGTGGTCTATCTGAAGCGCCTGTCCATGGGAAGCCTGGAGCTGGACCCGAATTTGAAGCCGGGAGAATACAGGAAATTAACAGAGAATGAATTAGAACAATTGAGGAAACAGCAGGTATGAACGGAGGCATCCGATTCATTGTACTGGAATGGAGATTGTCATGTTAAAGGATATCGATGCGGTAATATTTGATTTAGACGGAACCCTGGTGGATTCCATGTGGATGTGGAGAAGGATTGATATTGAATACCTTGCCCGGTTCGGCCTGGATATGCCGGAGGATTTGCAGAAAAGTATAGAAGGGATGAGCTTTTCTGAAACGGCAGTATATTTTAAAGAACGCTTTCAGCTTCCTGACAGTGTGGAGCAGATTAAGCAGGACTGGAATGAAATGGCCTGGGAGAAATACAGGAATGAGGTGCCTGTCAAGGAGGGCGTTATGAAATTCCTGCGTTACCTAAGGCAGGAAAGGATTCCGGCAGGGATCGCCACCAGCAATTCCAGGGAGTTAGCGGAAACGGTACTGAAAAAGCATGATATGGAAGAATATTTCACATCGATCCGCACCTCCTGTGAGGTTGCCAAGGGCAAGCCCTTTCCCGACATCTACCTTTTGGTGGCGGAGGACCTGGGAGTGGAGCCGCAGCGCTGCCTGGTATTTGAGGATGTGCTGCAGGGCGTAATGGCCGGAAAGAATGCCGGTATGAAGGTTTGCGCAGTCTATGATGAACATTCTTCAAAGGATAGAGAAGCGAAAATCAGACTTGCAGATTATTATGTTCATTCCATAAGAGAGGTTCTACATGCGTAGAATGCGGGCGGTGTATCAATGAATTGAATAATTGTATACGTTACTGAAGTTTTCTTTATCGCGTCACTCCCTTTTCGGGAGTGTGGATTGAAATATTAGTCGGAGGGATAAATCGTGAAGCAGTTTTATGTACAACAGAATGAGGCGGGACAGCGGCTGGATAAGCTGCTGGCTAAAATATTGAATAAGGCGCCGAAGAGCTTTATCTATAAGATGCTTCGCAAGAAGAATATTACCTTGAATGGAAAAAAGGCCGACGGTTCTGAGAAGCTGGCGGTACAGGACGAAATCAAGCTGTTTCTCTCCGATGAAACCGTTGCTTCTTTTCAGGAAGAAGATCAGACTACAATGGTAGAATATGAGTTGGATATCCTTTATGAGGATAAGCATATCCTGCTTTTGAATAAACCCCAGGGAATTCTGTCGCAGAAAGCGGAAAAAGGGGATATCTCCATGGTGGAGCATGTGATTTCCTATCTGATTGCCAGCAACCAGCTCACCAGAGAGCAGATGGTCAGCTTTAAGCCGTCGATTTGTAACCGGCTGGACCGGAATACTGGCGGAATACTCATTGCAGGAAAATCACTGGCAGGCCTCCAAGAGATGGCCAGGCTTTTGAAGGACCGTTCCCTCGGCAAGTATTATTTGTGCATTGTAAAGGGAAGAGTGGAGCATAAAGAGCGGATGGAAGGCTATCTGAGTAAGGATGAGAGTAAGAATCAGGTGAAGGTTCTTGCCCGGCCTTCCGAGGATGCGGAATATATCTGCACGGAATATGAACCCATTGCTTATTCCGGGGATAAGCACACACCGGCAGCGGATGCTTTATCGGCGAAACAGGCTCCGTTGGCAAATTACACCTTGCTCAGAGTGAAGCTGATTACGGGAAAATCCCATCAGATCAGGGCTCATCTCTCCAGTTTGGGACATCCGATTATTGGCGACTATAAATATGGAGATCAGAAAACGAATCACTACTTTAAGATAAACTATCAGCTTACCAGCCAGCTTCTGCATTCCTATCAGATCGTATTTCCCGAGATAAAGGGGGAATTCTCCTATCTCTCCGGTAAGGTCTTTACTGCCGGACTGCCCCGGCAGTTTGAACAGATTCGGAGGGAATTATTCGACGGCAGTGAGGCAAAGGAGGGATAGGGATGCCATCATGGAACTCCAGGGGATTAAGGGGCTCCCTGTTAGAGGAGATTATTAATTATACAAACACCAGGTACCGGGACAAGGGGCTGGCACTGATACAGAAGGTACCGACGCCCATTACCCCCATTAATATCGATAAGGAGCACAGGCATATCACTCTGGCTTATTTTGAGCAGAAGAGTACGGTGGACTATATCGGGGTGGTACAGGGAATTCCGGTATGCTTCGATGCCAAGGAATGTGCGGTTGATACCTTCAGCCTGAACAATGTCCATGAACACCAGATTACGTTTATGAAGGAGTTTGAACGGCAGGAAGGAATTGCATTTTTACTGATTTATTTCAGGAAGAGGGATATTTATTATTACCTTACTCTGGACAGGCTCTGTGAATTTTGGGACCGGGCACACAACGGAGGGAGAAAGAGCTTCCGCTATGAGGAACTGGAGGATGGATATCAGATTTCCCTGCAAGGCGGGGCCTGCATTCATTATCTTCCGTTAATTCAGAAGGATTTGGAGCGTAGGGAGAATGCCAGGATGAATAGTGATTAAACAGCTTTACAACAATACCAAAAAGCAGCAGCCGAGTCTATTGATTTGTTGCAGCAGCTTAGAGGAACTGGTCCAAAAGGATACATTCGGTAATTTTCAGCATATATATTATAAAATCATAGGGTAGATGAATGAGGAGGAGAGTTATGAAGCTATACATTAAACAGAAAGTATTTTCCTGGCGCGATCAGTTTACGGTAAAGGATATGAGCGGGGATGACCGGTACTTTGTGGAAGGAGAATTGTTTTCATGGGGGAAGAAGCTGCATGTGATGGATGTTCATGGAAGGGAAGCGGCTTTTATCCAGCAAAAGCTATGGTCCTTCCTGCCGAAATACGATGTTTTTATAGACGGCAGGCACATCGCAGAGATCAGGAAGGAGTTTACCTTCCTGAGAGCACGTTATACCATTGAAGGACTTAACTGGATAATAGAGGGGAATTTTTGGGATCACCGTTATGAAATCACCCAGGGAGGCAGAACGGTGGTTTCTGTTCAAAAGGAATGGTTCACCTGGGGGGACAGCTATTCCCTTGATATTCAGTCCCCGGAGGATGAGATTTACGCACTGGCTGTTGTGCTGGTAATTGATTGTGTCACGGCGCAGCAAAGTAATAATTAAAGCTATCCGGAGGAGATTTTATGACAGATATCATTATTTGGAGTCTTGTTGCAGGAGTGATTGTATGTGGTCTGCTATTGCATATCTATGTATGGAAGTATTATCACTATATCTGTCCAAGGTGTTCCTGCCCCTTTAAGCCGACCTTTTTTCGCTCTCTTATAGCGGTTAATGCTGCGGAGCATCGGAAAATGAAATGTCCGCACTGTCATCTTGAAGGATATATGGAGGCGGTAAAGGATAAACCCAAGGGAAGAAAATGAGCGGGGAATGCCACACCTTGGCCATCGAGATTTTTACGGAGACAGGGCGGATTATGGGGTGTTCCCTATAACCGAAAGATAGTTAACAGTTTCCGGGAGCTGACCAGCATGTTAATAAAATGATTAGTACATACAAATAATCCGATAAAGAAGGTCTTAAAATGAGCACAGAGATCCAGATCAGGATGGCAACGGAGCTGGACGCAGAAGAGCTTTTAAAGGTATATGCTCCCTATGTTACGCATACGGCCATTACTTTTGAATATAAGATCCCATCCATTGCAGAGTTTTCACGGCGTATTAAGAACACTCTGCAAAGATATCCTTACATTGTTGCGGTGGAAGAGAATCACATTGTCGGCTATGCATATGCGTCCGCGTTCAAAGAGCGCGCGGCATACGACTGGGCGGTTGAAACTACCGTGTATTTGAAGCAGGACTGCCGGGGCAAGGGTTTGGGCAAACAGTTATATTTTACTTTGGAAAATATCCTTCAGCATCAGAATATTATTAATTTGAACGCCTGTATTGCATATTCCTCCGTCGGAGACAGCCATCTTGACAATACAAGCGTGGCTTTTCATGAACACCTGGGGTATTCGAAGGTGGCCCATTTTACAAAGTGCGGATATAAATTCGGCAGGTGGTATGATATGATCTGGATGGAGAAAATGCTGGGAGAACATCCGGACACTCCTGATCCGGTTATTCCAATTTCAAATATCATTTTATGAGGGGGAACTATGAATTACACACATTTGGTATCGGTTGCAGCCTTAGTAGTCAATGAAGAGAGGGAAGTGCTTTTAATTAAAAGCCCGGATCGCGGCTGGGAATATCCCGGCGGGATAGTGGAACCGCATGAAACCTTACAGGAAGCCCTCTTCAGGGAAGTAGAAGAAGAGACCGGCGTGCAAATAGAAATTATAAGCTTTGTGGGCATCAGCAAAAACCTTGACAGAGACATTGTTAATATTGATTTTGTCTGCAAATATACCGGCGGGGATTTACAGACCAGCAACGAAAGTTTAGAAGTAAAATGGGTGAGCAAAGAACAGGCCTTTGAATTAGTTCAATATCCCCTAACTCAAAAAAGATTGAAAAATATGTTGTCCTGTGAAACGAAAATGTATTGTTTCGGATTTAAAAAAGAGCCGTTTCAAGTGATGGATGAAGCGGATTATCCGATAGGATTGATGTGACCAATTCTTATGGTATAATTCTTATGGTATTCATCCCGGCTCCTATAGCGGTACGCCTGGCTGCAGATCATACTTCTTTAATTATAGAAGCGTTTGATCTGCATCTGTTTTAATTTAAATCTGTTCGGATGCGTTAAACTATAAATTAATTATGGTGTTGACATGCTTCTATTTATAAATTATAATGTAAAGCACATTATCGTGATAGCGAATTATCAAATCACCGTGATAAAGTAAAAACCAGTACAATTAAGGGAAAGGCTTGGTGCTGACCATGAAAGACAAATTACTGCATACACCGGAGGGAGTCAGAGATATTTACAATTCAGAATGCGCAACAAAATTAATGCTGCAGAATAAACTCCATCATGTGCTGGAGCATTATGGCTTTCAGGACATTCAGACCCCCAGCTTTGAATTTTTCGATATATTTAATCAGGAGAGAGGAACGGTGTCCTCGAAGGATATGTATAAATTCTTTGACCGGGACGGGGAAACCTTAGTGCTACGCCCGGACATTACTCCCTCCATAGCCCGTTGTGTGGCAAAGTATTATAAAGAAGAGGACATGCCCATCCGGCTTTGTTATATTGGGAATACCTTTATTAATAATTCCAGCTATCAGGGAAAGCTGAAGGAAGCTACCCAGCTGGGAGCGGAGCTTATGAACGACGGCAGCATAGAAGCGGATGCAGAGCTGCTGGCACTGACGGTTGAATGCCTGCTGCAGTCGGGGCTGAAAGAGTTCCAGTTAGAGATCGGCTATGCGGACTTCTTTCGTGCTCTGGTGGATGAGGCAGGCTTTACCGAGGAAGAGGAGATCACCAATCTTCGCATCCTGATCTCTAAGAAAAATATGTTTGGGGTAGAGGAGATCATCGGAGCCAGGAAGATGAGCGAGGAATGCCGGGAAATCTTTCTGAAGCTGCCGGAGCTTTTCGGAACCCTTGATATCCTGTCCTATGCCGGAGAGCTGACCTCCAACCCGCGTGCAAAGAAGGCGATTCAGCGCCTGGTTAAGATCAATGAAATTATGTCGGAATACGGTTATGAAAAATATATTTCCTTTGACCTGGGCATGCTCAGCCAGTATGACTATTACACCGGAATCATTTTCAAGGCATATACCTACGGCACCGGTGATGCGGTGGCAACCGGAGGCAGATATGACAATCTGGTGGTGCAGTTCGGCAAGGAGGCCCCGGCCATCGGGCTGGCCATTGTAATCGACCAGCTGATGCTGGCTTTGTCCAGACAGAAGCTGCTGGAAGAACCGGAGGCCCAGGATACCCTGATCCTGTTCCGGCAACAATATCGCAAGCACGCTATTTCCCTGGCAAAGCATTTCCGGAAGGATGGAATTAATACGATTCTACAGATGTCGAATGAAGAATTTTCACTGGAGCAGTATAAAGCTTATGCAAAGCGGATGAGTATCGGAGGAATTCTATTGCTGGAGAATGCGGAAGAGATTACGGTTGTGGATGTGGCTTCGGGAACGGTACAGGCTGCTCCGATGCAGGAGTTTCTTCAATAAGGAGGGAGGATATTATGAGATATATTACCATTGCTCTGGCAAAGGGCCGGCTGGCATTTCATACATTGGAGATGCTGGAGAAAATCGGAATTTCCTGTGATGAGATAAAGGATAAATCCTCCAGAAAGCTGATTTTTGTAAATGAGGAGCTGAAGCTGAAGTTCTTTCTGGCAAAAGCCAGTGATGTGCCCACTTATGTGGAGTATGGAGCTGCTGATATCGGCGTTGTGGGAAAGGATACCATACTGGAGGAAGGCCGCAAGATGTATGAGGTGGTGGACCTGGGGCTGGGCAAATGCAGGATGTGTGTGGCTGGACCCGCTTCCGCCAGGGAATTGCTGAAGCACGGGGAGCTGATCCGGGTAGCTACCAAATATCCCAATATAGCCAAGGATTATTTCTATAATAAGAAGCATCAGACCGTGGAGATTATCAAGCTCAACGGTTCCATTGAATTGGCCCCCATCGTCGGGCTCTCCGAGGTCATCGTAGATATTGTGGAAACAGGCTCCACCCTCCGGGAAAACGGACTTATGGTGCTGGAGGAGATCTGCAGCCTGTCGGCCCGTATGGTGGTCAACGAGGTAAGCATGAAGATGGAGCATGAGAGAATCTCCAAAATAATACGGGATCTGAAGGATGTTGTACAGGGAAATAACGAAGCGTTGGAAAGGGCGGGACAGATATGAGAATCGTTGAGCTGAATGCGGAAACCAGAAAGAATATATTAGAGGACCTGTTAAAGAGAAGTCCGAACCAGTATGAGCAATACGCCGATAAGGTGGCGGATATCTTAAAGGAAGTAAAGACCAGAAGGGATGAAGCCCTGTTTGAATACACAGAGAGGTTTGATAAGGCAAGAATTACGAAGGAAACGATCCGGGTTACGGAGGAGGAGATAGACGACGCATATACTAAGGTGGATTCCTCCGTCGTGGAGGTCATACGCAAGGCTATCAAAAATATTGAAAGCTATCACAGCAAACAGAAGCAGTATGGATGGTTTGATACTACGGAGAACGGAACCATCCTGGGGCAGAAGGTAACTCCCATCGCTGCCGCAGGAGTATATGTGCCGGGGGGTAAGGCAGCCTATCCTTCCTCCGTGCTCATGAATGTGATTCCGGCCAGGGTCGCAGGCGTTACCAGAATAGCCATGACCACCCCTCCCGACCGGGAAGGCAGAGTGAATCCGGGAACTCTGGTAGCCGCAAGGGAAGCCGGAGTGACAGAAATCTATAAGGCGGGAGGAGCCCAGGCAATTGCCGCTCTGGCCTATGGTACGGAGAGCATCGCCAAGGTAGATAAAATTGTTGGCCCCGGCAATATCTATGTGGCATTGGCAAAGAAAGCCGTCTACGGACATGTCAGCATTGATTCCATCGCAGGACCCAGTGAGATTCTGGTATTGGCCGATGAGACCGCCAATCCCCGGTATATTGCGGCAGATCTGCTGTCCCAGGCGGAGCATGACGAATTGGCCTCCGCAATCCTGATTACCACCAGCAAGGAGCTGGCCCGGAAGGTATCCCAGGAGGTAGACCGGTTTGTTCAGGAGCTTTCCCGCAGTGAGATGATACGCAGTTCCCTGGATAATTACGGGTATCTCATGGTGGCGGAGACCCTGGAGGACGCCATTGATGCTGCCAATGAAATTGCTTCCGAACACCTGGAAATCATGACAAAGGATGCTTTTATGGTTATGACGAAGATCAGAAATGCGGGCGCGATCTTTATCGGAGAATATTCCAGCGAGCCTCTGGGCGACTATATGGCCGGACCAAACCACATCCTGCCTACCAACGGCACGGCAAAATTCTTCTCACCCCTGGGGGTGGATGATTTCATCAAGAAGTCAAGTATCATTGCCTATTCCCGGGAAGCTCTGGAGCCGATCTATAAGGATATTGTAAAATTTGCCGATTCGGAGGGATTGACAGCACATGCCAATTCTATTGCGGTACGTTTTGAATAAGATAGGAACGCATTGTTTCGGTTCGTCGAGAAAAGAAGTTTGACATTTAATTGACGTATAGTATAATTAAAGCGGAATGAGCATGATGCGAGCGTGCTCGCGATCATGCGATTGGAGCTGAAGATCATGAACATATCTTTGTTCATGATATAATTAAAGCGGAATGAGGAAATGCAAGCTTGTTTGCGGTTTCCGACTGGAGCTGAAGATCATGAAAGAGAGAAGTATACAGAAAGTGAGGAACATGCAGGATGACCATCCGAAATGCAGTGATAAGCCGTAAGACAAGGGAGACGGAGATCGATATGGAATTTACTGTGGACGGAAGCGGCAAGGCAGAGATTGAGACCGGGGTCGGTTTCTTTGATCATATGCTGGATAGCTTTTCAAGACATGGCTTCTTTGATCTGAAGCTGGCGGTAAAGGGTGATTTATACGTGGATTCACACCATACGGTTGAGGATACCGGTATTGTTCTGGGACAGGCGATAAAAAAAGCATTAGGGGACAAGCAGGGGATAAAACGTTATGGTTCCTGCATTCTTCCCATGGATGAGAGTCTGGTGCTCTGCGCCATTGATTTATCAGGACGGCCTTATTTGTCCTATGAGCTGGATCTCACGGCAGACAGGCTGGGATATATGGAAGCGGAGCTGGTAAAGGAATTTTTCTATGCTCTTTCCTATTCGGCCGGCATGAACTTACATATCAAAAAAATCAGCGGCGGCAATAACCACCACGTGGCGGAAGCGGCCTTCAAAGCCTTTGCCAAGGCTCTGGATGAGGCCTGCGGCTATGACCAGCGGATCAGCGGGGTATTATCAACAAAGGGTTCCATGGAATAGACCTTCCTATAATGTGGGATGATAGAATATGGATCCACCGCTCATTAATTTTTAACTGCCAGGGGCAGAACGGAGGCTGATATGAAATTATTTCCGGCAATTGATATAAAAAACGGGCAATGCGTCAGACTGAGACAGGGCAACTTTCAGGATGTATTGGTATATTCTGACGTACCTTTAAAAATAGCAAAACAATGGGAAGCTGCAGGGGCTTCCTTTATCCATATAGTGGATCTGGACGGAGCTCTGGTGGGACATTCCGTGAATGATGACGTGATCAAGAGTATTGTAGCCGAGGTTAAGCTTCCGATCCAGGTGGGCGGCGGTATCCGGACGATCAAAGACATTGAGAATAAGCTGAACCTGGGAGTGGAGAGAGTAATCATCGGAACCAAGGCGGTGAAGGATCCTGCCTTTATCAAGGAAGTGGTTACCGCTTTCGGGGCGGAACGAATTGTTATCGGTATTGATGCCAAGGATGGCATGGTTGCCATTGAGGGCTGGGAGAAGGTCAGCAACTACCAGGCGACCGCTCTGGCACTGGAAATGAAGCAATATGGAGTACAGACCATTGTTTATACGGATATTTCCAAGGACGGCATGCTGCAGGGGCCGAATATTACCCATACCAAAGAGATGATTCAGATCAGCGGATTAAATATCATTGCTTCCGGCGGCGTATCCTCCATGAAGGATCTGGAGATGCTGGAGGAGATTAAGGCCTATGGGGCTATTGTGGGAAAGGCGCTGTATGAAAACCGAATTGATCTCAGGCAGGCCGTCAGTCTCTATGAGAAGATGAAGTAAAATTCCAGGAGGTATATAGAAAATGTCATACAAGAGGATAATCCCCTATATTAATGCGGAGAATGAGATCCCGGGCAATGTACGTAAGCTGGCCAGGGAATATTCCTCCGGGGGAGCGGACGGACTGCTGATTTATAATTATTCCAAGGATGAGAAATCCAGAGAAGAGTTCCTGGCGTTAGCCAAGGAGCTATCCAGAGAGATAGATATTCCTTTTATCCTGGGCTGCTATGTGCAGCGATTGGAGGATATTAAAAAAGCGATCTATACCGGTGCGGATACGGTACTGATAAAATACACCCTCTTAAACAGCAAGGAACTGCTGAAGGAGGCCGCCGGACGTTTTGGCTCCCAAAAGCTGATGGTAGAAATCGATATGATGGATTGCATGGATACCGACAATGGTAAGCCGGGCGGCACAGATATCTGTCATGCCCTGGCGGAGTACGGAGCTGGTGCGCTTCTGGTCAAGCATGTGGCACTGTCGGTGAACACCAAAGCAAAGATGGAAGCATCGCCAATTCCCGTTATCATCCGTGACAGCCTGATCCGCAATGATATCGGCAATTTGCTGGAGATACCCAATGTGACGGGCGTATCCACGAATTTTTACGAGAATAAGGATATTATGAAGGCGAAGCAGGCCCTGCAATCTGAGGGAATCCAGGTGAACACCTTTAAAAGCAAGCTTCCCTTTTCCGAGTTTAAGAAGGATACCAACGGCCTGGTACCGGTAGTTGTACAGGATTACCGTTCCAGGGAAGTATTAATGCTGGCATATATGAATGAGGAAGCTTATCAGAAGACCGTTGTGACAGGGCGCATGACCTATTACTCCAGAAGCCGTCAGGAGCTGTGGACGAAGGGGGAGACCTCGGGGCATTACCAGTATCTGAAGGAGCTGTCCCTGGATTGTGACAGCGATACCCTCCTGGCCCGGGTGCAGCAGATTGACGCTGCCTGCCACACCGGCAATTACAGCTGTTTCTTCACGGAACTGGTGAAGAAGGATTATAAGAAAATCAATCCCTTCCATGTCTTCCAGGAGGTCTATGATGTTATTCAGGAGCGGAGGAAGAATCCCAAAGAAGGCTCTTATACCAATTATCTCTTTGACAAGGGAATCGATAAGATATTGAAGAAATGCGGAGAGGAAGCCGCCGAGATTATTATTGCTGCTAAAAATCCGGATTCCCAGGAGCTGCGGTATGAGATAGCGGATTTTCTCTATCACCTGATGGTCTTAATGTCGGAATGCAATCTGGACTGGGAGGACATTACCACAGAGCTGGCCAATCGAAAATAGCGGTTCTTATACTAGGATGTGACAGGGAGTGTTATGTTAAAAGCCATGATAAGGTGCTTAGCATAACACTCCCTGCGTAAGAACGAAAATAGTGATTGAATATTTAGACAAATTATTTTATACTAAGAGCTGTCAGCATGACCGGGTGTCCCGGACAAACGCATCGTTTTCGGGGAGGAGATGCCGAAACGGTTTTGCTTCATTGACAGCTGATGCAAGTCTGTTTAAAAATTTATATGATACAAATTTATATTATACAGGAGGCAAGTAACGTGCAAACATATGGAGTAAACGAACTGAGAAAAATGTTTCTGGAATTTTTCGAAAGCAAGGGGCACCTGGTGCTTAACAGCTTTCCTTTAGTTCCTCATAATGATAACAGTCTGCTGCTGATCAATTCCGGTATGGCTCCCTTAAAGCCGTATTTTACCGGACAGGAGATCCCGCCCAGAAAGCGTGTGGCCACCTGCCAGAAGTGTATCCGTACCCCGGATATTGAGAATGTTGGCAAGACGGCAAGACATGGCACTTTCTTTGAGATGCTGGGGAACTTCTCCTTTGGCGATTATTTTAAGCAGGAAGCCATTGCCTGGTCCTGGGAATTCATGACTAAGGTAGTGGGGCTGGAAGCGGACCGTCTGTATCCTTCCGTCTATGAGGAGGATGATGAGGCATTTGAGATCTGGAATAAGGAGATCGGAATTGCACCGGAGCGGATCTTCCGCTTTGGCAAGGCGGATAATTTCTGGGAGCATGGAGCCGGTCCCTGCGGTCCCTGTTCGGAGATTTATTATGACAGGGGTATTAAGTACGGCTGCGGGAAGGAAGGTTGTACCGTCGGCTGTGACTGTGACCGATTCATTGAGATATGGAATAATGTATTCACCCAGTTTAACGGCGATGGAAAGGGCAATTACGAAGAGCTGGAGAATAAGAATATAGATACGGGCATGGGGCTGGAGCGTCTGGCTGCCGTTGTTCAGGATGTGGATTCCATTTTTGACGTGGATACCATGAAAGCAATCCGTGATAAAGTCTGTGCACTGGCTCATGTCCAGTACAAGACGGATGAGAAGAAGGATGTCTCCATCCGTAAGATTACGGATCACATCCGTTCCACCACCTTTATGGCCTCCGACGGCGTTATCCCTTCCAACGAGGGCAGGGGCTATGTTCTGCGCCGGCTTCTCCGGGGAGCTGCCCGTCATGGCAGGCTGCTGGGGATAGAGGGCAATTTCATGGCGGAGCTGGCTAAGGTTGTAATAGAGGAGCACAGGGACGGCTATCCCGAATTGGAGGAGAAGAAGGAATATATTATGAAGCTCCTCACCATAGAAGAGGAGAAATTCAATAAAACCATAGACCAGGGACTTGGAATCCTTGCCGAGATGGAGAAGGAGCTGGAGAAGAGCCGGTCCAAAGTGCTGTCCGGCGAGAACGTATTCAAGCTGTATGATACCTATGGCTTTCCTCTGGACCTGACAAAGGAAATATTAGAGGAGAAGGGCCTGGAGGTAGATGAAAAGGGCTTCCGCGCTGCCATGGAGGTACAAAGGGCCACGGCCAGAGGCGCCCGCGGGACTACGAATTATATGGGAGCGGAGGAGACCGTATACCAGCAGCTGGATGCGGCGCTTACCTCGGTATTTGTAGGGTATGAGACACTTACCCATTCTTCCCCGATTATTGCGTTAACCACGGAAACAGAGCTGGCAGATGAGCTGATCGCAGGACAGAGGGGAACCATTCTGGTTCAGGAAACCCCCTTTTATGCAACCAGCGGCGGACAGGCAGCGGATACCGGGAGCATCCGTACCAAAGAGGCGGAATTCGAAGTGGAAGACACCATTAAGCTTCCCGGCGGCAAGATCGGGCATGTAGGAACCGTTACAAAAGGTATCTTCAAGCTGGGGGACAAGGCGGAGCTAGAAGTGAACGCGGCGCAGAGAGCGGCAACGGCAAAGAATCACAGCGCTACCCATCTGCTGCAGAAAGCTCTCCGCACTGTGCTGGGAGCCCACGTAGAACAGGCTGGCTCCATGGTAAGCGAGGATCGGCTGCGCTTTGACTTCACCCATTTTTCGGCTCTTACTCCGGAGGAAATCAGCCGTGTGGAGGAACTGGTCAATGAGCAGATTTCCAACGGACTTCCGGTGAACACCAGGATCATGAACATTGAGGCGGCCAAGAAGGAAGGCGCCATGGCATTATTCGGAGAGAAATATGCCAATGATGTCCGTGTCGTATCCATGGGAGATTACAGCAAGGAGTTGTGCGGTGGCACACATGTGTCCAATACAGGCGTGATAACCGTATTCAAGATTTTATCCGAGGCAGGCATTGCCGCAGGGGTAAGACGAATCGAAGCGCTGACCGGCAACGGTGTTCTGGCTTATTACAGAGAGCTGGAGCAGGAGCTGAACGCGGCGGCCAGAGCAGCCAGGACGGAACCGTCCCAGCTGACGGCCCGTATTGAGAATTACATGGAAGAAATCAAGGCGTTAAAATCAGAAAATGAAAAATTAAAGAGCAAGCTGGCAGGCAACGCTCTGGGGGATGTCATGAACCAGGTGGCCGAGGTCAAAGGAGTCAGGCTCCTGGCGGTGAAGCTGCCGGACGTGGATATGAATGAGCTTCGCAACCTTGGCGACCAGCTGAAGGAGAAGCTGGGCGAGGGCGTCATCATCCTGGCATCCGCAACCGCACCGGATAAGGTGAATCTGCTTGCAATGGCTACAGAGGGTGCTATGGCAAAGGGAGCCCATGCGGGTAACTTGATTAAGGCATTGGCGGCTCTGGTAGGCGGTGGCGGCGGCGGCAGACCGAATATGGCACAGGCGGGCGGTAAGAACGCGGCGGGTATTGATGCTGTGATTTCTGCTGCGCAGGAGGCACTGGGCAGCCAGATAAAATAGTTTAATAGTTTATTTGTGTTTTGATGTAGGCTTGTTTTTATTACAAATGTCTGGTTTTACTTTGTAGTATACTTATAATACACAATCTACCAAAAACACTTGACAATCTTCAAATGTGGCACTATAATCATTTTAGTGCTATTCAAAAAATACCCAAACAGTTGTTTACGCACAATATACAACTGGAGGGAGGTTAGGTGTGAGAATATGTCCAATGTAATTGTAAAAGACAATGAAACATTAGATAGTGCTCTCCGCAGATTCAAAAGAAACTGCGCGAAAGCAGGTATCCAGCAGGAGATCCGTAAAAGGGAGCATTACGAGAAGCCCAGCGTAAGACGTAAGAAGAAGTCTGAAGCGGCAAGAAAACGTAAATATTAAAAATCAGTTTTGCTGGTTTTTAACGAGAAAAAGCTTTGCTTTTTCGAGTCCATATTAAAATTAATATGTATTATGAAAGAAACTTCCGGCAGTAACTGCTGGAAGTTTTTTGTTGTATGGGGAAGTTCTTCCTGTCATGTAGTCTACTTATTCCGCAAATTTCATATATTATGAATGAAAGCCTGCAAAACAGACTTTAGGGAGGAGCGGTCTGATGCAGGCAGGAATGGAGGCGGGATATGAAGGGACGTCTGAAATCATCCCATAAGCAGTTTAAAAAGGATGCAAAAAATACACTTTATGCAGGTCTTCAGCCAAAGAAGAAAGAAAAAAAGGAAGAAAAGCTCTCTTTCACAGAAGAGATATCCAACCGCCTGGGGCTTCCGGCGGATATCCTGGCCGGTGCGCCGATTATTACAGCCACCGGAAGAAATGAATTGTCCATCGAAAATTATAAGGGAATCATTGAATATAACGGCAATTTGATCAAGGTACAAACAAAGCAGTGCAAGGTCTGTATTGAAGGAAAACAGCTGGATATTCTGTATTTTACCGAGGATGAGATGCGGGTTACCGGATACATACACGCCATTTATTATCAATGACGGGGACCGGTCAAAGGACCGGGTATAATTACATAGGATGGCTGTATACGTCCATAGGAGGGGAATTCTATGTTAATGAAGCTGCTTCGCTGGATCAGAGGTATCCTTTGCGTGGAAATCAGCGGAACGGCACCGGAGCGGTTTATCAATCTGTGCTGCAATAAGAAAATATTTATCTGGAACCTGAAGCAGGCGAACACCGGTTACCAGTTCCATATCCTGGCGAAAAATTATAAGAAGCTGAAGCCCATAGCAAGAAAGACAAGAATTGTTCCCAAAATAAAAAGGAAAACCGGTCTGGTCTTCCTGCTCCACCGATACCGCAAGCGTATCGGATTTTTTGCCGGCGTGCTGCTATGCATGGTATTAATCTATATCCTTTCTCTGTTTATATGGGATATCAGCATTCTGGGCGGTTCCAAATATACGCCGGAGGCCATGCTTTATTTTTTGGAAACGAATCACATTCAGACAGGAATACGGAAGAAGCAGGTAAACTGCCAGGAAATTGAGGAAAATATCCGGCTTGCCTATAATGATATCGGGTGGGTATCCGCCGAGATCAGAGGAACCCGGCTGATTATCAAAATTACGGAGACCAATATGCCGGCCCCCGCAAGGGAGGCGCTGGCCCCCAGCCATATGGTAGCCACCAAAGACGCCATTGTGAAGAAGATCATCACCCGATCCGGCACCCCCATGGTGAAGATTGGGGATGTAGTGAAAAAGGGAGACATCCTGGTGTCGGGAATCCTGTCGATTATGAGTGATTTCGATGAGGTTCTGCGAAAGGAACCCACTGTGGCAGATGCGGACATCCGGTGCAGCTCCTATTATGATTATCAGGATGCCTTTTCCATGACCTATATTCATAGGAATTATACGAAAAAAGAGAAAAAGGGCTATTACATCAATCTCTTTGAAAAGAAATTATTTTTATATAATCCTAGTAATTCTTATGCCATGTATGATATAATTGTAAACGAAAAAGCCCTTCATGTGACTGACAGTTTTTACCTTCCCTTTCGGTATGGTACGATTACCACCAGGGAATATGAGGAGGAAAAGCGTAAGTTTGCGGAGGAAGAAGCAATCAGCAGGGCAAGGGAGCGGCTCAACAGATATCTCAACCGGTTAGCGGAAAATGATGTTATAATAAAAGAGAATAATGTAAGAATAACGATAGAAAATAATAAATGTATTGCCAAAGGAAGAATTCTTGTTGAGGAACCGGCATGGGAATATAAGACAATCCTTGAAAATGAGTGGAGGACAGAGACAGCGGATGAGCATAACGGAGACAATCATTGATATACCCGCAGAGCATGAGAAAAATGTATTTGGCGGGTTTGACATTCATGCGAAAATTATTGAGAGAGCCTTTCATGTTACAATCATCGCCAGGAACGGCGAGGTGAAGGTGGTTGGAGCAGGGGAAGAAGTAGCGAAGGCAAAAAGTGTATTTCTGCAGCTTTTGAAATTATCAAAGAGGGGCAACCAGATTACAGAACAGAACGTAAACTATGCCATTTCTCTTTGCCATGAGGATAAGGAGGAGGCAATTGTTGAGATAGACAAGGATTTAATCTGTCATACTATCAGCGGTAAGCCGATTAAGCCCAAGACCCTCGGACAGAAGACCTATGTGGATCAGATCAGAAAAAAGATGATTGTTTTTGGAGTAGGCCCTGCCGGAACCGGTAAGACCTATCTTGCTATGGCCATGGGAATTACGGCCTTCAAAAACGACGAAGTAAATAAAATCATCCTCACCCGCCCCGCCATTGAGGCAGGTGAGAAGCTGGGATTCCTGCCCGGTGATTTGCAGAGCAAGGTGGACCCGTATCTGCGGCCGCTGTATGATGCCCTGTATCAGATTATGGGGCCGGAGACTTATTTGAAGAATGCAGAAAAAGGCCTGATCGAGGTGGCTCCCCTGGCTTACATGAGGGGGCGCACTTTGGAGAATGCCTTTATTATTCTGGACGAGGCGCAGAACACGACGCCGGCCCAGATGAAGATGTTTTTGACCCGTATCGGTTTTGGCTCCAAGGTGGTAATTACCGGTGACCGGACACAGAAGGATCTTCCTGCGGGCCAGAGCTCGGGATTGGATATTGCATTGAAGGTTCTGGGGAAGATGGAGGATATCGGATTCTCCTATCTGACCAGCCAGGATGTTGTGAGACATCCCCTGGTGCAGAAGATCGTCAAGGCGTATGATGCATATGAGGAGAAGCAGCAGCGCCGCGAGAGCCGGTCTTATGACGGCCATGAGAAGCAGCGCAGACGTGAGGGCCGGTCTTATGACGGTAATGAGGATAAGCAGAGAAGACAGACGGCTCATGCTATGTCCGATAAGAAATTTCGACAGGTGAGTTATAAAACCGCAAAGATCAGGGGAAGCCGAGATGGAAGCAGATAAGATAACAGCGGATACAGAAACAGACAAGAATAATGGGATGATAAAAAAGGAAATCCAGGATAGAAGGAATGGTTCTATCCTTATTGCTGTGCTGCCTGTTCTGGCTGTAGCCCTAGTGATTCTATCCGGCTTTCTTCAGGAAATGTCCGGGGCGGAGATTGCCAGAGCTGCGGTTTTGACCGTAATACTGACGGCGGTAGTTGTCTTTTATATCCGGCTGTATGCGGAGACCGTTCTGAATAAGAGATTGGCTAAAACGATAATTGTCCTGAGTTATCTGGGATCCATCGTTCTTCTGATGGCGGTTCCGGGGCCCAGTTTATACAGCCTGTGGATGATCGGCGGGCTGTTGGCGGCCATGCTGCTGGATCACAGGCTGGGATTGATTTTTCACTTCAGCCTGTCCTTTATCCTGGGGATTCTTTATTCGCCGAGGCCGGAGACAATCATTCATATTCTGATCATCGGCGTGATCATGAATCTGCTTTCCGGAGCGCTCAGAAACAGGTCCACCGTGGTTTATGCCGTGATCATTGTGCTGTCTACCAATGTGACCCTGTCCTTTACCATTAATAACTTTGTTTTTGATTCCCGGGAAAGCTATAATTACCTTTACTCCATGTTCAGTATGCTGGCGGTGCTGGCTTCAGCCTTTGTCCTGTGCCTCTTATATGACAGCAGAGAGACCGATGGCCAAGAAGAACTGGCATCCAGGGAAGGAGAGAAGGAGGTGCCGGAACTGCTTCTTGCCGCGTCAGTGGAGGAAGAGTCTGTGCAGCCGGGGCCTGTCTCTGATACCAGCGCCAGCTACGAGGTGCTCTGCTCCCTGGAGAATGAGCTGATGGTGAAGCTGAAGGAGCATTCTGAGGCGCTCTATGAGCATGCTCTCCGGATAGCGGAGATCTCCGGCAGGGCTGCGGGACAGATCGGAGCCGGAGAGCAGCTGGCCTATGCAGGCGGCCTGTATCACGAAATCGGTAAAATAAAAGGAAAGAATTACATAGAGGAGGGACTGGCAATTGCAGAGGAATATGCCTTTCCCAAGGAATTAAAAGCTATTGTAAAAGAGCATAATATCAAGTATGACAGACCGGGCTCCGTAGAGGCCGCCATAGTAATGCTCACAGACAGCGTTGTATCTACCATTGAATATATATCCGGTTCCGGGGAACATAAATATGCACCGGAGAAGATTATTGATAATATATTTCAGATGCGAATGGAAAAAGGAAGTCTTGATCAATCCGGTCTGTCCCTGAGGGACTACAAGCTTCTAAAGGAATTTTATCTGGGGGAGTACCGGAAGAAAGAGAAGGAAGGAACAGACAAAGTCGGAGGGATAAAACCATGACAATACATTTTGATTATGAGGTTGAAGCATCCTTCGATTTTGATTTTGAAGCGATGGGAAGGAGCGTCATTGAGGCCTGTCTGGATTATGCGGACTGTCCTTATGAAACGGAAGTCAGTATCCTGCTGACGGATAATGAACAGATCCGCCAGATTAATAAGGAATTCCGGGGATTGGACGCTCCCACGGATGTGCTGTCCTTTCCCGCAGTGGATTATGAAGAGCCGGGAGATTTCTCGGGGCTGGAGGAAGCATCGGCGGATTATTTTCATCCGGAGACCGGAGAGCTTTTGCTGGGGGACATTGTGATCTCTCTTGACCGCGCCAGGGAACAGGCTGAGGAGTACGGTCATTCCTTACTGAGGGAGCTGGCCTTTTTACTCACTCACAGCATGTTCCACCTTTTTGGTTATGACCATATGGAGGAAGAGGAGCGCCGGGTCATGGAGGACAAGCAGAGGGATGTGCTGGACAAGCTGGAGATACCGCGATAATCTTTGACCTGATAATGACCGTATGATATTGGAAGAAAGGCACGGATGATTTATGAAAAAAATTGTGTATTATTTATTGATCATACTGATCCTGGCGGCAGCCCTGACCGGATGCAAGAAGAACAAGGGGAATGGCGACAGCATAATTCAGGATTATGAAAATCCCTATGATGAAACCGATGTGACACTGACGCCCAGTGCCTCGCCCACCGTTACCGAGGAGGCAGCCGTTCCTACGCCGGAGGAAGCCAATCATGAGGGTGAGATGAGAAGCTATCTCACCGGCCTGTGGGTGCCGGAAGAGATTGGTACAAAACGGCCCTATGCATTTCAGTTCAGCAATTTTAAAACCGTATCCAATCAATGGGGTATCGGTCAGGCGGATATTGTATATGAGTGCATGGTGGAAGGCGGCATCACCCGACTGCTGGGAATCGGAGAGAATTATACCGGGGACAGGCTGGGGTCTACCCGCAGCTCCCGCCATTACTTTGCCAGCATTGCAGATGAATATGATTCCATTTATATTCATTACGGAAAGACCAAATACGCGGTTTCAAAGCTGAAGCAGCTGGGAATTGATAATCTGGACGGAGAGACCGGAATCGGCGGCACCGTATTCTACAGGGATAAGACCATGAAGGCGCCCCACAATGCCTTTGCTTCCCTGAAGGGAATCCTAAAGGGCATTGAGAAAAAGGGCTATGAAACAAAATATGCCGAGGGTTATCAGCCTCATTATTCTTTCTATGAAGAAGATATGGAGCTGGTATCTTCCGAGGAAGTGAAGAAGCTGACCTTGAAATTCTCCTCTTATACAAAACCTTATTTTGAGTATAATGCGGAGAAGAAGCTTTATTACCGTTATCAATTCGGCGGTCCCCATAAGGATTCCCTTACGGGGGAGCAATTAACCTTTAAGAATATTCTGGTTCAATTCGTGAAGGAATGGAATATTGATAAAAACGGTTACCAGACCATGGATCTGGAGGATGCCAGCGGAACCGGATATTATATAACCAATGGCAAGGCGGTGAATATTACCTGGAAGAAGAATGAAGCCAAAAGCTTTATGCGTTATTATAATGAAGCGGGGGAGGAACTGACCATTAATCCGGGCAAGACCTTTATCACCCTGTTTCCCAGGGACCGCACAAAGGATGTAGTTATCGAATAGCCGTATAAACTGGTTTTCACAAGATAAAGGATTATAGTATACCGAGAGAAAGGAGTAGAAACATGTCAGCAAGAAGCAAGAGCAATCATTTTCTGGTACAGGGTAGCATTCTGGCGGCTGCTTCTATCTTAGTCAGAGTAATAGGGCTGCTTTACCGCATTCCCATGGTACGGATTATCGGAAAAGAGGGCATGGGTCTGTACTCCAATGCGTTTGAGGTTTATAATATGGCGCTGATCCTTTCCTCTTACAGCATTCCTCTTGCCGTATCCAAGCTGGTGGCAGTCAGAAGGGTGAAAAAGGAGTACCGGAACTCGTACCGGGTATTCTTAAGCGCGATGCTTTTTGCGGCGGGAATCGGATTGATCGCCACAATGCTTCTCTTCTTCGGGGCGAATACCTTGGCCACCTTATTGTTTGACAGTCCGGATACCGCGTTGCCTCTGAGGGTGCTGGCTCCCACCATATTTGTTTTTTCCGTGATGGGAGTGCTGCGGGGGTTCTATCAGGGGAAGAATACGATGATTCCCACGGCGGTATCCCAGGTACTGGAGCAGCTTGTCAATGCTGCCGTCAGCGTATACGCCTCCTGGGTTTTAATAAAAAATAACAGCGCGTCCCCGAATATGTCTTCTTACGGTGCGGCGGGAGGCACCCTTGGAACCTTTATTGGCGCCTGCATCTCATTGATCTTCCTGATCTTTGTTTTCGCGGTCTATAAACCGGTACTGAACCGGCAGCTGAGGCATGATAACTCATCCCGCCGGGAAAGCTACCAGGAGCTATTCCGTCTGCTGCTGCTGACTATTGCACCCATTATTCTGAGCCAAACGGTGTATCAGATCAGCGGTCTGATCGACAGCTCTCTCTTCGGGCATATCATGAAGAACAAGGTCATTGCGGCTTTTGATCTTCCGGTTCTGATGAAGGAGGGCGCCGTGGCGGGCCAGCTCTACATAGAACGGTTCCGCAACGCGCTGATCGGTATTTACAGCGGAGAATACAGGCTGCTGACCAATGTGCCGGTTGCCATAGCCACCTCCATCGGGGCGGCCATTGTCACCACCGTATCTGCGGATATGGCCAATGGCATGGCGGATTCCATCCGGCATAAGGTACATGCGGCAATTAAGTTCAATATGATCATTGCCATTCCCGCCGCCGTGGGCATGGCAGTTCTGGCATCTCCTTTTATGCTCCTGGTGTTTAATGAGGAGCATCAGCTGGCAGCCAATCTGATGATGCTGGGCTCTGTTTCCATTGTATTCTATGCATATTCGACGGTTTCCTCATCCATCCTGCAGGGCATCGACCAGATGCGGCTGCCGGTAATACATTCCGCCATATCCCTGGGAATCCATGTGCTGCTGGTGTTTCTGCTGCTTTACTTTACACCGCTGAGCACTTACGCTCTGGTAATCGGCAATGTCACCTTTCCCCTGATCGTGAGCATTCTGAATTGGATGGCAATCGGAAGGTATCTGAACTACCGGCAGGAGCTGATGAAAACCTTTCTCATTCCGGCCTTAAGTGCGGCATTGATGGGAGCGGTAACTTATTTTGCCTATCTGGGGCTACGCCTCTGGACCGGGAGCATGGGGCTTTCCACCCTGCTGGCCGTGCTGCTGGCTCTTCTGGTATATTTTACCTCCTTAATCCTGCTGAAGGGAGTAAATGAATCAGAGCTGGGCTTTGTACCAAAGAGCGGGGGAATCATCAGAATACTGAAAAAAATGCGTTTATTATGATTGTTTCATACAAATTACAAATAAAAGAATGGATTAGAGAACAGTTCTGCTCGTTTCTATGTGTTTTTATTGATATGAAATTTATTATATGACACAATTATAGCCAAGGCATTAAGAAAATTGTTGATACTTGATGATACACTGAAAAATATAGGGAGGGGGAGTTACATGAAGAGAAAAGTTGTGGAGTGGATTAAAAGGGTAGTAGTAATTATGTTCATCTTATCTTGTATAAACTTACCTACATATGTGGCAGCTAGGGATGAGGCAGATATGATTGGCAACGCATACAGTGGCACACATTTCTACACTCATGAAACAGAAGAGTATCTTATAAATCCTACAGATAATCTTCTTGAGTTTTCTGAATTATCATATAAAGGAGAAGACACAGGAATGGTTGAAGTTACGGGAGCTTATCTCCTCGATGAAGAGGGTAATATCGACCGTGAGACCTGCGCAGAAAATATTACTATCCCTTCTACAGTTACATGGAATGGTAAAGAATACAAAGTAGTATCAATTGGTGGGCAGGCTTTTCTGTGGAAAAAGGTGTTAAAGAAAATCACATTACCAGATAGCTTAATAAAGATTAAAGGTGATTGTTTTCTAGGCGCAGGTATTACAGAGATAAATATACCTGAAGGAGTAACCACTTTAGGTGGTAAGGCTTTTTATTATACCGATATAGCGGAGATATTTATCCCAAAGAATGTAACAACTATTTCTGAAGGTGCATTAGCAAATTGTCAGTTTTTAAGAAAAATTACAGTCGATAAAGAAAACAAGTACTTTAAAACAGATGAAGATGAAAAAATACTCTATACAAAAGATGGAAAAGAACTACTGCTTGCAATTGCTTCAAGTAATTCTTTCATTGTAGAAGAAGGTGTTGAGGTTATTCGTGCGTATGCTTTTTCGTGTAATTATTTTTCCATTGATTCCGTAAGTAATGGATATTATATTACTAAACTTACATTGCCGAAAACGCTTAAATACTTACGTTCTGTCCCAGACACTTTAGACATAATAGAATTCAAAAGTAAAAATCCTCCGGTAATTGACTGTGTAATTTTATCTGACCCTGTAATTGTACCAAAGGGTGCTGAGAAAGCTTACAGTAAGGTGACCTATAACTTACAAGATATTCTACCGTCTATTGTAAGTTCAGTCAAAACATTAAAGCACAATGAAAAGTTCATTAAGGAAATCCCGCAAAGTGACTTTAATAATAGTTTAAAAAGAGAGATTTCAAAGGATGTCAAGAAGGTAGCACAATCCATAATGAAAAAATACAAAACAGATAGAGATCGTTATATAGCGGTACACCGTTATATAGTCGAAAACTTTACTGAAGACCCGTCCATGTACCTTTATGGTTATGGCAATTCTCAACATTCAACCGCTTCAAAAGTGCTGAAGCACAAAATATTTACAGTGGAAGGTGTTGAAGATTTAAGATCACAATTACTCACTGCATGTAAAATAAAGAACTTAGTCATTCCATATTCTAAAAATGGACGTACCGATAAACAGTATTTATTAAATGTTGCCATTGTCGATGATAAACGTGTACTTTCAGATGTGACTTTTGAGAATGCTTGTTTGACTACATTCAAGGATAGGAAACAGGATCTTGATTTAAGTCATGTCAATGTATTCGGAGGTAATTTTATACCTTTGGAAACTCTTTCTGTGCTAGGTTATAAATTAGGAGAGAAATAATATTAACTTTTGAAATATCTCAGAGAGGTTGATTCGCAATGAATTAATCTCTCTTTTTTGTTTTCACAATGGGGGACGCATAAGTTTGATTTTACAGTTACAGTTAATAAGAATATTATCCTATGAAAGGTAAGATTTGCTTGATGTACCCTGTAGAATAAGCTATACTAATGATATAGATTACGCAAATTATGTTGATAAATGTCGAAATATGCTGGAAATGAGCTGTAATGGAATAAAAGCGATATTGACAGAATGGGGGATCGCATGAAGAAAGAAAAATGGAATTGGAATAAGAAATTTAACCGTTTAAATTTAATGCTTCTGGCAGGTATCTGCCTCATGGCTGCGGCTTTCTCTCTGCACGGCTCTCCATCTGCCAATGCAGAGGAAACCTCTGGCGGGATGCAGGAGCTGGAAGGCAAGCGCATACTTTTCATCAGCTCTTACAGTGAAAGCTTTGTAACCGTACCGGATCAGATTAAAGGCCTGAGCTCGGTGCTGACACCCAAGGGGATCAGCCTGGACATAGAATACATGGACACCAAGAGATTCTCCGGTGAGGAGATTATTGATCGGTTTTATGAGAGTCTGACCTATAAGCTGAAGAAGCTTCCGGTGTATGATGCCATAATTGCAGGAGACGATGCGGCGCTGCAGTTTGCCATGGATTATCAGAAGGAGCTTTTCCCGGAAATACCGATTATCTTCTTTGGCATCAACGATAAAGAGAGGGCTAAGAAAGCGGATGCCAACCCTTACATGGCAGGCGGTGTGGAAGAGACTTCCCTGGTTGAGAATATCGAGCTTGCGCTCCGGTTCAATCCCAAGGCGAAGAGAGTGGTCGGTATTATTGACGGGACCTTGACCGGTCAGGGGGACCGGAAGCAGTTGGAGGATGCCGCTCTGGCTTTTCCGGATCTGGAATTTACCGCCTTTAATGCCTCCGAATGTACCTTTGAAGAGTTCGGCAAGAAGCTGGAAGCCTTGGACAACCATTGCATTATACTGTTTCAGAGCATGAATCAGGACGGTACGGGAGCATATCTGGAGCTGGAGGAACAATTCGCATTTCTGAGGAAGCATACAAAAGTTCCTATATACCGTGCCAGTGTGGGCGGAATAGGAGACGGCCTGCTGGGCGGATGGATGATTGATTATGAGGAGATGGGGAGAGCTGCGGCTGAAATGACCTGCAGGGTATTGTCCGGAACACCGATTCATACCATTGCTCTGCTGGAAGAGACACCCCACTACCATATTTTTGATTACGATATTATACAGAAATACGGGATTGATCAAAAGCTCATACCGGAGGGAGCGGTGTTGTTTAATAAGGAAATCTCCCCTCTGGAACGTTACCGCAAGTTGCTGATTGGTGCCGGGATCGTATTTGTCGTCCTGGCCATATTCACGATTATTCTTTTTATTCAAAATATAAGGTATAGGAAAATGCAAAGGGAGCTCCAGGAGAGTCATGAGCAGCTGGTGTCCACCTATGAGGAATTGACGGCCTCGGAAGAAGAACTCAAGTCCCAGTATGAGAAAATAGAAATTATGGCAAAGCATGATTATCTGACGAATCTGCCAAATCGCCTGCATTTTCTTGAAGAACTGTCACATGAACTGGAAATTGGGTCCTATGGGGTGGTCATGCTCCTTGATATTGATAATTTCAAGGGGATTAATGATACTCTGGGGCATGTATACGGCGACCGGCTCCTGCAGGAGGTGGGAGAACGGCTGTCCGGTCTTCAGGATGACCGGATGTTCTGTGCCCGTTTCGGCGGAGATGAGTTCCTGATTTTAATCAAAGGGATTAAAGAGAAGGAAGAGATTCAGACCTATATTCGAAGTCTGCAGGAGGCATTCGAGGAAGCTTTTGTAATCGATGAAATTGAAAACAGCATTAATTTCAGTATGGGAGTTACCCGCTATCCCAAGGACAGTGACAATCTGGACCAGCTCATTATGAACGTGGATACGGCAATGTATAAGGTAAAGCACAATGGTAAGAATAATTACATCTATTACCAGGAAGAAATGAAGGACGAGATAAAGACAAAGAAGGAGCTGGAGGGACTTCTCCGGCAGGCTCTCCGGGAGGGAGGGTTTTATCTTTGCTATCAGCCCCAATTGGAGGTGGAGACAGGAGAGATTGTCGGTTTTGAGGCATTGGTCCGTCTGAAGGACTGCAATATCAGCCCGGGCATATTTATACCTGTTGCCGAAGAGACGGGACATATTGTCGCGATAGGCCGGTGGGTAGCCGAAGAGGCCATAAGACAGCTGGCGGATTGGAGAAAGAAGGGTTTTGCGGAAAGAGTGATATCCATAAACTTCTCCAGCAAGCAATTAAGGGACAGGGAATACACCTCTTATTTAATGGAATTATTAAAAGCATACGAGGTCTCTCCCAAATCTCTTGAAATTGAAATCACGGAGAGCATTTTCCTGGAAAAGGATATTCAGACCATGGAGTTCCTGGAAGGCTGGAAGGCATCGGGACTGCAGATTGCATTGGACGATTTTGGAACCGGGTATTCTTCTCTGAATTATCTTACCTATATTCCGGTGGACAAGATTAAGCTGGATAAGACCATTAATGATAAATTCCTGCTGCCCGGCAATATGGAAGTTATGAATAGTATCATTTCCCTGGCTCATGGTCTGAAACTGAAGATCACAGCCGAGGGAATTGAGGATTACGATAAATATCTCCGGCTGAGAGAGAGCGGGTGTGATTATATTCAGGGTTACCTGTTCAGCAAGCCTCTCATCGTAGATGAGCTTGAAAAAATATATCATTTGAATTTGTTGGATAAATTAAAGAAGGAGTTAAATTCTGATTTCAATCATTGAATTGTATAAATAAGTAAATTTCGGAGATAATTAAGCCGAAGGAGTGGTTTCATTATGAAGCTAAGAAAGGCGATAATTTATCTCGGAAGCTTTGCTGTATTAAGCATTATGTTCAGTGTCTGCTATTATATGAGCTATTTGCACGCGTTGAAGGATTTTAACCAAAAGGCCATTGAACACAAGGATCAGCTTAGTTTGCTGACCAGGGCGGAAAATCCTATGCCCGGGGCGGAAAATTCTATGCCAGGGGCGGATAAGACTGTGCCAGAGGCGGAAAATCCCACGCCGGGAGCCCAGGATCTCCAGTCTGCGGAAGCAGGCGGGAATACGGAAGCAGTGGAGGTGGACGAGCATTCAGAGGATGCGGTGCTGCCGACAACAAAATACATCCTTGAGGTCTACGATATGAAAACGGATACCGTCAGTACCCAGGAGCTGAATCCGCCCGCATATCTGGTTGGTCTGACCCGGCCCCAGGTGGAGGATTATCTCAGAACCTATATGAGTGATCTGCCCCTGTCGGAATATAATAAGGGCTTGTTTTCTTATGAATTAGTGCGGTTTTCCAAGGCGGAGGTCGTGATTAAAAAGACCTATAATGAGGATTTTGTTCCTTTCCGCTTTTATGTGGTGGTTAAGGACGGCTATGTGGTGGTATACAACAGTGATTTGAAGAGTGTCCATACCTACACGCATATTCTTGCAGCCGATCTGCCGGAAGAGGATCGTATTGCTCTGAGTCTGGGCATCTATGTGAACAGCTTGGATGAGTTGTATTCCCTTCTGGAAAGCTACTCAAGCTAAGGTTGTATGCCATGGCCGCACAAGCATGTTCGTCTATGGCATACAAATCCAATCACATGTCTTCCATACAGTGCATCAGGGGAGCGCCATGCCCTTTGCCCTGCTCACTTCTGAACTGCAACAGGCGAAGGGAATGGGGAAAAACAAAGAAGTGCTTGAAATAATGCCTCCGTTAAAATATAATGAAACAAATATAATTCTGTCACTGGTTCTGTATTTGTTCATGGGAGGCTGTGCGGGTGAAGTATGATATAATCATCGTTGGCGCCGGAGCTTCCGGTCTGACCGCCGCAATTGCGGCAGCCAGGGAGGGAAGTTCGGTGCTTGTGATTGAACACAAGGATAAAGCGGGTAAGAAGATATCTGCAACCGGCAACGGAAAATGCAATTTTACCAATATAGTTCAAAACCCGGATTGTTACCGGTCAGACGACAGTACATTTGCCAGCAGGGTACTGTCTTGTTTTGATGTTCAGAAAACCCTTCGTTTCTTTGATGAATTAGGAATTTATCCAAGGGAGCGGGAGGGTTATTATTATCCCAATTCGGAGCAGGCCGCCAGTGTGGTGCAGGTGCTGCTGATGGAGGGAATACGCCTGGGAGTGGTTTACCGGTACCAGGAAAGGGTGGTTGGGATTAAGAGCAGTAAGAAGGGCGGAGAATATATAGTGTCTACCCTGAGGCTGCCGGAGAAGGAAGATGGCTCCTACCAGTGCCGAAGACTGATTCTTGCGGCCGGGGGCTGTGCTTCCCCTCAGCTTGGCTCGGACGGAAGCGGTTTTCGCCTGGCGGAAAGCCTCGGACATCGGATAATCAAGCCGCTTCCCGCATTGGTACAGCTGAAGTCACCGGACAGATACTGCAAGACTGTATCAGGAGTCCGCACCATAGCGAGGGTGGAAGCCTGCACGCAGAAGGGACGATTGTCCGTGGAGCAGGGGGAAATCATTTTTACGGATTACGGCATCTCCGGCATACCTGTATTTCAAGTCAGCCGCTATATTGCCAGAGCCTTGGATCAGGGAACCGTCTGCTGGCTCCTGTTGGATTTTATGAAAGATCTGCGGGAAGAGGAGCTTAAGGAGAAGCTTAGAATGCGGAGCAGTCAGAATCCTCATAAGACCCTGGAGGAGATGCTGATCGGTCTGCTGAATCATAAATTAAATTACATGCTGCTGAAGGAGGCGGGGCTGGATCCGGCTCTGCCATCTTCCAGGATTACCGGCAGGGAATTGGAAAGGCTGGCGCGGCAGATGAAGCAGCATAGAATGCAGATATGCGGAACCAATTCCTTTGAGCAGGCACAGGTCTGTGCCGGAGGAGTGGATACCGGGGAGGTGGAGGCTGCTACCCTGGAGTCGCGGCTTCACAAAGGGCTGTATCTGACGGGAGAGCTGCTGGATGTGGACGGCACCTGCGGGGGATATAATCTTCAGTGGGCCTGGAGCACCGGGTATCTGGCAGGCAGGGCGGCAGGCAGTATAAAGGAGTGAAGCATATGATTAGAATATCCCAGTTAAAGCTTCCGGTACAGCATCGGGAGGAGGAGGTAAGAGCTGCCGCGGCGAAGGCCTTAAGGCTTCCTCCGGATCGGATCGAGGGCTGTTATATCGTGAAGAAATCCATTGATGCCAGGAAGGACGAGGTGAAATACAGTTATACCGTCGATGTATCCCTTAGGCTTAAGCCGGGGGAGAAGGAAGAGACGATCCTGGAACGCTGCAGAAACAGCAATGTAACCAGGGCAAAGACGGAAAGCTACAGCTTTTCCCCCCAGGGCACGAAGCGGCTTGCCATTCGGCCCGTGGTGGTGGGGACCGGCCCCGCGGGACTGTTTGCCGCTTATCTGCTGGCAAAGCATGGCTACGAGCCCCTGGTTCTGGAGCGGGGCTATGAGGTTGCCAGAAGAGTGGAGGCCGTGGAGCATTTCTGGAGAACCAATGAGTTAAACCCGGAATGCAATGTTCAGTTTGGAGAAGGCGGTGCGGGAACCTTTTCCGACGGTAAGCTGAATACCATGGTGAAGGATGCCCAGGGCCGTTACCGGCTGGTAATGGAGACCTTTGCCGCCTTTGGCGCCCCGCCGGAGATTTTGTACCTGAATAAGCCCCATATCGGCACGGACCGGCTCAGGCTGGTGGTGGAGAATATGAGGAAGGAGATTGTCCGGCTGGGAGGCGAGGTTCGCTTTGGAGCCGCTCTGACGGATCTGGTAATTGAAGCCGAGGAGCTGAAGGCAATTGAAGTCAATCACGGGGAGCTGCTTCCCTGCCAGGTGCTGGTGCCGGCCATCGGGCACAGTGCCAGGGATACCTTTCTTATGCTCCGGCAGCGGGGATTGGAGCTTTCCCCCAAGGCGTTTGCTTTGGGCCTTCGGATTGAGCATAAGCAGAGTCTCATCAATGAAGCCCAGTATGGAGGGGCCTCTGTCCATCTGCCGGCTGCGGACTACAAGCTGACCCATCAGACCGGGAGCGGACGGGGCGTGTATTCCTTCTGTATGTGTCCGGGCGGCTTTGTGGTAAATGCATCCTCGGAGCAGGGGCATCTTGCCGTGAATGGCATGAGCAACTACCGCCGTGACGAGGCCAATGCCAACAGTGCCATTGTGGTGACGGTGCAGCCGGAGGACTTCGGCACATCAGATCCCCTGGGGGGAATTGCATTTCAGCGGAGCTGGGAGCAGGCGGCCTATGAGGCGGGCGGGGGACAGGTGCCGGTACAATTGCTGGGGGATCTGTTCCGTGACCGGGCAAGCGTCACCATCGGCGGCATTGCTCCGAATATTAAGGGGGCTTACCGGCTGACGAACCTGGCCCGGTGCCTGCCTCCGGCAGTCATCGCTTCCATTAAGGAAGG
This sequence comes from Anaerotaenia torta, assembly GCF_050433395.1. Lineage (NCBI taxonomy): Bacteria > Bacillati > Bacillota > Clostridia > Lachnospirales > Lachnospiraceae > Anaerotaenia > Anaerotaenia torta. The sequence goes on from NZ_JBNPXH010000006.1 coordinate 209,294, forward strand.
AATTCTGGCCTTTGACCGGAAGATTCGCGGCTTTGCCAGTGAAGAGGCAGTGCTGGCGGGAGTGGAAAGCAGAACCTCTTCTCCGGTACGGATTCATCGGGATGAGAATTATGAAGCTAATATAAAAGGCATCTATCCCTGCGGGGAGGGGGCCGGCTACGCGGGCGGCATTACCTCGGCGGCGATAGACGGAATTAAGATATTTGAAGCCATAGCAGGCAGATACAGCAGAAAAACGACTAATTAATCCGGAGGATAATGAGAATGCAGGGCAGAGAGCAGTTAAAGAACAAGAAAAGAATTGTAATTAAAATCGGATCGTCATCCTTGACCCATTCGGAGACGGGAAGCTTAAATCTGGATAAGATGGAGCGGCTGGTTCGGATTCTCACGGATCTCCGCAACCAGGGAAAGGATGTGGTACTGGTAAGCTCGGGAGCAATTGCCGTAGGCAGAAAAGCCCTGGGTATCCTGAAACGTCCTACGGAGAGAGCCGTAAAGCAGGCCTGTGCGGCGGTGGGCCAGGCCAGTCTGATGATGGTGTACCAAAAGCTGTTCGGAGAATACCACCAGACGGCTGCCCAGATCCTGATGACAAAATACACCATGATGAATGAAATCAGCCGTTACAACGCCAAGAACACCTTCGAGGAACTGTTCTCCATGGGCGTGATTCCCATTGTAAATGAAAATGATACGGTTTCCACAGAGGAGCTGGATCTGGACTTTGGTGACAATGACACCCTGTCCGCCATTGTAACGGCCCTTATCGGGGGAGATCTGCTGATCCTTCTGTCGGATATTGAAGGCTTATATACCGATGATCCCCATACCAATAAGGAAGCCAGACTGATTCCCTGTGTGACGGAGATTAATGAGGAGCTGGCAAATATGGCAAAAGCATCCACCAGCGCCGTGGGAACCGGAGGAATGGCAACCAAGGTGTCCGCTGCCAGGATTGCCACGGCATCCGGTGCGGATATGGTGATCACAAACGGGGATAATGTGAGGAACATCAATCATATCATAGAGGGAAGAGAGACAGGAACCCTGTTTCAGGCACACAAGCAGGACGATTTTAATATTATGGACTATATTTATTCAAAACAATATCAGAACCAGTGAGACAGCGCACGAATAAGCAGGCAAGGAGATTTAATATGGATGAACAGAGGATTACCAGAATTAACGAATTATACCATAAGTCACAAAAAGAGGGTTTGACGGAAGAGGAAAAACAGGAGCAGGATAGACTGCGCAAGGAATATGTTGCCGCAATCCGCCAAAATCTCAGGGGATCTCTGGAGAGTGTTTCCATCGTCAATCCCGATGGCTCTGTGGAAAAGGTTTCGGACCGCAGAAAGAACAGATCGTAGGCTTAGATTAGCATCGGATTAAAGAACAGCTCGCAGACTTAGATTAGAATCAGATTAATCCGGAATAAGAAGGATTTAATCTAAAACACCGTGATTTTTTAAGAATAGGATGATATACTATGACAACAAAGGCTGAGATAAGGAGCCGGATGAAATCGGAACGGAGCCTGATAGGAGAGCAGAAAAGGCTTGAATGGAATGAAGCTATTTTCCGAAGGGTAATCGAAACCAAAGAATACAAGACTTCCGGGGTATTACTGGGCTATGCATCCTTTGGCGCGGAGACGGATACCGAAGCTATCCTGGCTCATGCACAGAAGCTGCAGAAAAGGGTGTATCTGCCCAGGGTGGAGTCCAGGGAGCGGATGGAATTTTACCTGTTTCCTGAGGGGGCGCAGCTGTGCGTCAGCCGCTTCGGAGTGCCGGAGCCGGTGCCTGACACCGCGATGGACACCGCGATGCGTTATACTCCGGAGGAAGCTCCGCAGGAGAGACCCGTAATGCTGATGCCGGGGCTGGCCTTTGACCCTATGGGGAACCGCATCGGATACGGAGCAGGATACTATGATAAATACCTGGCGGATTTCCCGGAGGATTATTTTTTCAAAATCGGGATCTGCTATGACTTTCAATTGTTAGAGCATATTCCTTCCGGACCCCATGATATCCGGGCGGATATGGTGATCACGCCTGCCGGCAGCCGGCTTAGGTGAGACGCAAGGTAAGAAGGAGAGGAGGAATTTAGATGAATTACCTGGAACAACTGGGAAGCAACGCAAGAAAAGCGGCAAGTGCCTTGAATGTACTGGGTCAGGAGGAGAAGAGCCGGGCATTAAGAGCCTGTGCCCAGTCTCTCATGGATGCCAAAGCACGAATCCTGGAAACCAATGAGGAAGATGTGCAAAAGGCGGTGCAGGACGGAATGAAGGACTCTTTGGTAGACCGGCTGAGACTGACCCCGGAGCGGATCAGGGGGATGGCAGATGCGATCCTTAAGGTGAGTGAATTGCCGGATCCCATTGGTGAGGTGCACTCCATGACCGTACGTCCCAACGGGCTGATGATCGGACAGAAGGCAGTTCCCCTAGGCGTAATCGGCATTATCTATGAATCCAGGCCCAATGTTACGGCAGACGCCTTCGGACTGTGCTTTAAAACCGGAAATGCCGTTATTCTGCGGGGAGGTTCGGATGCGATACAATCCAATAAGGAAATCGTTAAGGTGCTGAAGGAAGGACTTGTCTCGGCCGGAGTGACGGAGCACGCGGTCCAGCTGGTGGAGGATACCTCCAGGGAGACGGCAAGGGATTTCATGAAGCTGAATGCCTATATCGATGTCTTAATACCCAGGGGCGGCGCCGGATTAATTAAAACTGTAGTGGAGAACAGCACAATTCCTGTTATTGAAACAGGGACGGGAAATTGCCATATTTATGTGGACGAATATGCGGATCTGGGCATGGCTCTGGAGATTATAGACAACGCCAAGACCCAGAGGCTGGGGGTCTGCAATGCCTGTGAATCCCTGGTGATTCATGAAAAGGTGTGCAGGGAGTTCCTGCCCTTGCTTTATGAGCGTTTGCAGGAGAAGGGAATTGAGATCCGGGCCGACGAAAGGGCCTGTGACCTTCAACAGGGACTGCTTCCCGCATCGGAAGAGGATTATGCCGCAGAGTATCTGGATAAGATCATTTCCCTTAAAGTGGTCTGCAGCATTGAGGAGGCAATTGAACATATTAATCATTACAGCACCAAACATTCTGAGGCAATCATAACGGGGGACTACAGTCATTCCATGAAGTTTTTGAATGAGATTGATTCTGCGGCGGTCTATGTCAATGCATCTACCAGGTTTACCGACGGAGAGGAGTTCGGTTTTGGCGCGGAAATCGGCATCAGCACCCAGAAGCTTCATGCCAGAGGCCCCATGGGCTTAAAAGCATTAACCACCGTGAAATACATTATCTTCGGAAACGGACAGATCCGCAAATAAGACGGCCCGGACTGTGCGGTTTATACAAAAAATAAAAGGAAGCAGGATGGTATATATGGAAGAAAAAAAGGTATATGATTTTCCTCCCAGGAAGGGAGCCGGTGGCTTTATGAAGCGATTTGGCAGGCTGACCGCCCTTCTTGTGGTTATAGTAATACTTATTATTGTGGTCTTCAACTCGTTTTTCACCATTAAGGAGCAGGAGCAGGCGGTAGTCACCACCTTTGGAAAGGCCAAGACGGTCAACACAGCAGGGCTGCATTTTAAGATACCCTTTGTTCAGGAGGTCCAGAAGGTGGACACCACAATCCGGGGATTGGCCATCGGGTATGATATCAATACGGGTGAGAAGACGGAGATGGAGTCCATGATGATCACCAGAGATTTTAATTTTGTTAATGTGGACTTTTTCCTGGAGTATAAGGTATCCGATCCGGTCAAGGCGGTATATGCCTCGGAGGAGCCCATCACTATTCTGAAGAACATAGCCCAGAGCAGTATCCGTATGGTAGTGGGCGGTTATGATGTTGACAGCGTAATTACTACCGGTAAATATGAGATCCAATCCGCCATCAAGGCAGCCATTCTTGAGGAGCTGGATAAGCAGGATATCGGTATCCAGCTGGTGAATATTACAATTCAGGATGCCGAGCCTCCGACAGATGCGGTTATGGAAGCCTTCAAATCCGTTGAAACAGCAAAACAGGGCAAGGAGACCGCGGTAAATAACGCCAATAAATACCGGAATGAGCAGCTGCCCGAGGCAGAGGCAAAGGTGGATAAAATCCTTCAGGAGGCCCAGACCTCTAAGACCCAGCGTATCAATGAGGCCAATGCGGAGGTAGCCCGTTTTAATGAAATGTATAAAGAGTACACCAAATATCCTTTGATTACAAAGCAGAGAATGTTCTATGAGGCCATGGAGGAGGTTCTCCCCTCCTTAAAGGTTATTATTGACAGCGGGGACGGGGAGATACAGAAGCTGCTTCCCCTGGACAGTCTGCTGGAAGGAGGAGCGAATTAATGAAAAAAATAAGAAACTTCACGGGAATTCTGGTCCTGCTTCTGGTGGTTGCAGGTTTGATTATCTCCCTGTCGGCAACCATTGTCACCAAAGAGGATGAATACACCTTGGTAAAACGCTTCGGTAAAATTGAAAGGGTGAACAGCGAGGCAGGGCTGTCTTTCAAAACCCCTTTTATTGAGACTGTGGATGTGCTTCCCAGGAATATTCAGTTCTACGATATGCAGGAGTCCGATGTGATTACTATGGATAAGAAGACCATGGTGGCCGATAGCTATGTCCTGTGGAAGATAACAGATCCCATTCGCTTTGCCCAGACCTTGAATTCATCGGTAACAGCTGCCGAAGGACGAATTGATTCCATTGTTTATAACACAATGAAGAGCGTAATCAGCAGCCTTTCCCAGGCAGATGTCATCAGCGGCAGGGACGGGGAATTGAACCTGGCGTTCATGGAGAGCATCGGCTCCTCCCTGGACCCTTACGGAATAGAGCTGATCGCGGTGGAGACAAAGCACCTGGATCTTCCCGGCAATAATAAGAATGCCGTCTTCGAGCGTATGATTTCCGAACGTGCCCAGATGGCTGCAACCTATACGGCAGAGGGGGAATCAGAGGCCCAGAAGATCCGCAACACCACGGATAAGGAGGTTGCCATCAGCATCTCCAATGCAGAGGCGGAGGCGGCCAAGATCACTGCGGAAGGCGAGGCGGAGTATATGAGAACCCTCTCTCAGGCCTATGCAGACGCGGCTAAGAGCGATTTTTACACCTTTATCCGTTCTCTGGAGGCGGCAAAGACATCCTTAAGCGGAAGCAATAAGACCCTGATCCTGTCCAAGGATTCACCAATTGCGAAAATCTTTTATGAAGTGGAATAAAGGCCGTCCTTTGTATTTTTGTTCATGATAATCAGAAGAGCCTCATATAATGATGTGAAGAAGGATTCCTGCGGTAACGCAAGGGAAGGAACGTGAGTGCCTGTATGATAATTGATCTGACGGAGCCGGATTTTCATTATGATAAATTTGTGAAAGCAGCGAAAAGCCTGGCGAAGCAATATGAAAGCATACTTGAATATGTCACGATTGGCGAGTCCCATGACAATCGTGACATTATTTTGCTGAAGCTGGGATTGGGACAAAAGCATCTGGTGTGCTGCGGAGGGGTACATGCAAGGGAGATTATCAACCCCATTGTCCTGCTGCGGATTACGGAGTATTATGCGGATTTGTATCTGAACTACCGGCAGCAAAAGAGAGATTTGAAGAAAAAGCTGGGCAGCCCCCATATACGTCCGGAGGGGGAGGGTACCCTGCTGACCATGTACGGAGAGATGCTCTATGGGGCCTTTATCCATGAGCTGCTTCATACCTATACCATATTGATGGTGCCCCTGTTGAATCCGGATGGATACATGATTGCACAGAAGGGCTTTGGCAGCATTCGTGACCCCGGGCTCAGGGAGCAATGCCAAGCCATAGGACGGTGTTATCTGGAGTGGAAGGGGAATGCCCGGGGAGTGGATATCAACCGGAACTTTCCCAGTCAGTTCTGGGTCAGAAAATTCGAAGGAGATCATCCGGCCAGTGAAAATGAGACCCAAGCTTTGATCCGGCTGTTCCAGGAATATAATACCTCAGGGTTTCTGGACTTTCATTCCAGGGGGAAGGAAATCTATTATTACCGTAACCGGATGCCGGACAGCTATAACAGCAGACAGCTTGAGATTGCGGAGCGGCTCTGCCGCATTGCCAATTATGAGCTGGTGCCGCCGGAGGAGGAGATTGGGATTGGTGACAGCGGAGGGAATACGGTGCATTATTACTCGGAGTATTTCCATAAACCGGCGCTGACCATTGAGACCGTAGAAGATGAGGCCGGATTTCCCATGGGGGATCGGTACCGGATCTCAACCTTTGAAGAGCTGAAGCTGCTAATTTCTGAATTCGGAAGTATGCTTCTTTGAAAAAATCTATTTACAAATCATATCGAAAAATGGTATACTTGCGCCGAACGCAGTGAGCGTGCATTAGAGTACGTACCGCCATAGTATATGATTTTGAATGGAGAAGGAACAGCATGGAAATGAATTTCGATAACATAGATATCACGAAGGAGCCTCCGGTGGAAGAGCCTCACCGCCAGTGGTATTATATTGCCAAATGCAGAGAGATTATCCGGAAAAGAACAGAGGAATACCAGCGGCCCCTGACCTATTGCATTACCACCTTCGGCTGCCAGATGAACAGCAGGGATTCGGAGAAGATAGCGGGGATTCTCAAGCATATCGGTTATGTGGAGGTGGATTCCGAGGATGCGGATTTTGTAATCTACAATACCTGTACCGTAAGAGAGAATGCCAACAACCGGGTCTATGGAAGGCTGGGCTATGTTGGCAAGCTGAAGAAGAAGCATCCGGGTATGATCATTGCCCTGTGCGGCTGTATGATGCAGGAGGCCTCCGCGGTGGAGAAGATACAGAGCAGCTACCGCTTTGTAGACATTATCTTCGGCACCCATAATATCTTTAAACTGGCGGAATTATTGCAGATCCGGCTGGATTCCCAGCGGATGGTCATCGATCTGTGGAAGGACACGGAGCTGATTGTGGAGAATCTCCCCAATGACCGGAAATACCAGTTTAAGGCGGGAGTCAATATTATGTTTGGCTGCAATAATTTCTGCAGCTATTGCATTGTCCCCTATGTCAGAGGCAGGGAGAGGAGCCGTAATCCCGAAGATATTCTGGAGGAGATCCGGGGACTGGCCAGGGACGGCGTGGTGGAGATCATGCTGCTGGGGCAGAATGTGAACTCCTACGGCAAGAATCTGGAGACACCGGTCACCTTTGCCCAGCTTTTAGAGAAGGTGGAAGAGATTGACGGAATTGAACGAATCCGCTTTATGACCTCCCACCCCAAGGACCTGTCCGATGATTTAATTGAGGTTATGAAAAACAGCAAAAAAATATGCAAGCACCTTCATCTGCCCATTCAGTCCGGCAGCAGCCGACTGTTGAAGATCATGAACCGGCGTTATACCAAAGAAAGCTATTTGGAGCTGGTGGATAAGATCCGTGCGGCAGTTCCGGACATTTCTCTGACAACGGATATCATTGTCGGCTTTCCGGGGGAGACGGAGGAGGATTTTGAGGAGACCATGGATGTGGTCAGAAGAGTGGGCTATGACAGCGCATTTACCTTTCTTTATTCCAAACGTACCGGTACTCCCGCGGCAACCATGGAAGGCCAGGTTGAAGAGGCTGTGGCGAACCGGCGGTTTGACCGGCTGCTGAAGGAGATCCAGAAGAGCTCCGCCCGGTCCGCGGGAAAGGAGGAAGGGACGGTACAAAAGGTTCTTGTGGAAGAGGTTAATGAACAGACTCCGGGTCTTTTGACCGGAAGGCTCAGTAATAATCTGTTAGTTCATTTTAGCGGATCAGAGGATCTGATCGGAAGGCTTGCAGAGGTACATTTGAAAGAAAGCAAGGGCTTCTATTACATGGGAAGCCTTGTGAAATATTGATCTGAAAGACACGCTGCCGGTGTTGTATGCTGCAATCGTACCAATATGTCCGATCGGCACACAACACCGGCAAGCTGTCTTGAAGGGTGCAGGAAGGTTCCTTTATAACTTTTGAAAGGAATCTTTCTCTATGATCAATACGGTAAAGCCGATATAACGTCAGAATAGATAAATTATTCGTCTGTCCACTTGACATATTAGTAAAAACAGTATAAAATTTAAGTGTTGTATTTTGGCTTACCATGTACAATGAAAACTGAATAAGGAGGTGCTCCTGTGCCAGAGGCTTTGTATTATGTAATTGCTATTGCAGTAACCTTGGTGATAACAGCTATTCTTACCTGGTTTTTTGCAACTGCCTATCACAAGAAAGTCTATGAAGCGAAGATTGGCAGTGCGGATGAGAGGGCGAGAGAAATCATAGATGAAGCGTTAAAAACAGCTGAAACTAAGAAGCGCGAAGCTTTACTCGAAGCAAAAGAGGAATCTTTGAAGGCAAAGAACGAATTCGATCGGGAAACCAAGGAACGCAGGGCTGAGTTACAGCGCTACGAGAAACGGGTTTTAACGAAGGAAGAGACCTTGGACCGCAAAACCGAAGCACTGGAAAAAAAGGACGCCAGACTCACTGCAAAGGAAGCCGAGCTTGATAAAGTAAGGCAGGAAGCGGAAGAATTCCATTCAAAACAATTGCAGGAGCTGGAGAAGATTTCTGGATTAACCTCCGAACAAGCTAAGGAATATCTGATTAAGACTGTTGAAGATGAAGTAAAGCATGAAACTGCTCTGTTAATCAAGGATTTGGAAAGCAAAGCCAAAGAAGAAGCAGAGAAAAAGGCAAAGGATTATGTAGTCACAGCAATTCAAAGGTGTGCTGCAGATCATGTTGCAGAAACAACGATTTCCGTTGTTCAGCTGCCCAATGATGAGATGAAGGGAAGAATCATCGGCAGAGAGGGACGTAATATCAGGACGCTTGAAACCATGACCGGTGTGGATCTGATTATTGATGACACACCAGAAGCTGTTATTTTATCAGCATTTGATCCGATTCGCAGAGAAGTGGCAAGAATTGCCCTTGAAAAGTTGATTGTGGATGGACGAATTCATCCTGCAAGAATTGAGGAGATGGTAGAAAAGGCTCAGAAGGAAGTGGAAGTTATGATCCGGGAAGCCGGCGAAGCCGCTACCCTGGAGGTAGGAGTCCACGGAATTCATCCTGAGCTGGTCAAGCTCCTAGGCAAGATGAAATTCAGGACAAGCTATGGACAGAACGCGTTAAAGCATTCCGTTGAAGTAGCGATCCTATCCGGTCTTCTGGCAGCAGAAATCGGCGTGGATGTCAGACTTGCAAAGCGTGCCGGATTATTACATGATATCGGTAAATCAATTGATCATGAAGTGGAAGGAACCCATGTGCAGATCGGTGTGGACTTATGTAGGAAATACAAGGAGTCACCTGTCGTTATTAACGCAGTGGAATCACATCATGGAGATGTGGAATTCCAGAATTTGATCTCTTGTATCGTTCAGGCAGCTGATACGATTTCAGCGGCAAGGCCCGGTGCAAGGCGTGAAACATTAGAAACATATACCAACAGATTAAAGCAACTCGAAGATATTACCAACAGCTTTAAGGGAGTAGATAAGTCATTTGCTATTCAGGCAGGCAGGGAAGTCAGAGTAATGGTGGTACCGGAACAGATCAGCGATGCTGATATGGTGCTGTTAGCTCGTGATTTATCTAAGAAAATCGAGAATGAACTTGAGTATCCAGGACAGATTAAAGTCAATGTAATCAGAGAATCCAGAGTTACTGATTACGCGAAGTAAAATTCTTAATTGAGTAAATAGTCGGAACGAAGTAGAATACTACATTGGTTCCGGCTATTTTTTTATTGTATTGAAAATCCGTACCCGTATTTAGATGAGTGGTTTGTATAAATATAGAAATGATGTATAATAAATATGAATTATATTTTAAAAAGCTGGATATAGGGTGAAAATAATTAAGTATAGAAAATAAAATATTTAATTAGTAAGGTGCTGACATGGGGTTGCAGAATAAAATTAAGTAATAGTACGGCGTAAATGGGGAAGAGCGTTACAAATAGTTCCTTTTTCATTATCGATATGCACAAAGTGCACAAAAAGTCTTTCGCAGGAGGACAAATGAAAGCCACGGAAAATACTTTTTTGATATTTTTTGATATTTTTGTTGCAATCTTTGACTTTATATATTACAATGGGTAAAGATTTCAATAGAAGGCATTATTAAATATGAATAAGGATGGTGTAAAAGCGATGGCGTTATCATTATCAAAAAAGGCTCAGGCGGTGAAGCCTTCATCTACCCTGGCAATAACGGCAAAGGCCAAGGAACTCATGAGTAAGGGAATCGATGTTGTTGGATTTGGTGCGGGGGAACCGGATTTTGATACTCCGGATAATATCTGTGATGCAGCGATTAAAGCAATCCATGATGGATTTACAAAATACACACCCGCAGAGGGTACCCTGGAGCTTAGGAAGGCGATTTGCGATAAGTTCCTGAGTTTCAACAAGATAAGCTATGAGCCGAGCCAGATCGTGGTAAGCAACGGCGGAAAGCATTCCTTAACCAATATCTTTGAAGCAATCTGCAATCCTGGAGATGAGGTAATTATTTTATCTCCCTATTGGCTGAGTTATCCGGAGATTGTTAAGCTTGCCGATGGTGTGCCCGTATTTGTCCGGGGAGAGAAAGCCAACCATTATAAGGTGACCGCGGCTCAGATTGAGGCGGCCTGCACCGATAAGACAAAGGCGCTGATCCTGAACTCACCCAGCAATCCCTCCGGCATGATCTATAACCGCGAGGAATTGGAAGCAATTGCAGAGCTGGCGGTAAGGAAGGACTTTTACGTTGTGTCTGATGAGATGTATGAGCATCTGATCTATGAAGGAGAAGCCATCAGTATCGCTTCCCTGGGCGAGGAAATATATAAGCGTACCATTACCTGCAGCGGTGTGGCGAAGAGTTATTCCATGACCGGCTGGAGAATTGGCTTTACCGGCTCCTCGAAGGAGATTGCCAAGCTGATGGGAAGTGTACAGAGTCATCAGACCTCCAATCCCAACTCCATTGCCCAGAAGGCGGCTCTGGAAGCAATTACCGGTCCTCAGGAGTCGGTATATAAGATGCATGCCGAGTTTAAGAGGAGACGTGATTTCATGGTCACGAGAATCGGAGAGATTAAGAATATCTCCGCTTTAACACCCCAGGGCGCATTCTATATGTTTGTAGATATCAGCAAGCTGCTGGATAAGGAGTATAATGGCGAGAAGGTACAGGATGTGGATCGGCTGGCAAAGATTCTCATCGAGGATTACAATGTGGCTGTCATTCCCTGTGCGGATTTTGGATTTGCGGATCATATCCGTCTGTCCTACGCTATTTCCATGGAGAAGATCCAAAAGGGGCTGGATAGAATAGAAGCGCTGGTTGGGAAGCTGGGATAACAGAAAGTTAATCCTATGATAACAATAAGGTTCGTCCCCATCACATGGTGTAAGCTGGGGGACGGACCTTTTTGGATTAATTTTGACATCCGAATCCTATCTGTGTTAAAATACAGAATGAAGTAGAATTATAAATGAAAAACAGAGGAAAGAGGGAAATAATATGGCATTATTTGGATTTGTCGGAGCCGGGAATATGGGATATCCGTTGATTAAGGCCGCAAGCACGGCCTTTGGTAAGGATGAGGTGGTCTTTACCGATACTTCACCTCAGCGCTGTGAGTTTGTTGCAAAGGAAACGGGAGCGTCTTTTTTTGAAGACAGTCTGGAAACAGTCAGACAATGCCGCTATCTGGTCCTGGTAGTGAAGCCTCAGTTTTTTCCTCAGGTCTTGAACCAGATTAAGGATACCGTTTCGTCGGATCAGATTATTATCTCCGTTGCAGCCGGGGTTTCCATTGCAGATATCAGGGGGATTCTGGGCGAACAGATCAGAATCGTAAGAGCAATGCCGAATACTCCTGCGCTGGTGAACCTTGGGATGACCGGTGTCAGCTATTCCAAAGAGGCTTTCAAGGAAGAGGAGCTTCTTGTAATGGATCGTTTCTTCCGCTCTTTCGGAAAATATGAGGTATTTGATGAGAGCTTGATGAACGCCGTAGTCTGTGCCAATGGAAGTTCTCCTGCCTACGTATATCTCTTTATTGAAGCGCTGGCGGACAGTGTGGTTGCCCGGGGTATTCCAAGGGATAAAGCCTATGTGCTGGCGGCCCAGACGGTAATGGGAGCCGCCGCCATGGTTTTGGAGACCGGCGAGCATCCCGGCAGGCTGAAGGATCAGGTATGTTCTCCGGGAGGAACCACCATAGCCGCCGTGAAGGCTTTAGAAGAGCACGGACTTCGCAATGCAGTCATGAAGGCCACCGATGCCTGCTATGAGAGAGCGGTGGAGATGAGTAAAAGATAAGAGGAATGCTGTGCGAGTCATTGTTCTGTTAATAAGAGGAGCAATGACAAAGGCTGAATAGCCGGATTTATTAGAAAAATAGGGAGGGTGCTGCATTGGCCGGCATCCGGCTGGAGGAAATTATGATCCCATACAAGAGATTGAGAAGAGACCTGGTGCATCAGGGAAGAATTATCGATTATTACAGCGATACCATTGAGATTAACCAGGGTAAGACCACTACCTTTGATTTTATCAATCACAAGGGGGCATCTGCCATGGTGCCCGTGGATGACCAGGGGATGATTCTTATGGTACGCCAATACCGGAATGCGGTTGACAGCTATTCCCTGGAGATTCCCGCAGGGGGCTTAAATCCGGGAGAGGATAATGAAACCTGTGCCATCCGTGAATGCGAAGAAGAGACAGGTTATAAGGCAGGAGAGGTGCATCATCTGATTGATGTCTATACCACAGTTGCCTTCAGCAATGAGAAAATCTGCATCTACTATACCACGGGAATAACCCCTTCAAAACAGAATCTGGACGAGGATGAATTCGTTACCATTGAGCGCTATTCCCTGGAGGAGCTGACCCGGATGATACTGGACGGGGAGATCAAGGATGCCAAAACGGTGGCAGCCCTGCTGGCCTACCGGGCTAAAACCGGACAGTAGCTATATATTAAGCTTTGCCTAAAGAACCTCCGCTCCCCGCCAGATCCCTTTTATTTGCCTTTCCTTCGTGCGTTCAGAGCGCTCCGCTTCACAAGAAGCACTCAGCCGGTCTGCATAAAAGGGATCTGGCGGGGAGCGGAGGTTCTTTAGGCAAATCGGCAATGCTTGTTCTATTTTTTGCCCTGCTTCATATGATATAATAAAAACGTGGCAGCATGATGGAGCTTGTTTGAATCATGCGAAGGGAGAGGAAGACCGGGAAAAGGATTGCTGTTCCTGACCGGAGGCTCTCTGATGACGGGCAGGTAGGAGAATGAAGCGGTTAAAATTACAGATTGGCCGCCCTGGTGTAATTCAGGCGGCGATAATACTGATGATTATTGGTCTGATCCTTGGGATAGTCTGTGCCAATATGTTCCGGGGGAACTTTACAAAGCAATTGCAGATATATGAAGGAAATGTATTTGCCAGGATCGTGGGCAGTGAGATTAATTACACGGGGCTTTTCCGGTATGTGCTGGGGAATAATTTCGGTGATTTTATTCTGTTCTGGCTGCTGAGCCTCACTATTCTGGGCATACCATATATGACCTATAAAATTGCCTCTTTTGGCTTTTTTACCGGTTTTTTCATCTCGGCAGTCACCATGGAATATGGAATCAAGGGCTTTTTGCTGGTTCTGGCATACGTCTTTCCCCACGGGCTGCTGTATCTTCCCATTGCCCTCATCTGTCTGCACAGGGGCTTTCGTCTGTGCCGGGAGATCTACCAGTCGGGGCATACCAGCCTGAAAGCTCTGGCAGGGGCGGTTAAGATAAGCCTTCCTGTTATTGTTCTGCTGGCAGTCGCACTGGTTTTTGCCAGCTTTCTGGAGGCATATCCGGGAGCATTTTTCCTTAAGAAGGCTTTGGGATTATTCCTGTAATTCAGCAACAATCCAACTGATATATAGCGAAGGAGGGGGTACCTTGGAACAATTGATCTCCGGTTTTCTGCAATATCTCCGGGAGGTGAAGCGTGCATCGGATAATACGCTGCAGGCCTATCAGAATGATTTGAAAAAACTCCGCCTTTTTCTGGAGAGGCAGGGAATCCATTCCGTTGATAAAATCAGCGAGACAAATTTGAATTCCTATATCCTGAGCTTGGAGAGGGATGGCTTATCCCCTGCATCGGTGTCCAGAAACATTGCCGCAATGAAGGCATTTTTCCTGTATCTCATTAAGCACCGGCTGCTTCAGAGTGATCCCTCGGAGCGGATGAAGCCCCCCAGAGTACAGAAAAAAGCCCCCGGTGTGTTGAAGATGGATGTGGTTGACCGTCTGCTGCTTCAGCCGGACGGCCGGACAAAGAAGGGAATCCGGGACAGGGCCATGCTGGAACTGCTGTATGCCACCGGAATTAAGGTATCTGAATTGATTGCCCTGAAGCAGGAGGACGTAAATCTGACCTCCGGATATATTACCTGCGGGGAAAGGCGGGAGCGCAATATTCCTTTCGGGAAGACGGCCAGGGAGGCTCTGGAGGCCTATTTGACAATCAGGGAGGAAGCCTTTGCAGGGAAAGAAAAGGAGAGCCGGTTCCTGTTTCTGAATTCCTCAGGAGAGGCCCTGACCCGGCAGGGACTGTGGAAGCTTCTGAAGGCCTATGCAAAGCAGGCCGGTATGGAGGAGGTCAGCCCTAATTCTCTCCGGCATTCCTTTGCCGCCCACATGCTGGAGAACGGAGCGGATCTCGGCAGCGTTCAGGAGTTTCTGGGCCATGCTGATATCGCCACAACCCAATGGTATCTCAACAACGGCGCTAAGAACAGCCGTGAGGTATATATGAATACACATCCCAGAGCCTAGGGTATGGTTTCAACCATAATCATATCATATAATCAATCAGACAGTCATAATAGATCAGCCTGTGGATGCCGGAGAACCATGTCCTCCGGTATCCACAGGCTGAATTGTAATAACAGCACACCGGCGTCTTATATCCTTTATAGAGTGTCGGCAATGGCATAGATCAATTTCTCGGAGGCATCCCAGCCGAGGCAGGGATCGGTAATGGATTTCCCGTAAACATGCTCGGTCACCTTTTGGGAGCCCTCTTCAATATAGCTCTCAATCATAACCCCCTTAACCATGGAGGCGATTTCGGCGGAATGTCTGCGGCTGTGCAGCACCTCCTTGACGATGCGGATCTGCTCCAGGTACTGCTTGTTGGAGTTGGCATGGTTGGCATCCACAATGATGGCCGGATTCACCAAGTTGCGCTCATTGTACATGGATGCCAGAAGATTCAGATCCTCATAGTGATAGTTAGGGATGGACTGGCCGTGCTTGTTAACGGCACCCCGGAGAATCGTATGGGCCAGAGGGTTGCCGGAGGTGTTCACCTCCCAGGTGCGGTACAGAAAGGTATGCCTTGCCTGGGCGGCAACAACGGAATTAAGCATAACGGAGAAATCTCCGCTGGTGGGATTCTTCATGCCTGCGGGAACGTCCATGCCGCTGATGGTCAGCCGGTGCTGCTGATCCTCCACGGAGCGGGCACCCACGGCAACATAGGAGAGAATATCTTCTACATAGGGCCAATTTTCAGGGTAGAGCATCTCGTCTGCAGCGGTGAGGCCGCTTTCCGCAATGGCACGAAGATGCATCTTACGCATGGCAATCAGACCTTCCTGAAGATCCGGTTCCTTCTCCGGGTCCGGCTGGTGCACCATTCCCTTGTATCCTTCGCCCGTGGTTCTGGGCTTATTGGTATAAATTCTTGGAATCAGTATCACCTTATCTCTAACCTTATCCTGAACCTTTGCCAGGCGGGAAATATAATCACATACCGCATCCTCGTTATCCGCGGAGCAGGGGCCGATAATTACCAGAAATTTATCAGAATCGCCGGTGATAACGTCTTTTATTTGCTTATCCCGCTCCTTTTTGCAGAGAACATCCCGGGCGGGCATGGGATATGCCCTGGCCAGTTCTTCCGGCGAGATAACTTCTTTTATGAATTGAAAGCTCATAGTCTTAAATCTCCTCGTTTTTTGTGTATCATTTTATCCTTTTTTTCTACATTCGTCAATCACATAATTCCTGTTTGCAGGAAAACGGCCTAAAACAGCATAAAATCAAAGATAGATGCATAATGAATGCATGGAAGGGTTATAGTTCAATCTGCGGCAGGGAGAAGACGGAACTGTATCCTTAAAAGACAATTCTGACTGGGGGCCGGGATATGAAAAAATGCCGTGGGACCAAGGAGGGAGCCTTACGTCGTTTTCTGGGGAAGTGCGTCGTCATAAGCATTTCCTTACTTATTATTTTTCAGCTGCTGTATGAGCATTCCTCCGTGTTTTATCGGGTCAATAATGTGTTTCGCAGGCGGGCTACCGTCAATGCGCACTTGAATGAGAATGATCTGTATCTGCTGAAGGGGGAGGAATTTCATCTCTATGTTATTGCATTGAATCAAAGAGTTTCTTTTTCTTCCACTAATTTCTGGGTTGCAGGGGTTAATTTTAACGGGCGGGTCTTCGGTTATCAGACGGGGCATTGCTTTATACTGGCAAAGGTGGATGATCAGATATTGAAATGCCGGGTTCATGTGATGGACATCAGCAAGGAGAAGCTGAACCTGAAGGTCGGCGGCACCCACCGCCTCCGAATCCATGGAAGCAATTCCTTTGTGCGGTGGAAAAGCTCCAATCCGGAGGTGGCCACCGTCAATATGTTCGGAAAGGTGAAGGCCAAAAAGCGGGGGAGGACTGTAATATCCGCTAAAATTAAGGGGAAAACCTTGCAATGTGAGGTAAGGGTGAAATAATAAGACAATTTATCATAGGATTGGTCTAAAATCCGAGAGCCTGGATTAAAATAGTAATAATACTTTTTTTGGAGTCATTATGAAAAAAATTATTGCAGTGGTCCTGCTGTGTTCCATGCTTCTTGCCCTGCCCGCCGTCGGAGTAGTGAATGCACAAGATGTGCAAATTCGAAATACCGCAATCGCACAGGGAAAGTCTACCGCACCAAAGAAGGAAGGAGATGCCATCACAGTTTCGGCGACAGCCTCCGTGCAGTTGGACATGGCGTCACGTTCTGCAGTGTTAATAGAAGGTTCTACCGGAACTGTTATTTTCGACAAGAATAAGGATGAGAAGCTCCGGCCTGCCAGCATTACCAAGATTATGACCTTATTGCTGATTTTTGAAGCTCTGGAGGCGGGGCAGATATCCCTCACGGATGAGGTCAGCGTGTCCGAATATGCCGCATCCATGGGCGGTTCCCAGGTATACCTGGAGCCCTTTGAGGTGCAGGATGTGAATACCATGATCAAATGCATCAGCATTGCCAGCGCCAATGATGCCTCGGTTGCCATGGCTGAGAAAATAGCCGGCTCCGAGGAGGAGTTCGTTGCGCGGATGAATGAAAGGGCAAAGGAACTGGGCATGAACAGTACGCATTTTGTAAATTGCTGCGGCCTGGATGTGGATAATCACTACACCTCCGCCTATGACGTGGCGCTGATGTCCAGGGAGCTGATTATGAACCACCCTCAGATCAGCGATTATTCCACGGTATGGATGGATACTATTACCCATACCACGAGAAAGGGCACCAGTGAGTTCGGCCTGACCAACACCAATAAGCTGATCAAATTCTATGAGGGTATCACCGGTTTGAAGACCGGCTCCACCAGCCTGGCGAAGTATTGCCTCTCGGCTACGGCAAAGAAGGGGAATATGAATCTGATTGCAGTCATCATGTCGGCCCCGGATACAAAGACCAGATTTATGGAAGCGTCAAAGCTTTTAAACTATGGCTTCGCCAATTACAGCATCTTTACCGATAATAATTCGGATACGGTGCTGGAGCCGGTGAAGGTCAGCCGCGGGGTGGCGGATACCGTGAAAGGAAGAGCCGCGCAGGAATTCTCCTATCTCTGTTCCAAGGGGAAGAGTGCGGATGGAATTCGCAAGGAGGTGGCGCTCTATGAAAAGGTGGAGGCGCCGGTTACCCAGGATTCCAAAATAGGAGAGATTGTTTATTACCACGATAAGGAGAAACTCGGAACGGTTGATATTCTTGCGGCGGAAGCAGTGGATAAAGCAGGCTGGAAGCATTATTTTGTAAAAGTCATAAAACGGCATTTTATTGGAAAATAAGAGGCCCCGGAAGGAACAGGAAAAAAGCTATCAGCGAAAGCTCTTAGCTTTTTTTCTGTTTTACTGCAAGAAATGTCAGGTTGAAATTTTATCGAATTTTTGTTATTCTTTGGTATAGAAAAGAATAATGCCTGCCGATTGCGAAATGAGGCTGCCGATAGCAGCCTCGGCTGCAGGTAGCTTATTGACATCGGAAAGCTGAACTAGTATAGTTAATAGGTACGATATCCGGTCCCCTTCAGGGGAAGGATAATCGCGCAGGAGATAATCCAACAGGAACAGGGAGGAGCCGGGTATGCCAAAGGATATGATGATATACGGGGTTATTGTGCTTCTTATTCTCTGGATCATAATAGAACAGAGGCTGCTTGTTACCTCCAAGTATACCATAAGGTCTGAGAAGCTGTCCCGGAAGTCGGGGGCTGTCAGCTTTGTGGTTCTGGCAGATCTGCATAACTGTGAACTGGGAAAGAGGAACCGGCGTCTGTTACGGAAGGTGGAAGCTCTTGCTCCGGATTTTGTTCTGGTGGCGGGAGATATGGTAAATAAGACAGGAATTTCTTATCCCGGGAAGGCCAGCCTTCTTATGGAAGACCTGGCGAAGAAGTACCGGGTGTTCTATGCCTATGGAAATCATGAGCAAAGGCTGGAGCAGAAGGAGAAGAAGGACGGGCAGCCTTGGACCGAAGAGGAGCTGTCCAGCCGAGCCGCTTGGATGGAATTCAAGAATCGGATGAAAGAAGCCCAGGTAAAAATCCTGGATAATGAGAGTGTGATGCTGGAATCAGAGTCCGGTTGCTTAAGATTTACAGGGGTATCCATTGAAGAGAAGTATTTTGGATTTCATGCCTTCCAGGATATGGAGGTCTCTTATCTGAACTCTGTGCTGGGGGAAAGCAATCCGCCGGGGATGCCGAAGGAGTGCTTTCAGATATTGATTGCCCACAACCCGGTGTTTTTTGATACCTATGCCCGGTGGGGGGCGGAGCTTACCCTGTCCGGTCATGTCCATGGAGGAATGATGCGTCTTCCCGGTCTGGGAGGTGTGCTGTCCCCTCAGGCCAGATTTTTCCCTAAATACGATGCGGGACATTATGTCATACATGGCAGGTCTGGCGAAGGCTCCGGAGAAAGCAAGGGCGCGTCCGGGCACGGAGTGCGGTACCGTGAGCGCAGGGATTCGCGGAATCAGGCAGGGATGAAGCATATGGTGGTATCCAGAGGACTGGGTTCCCATTCCATTATGCCGCGGATCTTTAATATACCGGAGCTGGTCTATATCCGGCTTACCGGTGAGGAATAATGGAATATAAAATATAAAACAGCGTCAGGGAAAGGAACAGCATGAGTATTCCGGTGAAATTGGAAGCATTTGAAGGGCCGTTGGACCTTTTGCTTCATTTGATCGATAAAAATAAAGTTAATATCTATGATATTCCTATTGTTTCAATTACGGAGCAGTATCTGGACTATATAAAGCAGATGGAGGCCAGGAATCTGGAGCTTATGAGTGAGTTTCTTGTGATGGCCGCCACGCTGATCAATATCAAATCCAAGATGCTGCTGCCGGCGGAGGAGACGGAGGATGAGGAAGCGGTGGATCCCAGGCAGGAGCTGGTGGAGCGGCTGCTGGAATATAAGATGTATAAATACATCTCAGAAGAACTTAAGGGCCGGGAGATGGATGCCTCCAGAGTGCTCTTCAAGCCTCCGACCATCCCTAAGGAGATTGCGGATTACCGGGAGGAGATCGATGTGGAAGAGCTGCTGACGGATCTCACTCTGTCCAGGCTGCATGAGATCTTTAAGTCTATTGTGAAAAAGCAGGCGGATAAGATTGATCCGATTCGAAGCAAATTCGGGAAGATTGAAAAGGAAGAGATCAACTTGTCCCGGAAATTTGTCCAGATACAGGAATACGGATTATTGCATAAAACCTTTTCCTTTCGCAATCTATTGGAAGCCCAGCATACCAGAATGGAAATGATCGTAACCTTTCTGGGTGTTTTGGAGCTGATTAAGATCGGAAGGCTTGAGATCCGGCAGGATTGTCTATTTGCGGATATCAGTATTACCTATCTTGCGGCAGATATTATAACAATGGAGGAGGCAGGCTTTTAATGGAGCTGAAGATGCTGGAAGCACAGATTGAAGCAATCTTATTTACCATGGGAGAAGCGGTTGAGGCGGAGCGGATCGCTGGAGCCCTGGAGCATGATGCGGAGACGGTCCGCAGAATCGTCCGCAATATGATGGACCAGTACGAGAGTGAGGACCGGGGAATACATATTATCGAGCTGGACGGGGCGTTCCAGATGTGCACCAAGCCCTCCATGTATGAATCTATCATTAAGATCACCCATATTCCCAAGAAGCATATATTAACCGATGTGCTGCTGGAGACGCTGTCCATTATTGCCTACAAGCAGCCCATCACCAAGCTTCAAATCGAAGCGATCCGGGGGGTAAAATCGGATCATGCCGTCAATAAGCTGGTGGAGTACAATCTGGTCTGTGAGATGGGAAGAATGGATGCTCCCGGAAGGCCGATTCTCTTCGGAACCACCGAAGAATTCCTGAGAAGCTTCGGGCTGCAGTCCCTGGAGGCACTTCCGGTGATGAATCCGGAGAAGCTGGAGGATTTTAAGCTGGAAGCGGAAGAAGAAGCCCAGCTGACATTGGATATTTAGGTGCCGCAGTGCGGAGGCTGAATAGGATGCCGCCTCATATAGGATGGAGGACATAGGATTTCTGTTCTTGAAAATACGCCTTATTTATGATATAGTTAGTACTAGGTATAATTAAGCACAGGCATACTTTATATGCTCTATAAAAATGAATAAGGAGGTTTCACAATGGGTAAAAAAGCAGTTGCAATTGCTAATCTTGATGTGGAAAAATTAATTCAGATGCTGAATGAGGCTTTGGCGGAAGAATGGTTGGCCTATTATCAATATTGGATAGGTGCAAGAGTTATGGAAGGGCCGATGAGAAGTGAGATTGAGCCGGAGCTTTTACTTCATGCTACCGAAGAGCTGGGACACGCTGTGCTGCTGGTGGATCGTATTCTTCAATTAGGCGGAACTCCGATTTTGAATCCCAGCCAATGGAAGGATTTTGCCAAATGTGATTATGAGGAGCCTACCGATCCCTATGTTGAGGTTATTTTAAACCAGAACCTGACGGGAGAGCGCTGTGCGATCCAAAGATATGAGGATCTTGCCCAATTTACTTACGGTAAGGATCATGCCACCTACCAGATGGCTGCCCAGATACTGAACGATGAGCTGGAACATGAGCATGATATCGAGGATTTCCTGACGGATATTGAACGGATGAAGGAAGACCTGAGAAAAATCAGGCTGTAGAAGTACATAGGCTGCGATTATGCGGCGTAATATATAACCCTCCCCAAGGAAGCGCAATCCTTTGGGAGGGTTTTTATTTTTCCGGATTTTCGTAATTATCCTTAAAAAGTAACAGTAATACTAAACTCTATGTTTAGAAATAGTAAAAATAATGCTTGCATATTAGAATACATTTTTGTATAATAGTCCATGCTGTTAATATCATTGCACGAACGGACCGGAACAGATACCGTCCGGTACTATAAACAGAAAGGTTGTGATGTTAGGGGTGGATAAAAAACTCACACTGTATGGCTTTAACAACCTCACCAAAACACTTAGCTTCAATATTTACGATGTATGCTATGCGAAAAGTGAGAGAGAACAAAAGGACTATATTGCTTATATCGATGAACAGTACAATTCGGAACGTCTTACCAAGATCTTAGTTGATGTCACGGAGATGATAGGGGCCCATGTCCTTAATATATCCAAGCAGGATTATGATCCCCAGGGGGCATCGGTAAATATATTGATTGCCGAAGGCACCGTATCCACGGAGCATATTGACGAATCCTGCAATCAGGGGATTGGCTTTCTGACCCCGAGGGAGACGGTTCATGCCCATCTGGATAAGAGCCATGTTACGGTTCATACCTTTCCGGAGCATCATCCGGATAATTCAATCTCTACCTTTCGTGTCGATATCGATGTTTCTACCTGCGGTGAGATATCTCCGCTGAATGCATTGGATTATTTGATCGGAAGCTTTGATTCCGATATTATCACTATAGATTACCGGGTCAGAGGCTTTACCAGGGATCTTCACGGAATGAAGTATTTTATTGATCATGATATTACCTCTATTCAGGATTATATTGATGATGAGACGCTGACCAGATATGATGCCATTGATGTCAATGTATATCAGTCAAACATTTTCCATACAAAGATGCTGATTAAAGAAATTGAGCTGCAGAACTATCTCTTTAACAAGGATGTATATGAGCTGCCTCCGAAGCAGAGACTGGATATTACCAACAGCCTGCGCAAGGAAATGATCGAGATCTTCAGCGGCATGAACATATATTAGCGGATTGCGTTAACAGTGCACAGGGAAGAAGGAAAGACGGAAAGAAATAGAATCGAAAGGCATGATAGAATGATGGAATATACACAGCAGAATTCACCGATTCATGAGGCGTTAGTCAGACATAGAAAGAACCGCGTGGTACCCTTTGATGTACCCGGACACAAGGGAGGAAGAGGAAACCCGGAGCTTACGGATTTCCTTGGAACCGAATGTCTGAAGGCGGACGTCAATTCGATGAAGCCTCTGGATAATCTGATTCACCCGGTATCGGTTATAAAAGCTGCAGAGGAGCTGGCTGCCCAGGCATTTGGTGCAGATGCGGCTTTTTTCATGGTCAACGGTACGACGGCTGCGGTACAGGCCATGATTATGTCCGTCTGCAAGGCCGGGGATGAGATCATCATGCCGAGAAATGTCCATCGCAGCTCCATTAATGCACTGGTGGTATGCGGTGCAGTGCCGGTATACGTTAATCCCGGGGTGAATCATGCTCTGGGCATCCCCCTGGGAATGTCAGCGGAGGATGTAAAAAAGGCGATCCGGCAGCATCCCGGAGCCAAAGCAATTCTGGTAAATAATCCCACCTATTATGGTATTTGCTCTAATTTAAAGGAAATCGTAGCACTGGCTCATGAGCATCGGATGAAGGTTCTGGTGGATGAGGCTCATGGAGCGCATTTTTATTTTGGAGAGGGGCTTCCTGTAAGCGCCATGGCGGCCGGGGCGGATATGGCAGCGGTCAGTATGCATAAGACAGGCGGTTCCCTGACCCAGAGCTCCTTTCTGATCTGCCGGAAGGAAGCAGATCCGGGTTATGTGAGGCAGATCATTAATCTGACCCAGACCACCAGCGGTTCTTATCTGCTGTTGTCCTCCCTGGATCTGGCCAGGAAGAACATGGTGCAAAACGGAAAGGATATCGTTGCTAAAACCATTGATCTGGCAGAGTATGCCCGGAACGAAATCAACAGGGCGGGAGGGTATTACGCTTTTTCTACAGAATTAATTGACGGGGATGCGGTATATGCGTTTGACCGCACCAAGCTCTCGATTCATACGGGAGAGATTGGCCTGGCAGGAGTGGAGGTGTATGACCTTCTCCGGGACGAGTATGACATTCAGATTGAATTTGGGGATATCGGCAATATTCTTGCCGTGATTACGGCAGGCGACCGTGCCTTTGAGATTGAACGGCTGGTGTCCGCATTGTCCGAGATCAAGCGCATCCATGGAAAAGATAAAGTGGGCATGTTAAATCATGAATACATCGATCCGGAGGTAGTGCTGACACCCCAGAAGGCCTTTTACAGTGAGAAAAAGTCCGTACCTCTGGAGGAGGGAATCGGTCATATCTCGGGGGAATTCGTTATGTGCTATCCTCCCGGAATTCCGATTCTGGCTCCGGGAGAACGGATCACCGGGGATATTATTGATTATATTGTCTATGCCAGGGAAAAGGGCAGTTCTCTGACGGGTCCCCAGGATATGAAGGTTGAGAGAATTAATATTGTTGATTTTTAATAGAAGAAAGGTGCGGGTGTTTGCATATGGAGTTATGGTATTCCGAACAGCATACGGAGCATGTGAAGCTGTCCCTGAAGGTCAGGAAGCAGCTGTACGGCGGTCAAAGTGATTTTCAGCATATTGCGGTTCTGGATACGGTGGAGTTCGGCCGTGCCCTTACCCTGGACGGCTGCCTGATGGTGACGGAAAAGGATGAATTCATCTATCATGATATGATTGTCCATGTCCCCATGGCAACGAATCCGGAGATTAAGAAGGTGCTGGTCATAGGCGCCGGGGACGGGGGAACCATCCGGGAGCTTGTCCGGTATTCAGGCATTGAACGCATTGATATGGTAGAGATCGATGAGATGGTGGTCCGGGTGTGTAAGCAATACCTTCCTCAGACGGCCTGCTGCCTGGAGGAGCCAAGAGTCCATATTTATTATGAGGATGGTCTGAAGTTTGTGCGCCGCCAGGTGAACGAATACGATCTGATCCTGGTGGACTCCACGGATCCCTTCGGGCCCGGTGAAGGACTCTTCACCAAAGAGTTCTACGGCAACTGCTATCAGGCGCTGAAGGATCAGGGTATTCTGGTGAATCAGCATGAAAGCACTTATTATGCTTCTTATGTGGATGCCATGAAGCGTGCCCACCAGCGCATTAAGGAAACCTTCCCCATAGCCAGGGTTTATCAGGCTCACATTCCCACCTATCCCAGCGGACACTGGCTCTTTGGCTATGCCAGCAAGCATTATGATCCCATCCGGGATTTGAAGGCGGGTGCCTGGAATGAGCTGGGAATTAAGACGAAGTACTATAATACGGAGCTTCATACCGGTTGCTTTGCCCTTCCCAATTATGTAAAGGAGCAGTTGAATGAATATCAATAGCAATATCCCTGCTTTGAAAACACACACCTTTATCGCCTGTGACCATGAGTATGGGGACAGCGATATAGTAATATTCGGGGCACCTTTTGACGGGACCACCTCATACCGTCCCGGCACCCGATTCGCCAGCGCGGCAATCCGCAATGAGAGCTACGGTATTGAAACCTACAGCCCCTATCTGGATAAGGATCTGGAGGATTGCCGAATCTGTGATGCGGGAGACCTGGAATTTGGTTTCGGCAATACGCCGCGGGTGTTAGAGGCCATAGAGGATATGACCCGGCGGATTCTGGAGGACCATAAGAAGCCGGTAATGATCGGGGGCGAGCATCTGGTTACCCTGGGGAGCGTCAGAGCCGCGGTCAAGCAGTATCCCGAGCTGTCCATTCTGCATTTTGATGCCCATGCTGATCTGCGGGACGAATATCTGGGGGAGCAATTATCCCATGCCAGCGTCATGAGAAGATGTCATGAGCTGGTGGGAGACGGAAGGATCTTTCAATTCGGCATCCGAAGCGGTGACCGTGAGGAATTTACCTGGGCGAAGGAGCATGTGTTCACCCAGAAGTTCAATCTGGATCGTCTGGAGTATGCGGCAGAGCTTCTGAAAGATAAGCCCGTATACCTCACCATTGATCTGGATGTGCTGGACTCCGGCATATTTCCCGGAACAGGAACCCCGGAAGCGGGCGGAGTGAGCTTTACGGAGCTGCGGGAAGCCCTGGAGAAGGTATTCCGGCTGAATATAGTAGCCATGGATATGAATGAACTGTCCCCGGTATATGACCAGAGCGGTGCGTCTACAGCACTGGCCTGCAAGCTGCTGCGGGAAATACTGCTTCAGCTTTGATTAAGAAAGGAGAAATCATTATGAGCAAGGCTTTAATCATCGGAGCCGGCGGAGTTGCCGGAGTAGTAATTCATAAATGCTGTCAGAATTCTGAGGTTTTTGAGGAAATCTGCATTGCCAGCAGAACCTTATCCAAATGCGATGTCTACAAGGCGCAGGTGGAGGCGAAAGGTTACAAGACCAAGGTATCCACTGCCCAGGTAGATGCTGACAATACGGAGGAGGTAATTTCATTAATTGAAAGGTTTAAGCCGGACATTGTCATCAATGTGGCTCTGCCTTACCAGGACCTGACCATCATGGATGCCTGTCTGGCAACGAAGGTGGACTATCTGGATACGGCAAACTACGAGCCGAAGGATATTCCCAAGTTCGAGTACAAATGGCAGTGGGCTTATAAGGAGCGTTTTGAGAAGGCCGGTATCACGGCAATTTTGGGCTGCGGCTTTGATCCCGGGGTGACCCAGGTGTTTTCCGCCTACGCGCTGAAGCATTATTTTGATGAGATTCACACCATTGATATTCTGGATGCCAATGCCGGAGACCACGGATATCCTTTTGCGACCAATTTTAATCCTGAGATTAATATCCGGGAGATCACCGCGAACGGAAGCTATTTTGAGGGCGGCCGTTTCCATGAAACAGAGCCTTTGGAGATCAAGAGAGTCTATGATTTCCCGGAGATTGGACCAAAGGACATGTATCTGCTCCATCATGAGGAGATGGAATCCCTGGCGGTGAATATTCCGGGAGTGAAGAGAATCCGATTCTTCATGACCTTTTCCGAACGGTATATTACCCACCTCCGTGTGCTGGAGAATGTGGGAATGACCTCCATTGAACCCATTGATTTTGAAGGACATAAAATCATTCCCCTGCAGTTCTTAAAGGCGGTGCTCCCCGATCCGGCTTCCCTTGGCCCCAGAACGAAAGGCAAGACCAACATCGGCTGCATCTATACAGGCGTGAAGGACGGCAAGAAAGTCCGCTATTATGTATATAATGTCTGCGACCATGAGGAATGCTACCGTGAGGTTGGTTCCCAGGCCATTTCCTATACCACGGGAGTTCCGGCGATGATCGGTGCGAAGATGGTGCTGGAGGGCAAATGGAAGAAGCCCGGCGTGTACAATGTGGAAGAGATGAATCCGGATCCCTTCATGGATGAGTTGAACCGCTGCGGTCTGCCTTGGAAGGAATGCTTTGATCCGAAGATGGTAGAATAGCGCATAGAATGCATAGAATATAGAAGTCAGCGGGAAAGGATGCGGTGATCAGAATGAGTATATCTAACAGGGAGTGTATGGATTTTAACGGAATTACAACCCCTTCTTATGTTGTAGATGAGAGCTTGTTAAGAAAGAACCTTGAGATTCTGAAATCGGTAATGGATCGGACGGGGTGCCGGATTCTGCTGGCCCAGAAGGCATATTCCATGTATGCAACCTATCCCCTGATCGGAAGCTATCTGATCGGAACTACAGCCAGCTCCTTATTCGAGGCAAAGCTGGGGGCCGGGGAGATGGGCGGGGAGGTTCACATCTTTTCCCCTGCCTATCGGGAATCCGAATTCGATGAAATCATGAGCCTCTGCGGCCATATTATATTCAATTCCCTGTCACAGTGGAATAAATACAAAGCCAGAATACAGAGCGCGGCAAAGGAGCCTTCGTCCCGGAGGATATCCTGCGGTCTCAGGATCAATCCGGAATATTCCGAGATAGAGACAGAGCTGTACAATCCCTGCGCCCAGGGATCCCGCTTCGGCATCCGCCGCTCGGGCCTGGAAGGAGCGGATCTGACGGGAATCGAGGGACTGCATTTTCATACCATGTGTGAGCAGAATTCCGATGTTCTGGAACGAACCCTCCTTGTGGTAGAAGAGAAGTTCGGCGATCTGATGCACAGAATGAAATGGATCAATTTCGGCGGAGGGCATCATATTACCAGACCGGACTATGATATCGAAACCCTGGTCCGCTGCATCAACCATATAAAAGAAACCTACGGAGTGCAGGTATATCTGGAGCCGGGAGAGGCGGTAGCCCTCAATGCGGGCTTTTTAGTGAGCTCCGTACTGGAGTTGAATGAGAACGGTCTTCCTCTGGCAATTCTGGACACCTCTGCCGCCTGCCACATGCCGGATGTTTTGGAGATGCCCTACCGCCCGGCCATCCTTGGCGCAGGAAAAGCAGGGGAGCACCCCCATACCTATCGTCTGGGAGGACCCACCTGCCTTGCGGGAGATGTAATCGGAGATTATTCCTTCCCCCGGCCGTTGCAGGAAGGAGACCGCCTGGTATTCTGTGATATGGCCATTTACTCCATGGTCAAGAATAATACCTTCAATGGGATCAACCTTCCCTCCATTTACCTGAAGCGGGAGAATGGGGAATTGGAATTAATAAAGCAATTCGGCTATGAGGATTTTAAGGGAAGACTATAGCCTCCCGGGGCTCTGGCTGCTTCAGTCCTGAAGCTGGGAAGTGTCAGCCTGATACCAGCCGATCTCACCATTGGCATAGGCTTCCTCAAAAGTGGCTGAAAGCTTAGGTGCACGCCCCCCATAGCGGTAATAGTAAGAGTAGGGGAAGAGCGGCTTGGGATTTAATACGGCGCTTTCCGTATCCACCGTCTCTTCTTCTCCCTCTCTGACCCTGCGGGCCACAACGACAGTCCGGTAATCCTTGACTTCATAGGAACAGGTTGACAGGGTAAGAAGCTGATCCGTCTCATTAATATCTACAGAATCGATCTGGTAAATGGAGCGGATTTTCAGCTGGTACACAAAGTTCAGAAAGTCGGCATCATCTTCAAAATCTGCTCTGGTATAATCAAAAATCTCCTCCTTCTTCGAGCTTCCGTTGGTGATAAATACGGCGAATATCTTCCACTTTCCGGTATCATAAATGGAATCAAAGGTAAAGACAGGACGCTCCTTATAATAATCCAGCTCTTTAAACTTGACCAGGTAATGAAACATATTATCCGTGGAGGTCATATTATGCCCATGAATGGTAAGATTCCGGGAGTGTTCTTCCAGGGAGCCCCTGGCATCCAGGAACAGGCTTCCGGCTTTCAGGTCATTTCGCTGCCAGTCCCTGCGCAGATAATATTCGGGATCCTCCCTGCCGGACTGCATTACCACATAATCGATATTCGTGTCCGGAATTTTGATCCATCCCTTCACATCATCGTTCATCTCCAGCAGCTTCCGGAAGCGAAGCAGGCGTCCCTGTTCATCCCGGTCCGGCAGAGCGGCTTCTTCCTGATCCCTTGAATCAGCTTCGTCTGGATTTTGTTCCCCCGCATTCTGGCCCGGTGTATCCGGTTCCGAAGCATCCGTATCCAATGTGTCTTCCGGTTCCGAAGGTTCTTCGGCTGAGTAGTAGTCGCTTGCCTTTTCCAGTGACTTATTGATACGGTAGGGTGTGATCAGGACATCATTTATAAAAAGAAGGGCGAAGGTAATAAACCCGGTAATAAACACGATTTGCAGTGCCTGGCGGATGCTTAGGCGCTTTTGTTTTTTTGGCATATATATCACTCCTTATGCGGTGTGCATCTCTTGAATAATGTATTACATGGATAATGTATTACATGGGTTAACTGTTTACGCAGATTATACTATAAGTAATTTCGACAGTAAAGCAAATATTTATTAGGCAATATGAATATTCCAGAGCTTTTACAATAAATTTAAAGTAAGAACCATAATAGGATGGGAAATGTGAAAGAGAAGGATAACTATATCAGAATAATACCCTGTGTCATATTGCTTCTGGTGTTCTCGCTGCTTCAATTTCACAGGCTGAGGGAATACTATGATGAGCTTCTGACTTCTACCGGCCTGGTATTTGAAGACTTTGACAGGAAGATCAGGGAAGAGAATGAACGTGCCAGACAGGAAGGGAAGGATTACCAGAAGCTCCTGCAGGCAGAGGGAGCCATTGATCCGGAAGCGGATCCGAATATCACTTTGGATAATGACCCGGATGCCGGCGGGGATAACGGACAGGATTCTCCTCCGGTAAAGCTTAAGCTTCGTGCATTGTCCTCCCTGCTTATGGATGCCTCTAACAACCGTGTGCTGTATGAAGAGAACGGCTACCGGGAGATGCCCATGGCAAGTACAACCAAAATAATGACCTGCATTGTGACCTTGGAGAATGCGAATCTCAATGATACCGTAACGATATCCTCCTATGCCTCCCGAATGCCGGATGTCCAGTTGAACATTAAGGCGGGAGAACAGTATCTGCTGAGGGATCTGCTGTATTCTCTGATGCTGGAAAGCCATAATGACACCGCGGTTGCCATTGCGGAGCATGTGGGCGGCTCTGTGGAAGGCTTTGCCGCCATGATGAATGATACCGCCAGAAGATGGGGGTGTGAGCATACCAATTTCGTCACGCCCAATGGCCTGGATGCAGAAAATCATTATACCACGGCCAGGGATCTGGCGGTTATCGCCAGCTATGCCATAAGGAATCCTCAGTTTCTGGAGATCACCAACACCTCCTCCCATTCCTTTCAAGAACTGAAATCCGGCCGGAGCTTCACGGTCACGAATAAAAACCGTTTTCTCTACATGATGGAGGGAGCCATCGGAGTAAAAACAGGCTTTACAAGCAAGGCCGGATATTGCTTCGTCGGGGCGGTCAGGCGCCAAAACAAGGTCTTGATCTCCGTGGTCCTGGGCAGCGGCTGGCCTCCGAACAAAAATTTGAAGTGGACGGATACGAAGGCGTTAATGGGCTATGGTATCGATCATTACGAAGAGCGGGAAATATTCCAGGATGTGAAGCTGGACCCTTTATTTGTCAAGAATGGCCAGGCGAAATATGAGGGCCTTTCCATGAAAGGCAATCTGTCCCTGCTGATGCGCAAGGATGAACAGGTGTCCGTAGAATATGTGATCCCCGAATACCTGGAAGCGCCGATACAGGCAGGAAGTGCGGTGGGAGAGGCCAGATACTCCATTGACGGCAGCTACTATACCTCCGTTCCGATTTATGCGGTAAAAAGCATTGAAAAAATTGATTATCCCTTCTGTCTGAAAAAAGTGCTGAATCTGTGGAACGGTCAATATCTTAATACGGCGGAGTAGGAAAAATACTCCGTATTATGTGATTTAAATCAATGTAAATGGTGCATGATAAGAATATAGTAAAAGCAAATACAGGATCTATATGGGAGGCTGCGCCAATGAGCAAAAAAATAAGTGATAAAGTAACATGGGTTGGTAAGATCGATTGGGAACTGAAACATTTTCATGGACAGGAGTATTCCACCCGAAAGGGATCGTCCTATAACTCGTATCTGATCAGGGATGAAAAAACAGTATTGATCGATACGGTCTGGCAGCCTTTTGATAAGGAATTTGTCAGCCGCCTGAAACAGGAAATCGATTTGAGCCGTATTGACTACATTGTCATGAATCACAATGAAGTCGATCACAGCGGAGCATTGCCCGAGCTGATGAGAGAAATTCCGGATACCCCCATCTACTGTACCGCGAACGGAGCAAAAATCATCCAGGGGCATTATCATGAGAAATGGAACTTCCGTACAGTTACTACGGGAGATACCCTGAAGATCGGGGAAAATACCCTGACCTTTGTAGAGGCGCCGATGCTGCATTGGCCGGATACCATGTTCACCTATCTTTCCGGTGAAGATATCCTTTTCAGCAATGATGCCTTCGGCCAGCACTATGCAACGGAAGGGCTGTATAACGACTCGGCGGATCAGGATGAGCTTTTTGCCGAGGCAATTAAATACTATGCTAATATTCTGACCCCCTTCAGTAAACTGGTGGTAAAAAAGATAGAAGAGGTTCTCGGCTTTGAGCTTCCCCTCAGTATGATTTGTCCCAGCCATGGGGTGATCTGGAGAGAGAATCCGACCCGGATTGTAGAACGGTATCTGGAGTGGGCAAAGGATTATCAGCAGAATCAGATCACGATTATTTACGATACCATGTGGAATTCAACCAGGAAGATGGCAGAAGCCATTGCCCAGGGAATAACGGAGGAGGACCCGGAGGTCACCGTCAAATTAATGAACAGTGCAAAAGAGGACAAAAACGATGTTATTACCGAGATATTCAAATCCAAGCTGATCCTTATGGGCGCACCCACGGTGAATAACGGTTATCTGCATTCCCTGGGAGGCCTTCTGGAGATGGTCAAGGGGTTAAAATTCAAGAATAAAAAAGCGGCGGCTTTCGGCAGCTATGGCTGGAGCGGCGAAGCAGTGAAGCAGTTGAGCGGACATCTTAAGGAAGCCGGCTTCACCGTGGTGAATGACGGACTCCGGCAGCTCTGGGTTCCGGATGAGGAGAAGCTGCAGGAATGTATCTCATATGGAAGAGATATTGGAAGATCGGCCAAATAAAGGTGATATTCCGTCCTATTTTTGAAAAACTTACGTTTTTTTTACGGTTTTGCTAAATTTTATGCAACTCTTTTACGTCTTCCTTCGTTTAATAAGTAGAAACTGTTTATTGTTTGATGTGAGACGAGGGAGGATTTTATGAAACAAGTGGTATACAAATACAA
The DNA here is from genome assembly GCF_050433395.1 of Anaerotaenia torta. NCBI lineage: Bacteria > Bacillati > Bacillota > Clostridia > Lachnospirales > Lachnospiraceae > Anaerotaenia > Anaerotaenia torta. The sequence goes on from NZ_JBNPXH010000006.1 coordinate 241,749, forward strand.
ATACAGTAAATTTAAGTGCTTTTTAAACGGCCTGGTGTTTGCTGTCATTTCAACAATTGCGTTGCTGCTCTGCCTTTCCGATCTATCCAAAGCAGCTGATTCAAAGGTAATCCTGCCATTTTTTATTGCCATCGTCAGCATGCTGATGGGAATTGTATCCATGTTCTATAGTGGAGGTTTGTCCAAAGAGAAGATCCAGCAGTGATGGCTCAGAGCCGGATTTGTGCCGCGGCCATTGCTGCGGCAAGCTGAACTGTAACATAATTTCGAGTTTTTGAATGCATTTTGCCATTGACGAATGTTTCTCCGGGCACTATACTGATTATGATTGTGATCATCATTTTTTACTATAAGGAGAGATAATAATGGCAAAGGTAATAACAATGGGAGAGATTATGCTTCGTCTTTCAACTCCCGGATATCAGAAGTTTATTCAGTCTGACAGCTTTGATGTATGCTATGGCGGCGGGGAAGCGAATGTTGCGGTATCCCTGGCCAATTACGGACATAATGCATATTTTGTTACCAAGGTTCCGAAGAATCCCATCGGTGAATCTGCTGTTGCCGCACTGAGAAAATATAATGTGAACTGTGATTTTGTTGCAAGGGGCGGAGAGAGACTGGGAATTTATTTCCTGGAAACCGGTGCTTCCATGAGAGCTTCCAATGTAGTCTATGACAGGGCGCATGCATCGATTGCCGAGGCAACGCCTGCTGATTTTGATTTTGATGCAATCTTTGAAGGCGCGGACTGGTTCCATTTTACCGGAATCACCCCTGCCATCAGTGACGCGGCGGCCTATCTGACAGAAGAAGCCTTGAAGGCGGCCAAGAGAAAGAATATCACGGTTTCCGTAGACCTTAATTTCCGCAAGAAGCTCTGGTCCTCCGAGAAGGCACAGAGAATTATGACCAATCTGATGCAGTATGTGGACGTATGCATCGGCAATGAAGAGGATGCGGAGAAGGTTCTTGGCTTTAAGCCGGGGAATACCGATGTAACCAGCGGTGAATTGGAGCTGGCCGGATATCAGGATATCTTTGAGCAGATGATTAAGAAATTTAACTTTAAATATGTGGTAAGCTCCTTAAGAGAGAGCTATTCCGCATCGGACAACGGCTGGTCGGCATGTATTTACGACGGTAAGAAGTTCTACCACTCCAGAAAATACGACATCCGCATTGTGGACCGTGTAGGCGGCGGAGATGCCTTTGCTGCCGGCTTAATCTGTGGTCTCTTGGATGGCAAGACCATGGAGGATGCATTGGAATTTGGTGTTGCGGCTTCCGCATTAAAGCATACAATACCTGGAGATCTCAATCTCGTATCCAGGGCGGATGTAGACGCTTTAGTGGGCGGGGACGCTTCCGGCAGAGTACAGAGATAATCCCTGTTACCAGCTGAATAGGATTAATTGATAAGGAACTGCTTCAAAGCTATTTGTTTAGCGGAGAGCCGGTTCCTTAATTTATTGCCGTAACAGGCTGAACCAATGTCATTAAGTTAAAGCCCGCGGCACTTCACCGAGTTGCTTTTACTTGCCTTACCTTCGTGCGTTCAAAACGCTCCGCTTCACAAGATGCACTCAGCCGGTCAGCGTAAAAGCGACCCGGTGAAGTGCCGCGGGCTTTAACTTAATGACATTGCAGGCTGAACTGTTACGCGCTTGTATCAGATATCGGAAAAAGTGCTTGATTATTTTCAGATTACCGATTATGATTAAGAATGTCTGAAAATTTATCAATAATGGAGGTATAACTAAAAATGAGAAAAATCCGGGTAAAAGAAAAAAAGGTTGATAAGGCAGAGGGGTTCTTTGAATCAAAGAAAAAGATGACCATAGCGGGTGTGAGTGCCGCTGTAGTTTTAATTATCATAGTGGTATTACTGCTCGTTGAAAGTACGGATGAGAAGATTGTTGTCAATAACCGTACGGATTTGAAGCTGGAATATGTAAAGGCATATTTTGTCGGTCCGGAGGATGTCTATAATGATGGAATTAATGTTACCGACCTTGGCGCCGGCAAGAAGGAGGTTATCCCTCAGGAGCCTATTAGCCTGCTCAATGCAGAGGCCAATCTGGAGGTTCGCTTTAAATTTGAAGGATCTGAGGAAATGTTTGTGGATGCCGGATATTATAATGATAATTTTGCAGGTAAAATCACAATTGATTTCTCCAGGAACAAGGAGGGCAAGGTGATTCTCAAGGTAAAGGCAAAGCCCGGGGTCTTCAATAGTCCTAATATTATCGCTGATGACCGTTTTACGGTTAATTTGGAGGCCGGAGAGATAGAAGACTAAGTACGAAAGGCATACGCAGGAACGGAGGATACGATGATAAAACTGTACGAGAATGGTGTTTATTTGATAAACGGAAATGAAATTATCAGCGGGGCGGAGTTTGACGCAGTGAGGGCAAGGACCGGTTTTCAGGGGGACAGGGACGCCGCGGCAAAAGGGACAATGGCTTATGGAATACTGAACCGCCATAATACCTCAGATAATGATAAAAAATTAAAGATTAAATTCGATAAGCTCACCTCCCATGACATAACCTTTGTGGGCATCATTCAAACAGCAAGGGCCAGCGGGCTGGAGCAGTTTCCGGTGCCCTATGTGCTCACCAACTGTCATAACAGTCTTTGCGCCGTGGGCGGAACCATTAATGAGGATGACCATATGTTCGGCCTTTCCTGCGCGAAGCGGTACGGCGGGGTATATGTTCCCCCTCACCAGGCGGTTATTCACCAGTATGCCAGAGAGGTATTGGCGGAGGGCGGCAGCATGATCCTGGGCTCGGACAGCCATACCCGTTACGGTGCCCTGGGAACCATGGCAATCGGAGAAGGCGGGCCGGAGCTGGTGAAGCAGCTGCTGAACCGTACTTACGATATTAATATGCCGGAGGTGGTAGCCGTATATCTTACGGGAACCCCGAGAAAAGGGGTAGGACCCCAGGATGTTGCCCTGGCAATTATCGGAGCGGTGTTTGCCAACGGCTATGTTAATAATAAGGTAATGGAATTTGTGGGAGACGGTATCGGCAATCTGAGCGTGGATTACCGTATCGGTATCGACGTAATGACCACGGAGACAACCTGTCTTTCCTCCATATGGAGAACGGACGGGGCGGTGAAGGAATTCTATGAGATTCACGGCAGACCCCAGGCTTATCAGGAGCTGGCTCCGGAACAAGTGGCATATTATGACGGCCTCATTCATGTGGATTTGTCAGAGATTAAGCCGATGATCGCCATGCCCTTCCATCCCAGCAATGTCTATACCATAGACGAGCTGAATGCCAATCTCTATGATATTCTGGATGAGGTGGAGAAGAAGGCTCTTGTCAGTCTGGATAACAATAAAATCAAATATTCCTTAAAGGATAAGGTCCGTAACGGAAGGCTGTATGTGGATCAGGGTACGATCGCGGGCTGTGCCGGCGGCGGCTTTGAAAACATCTGTGATGCAACGGATATCTTGAACGGACGCTTCATCGGTGCGGATGAATTCTCCCTGAGCGTATACCCGGCCAGTCAGCCGGTATTTATGGAGTTGGTGAAGAATGGATCTGTGGCTAAGCTGATGGCAAGCGGCGCAACCATACGGACAGCTTTCTGCGGTCCCTGCTTCGGGGCGGGGGATGTTCCTGCCAATAACGGCTTCAGCATCCGTCACACCACAAGAAACTTCCCCAACAGGGAGGGATCTAAGATCACCAACGGACAGATTGCTTCCGTTGCCCTGATGGATGCCCGGTCCATCGCCGCCACAGCGGCGAACAAGGGGTATCTGACCTCGGCAGAGGATGTGGATGTGAACTTCACCAGGCCGCGCTATTATTTTGACAGCGCCATCTATGATAATCGGGTCTATAACGGAATCGGCAAGCCGGACAGCAGCGTGGAGCTGAAGTTCGGACCCGGAATTGTGGATTGGCCGGCCATGACCGCCCTGAGTGAGGATATGATTCTGAAGGTGGTGTCCGTGATTCATGATCCGGTAACTACCACGGATGAATTAATTCCTTCGGGTGAGACCTCCTCCTTCCGTTCCAATCCCCTGGGACTGGCTGAATTCACCCTGTCCCGGAAGGATCCGAAGTATGTGGGACGGGCGAAAGAGGTTCAAAAGGCCGAGAAAGCAAGACTTGCCGCAGGACAGGACCCGGACTCTGCGGGAGGCATTATCAACGCCAATGAAGAGCTGAGGGAGGTCTTTGACCGAATCTCAGAGAAATTCGATTTTGATGTGGCTTCGACTCAGATCGGAAGTGTCATCTACGCTGTGAAGCCGGGTGACGGCTCCGCCAGGGAACAGGCTGCCAGCTGCCAGAAGGTGCTGGGCGGACTTGCCAATATTGCAAAGGAATACGCTACCAAGCGTTACCGCTCCAATTTGATTAACTGGGGAATGCTCCCCTTCCTTTTCAAAGAGGAGATTCCCTTTGAAAACGGGGATTATCTCTTCCTCAAGGATATCCGCAGGGCAGTTGCCGAAAAGGCCGGTGAAATCAAGGCCTATGTTGTGAAGAAGGATATGCGGGAATTCGCCCTTACTCTGGGAGACCTTACGGATGATGAGAGGGAGATTATTCTGAAGGGCTGTCTGATCAATTACTACCACGGTTAGACAGGAATAAATGATAATAGCATGGGCATAGATAACATCGTAACGCGGATGAAATACGATGGCATCTGTGCCTTGTTTTTTTGCTCCGATATCCTTTGTATTTTTGAAAAATATGGATAGCAAGTTCAATCAAATATTCGCATTCCTAGCAATACCATAATATATTCAATTTATTATAATAAAGGTATTAACGGAGGAGGTGCGTGATTTTATGAAATATGGATATTTTGACAATGAGCATCAGGAGTATGTGATTGAAAGATTGGATCTGCCGACCTCATGGACGAATTATATCGGTGTCAGGGATATGTGTGCGGTGGTCAATCATACGGCCGGGGGATATGTTTTCTATAAATCGCCGGAATATCACCGGATCACGCGTTTTCGCGCCAATAGTGTCCCCATGGACCGTCCCGGTCATTATGTATATCTTCGGGATGATGAGAGCGGGGACTACTGGAGCATATCCTGGCAGCCGGTGGGTAAGTCCTTAGAGGAAGCGAAGTACCAATGCCGCCACGGCCTTTCCTATACCCGGTATTCCTGCGCCTACAGCGGGATTGAGGCACAGCAGAAGCTTTTTATTCCCATGGACGATCCGGTGGAGCTGTGGGATGTGACCATTAAGAATACCGATAACAGGAAGAGAGCGTTAAGTGTATTTTCCTACCTTGAATTTTCCTATCATCATATTGATATGGATAACCGCAATTTCCAGATGAGTAATTATGCGGCAGGCTCCTCCTATGAGGATGGAATCATCGAACATGATTTGTTCTATGAGGAGTTCGGTTATCAGTTTTTTACCGCCAATTTTGCCCCGGACAGCTTTGACTGCCTCAGGGATAAATTCATCGGGTTATACCATACGGAGAATAATCCGGCGGCAGTGGAAAGGGGTGTTTGCAGCGGCTCTTACGAGAAGGGCGGCAATCATTGCGGTTCCCTGCATAAGCGAATTACCCTTGAGCCGGGAGAAGAGCTTCGCCTGGTATTCCTTCTGGGAGAAGGAAACCGGGAGGAGGGAAGAAGAATTCGGGCGAAGTATTCGGATTTTGCCGTGATTGACCGGGCATACGGTCAGATGGCGGAATATTGGGCGGAGAAAAGAAGCAAGCTTCAGATTCAGACACCCAATGAGGGAATGAATACTCTGATTAATACCTGGACTCTGTACCAGGCGGAAATTAACGTGATGTTTTCCCGTTTTGCCTCTTTTATTGAGGTAGGGGGGAGAACCGGGCTGGGATACCGGGATACCTCCCAGGATTCTATGACTGTAGTACACTCCAATCCGGGAAAATGCCGCCAGAGAATCATTGAGCTGCTCCGGGCACTGGTATCCAAGGGATACGGTCTTCATTTATTCCAACCGGAATGGTTTGATCCGGATAACAGTGTGAAGCCCTTTCAGTCCCCTACGGTAATTCCCGTCCCCAATAAGGAGGATGTCATTCACGGAATCGACCAGGCCTGCTCCGATGACGCATTGTGGCTGGTCAGTTCCATTACGGAATATGTGAAGGAGACCGGGGAACTGGATTTCCTGGAAGAAGTGATCACCTATGCCGACGGCGGAAGCGGTACGGTATATGAGCATATGAAGAGAATATTAGACTTCTCCCATGAACAGGTGGGAAGTCACGGTGTCTGCAAGGGACTTCGCGCGGATTGGAATGATTGTCTGAATCTGGGCGGCGGTGAAAGCGCCATGGTATCCTTCCTGCATTATTGGGCGCTGGGGAATTTCCTTGAGCTGGCCGAGTTTACCGGCAATTCTGCAGATGTAGAACGATACGAAGCAATGCGGAAGAATGTCAAGGAAGTTTGTGAGCGGGAGCTGTGGGATCAGGAATGGTATATCCGCGGAATCACCCGGACCGGAAGAAAGATCGGTACGATGGCCGATACGGAAGGCAAGATCCATCTGGAATCCAATGCCTGGGCCGTGCTGTCGGGACTGGCGGATTCGGAAAAGGGCAAGCTTGCCATGGATTCTATTGACCGGTATCTGTACACCCCCTACGGCATTATGCTGAACGGCCCCTCTTATACCGTACCGGATGAGGAGATCGGATTTGTTACCAGGGTGTACCCCGGACTGAAGGAAAACGGTGCGATCTTCAGCCATCCCAATCCCTGGGCATGGGCTGCGGAATGCATTCTGGGCCGCGGGGACCGGGCTATGAAGTTCTATGACGCCTTAAGCCCCTACAATCAGAATGACAGGATCGAGATCCGGGAGGCAGAGCCTTATTCTTACTGCCAGTTTATCATGGGCAGGGAGCATACCGGCTTTGGAAGGGCAAGACATCCCTTTATGACGGGAACCGGCGGCTGGGCATATTTCTCCGCAACCCATTATATGCTGGGAATTCGTCCGGGGCTTACGGAGCTGATCATCGATCCCTGTATTCCTTCGGAATGGAAGGAATTCCGTGTTGACCGTACCTGGAGAGGAGCCCGGTATCATATCCATGTGGAGAATCCCCAGGGTGTGATGAAGGGTGTAAAAGAGCTCCGGCTGGATGGAGCCGTGGTGGACCGGATACCTGCACAGCCCGTCGGAACCAGCCATGAGATACATGTTATCCTGGGAAATGGGTAAAAATAAGAACAACAAAGAGTAGCTATACACTCAGTGCGAGGGTTCGCAAGGGGACTCTCCTTCATATTAAGAAGCAGGACAGGGAGGAAGCAGAATGATTAAATTTGGTACCGGCGGTTGGAGAGCCATCATAGGAGAGGAATTCACTAAGGCCAATATACAGAGGCTGTCAAAGGCTCTTGCCAGGAAGATGAAAGACGAAGGAGCAGCTGATAAGGGGATTGTCCTGGGCTATGACCGCCGATTTCTGTCCAAGGAAGCAATGCAGTGGGCTGCCTATGTATTTGCTTCGGAGGGCATTACCGCTTATCTGATTAACCGTTCCTCGCCCACACCGTTGATTATGTATTATGTCATGAAGCATGATTTTCCTTACGGAATGATGATTACCGCGAGCCATAATCCGGCCATCTATAACGGGATTAAGGTCTTTACCCAGGGCGGCAGGGATGCTGACGAATTCCAGACTCAGGAGATTGAGAATTATATCAGGGATGTGGGCGAGGGAGAGGACATCAACCTGGATTACGAGAAGACAAAGGCGGCGGGGCTGATACATGAGATCAATCCGCTGAACGAATATATTGATAATATCATCGGGGCGGTAGACATGCAGACAATCCGGGACCGCGGCCTGCGGATTGCCCTGGATCCCATGTATGGTGTGAGTGAGACCTCATTGAAGACCATTTTGCTAACAGCAAGATGCGAGGTCGCCATCATCCATGACCGGCATGACACTCTCTTTGGTGGCAAGCTTCCCTCCCCGTCGGCGGCAACCCTGCGAAGTCTTCAGAATTATGTGATTGACCACCACTGTGATATTGGTATTGCCACAGACGGTGATGCGGACCGCATCGGTGTGATTGATGACAACGGACGGTTTTTGCATCCCAATGACATTCTGGTGCTTCTATATTATTATCTGGTGAAGTATAAGGGGTGGAAGGGCCCCGCGGTGCGCAATATTGCAACCACGCATCTGCTGGACAAGGTGGCGGAAAGCTTTGGTGAAAAATGCTATGAGGTTCCCGTAGGCTTCAAATATATCTCTTCCAAGATGAATGAGACCGATGCCGTCATTGGAGGCGAATCCTCCGGAGGACTGACGGTGCGGGGGCATATCAAGGGCAAGGACGGAGTCTATGCCGCAGCCCTGCTGGTTGAGATGATTGCAGTGGTGGGAAAGAAGCTGTCCCAGATCGTCCAGGGCATCTATGAGGAATTCGGATGTACCTATATGGAGGAACGGGATTACCGGTTTGATCTTCAGAAGAAGGAAGAGATCCAGCAGATGCTTCTGGTGGATAAGCTCCTCCCGGAGATTCCGCTGGAGATTGATAAAATCTCGTACCTGGACGGCTGCAAGCTCTATTTCAAGAACGGGGGATGGATCGGAATCCGCTTCTCCGGCACGGAGCCGCTTCTGCGTATCTTCTGTGAGATGCCCGTAGAAGGCCAGGAGAAAATGGTATGCCGGGTTTTTGAAACCTTTATGGGACTCGATGGGTAGGAATATAAAAGATTGGATAATTTAGAAAAAATATGTTATAATAATGATACTGACAGAGGGGTTATCCGTTGGGTAACCCTTTTAAGGTACTCTTCGCTCTTCTATTCAGTATTTTATGCCGCTTCCCGCGGCGGAATGGGGTAAAAGGATGAAAAGGATATTTTCCTTAAGAAGAACATTGTTATTTCTGGTAGTGATTCTGTGGATGGTTCCCATATCAATCATCTATATTTTCATGACCGTATCCTACCGGAATGATATTATCGGCAAGACCACCGCCCTGATGGAAGAGGGGCTTAAGAATTTTACATATTTCAATGCACAGCGCATCGATGAAGCTATTGACATTTCCAAGAAAATCTCCTATGAGCAGGTAATTGAAAAGGCATGGTGGGAATATGCCAAGGGCATGATGAGCAAAGCAGAGCTTTACCGCCAGATTACAGGCAATCTGACCAGTAAATTCTATAATGACAACCGCTTCGAGATCGCGGTCTTCTATCTGAGCGAGGAGCCTGAGGAAATCTATTATACCAAACAAAAAGAGAGCAATTATATCGATATTTACTATGAGAAGGTGGAGCAGGAGGCCCGGGCCATCACCCGGCAGGATACGACGGATGCCCATGTCAGAGTCATTGACGGGAGGATTTACGTCATCCGCAACCTCTACACCACGACAAAGTATACCAAATTCGGGACGCTGGTACTGGAGCTGAACAAGGATAAGCTGATTGACGGGATCTATCTGAATAAGGACTATGAGCTGGCCTTCTATGTCAATGATACCGGTTCTATGATCACCTATGATTCCCGTCTGCTGCAGGAGGAGCCCCAGGGAATGATAGAGAAGCTGAAGACAAGGTATTCCAGGAACATCAACAGGAGAGTGATAGAAGAGCATGACAAACCCTTTATCGGTATGATCTACCAGCAGAAGTACGATGATTTTCACTTCGGAGCAATTCTGATTGTCAATGAGAAGCTGATTTTTTCAGAGCTGCAGGTGCTCTACGGGGTTATGTTTCTGATCATGCTGGTCATTGTACCGATCTTCCTTTATATGATTTATTTTATTTCCCACCACATCACCAAGCCAATGGGAATCATGGTAGAAGCCGCCAGAAGCCTGGAAAAGGGTGATATCGGAAGACAGGTGGTGGGGAAATCCATGCCGAATACGGAGTTTGAAGTCTTAAAATCCTCCTTTAACCAGATGTCCTCTGAGATCAAGTATCTCTTTGACTATGCCTACAGTGAGAAGCTGGCCCGGAAGGATGCCAAGATTATTGCCCTGCAATCCCAGATCAATCCTCACTTTTTGAACAATACTCTGGAAATGATGAACTGGCAGGCCAGGATGGCGGGGGATATGACCGTATCGAAAATGATCGAAGCCCTGGGAACTCTCCTGAATTACAGCATGGACCGCTCCAACCGGAAGATGATCAGCCTGGCGGAGGAGCTTCGCTGTGTGGATGCCTATTGCTATATTATCTCCATGCGCTTTGGCAAACGGCTCAAGATTGAAAAGGAAGTGGATCAGGAGCTGCTCCGCATAGAGGTTCCCCAGCTGATTTTGCAGCCGTTGATCGAAAATGCGGTGGTGCATGGGGTTGAGACAGTAAAAAGCGGCACCATCTGGATTCGTGTATTTAAAGAAAAGGAGAATGCAATTCTGCAGATTGTCAACACGGGAAATCCCATGACGGAAGAGGATGTTGTCCGTGTCCGCCATATTCTGGAGGGAAACCAGGAGCAGCAGGGAGAAGAAGCCTCCCCTGACCGCGGCCCCTTAAGGCGCACCGGGAAGGGCCGGCATGAGGCCATGGGAGTGTTTAATGTAAATGAGCGCATTAAGCTGATCTATGGTGAGGAATACGGACTGACCATCGGACCGCTGGCAGGCGGGGAGACCGCCTCGACCATAACAATTCCCGTGGAATACGATCCGGACAGGGTTAATCTGAGCAAACCGAGTCTTTTGTGGAATAGATCTGATATATAAACAACCGGACTGATGCAAAGGAAGGAATGAGGGTTAACATGAAAAAAATAAAAAACAGGGCAGCAGCCCTTCTTGTTCTTGTGCTTGTTATCCTGATGGCAGGCGCATGCGACAAAAAGACGGGGGCGGAGGATTGGACAGAGGAGAAAGCCGCGGGAACGGACAGCTCCCTGTCCGGGAACCCGGGGACGGTTCCTGTTATACTGACCACGGCATCCATGTATGGCGGAACCGATGCCAATGCGGGAAGATACCAGTCGATTAACAGGCAGTTCACAACAGATTATCCCTATATTACAATTGAGGATGATTCCCAGACCTCGGATCAGGACTGGAAGGCGAAGATTGCCGCCGATTTTGCCGTGGGCAATGAACCGGATGTGATACAGTATTTTACGGATTCCAATGCCAGCGATGTCCTGGCAGCGGGCAAATTTGTTTCCATTGCCGAGATTAAGGAGGTATATCCCGATTATGCGGCGGACATCCTGGATACGGCACTGGAGGCCGCGGCCAATCCGGACGGGATTCAGAGGGCGGTGCCCACTACAGGCTATTGGGAAGGGCTGTTCTGCAACAAGGATCTGTTTGATCAATTTGATCTGGAGCTTCCGACGGACTGGGACAAGCTTCTTAAGGCAATTGAAACCTTTCGGGAGAACGGTGTGATACCCATTGCCGTTTCACTGAATAATGTGCCCCATTACTGGATTGAATTCTTTCTGCTGTCCGCGGCAGGTCATGAGAATTATATCCAGATTCCGAAGACGGCGCCCGAGGACTGGTGCAGGGGGCTTGAGATGTTCCGGGTCCTGAGGGAGATGGGAGCATTTTCGGAGAATGCGGACAGCATTGACAATGATTATGCGGGAGAGCTGTTTAAGAGGAAGGATGCCGCAATGCAGATGGAAGGCTCCTGGTATCTGAACAGCATCCCGGACCAGGAGAATACGGTGGTCATCGCTCCCCCGTCCATTCCCGGCGGGAAGGCCGAGGAGGGAAGCATTGTGGGAGGGATTTCCTCCGGCTTCTATATCACCAGGAAGGCATGGGAGGATTCTGATAAGAGGGATGCGGCGGTGAAGTTTGTTATGGCTCATACCAATGCCCAGGCCATTGCTCTTTACTGGGGAGGCAACGGTCAGGCCACCGCTAAGGTGGAGCCGCCAAAGGAGCTGACCCCCCTTGGAATCTCCGGCCTCCATCATGCGAATTCTGCCACCAGCACCTCCTCCCCCACGGATTCCCGTATCTCTCAGGAAGCCTACAGCACTCTGGTGGCGGGGATTGCTAAGGTGTCCACAGGCGAGAGATCGGCGAAGGATTTATTGGATGAAGTTCTGGAAATCAACGCAAAAGGAGAATTCAATGTACCAGGTAGTAATTATTGATGACGAACCAATCATTGTTGAGGGAATATCCCGCATGGTCAAATGGGATCAGTATTCCTGTAAAATTGCGGCCACTGCTTATGACGGCATTGAAGGTTCGCAGGTGATCCGGGAGTACAAGCCGGACATTGTGATTACGGACATCTCCATGCCGGATATGGACGGACTGACCATGATTGCCGGGTTGAAGTCGGAATTCCCCAATATGGAGATCAGCATTCTCACCGGCTACCGCCGGTTTGAATATGCCCAGCAGGCCATCCGGCTGGGAGTAACCCGGTTTCTTTTGAAGCCTTCCAATATGGAAGAGCTGGAGGAAGCCATCGCGACCATGGTGAATAATCTGAAGGAAAAGCAGCCGCCGGCAGCAACGAATCATCCTGCCGGGGGAGAAGAAACAGCCGTTGAGGAACGCTATGATAATGAGGCCAGCAATTTTATTGTGAATAATGCCATGAAATATATTGAGCAGAACTATCCCCATAAAATCACCCTGTCCGAGGTGGCTGAAAAAACCTATGTCAGTCAGTGGCATTTAAGCAAGCTGCTGAACCGTCATCTGGGCCAGAACTTTTCCGAAATCCTGAATAATGTTAGAATTAAAGAGGCCCAGAGGCTTCTTCGGGATCCTTCCCTGCGTATCGGGGATATTGCGGAACGGGTGGGATTTGTGGACATGGCCCATTTCTCCCGGGTTTTTAAAAAGAATGTTGGGATTTCCGCTAATGAATATCGGAATACTTTGTAGCGGGAGTAACCCCATCTTAAATTTATATCTTGTGATATTAACCGGAATATATTATGATGTAAGGGTGCGATAAAAGATAATGGGATTAATTTGATAGGAGTGATAGACATGGCATCTGTTATTGATGGCAAGAAGATATCGGCGGAAATCAAGGAAGAGCTTAAGGTTAAGGTGGAGAACCTGGCACAGGAGGGTGTTTCTGTAACCCTGGCTGTGATACAGGTGGGGAAGGACCCTGCCTCCAGCGTGTATGTAGGCAATAAGAAGAAAGCATGTGAATATATCGGAATCCGCTCCCTGTCCTATGAGCTGGAGGAGAGCACTTCTCAGGAGGAGTTGCTGGCGCTGGTTGGCAGGCTCAACGAGGATATACAGGTGAACGGTATTCTGGTCCAGCTTCCTTTGCCCGCCCATATGGATGAGGATCTGGTCATTCAGACTATATCCCCGCAAAAGGATGTGGATGGATTCCATCCACAGAACGTAGGGGCTTTGAGCATCGGACAGAAGGGCTTTGTCTCCTGCACGCCTGCCGGTGTGATCCAGTTGTTAAAACGCTCCGGGATTGAGATTCAGGGCAAGGAATGTGTTGTATTAGGCAGAAGCAATATCGTCGGCAAGCCCATGGCTATGCTGATGCTTAGGGAGAATGCCACGGTGACCATATGCCATTCCCGCACGGTGAATCTCAAGGAAATAACGAAGCGGGCGGATATTCTCATCGTTGCCATCGGCAAGCCCAGGTTTGTGACGAAGGATTATGTCAAGGAAGGTGCCGTAGTCATTGATGTGGGAATCCATCGGGATGAGAATAACAAATTATGCGGTGATGTGGATTATGCGGATGTGGCGGAGCATGCGTCAGCAATCACCCCGGTGCCCGGAGGAGTCGGTCCCATGACCATTGCCATGCTTATGAATAATTGTGTGGAATCAGTGAGCTGAGCACGAGGAAGGTTGAAAGAAATAGAATGAATATTTATTTTATATCCCTGGGTTGTGATAAGAACCTGGTGGACAGTGAGAATATGCTTGGTATTCTTCATGAGAACGGATACCGGATTACCAGTGAAGAAGCGGAAGCGGATGTCATCATCGTCAATACCTGCTGCTTTATTCACGATGCCAAGGAAGAGAGCATTACCACCATCCTGGAGATGGCGGAATATAAGAAGAAGGGCACTCTGAAAGCCCTCATTGTTACAGGATGTCTGGCAGAGCGCTATAAGGAAGAGATCCTCAGGGAAATTCCCGAAGTGGACGCCTTGCTGGGAACCTCCAGCTTTGCCGGAATTGTGGAGGTGCTGAAGGGGCTTACGGACGGAAAACAACATACGCATTTTGAATCTCTGGAGGTTCTGCCTAAGAGCAGCGGCAAGCGTATGCTCACCTCCGGAAGCTACAGCGCGTATCTGAAAATTGCCGAGGGCTGTGATAAGCACTGTACCTATTGTATTATTCCCCAGGTGCGCGGGAATTACCGCAGCGTGCCCATGGAGGAGCTGCTCGGGGAAGCGGCTTATCTGGCGGAACAGGGAGTGAAGGAATTGATTCTGGTGGCCCAGGAGACCACCCTGTACGGGAAGGACCGGTACGGAGAGGTCCGGCTGGCACAGCTGCTTCATGAGCTGTGTAAGATACCCGGAATTGCCTGGATCCGGATTCTTTATTGCTATCCGGAGGAGATCACGGATGAATTGATCGAAGCCATGAAGCAGGAGCCTAAGATCTGCCGTTATCTGGATATTCCCATCCAGCATGCCTCGGACCGTATTCTGAAGCTTATGGGACGAAGGACCAACCAGGCGGATCTGAAGAGAATCATCGGGAAGCTTCGGAGCAATCTGCCGGACATTGTTCTAAGAACCACCCTCATTACGGGTTTTCCTACAGAGACTCAGGAGGAGCATGAGGAACTGCTGGAATTTGTAAGGGAGATGCGGTTCGAACGGCTGGGAGTCTTCCCCTATTCCAAGGAGGATAATACCCCGGCTGCCGGATTGAAGCCCCAGATTCTGGCTAAGGTGAAGAAACAGAGACAGAAGGAGATTATGAAGCTCCAGCAGGGCATTGTATTTGAACAGAACGGGAGCCTGGTCGGCAGGACCTGTGAGGTGCTGATCGAGGGCAGGATTGCCGATGAGGATCAGGTATATATCGGAAGAACCTATCGGGACGCTCCCCAGGTAGACGGATTTTTGTTCCTGAATTCTGAGCGGGAGCTGATCTCCGGGGATATTGTCACAGTGGAGGTAACAGGAGCGAAGGACTACGATCTGATCGGAGAATTGGCGGAAGGGAGACATAATTGTGAATCTACCGAATAAAATTACGCTGTTCCGGGTATTTATGATACCGGTATTTGTGGTGTTTATGCTGGTGCCTTCCATCCCCGGCGGCAGAATGATAGCAGCGGCGGTTTTTATTATTGCTGCTTTGTCCGACCTGCTGGATGGCTATCTTGCCAGAAAGAACAATCTGGTGACCAATTTCGGAAAATTTATGGATCCTCTTGCAGATAAGCTCCTGGTATCCAGCGCATTGATCTGCCTGGTGGAACTGGGGTTATTGCCGGCCTGGATTGTAATTGTTATTATTGCCAGGGAATTTATCATCAGCGGCTTCCGTCTGATTGCATCCGATAACGGGGTAGTGATTGCGGCAAGCTGGTGGGGGAAGATAAAGACCGTCGTACAGATGGTGATGAGTATTATGTTAATTATTAATCTGGATTTTGTATGGATCAATGTTCTGGAGCAGATAGCTGTCTACCTGGCTGCGGCTCTGACGGTGATCTCTTTGATTGACTATATGATTAAGAATAAAAAGGTGCTGACGGAACATGACAGTTGAATTAATCAGTGTAGGAACAGAATTGCTGCTTGGCAATATTGTCAATACGAATGCGAATTATTTGTCCAGGAGATGTGCGGAGCTGGGCTTTTCCCTCTATTATCAGACGACGGTCGGGGATAATGAGGGCAGGCTTTGTGAAAGTCTGAAAACGGCCCTGGGACGTTCTGATATTGTGATCCTGACCGGAGGACTGGGCCCGACCCAGGATGATATGACGAAGGAAGCGGTGGCAAAGACCCTGGGGCTGGAGCTTGTTATGGAGGAAGCCTCCCGACGGCATATTGAAGAATATTTCCATTTCCGCTATCAGAAAGAGGTCAGCGCGGCGATCACGGAGAATAACTGGAAGCAGGCTTTGAAAATCCAAGGCTCGAAGGTGATTGGAAACAATAATGGAACCGCGCCCGGCTATATTGTGGAGACGGGAGAGAAGACGGTTATCCTGCTGCCGGGCCCTCCGGGAGAGATGCTGCCCATGTTTGAAGAAGCCATCTATCCGTATCTGCAGGCAAAGCAGAGCAAGGTATTCCTGTCCAGCATGGTGAAAATATGCGGAATCGGAGAAAGTAAGGCGGAGACAGATATTCTGGATCTGATCGAGGCCCAGACCAATCCCACCATTGCACCCTATGCCAAAAGCGGAGAGGTGCATTTTCGTGTCACTGCCGCGGCAGATTCTGCCGAAGAAGCCAGGAAGCTCATTGATCCGGTGGTGGAGGAACTCACCCGCCGTTTCGGAGATTTTATTTATACCACCCGGGAGGAAGAAACCCTGGAGGAGGTTGTGGTAAAGCTGCTGCAGTCGGGGGGCCATACCATAGCAACCGCAGAATCCTGTACCGGAGGTATGCTGACGGGACGTCTGGTGAATGTTGCCGGGGTGTCCGAGGTATTAAAGGAAGGCTTTATCACCTATTCCAATGAAGCGAAGATGAAATATCTGGGGGTGAGCAAGCAGACTCTGGCTTCCTATGGGGCCGTCAGCGGGGAGACCGCCAGAGAAATGGTGCTGGGAGCCGCCAGAGCCGCAGGAGCGGATACCGCCCTTGCGGTTACGGGAATTGCGGGGCCGGAGGGGGGGACCCGGGAGAAGCCGGTGGGCCTGGTCTATATTGCTTCCCTGGCAGGGGGTCAGGTAAATGTGAAGGAGCTGAGGCTGAAGGGCAACCGCCAGAAGATCCGGGAGTCAAGCGTAATCAGCGCACTGGACCTGCTGAGAAGAAGCCTGCTTATGGAGGATAAAAGCCGATAACAGTGCCTGCCGCTGGAAGGAGGATATGGTGCTCCCTCCTGCGGCAGGCATTGTTATGTAAATACTGGCAGATATCAACAGGATTAGCATCAATTCCCATGAAATTTTTATAAAATGTTCCATAATACCATAGAAATGACACAGTTGTGGACTATCGTGAAAACAGTTAATAAAAGAAAGTACACGTTGTAAACAACGTACACAATTAGCAGATGAGTCCATGACGGGCAGGACATAGTGCAAGAAAAGAGGTTATTATGGAACGAAGAAGGAAATTATTGATGTTGATAATCATCGTTGCGGGATTATTTTTTCTGGCTGGATGTGATATTGTACACTTTGGTTTCTTTAAAGGATCAGAGGACGAGAAAAACAGTCCCACAATAACTCAGGCCCCCTCGGAAAAGGAGCCTGAAGAGGAAGAACCGGGAAAGACCTCCGAAGGAAACGGAGAGGATACTCCCGAACCGGGCGATTCCGGGGAGGCATCCGCAACTCCCGCTTTGACACCGGGCGCAGAGAACGTTACCCCTGGAGAAATCAGACCTACGGAGAATACCGAGCTTACCATCTATACTGTGAATGTGAGCACAGGAGGACCGGAGAATGTAACTGCACTGGTTCCTGCCGATGCGGAAATCACCCCTCAGCTCATTGTTGAGAAAGTAGTGGAAGCCATGGCGGACCGTTCTCTGGATGTGGGGATTGAGAATGTCACAACCCAGGGCGATACGGTTATCGTCAGCTTTTATAAAGACAAGGCGCCCCTCAGCGAGATGGGCTCCGGCTATGAGGAATCAATTCTGGATGCCATAGCGCAGAGTCTGGTGGATAATTTAGAGGATTATAATAAGATTATATACCGTGCGGAAGGCGAAGCCTACACCAGCGGTCATATTGCATTAGGCTTAAATGAAATATATTTGGAGGATAAGTAAATAGGCATTATTTCATTAGGTAATTGCGGTACAGATAATTTGTATTCGACAATTACCTAATAATATGATGAAAGCGTCAAAAGCACCTCCGGTGCTTTACGGATGCAATATATTGATATGCAAACATGCTTGCATATCAATATATTGCATCCGTAAAGGTGCGCAGCACTTTTGACGCTTTCGTTATATTATAAAAATAAACAGTGAAGGTCGGTACAGAATGAGTAAGATCTACGTGATAGGCGGCGGAGCCGCAGGAATGCTTGCGGCAATCGCAGCAGCCCGCAGAGGGCATAAGGTTATATTGCTGGAGAAGAATGAAAAGCTTGGGAAAAAGCTGTATATTACCGGCAAGGGAAGATGCAATCTTACCAATGCCTGCGACCGGGACACCTTCTTTGATCAGGTGGTCACCAATCCCAAATTTCTGTTCAGGGCATATCATACCTTCAGCAATTATGATGCCATGGACTTCTTCGAACAGCTGGGGCTCCCCCTTAAGGTGGAGCGGGGGAACCGGGTCTTTCCCGTTTCCGATAAGTCCTCGGATGTCATTGCCGTATTGAAGAAGGAGCTGGAGCGTCAGGCTGTTATGGTAAGGTATCATAGCGAGGTGACAAAGCTATTGACCCGGGACGGCAGCTTTTATGGTCTGATGGTGAAGAATTCCGGGGAGGCCTTTCTGGGGGACGGAGTAATCATTGCCACCGGAGGTTTGTCCTACCCGGTGACAGGGTCCACCGGTGACGGCTACCGCTTTGCCAGGGAACTGGGCCATACGGTAACCCCCCTGCACCCCTCTCTGGTCCCCCTGCATACGAAGGAGGAGTATGTCAAGGATCTGATGGGACTTTCCCTGAAGAATGTGGAGGTTACGGTAACCGTAGGTGCAAAGCAGATTTACCGGGATTTCGGAGAGCTGATGTTCACCCATTTCGGGGTAAGCGGTCCGGTCATCTTAAGCGCCAGCAGCTTTCTCCTTCCTTATCTGCAGAACAGGGAACCGGTCACCTTAAGCATTGATCTGAAGCCGGCCCTGACATCGGAGCAGCTGGACGCCCGAATCCTGCGGGATTTCGAAGAATTTAAAAATAAACAATTTAAGAATTCCCTGGACCGCCTATTGCCAAATAAACTAATAGATGTTATTATTCGTCTATGCCCTATTGATTCGGAAAAGAAAGTAAACTCCATTACCAAGGAAGAGCGGCTGGCTCTGGCGGAGCTGCTGAAGCACCTCACCTTCCAGATTACGAGGCTCAGCGACTACAATCAGGCCGTTATCACCAAGGGCGGTATCCAGGTAAAAGAGGTCAATCCTTCCACCATGGAATCAAAGCTGGTGAAGGGTGTGTATTTTGCGGGAGAGGTTCTGGATCTGGATGCGCTGACAGGGGGCTATAATCTGCAGATCGCCTGGTCGACCGCCTGGCTGGCCGGACAGTCCGCAGGTCTGTAGCTGCGGAACATGACAATGATATTCCTATGGTATTCAATGGTGAGAAAACGCACATTTGAATAAATGACAGACGGCAGTCCGTTTGTCCTATGTTAATGAAACTCGGAGGTAGGTTGCTGTGAATATTTTCAATATTGCAATTGACGGGCCGGCCGGTGCCGGTAAGAGCACCATAGCAAAAATCCTGGCTAGAAAACTGAATTTTATCTATGTGGATACCGGGGCGATGTATCGGGCTATGGCACTTTATTTTCTAAGAAATAATATCGATGCATCGGATAGCGGGCGAATTGAGGCCGCTTGTAAGGAAGTGGATATCACCCTTGAGTACCGGGACGGAGAACAGGTTGTCCTTTTGAACGGAGAGAGAGTCAACGAATATATTCGCACGGAAGAGGTGGGTAATATGGCCAGTGCTTCTTCTGTGAATAAGGCTGTCCGGCTTAAGCTGGTGGAGCTTCAGCAAAGCCTGGCGAAGAAGGAAAGCGTGGTTATGGATGGCCGGGATATCGGGACGTATGTGCTGCCCCGGGCTGATCTGAAGATTTATCTGACTGCCGGCACCAGGGAGCGCGCCAGAAGGAGATGGGCTGAGCTGAGGGAAAAGGGTCAGTCTGCGGATATGGATGTGATAGAACAGGATATCATTGACCGGGACCATCGGGACATGACCAGGGAATTCGCACCCTTAAGGCAGGCGGAAGATGCTGTTTTTCTGGATTCCTCCCATATGTCAATCGATGAGGTGGTGGAATACATTCTGGAACTGTACCGCAGTTCCTGTAACCGGAAAGAGGGATAACCGATTGAAAATTACAATTGCAAATACTGCCGGTTTCTGCTTCGGTGTAAAACGGGCGATGGATTTGGTAGATCAGGAAATTCAAAGCGGACGTCCGGTCTATACCTTCGGACCGATTATCCATAATGAAGAGGTAGTGGCCGATTTAAGCAAAAAAGGAGTCCAAGTTGTTGAAACTCCCGAAGAATTAAAAGTTTTACCGGCGGGTACAATAATCATACGTTCCCACGGTGTTTCTGAAACGCTGCAGGACGAGCTGTCTTCCTGCGGACATAAATTGTTGGATGCCACCTGTCCTTATGTGAAAAAAATACATAGGGTTGTCAGGAAAAAGAGTGAAGAGGGATACCACATCGTTATCATTGGCAATCCGCTTCATCCGGAGGTACAGGGAATTATTGGATGGTGCCATACCCTTTCAGGGGACTCTTCTTCCGGTTATACTGTCATAGAAAATGAGGAAGAAGCCGGGAACTTCAGTGCTTCCGGGGCTCAGAGAATATACATTGTGGCACAGACGACATTTAATTACAAGAAATTTGAAGATTTAGTTGAAATTATATCAAAAAAGGGTTATGATATATTTGTTTTAAATACAATTTGCAATGCCACGGAGGAACGGCAGACAGAGTGCCTGCAGCTTGCAAGGCAGTCGGATGCCATGGTTGTTATCGGCGGAAAGCATAGCTCGAATACGAGAAAGCTTTATGAGATTTGCAAAAATGAATGTGAAAATACTTACTATATACAGAAACTTGATGACCTGGATTTAAACAAGTTTAAATCTTATCGAAACGTAGGTATTACAGCAGGGGCTTCGACCCCAAACAATATTATCAAGGAGGTTCATACCGCTATGTCAGAAAAGAGTTTCGAACAATTATTAGAAGAAGAGAAGGTAGTGAAAATAAACAACGGTGATGTTGTAGAAGGAATTGTCTTGGGCGTCAAAGAAGATGAGATCATCTTAAATATAGGCTACAAGTCGGAAGGTATTATTACGAGAAACGAATATACCAATACGCCCAATCTGGATTTAAGAACCGTTGTAAATGTGGGCGATGTAATGCAGGCAAAGATTCTCAAGGTGAATGACGGGGAAGGCCAGGTGGCTTTAACCTACAAGAGACTTGCCGCGGAGAAGGGCAACAAGAGACTGGAAGAGGCCTTTGAGAATCATGAGGTCTTAACCGCTAAGGTTGCAGCCGTATTAAACGGCGGCTTAAGTGTGGTAATCGATGAGGCAAGAGTATTTATTCCTGCCAGCCTGATTTCCGATACCTATGAGAAGGATCTGGCAAAATATGCCGGAGAGAGCATTGATTTTGTTATCACCGAATTCAACCCGAAGAAGAGAAGAATCATCGGTGACCGCAAGCAGTTAATCGTTGCCAAGAAAGAAGGCTTAAAGAAAGAGCTGTTTGAAAGAATTCATGTTGGTGATACGGTAGAAGGCACCGTTAAGAACATTACGGACTTTGGCGTATTCATCGACCTGGGCGGAGCGGACGGTCTGCTTCATATCTCAGAGATGAGCTGGGGAAGGGTTGAGAATCCCAGGAAGGTATTCAAGGTAGGTGATGTTGTCAAGGCCTTTATTAAGGATATCCAGGGGGAGAAGATTGCCCTCAGCCTGAAGTTTGAAAGTGCCAATCCCTGGATCGACGCAGAGAACAAGTATGCCGTAGGCAATGTGGTTAACGGAGTAATCGCCCGTATGACGGATTTCGGCGCATTTGTTGAATTAGAGCCGGGTATTGATGCACTGCTGCATGTATCCCAGATTTCCAGAGAGCATGTAGAGAAGCCCTCCGATGCACTGAAGATCGGTCAGGAGATTACGGCCAGAGTTGTGGAATTCAACAAAGAGGATAAGAAGATCAGCTTAAGCATTAAAGCCCTGGAGACTCCTGAGAGAGAAGAAGAGGAAGCTCTCGTGCCGGAGGATGGCGAATAATCATAAGATAGGGAAAGCGTATGTCATTACGCTATAGTTAACGGATGATAAAGGAGACTTGTCTTGCTGGGTAGTTACGAAAAGTTTAAACAGTCTATTTATGAGATGACAAAGATTGATTTGAATTCCTATAAAGAACGCCAGATGAAGAGGCGTATCGAGGCTTTGATTACAAAGCATGGAATTACATCCTTTGACGATTATATTGTCCGGCTGAAGACAGACCGGATAGCCTATGATGAATTTATCAATTACATTACCATTAATGTATCCGAGTTCTTTCGGAATCCGGAGCAGTGGGCTTTGCTTGAAAAAGAGGTGTTTCCCTATCTGCTGGAGCATTTCGGCAAGGAGCTTAAGATATGGAGCGCCGCCTGTTCCACAGGAGACGAACCTTATTCCCTGGTAATGCAGTTATCAAAATTCCTTCCCATGGGAAAAATCAAGATTCTGGCGACGGATATTGACAGAACGGTTATGGCCAAGGCCCAGACCGGTTTATATCATGTAAAAAGTCTGAAGGGAGTCCCGGAAGAATTTATAAGCAAGTTTTTTACGGAAGTCAATGACCGGACCTATCAGATTTCTGATCAGGTGAAGGCTTGTGTGGAATTCAAGCAGCATGATCTGTTGAGGGATCCTTATCCCGCAAATTGTGATTTGATTGTCTGCCGCAATGTTTTGATTTATTTTACAGATGAAGCGAAGAATAAGATTTATTCCGAATTTCATAAATCATTGAAAAAAGACGGATTATTATTTGTAGGAAGCACGGAGCAGATTATACAGGCACAGCAAATCGGCTTTCATAATTACAAATCCTTCTTTTATAAGAAAGCATAATTATATTGCATACAAGCCTGCCGTAATTCGGCAGGCTTGTTATTGTCAGGGAAAGTTCGCCCTATACGATAAAATGCTTTGCAAGATGCACATTCTGTGCATGGGCAGGGGTTGCTTGAAAGCAACTGGTTACAGTTCCCGGTGCAGTTGGGTGGAGGACATGATGCTCCCGTAATGCACTGTATGGAAGACACATAATCGGATTTGTATGACATAGACGAATATACTTGTACGGCTATGGCATACAAATCCGATTATGTGTCTTCCGTCCTGTGTGAGGGAGCATCATGTCCTCCACCCAACTGCACCGGGAACTGTAACGGCAATTGCGCGGCAGCTTTATTTTTATAAAAAATGTGGTTGATTTTTAGAATGATATCGAGTATATTGATTTATAGATTGGCTACATAGGATTTTGGTTGAATGGGAGGAGTACAGGTATGATTACGGTTGCAGTGGATGCAATGGGCGGCGATAACGCTCCGGGAGAGATCATAAAGGGAGCGGTCCTCGCAGTTCAGGAAAAGAAGGACATTAAGGTGATATTAACCGGAGAGGAAGAGATCCTTCGCAAGGAGCTGAGCGGGTACGATTATGATAAGGAACGCATACAGGTCGTACATGCGCCGGAGATCATTACCAATAATGAGGCACCCGTTCTGGCCATTCGCCGTAAGAAGAATTCCTCAATTGTTGCCGCGCTTTCCATGGTTAAGAATAAGGAAGCCGATGCCTTTGTATCGGCAGGAAGCACCGGTGCCGTGCTGGCCGGGGGCCAGCTGCTGGTGGGCCGTATTCCGGGAGTAGAGAGGCCGCCGTTGGCCCCCTTAATTCCCACCATGGACGGAGTGTCCCTGTTGATTGACTGCGGCGCCAATGTGGATGCCAGATCTTCTCATTTGGTACAATTTGCGAAGATGGGCTCCATCTATATGGAAAATGTCCTGGGCATTAAGAAACCAAGGGTGGCGATTGTGAATATCGGCGCGGAGGAAGAGAAGGGCAACCAGCTGGTGAAAGAGACCTTTCCCTTATTAAAAAACTGCAGGGATATTAACTTCATCGGCAGCATTGAAGCACGGGAGATCCCCAACGGCGGGGCAGATGTCATCGTCTGTGAAGCCTTTGTCGGCAATGTAATTCTCAAATTATACGAGGGACTTGGAACTGCCCTGGTTAAGAAGATCAAGGCAGGTCTTATGAGTACGACAAAGAGTAAGATGGGTGCCCTGCTATGCAAGCCTGCATTAAAGGAAACCTTAAAGGCATTTGATGCCTCAAAGTACGGCGGAGCTCCGCTCCTTGGCTTGAACGGACTTGTTGTTAAAACCCACGGTAATGCGAAGAGCACGGAGGTACGCAATTCAATCCTGCAATGTGTAACCTTCACCGAGCAGGGGATTAACGAGAAAATCAGATCAAATCTCAGTAACAACGAATAAATCAGGAAAGAAAGGTGACTAAGAATGGAATTTGAAAAGTTACAGAAAATTATCAGTGAAGTATTAAATGTGGATGAAGATGAGATTACAATGGAGACCACTTTTGTGGATGACCTGGGCGCAGACTCTTTGGATGTCTTCCAGATCATCATGGGAATTGAAGAAGAATTTGATATTGAAATCGCAAATGAAGAGGCAGAGAATATCGTAACGGTAGCCGATGCGATTGAGCAGATAAAGAATGCATTGAATTAATCCCGTATTTATTGATCGAAAACGATGAGGGGTACACGGAAGGTACCGCTCTTACATGTGGAAAAGCCCTGTGAATAAGGTTCGCCTTATCTATGGGCTTTTCCATACATAAGGAGGCAGCCTATATGAAATCACGCTTTAATAAGGCAGGTAAAAAAACGGAGGCTTCTCTGCAGGAGCTGGAGAGCAGGATCAATTACCGCTTTCATGATCCGTCTATTCTCTATCATGCCTTATCCCACAGTTCTTATGCCAATGAGATGAGGATGAGTAAGGAAGAGAGCAATGAGCGTTTGGAATTCCTGGGCGATGCGGTGCTGGAACTGGTTACCAGCGAGTACATTTACAGGGAATATGTGCATTTGTCCGAAGGGGATATGACTAAGATGCGGGCAAGCATTGTATGCGAGCAGACTCTGTCTGCCTGCGCCAGGGAACTGGAAATTGGGGAGTATCTGCTTCTGGGCAGGGGAGAGGATATCTCCGGAGGCAGGGAGAGGGATTCTATCTTATCCGATGTGCTGGAGGCGGTGATCGGTGCAATTTACCTTGACGGTGGTTTTACTAATGCAAAAGAGTTTATCAGAGACTTTTTGTTAGCCAATCTGAAGAACAAAGAGCTCTTTTTCGATAGCAAGACTATCTTACAGGAAATGGTCCAGAACAATCATAACGGACAGAAACTCCGCTATCAGCTGGTCTCCGAGGAGGGGCCGGATCATAGCAAAACCTTTACGGTTGCCGTATTCATAGGAAATAATGAGATTGGCACCGGTGCCGGCAGAACAAAAAAAGCTGCGGAGCAGGAGGCGGCCAGCCAGGCCATCCAAAGACTGCGGGAGAGCTGAACCAAAGCGGGACTTTAAGGATTGTGATGAAATATAGTAATTTGGGATAGATAGGAGATTACGGATGTATTTAAAAAGTATTGAGGTTCACGGCTTTAAATCCTTTGCCAATAAGATGCTGCTGGAATTTCATGACGGCATCACCGGCATCGTCGGACCAAATGGCAGCGGTAAGAGCAATGTGGCCGATGCCGTCCGGTGGGTACTGGGGGAGCAGAGTGCAAAGCAGCTTCGCGGCGCGAAGATGGAGGATGTGATCTTCTCCGGCACCCAGATGCGAAAGCCTCTGGGCTATGCCTATGTAGCCATCACCCTTGATAATTCGGATCATAAGCTGCCTATTGAATATGAAGAGGTAACGGTAGCCAGAAGAGTATACCGTTCCGGAGAAAGTGAATATCTGATTAACGGAGCTCCCTGCCGACTGAAGGATGTCAACGAGCTATTTATGGATACGGGAATTGGAAAGGAAGGGTATTCCATTATCGGACAGGGACAGATCGATAAGATTTTGAGCGGTAAGCCGGAGGATCGCCGGGAATTATTTGATGAGGCGGCCGGAATTGTGAAATTCAAGCGCCGTAAATATGCGGCGGAAAAGAATCTGGAGGAAGAGAAGCTGAATCTCTCCCGCATTACTGACATTTTGAAGGAAATAGAGAAGCAGCTGGCTCCTTTGGAGAAGCAGTCCGGTGTTGCACGTGTCTATCTGAAATTAAAGGAGGAGCTGAAGAGCCTGGAGGTGAATCAGTTCCTGAAGGAGTATGACCGGCTGCGCGGCCAGAAGGAACAGCTGGAGGAAAAGCTGGACATTGCATCCTCGGACTATGAGCGGACCAAACAGGAATATGAGAATACCAAGGAAGAGTACGTCCGTCTGGAGCAGCAGCTGGAGGAATGTGACCGGAACCTTGAAGAGGACCGGAACCTCTTCAATGAGCGGAAGCTGCAGAAGGAGAAAGCGGAAGGTGAAATCAAGGTTCTCCAGGAACAGATCAGCGGCCTGCAGCAAAGTGACGAGTATATCCGCAGCAGGATGGAGAATACCCGGAAGGAAACCGATGCCAGGAAGGCAGAGGAGCAGGGATATCTGGCAGAGAAGGATGCCATCGATGGCAAGATTGCCGATATGGATGATCTCCTCAGCGCCGCTTTGGACGAGCTGAACCGGAGCAAAGAGAATATTCTGGCCTATACAAGAGAGATTGAAGAATGTAATAATGGGATCTTTGAATATCTGAATCTCAATTCGGGCATTAAGGGTAATATGCAGCGCTATGAAACCATGCTGGAGCAGAATACCCTCCGCAAAGCCGATTTGAATCAGCGCATTCTGAAGAATAAGAGTGAGGAATGCGTCTATAATGAGACAATAGAGGCGGAGACAAAAAACCTGGGCCGTATTACCGAGAGCATCAACGAATACTCCGCGAAGGTAACCGCCATAGAGCAGGGCATTGCAGATGCTCAAAACCGGATGGATGCCGCCAATAAGGAATATCACGAGGTGCAGGCCCGATATCTGGGAGAACAATCACGTCTGGATTCCCTGATGAATCTGACAGAGCGTTATGAGGGATATGGCATCAGTATCAAGAAGGTGATGGAACAAAAGCCTCATATGCCTGGAATTGTAGGTGTTGTGGCAGATATCATTAAGGTGGACAAGGCTTATGAGACAGCCATTGAGACGGCCCTGGGCGGAACGATTCAGAATATCGTTACCGAGGATGAGGCTACCGCTAAGGAGCTCATCGGATACCTGAAGAAAAATAAATTCGGAAGGGCAACCTTCCTGCCCTTGACCAATATCTCGGCGGGCAGCGGCTCTCAGGGGGATAAGGCTCTTCGTGAGCCGGGAGTTCTGGGAATGGCTAACCGGCTGGTGGAAGCAGACGGAAGGTTCCGGGAATTGATCGACTATCTGCTGGGGCGTATTATTGTAGTGGATCACATTGATCATGCCACCAGCATGGCCAGGAAATTTAATTACACCCTGCGTATTGTAACGCTGGAAGGGGAGTTGCTGACGCCGGGAGGATCCATTTCCGGCGGAGCTTATAAGAATGCCAGCAATCTTCTGGGAAGAAGAAGAGAAATCGAAGAGATGGAAAGGGAGGTTCAATCCCTGAAGCTTAGGACCGAGGAGCTGCTCTCCCGGCGGGAAGAAGCCAGGGAAGCCAGAACCGGACTCCGCGGGGAGCTGGAAGACCTTAAGGCGTTATTACAGGAGAAGTTCCTGGAGCAGAATACCGTGAGCATGAATCTGGAACGGGAGAAGGCCAGAAAGGCGGAAACCGAGGCGGTTTACCAGGAGTATGTCAGAGAATTGCAGGAAATCGAGCTTCAGGCCAGAGATCTGAAGGAGCAGCTGTCGAAGCTGCAGGAGAATCTCTCCCTTAACTCCCTCCATGGTAAGGAGAAGGAGGAACGGATCGAACAGCTGAACGAAAAGCTGGAAGCGGAGCGCAGCCTGGAACAAGCGGCTAACGAGAAGTCTTCCGCCCTTCGGCTGCAGATGTCTGCCCTGGAACAGAATAATCAGTTTACGTTGGAAAACATAAAGCGAATTAAGAGGGAGATTGCCAAGCTCTACGAGGAGGAGGAAACTCTTAATTCAGATATCCTCAAAACCTCCCATGCAGTGGAGGAAAAGAAAGCAATCATTCAGGAGCAGGAGGGGCGGATTCGCTCCCTGGAGCAGGAAATTCTTGTTCAGGAAGAAAAACTCCGGGAACAGACGGCCCGTCGGGAACAGATTACCGGGGTACATAAGAATTTCTTTACGAAGCGGGAGGAATTATCCAACCGCATGAATGAGCTTGACAAGGAGCTCTTCCGGTTAAACGGCCAGAAGGACAGGCTGGCAGAACAGGCGGACCAACAGGTCAATTATATGTGGGAGGAATATCAGCTCACTTATTCCACAGCTACCGAATATCCCGTAGAGGAAGAGATCAGCCTGCCCCAGGTGAAGAAGCAGATCGGTGAGGTCAAGACGAAGATCCGTGAGCTTGGGGATGTCAATGTGAATGCCATTGAGGATTACCGGAATCTTTCCGAACGATATGAGTTTTTGCATACCCAGCGGGAGGATCTGGTTAAGGCGGAAGAAGCTCTGCAGCAGATTATCCGGGAGCTGGATACGGAGATGCGGCTTCAATTCATAGAGAAATTCAAAGCCATCAATGAAGAATTTGATGTTGTGTTCAAAGAACTCTTTGGCGGCGGACTTGCCGGTTTGGAGCTGACGGACAGCGAGGATATCTTGGAGGCGGGAATTCGGATCAATGCACAGCCCCCGGGCAAGAAGCTTCAGAATATGATGCAGCTCTCCGGCGGCGAAAAGGCGCTGACGGCAATCTCATTGCTGTTTGCAATTCAGAATTTGAAGCCTTCCCCCTTCTGTCTGCTGGATGAGATTGAGGCAGCCCTGGATGATTCCAATGTGGGCCGCTTCGCAAAATATCTGCATAAGCTCACGAAGGACACCCAGTTTATCATTATAACCCACAGGAGAGGAACCATGGCGGCGGCGGATATTCTATATGGTATTACCATGCAGGAAAAAGGAGTGTCCACCCTGGTATCCGTAAGCCTGATAGAAGGACAGCTGAACTGATGCCATTTTCCCGCTTAAGTCAGGGGATATGTCAAAATCAAGTGCCGGCAGGACATCAGTATGAAGATTTGTCTTGCGGGTACGGTAATGTAATGTTATTATGTATTTTAATAAACGGAGCACCGGCAGCGCTGCCGGTGTGTCAGTGCGTATAATGGAGGCAATGTTATTCTTATGGGAGAAAACAAATCAGGATTTTTCAGTAAATTAGTACAGGGTCTGACAAAGACAAGGAATAATATCGCTCATGGAATTGATGCGATTTTCAGCGGCTTCTCCAGTATTGATGATGATTTCTATGAGGAGCTGGAGGAGATTTTGATCATGGCCGACCTGGGAATCAACACCACTACGGCCATCCTGGAGAATCTCAGGGAAAAGGTCAAGGAAAATAAAATCAAGGATCCGGCGGAATGCCGTCAGCTGCTGATCTCCAGCATGAAGGAGCAGATGCGGCTGGAGGATACCGCCTATGAATTCGAGAACAGAAAATCCGTGGTATTGCTCATCGGTGTAAACGGGGTGGGTAAAACCACTTCCGTGGGAAAGCTGGCCGGTCAGATGAAGGATCAGGGGAAAAAGACCATGGTTGCCGCTGCGGATACCTTCCGTGCCGCTGCCATTGAACAGCTGACCGAGTGGGCTCACAGGGCCAATGTTGATATTATCGCCCAGAAGGAGGGCTCCGACCCGGCGGCGGTGATCTATGATGCAGTCACTGCGGCAAAAGCCAGGGATGTGGATGTACTTCTCTGCGATACCGCAGGCCGTCTTCATAACAAGAAGAACCTCATGGAGGAGCTGAAGAAAATCAACCGTGTAATCGAGCGGGAATATCCGGAGGCTTATCGTGAGACACTGGTGGTGCTGGACGGAACCACGGGTCAGAACGCCCTGGCCCAGGCAAGGGAATTCAACGAGGTGGCAGAGATCACCGGCATTGTTCTCACGAAGCTGGACGGAACCGCCAAGGGCGGAATTGCCATAGCGATTCAATCGGAGCTTGGAATACCTGTAAAATATATCGGTATCGGTGAGAAAATAGATGATCTTCAGAAATTTAATGCAGAAGATTTTGTAAATGCTCTATTCCAAAAGAATGAGCAGTAATATTTTAACGTGCAGCAGCACGTAGATGGAGGGTAATACCATGATGACACTGGATCAATTTGAAGAAGCTACGGAGGCTGTCAAAAAGGTGATTCTGAGAACGGAGCTGGTCTACAGCAGCTATTTTTCAGATACCACCGGCAACCGGGTGTACTTAAAGCCTGAAAACATGCAGTTTACCGGAGCATATAAGGTTCGCGGCGCATATTATAAGATAAGCACCCTGTCCAAGGAAGAAAGGAAGCATGGTCTTATAACCGCTTCTGCCGGCAATCATGCCCAGGGTGTTGCTTATGCGGCGAAGCTTTATCAGGCAAAGGCCGTCATCGTAATGCCTTCCACTACCCCTTTGATTAAGGTCAACCGTACCAAGAGCTATGGCGCGGAGGTTATTCTATACGGCAATGTATATGATGAAGCCTGCCAGTATGCGCTCCAGCTGGCCCAGGAGCAGGGATATACTTTTATTCATCCCTTCAACGACGAGGTTGTGGCAACAGGGCAGGGAACCATCGCCATGGAGATTTTTAAGGATCTGCCCACGGTGGACATTATCCTGGCTCCCGTGGGAGGAGGAGGCCTGCTGGCGGGTGTGGCAACCCTGGCCAAGATGCTGAATCCCAATGTAAAAGTAATCGGTGTGGAACCGGCGGGAGCCGCCTGCATGAAGGAGTCCTTAAAGGCCGGCCATATAGTAACGCTGCCCCAGATTGATACCATTGCGGACGGCACCGCGGTTAAAACCCCCGGAGATGTGATATTCCCCTATATCCAGAAGTATGTGGATGATATCATCACCGTGGAGGACCAGGAGCTGATTGTCAACTTCCTTGACATCATTGAAAATCATAAAATGGTGGTTGAAAATTCAGGACTCCTTACAGTAGCAGCTTTGAAGCATTTGAATTGCAAGGATAAAAAGGTAGTCAGCATCCTCAGCGGCGGAAATATGGATATCATAACCGTCTCCTCCGTGGTGCAGCACGGTTTAATCCAGAGAGGCCGGGTCTTCACCGTGTCCGTACTTTTGCCGGACCGTCCGGGTGAACTGGTGAATGTAGCCTCCATTATAGCAAAATGCCAGGGCAATGTAATTCGTCTGGACCATAATCAGTTTGTCAGTATTAACCGCAATGCGGCAGTGGAGCTGACCATTACCATGGAGACCTTCGGGCATGAGCACAAGCAGGAGATTGTGCAGGCCCTGATGGATCATGGCTATGATCCTAAGCTGTGCCAGCCGAGCAAGCTATACGAATAAGCTGCATGGTATATAGAAAGAGGATGATTTCACAGGAGCGGGAATGCAGACGGAGTGCATTCTCTCCTCTGTTTCATCCGTATTTGCCCGAAAGCTTAGGGCGGGTTAGTGATCTTACATAAAAAGCAAGGATAAGTTTGTGAATTTCATCAATATAGAAGAACTTTACAATTATTACTGGGACGGATATAATAAGAATATCTTTATATTCTGTTATTCCGTTTTTATTTTTTCATGAATAGCAGGATTAAAGCGTCAAAAGTGCTTTGGCGCTTTAATCCTGGCATATGCGTACACATGTTTCAATTTATATATTGACATGGAACAGGATATCAGTTAATATTATCAATAGAACATTAGTTCGCATATTAGAGGGACACTTTAATAGAAAAAGGAGATTGTTATGGCAAAGGATGATAAGATAAAAGCCCTGGAGACCGCTCTGGCGCAGATTGAGAAGCAGTATGGCAAGGGCTCCGTAATGAAGCTTGGTGATACCAACGCCCGTATGAATATTGAAACCGTTCCCACCGGATCCATCAGTCTGGATATCGCATTAGGCTTAGGCGGGGTTCCCAAGGGCAGAATTCTGGAGATCTATGGTCCGGAATCCAGCGGTAAGACAACCGTTGCGTTACATATGGTGGCAGAGGCACAGAAGCGGGGCGGCATTGCCGGTTTCATTGATGCGGAACATGCTCTGGATCCTGTGTATGCGAAGAACATCGGTGTAGATATTGATAATCTGTATATTTCACAGCCGGACAACGGAGAGCAGGCCCTTGAGATTACAGAGACCATGGTACGTTCCGGGGCGGTTGACATTATTATTGTTGACTCCGTAGCGGCGCTGGTTCCCAAGGCGGAGATTGACGGCGAGATGGGAGATTCCCATGTGGGTCTCCAGGCCAGACTGATGTCCCAGGCGCTTCGGAAGCTTACGGCTGTCATTAGTAAATATAACTGTACCGTAGTATTTATAAACCAGCTTCGTGAGAAGGTGGGTGTCATGTTCGGCAATCCTGAGACGACTACAGGCGGACGTGCATTGAAGTTCTATTCCTCCATCCGTCTGGATGTGAGAAGAATTGAAGCTTTGAAGCAGGGCGGGGAAGTTGTGGGCAACAGAACCCGGATTAAGGTGGTTAAGAATAAGATTGCTCCTCCTTTCAAGGAGGCGGAGTTTGATATTATGTTCGGTAAGGGAATTTCCAGAGAAGGAGATATTCTGGATCTGGCGGCTGATTCCAATATCATTATCAAGAGCGGTGCCTGGTACGCCTATAACGATGCGAAGATCGGACAGGGACGGGAGAATGCAAAGCAGTTCTTATTGGATAATCCCATGATTTGTGAAGAGGTGGAAGCAAAGGTACGGGAGAAGTATATGCTGCATCCTGCTAAAAATGAGAATGAAGTACCGGAATAAGCACTTTTGCTGTATCTGATTAGTAGCTGTCCCGGATGGGGGAAGACAGGTTGTTTTATGAGGAGACCGGTCTTTCTCTGTTCGGGGACAGCTTTTCTTAAGTGTAGTGTAAAGGGACGGACACGTCGTTCTGATATCCGTCTATATCACTGTTGGAAGGGGGAGGCTATGCGGATCACACAGATAACGGAAGAAAGGAAACATGGTTTCAAGGTGTTCCTTGATGAAGAATACGCCTTTCTTTTATATGAGAAAGAGATAGAGAAATATAACCTGAAGGAGGGCATATCCATTACTGCGGAACAATATGAGGAGCTTCAGAACGAGGTCATCTATCCCCGCGGGCTGCAAAAGGCTCTTAACCTTCTGAGGTTTATGGACCGCTGTGAGCAGGAGCTAAGGGGTAAGCTGGCACAGGAAGCTTATCCGGAAGAAATCATAGATCGTGTGATGGATTATATGCGGCATTACGATTATCTCAGCGATGAGCGCTTTGCGGCGGGATTTATCCGTTCAAGAAAAATGCGAAAAAGCAAGCTGATGATAAAAACAGAGCTTTTGCAAAAGGGAGTATCCCAAGAGCTGGTGGACCAGGCTCTTCAGGCGGAGTACGAGGAGGAGCCGGAAGATGCGGAGCGCATTGCAATACAGAAGGCAATTGCCAAAAAGACCGGGGATCCTGCGGCCTTGTCTTATGAAGAAAAGCAGAAGCTGATGGCTTCCCTGTACCGAAAAGGCTTTGACATGGGGAAGGTAAGAGATGTCATAGACTGAAGGCCTGAATAAAACAGGGGGAAAGAATAAAAGGACAAAAGAATAAAAGGATACAAGAAAGAAGAGATAAAAGAATGAAGAGACATAAGAATAAAAGAAATAAACCATATAAATGAAGGGGGATCGAGTCCGTGCCAGCACTTTCCTGGTGATTTGTGCAGTAAAGGGTATGGACATAATCATGATGTATTATGAGCGGTATAAAGAATTGAAGCTGGACGCATCCTTGCTTGGTTTTGAGGCCAGCGGCCAGCAGAGCAATTATTTCTGCACACCCAAAGGTGCGAAAGTAATTGGCTGGACAGGTATGGATGGCATTCATTTCTGTTTTGTGCACGGTTTTGGCGAGATGGTATTTGCGGTCAGCCCTATGAATACGCCTGGAAATTATGTGCATCCGGTGGCCGGGAATTTTATGGATTTCCTGCGGCTTATGCTGGCCTGCAATGATACAGCGGCGCTGGAACAGATCTATTGCTGGGAGCAGGAGCAGTTTGATGCTTTTTTACAGGACAATCCGCCCACGGATGCACAGAAGGCCGTGCTGGATACGATACGGGAGGCGCTGGAGCTTACGCCCATGGAGCGGCCCTTTTCCTATGTCAAGGAGCTGCAGGCGGAATTTGATTACAGCCGCATCGAGTATGCGCAGGAATATCATGAGCAGCTTCCCGGCGAGCCGGAGCCGCTCCCATGGAAGGTTTACTTTGACTGCAACTTCTGGGGGCACCGCGGCCGTGAGAGAGCGGGCAGGGAAATCACTCTCCGGAAGCAGTTCACCTGGAATAAGGAAGTCTGGCATATCCCGGCGGTTTACCTGTGCAGTAAAGGTATCGTTATGGATATGTGCTTGCAGATTCCGGCTGAACGCATCCGCTCCTTTATAGAAAAATGGAATTTCCCCGGGCATGAGGCTCATAAGGCTGAAACCAGGCCTACCGAGGAAGAGCTGCCGCAGATGGATGCAGAAAATCCCCTGACTATTCATGTGGATATCCAAGGAGTTCTGAACGGAACCGTTCTTCACAGCTCCCATGGCTGCGGTGTGTCGTGGAATCCCTGCTTTCCGGAAGGGAATGGATTTGTTGAAAAGGGAGTGGTGGAGCATTACGGACTGGACCCTGCCTGTGGCTGGGTGATCTGGCGTACCGCTTTTCCGTGGACGAAGAAGCGCAAACCGCAGCTTACCACCCTCAGTGTCACACTGAAACGGGAGCTGGCAGCTGTGCAGGGGTCCCATTTCCATACATCAGCGCCCGGTGAGCAGATTACGTTTACGCACCCGGTCACCGGTGCGGCGCATACACTGACGGTACAGGAATACGGGCAGCGGGAAATCGATCTATCCCAGAAGCATTTTAATATCCCGAATATGGAGTTTCCGAGATACTATACGGCAATGAGCTATACACTTTTGCCGGATTTGCCGGATGGTACCTTTAATGTAACAGATTGCCGGCGTTCCGACACACCCCGGCAAAAGGATATCGATTCCATTGAGTCCCATCAATTCAGCGGCATTAGCAGCATTGGCATTATCGGCGGTGCGGATGGCCCGACTGTCCTCCTGTTGGGCAGCGGTCAGAACAGGCTGAAGCAGCATGCGGCCTGTTCCGCATTACACTTTGAGCCTGTAGACAGTGTGGAATGGCGCATGGTGTTCTTTGAAAAGACCTGTGAGGATATTACGCTGGAGCTGATGTAGGTTTTTATAATTCCATTCTCTCATGGCATATTACACCAAAATTCATTAATTTATCCTTGCCTTTTGAGAGTAAGTATAATACAATTAAAATCGGCAGAGAATTGATTTTATAATTACAATAGAAAAATGGAGGGCTGAAAATGAGCAGTACAGCACAATTGTCAGCAAGAGAGAGAATTACTTCTTTGCTTGACGACAATAGTTTTGTTGAAGTCGGCGCTTTCGTTACAAAAAGGAGTACAGACTTTAATTTACAGCAGAAGGAAGCTCCTGCTGACGGCGTAATCACCGGTTATGGTGTAATTGATGGGAATCTTGTCTATGTATACAGTCAGGATGCATCTTCCCTTGGCGGTTCCATCGGTGAAATGCACGCGAAAAAAATAGTTCATATTTACGATTTAGCACTTAAGGTAGGTGCCCCTGTCATCGGTCTGATTGATTCTACCGGTTTGAGACTCCAGGAGGCAACCGATGCGCTGAACGGCTTTGGTGAGATTTACCTGAAGCAGTCCATGGCTTCCGGGGTAATTCCCCAGATTACCGCAGTTTTTGGTAATTCCGGCGGCGGACTGGCTGTGATGGCTTCTTTAAGTGATTTTTCATTTATGGAAGGAAAGAGCGCAAGATTATTTGTGAATTCCCCCAACGCCCTGGCGGCTAACTATAAGGAAAAATGTGATACCGCAGCTGCAAATTTCCAGGCAAAGAGCGGCGCGGTGGACTATGTAGGCGCTTCGGAGGCCGAGGTGCTGGAGAAGGTTCGGGAATTGGTGACACTCCTGCCGTCCAATAATGAGGATGATGCTTCCTATAATGAGTGTGAGGATGATCTGAACCGTCTGGTAACCCAGCTATCCTCCGAATTAACCGATACGGCCAGAGCCCTGAGGGATATTTCCGACAATGGGTATTTCTTTGAGGTAAAGGCAGATTATGCGAAGGAAATGGTAACCGGCTTTATCCGTCTTAACGGCATGACCGTGGGCGCTGTTGCAAACCGCACCGAGGTGGTGGATGACAGCGGCAAAGTAAGCGAGAAGTTTGACGGAGGACTCACCAGTGCAGGCTGTGAAAAGGCCGGCAGCTTCGTGAGCTTTTGTGATGCTTTCGAGATACCGGTACTGACCCTTACTAATGTCAACGGCTATAAGGCAACGGTGGAGGAAGAGAAGAGCATCGCAAGAGCTGCTGCCAAGTTAACCTATGCATTCTCCAATGCCACGGTTCCCAAGGTGAATGTAATTATCGGGA
This sequence comes from Anaerotaenia torta, assembly GCF_050433395.1. Taxonomy (NCBI): domain Bacteria; kingdom Bacillati; phylum Bacillota; class Clostridia; order Lachnospirales; family Lachnospiraceae; genus Anaerotaenia; species Anaerotaenia torta. The sequence goes on from NZ_JBNPXH010000006.1 coordinate 278,457, forward strand.
AAGCCTTTGGCACAGCGTATATCAGCATGAACTCGAAGCATATCGGAGCGGATATGGTATATGCATTGCCCGGCGCACAGATCGGAATGATGGAGGCCGGACTGGCTGCCCAGATCATCTGTGAAGGAGAAAGCGCTGAGGCGGTGAAGGAGAAGGCCGCTGAATACGAGAAGCTCCAGTCCAGTGCGGAGGCTGCTGCCAGACGCGGTTATGTGGACAGCATTATCGAACCGGAGACCGTGCGCCAGCATGTGATCTATTCCTTTGAGATGCTCTTTACCAAAAGAGAGAACCGCCCTGCCAAAAAGCACGGCACCAAATAGAATGAGGTGAGATTATGGGTGACTATGTTAATTTAAATACATTGTTTGGTGCGGTCATTGTTTTAGCAATTGTTGTTTTGATCATGTTGGTAACATATTTTGTTAATATAAAGCCGAATCTGAATACCTCTTTTTCAGAAACAGCTCCTCAAAGCACCTCTGTGGACAAGGCGATTGCACAGATTGTGGAGACGGAGGAGGAACTGGTATCCGATTGTGAGCTGGTCGCTGTTATTACAGCCGCAATCTATGCTTCTCTGGGGGATGCGGTACCGGCAGAAGGCTTGGTAGTACGTTCCATCCGCAGATCCAACGCGGGTAAGTGGAAGAATGCATAGAGTACGAAGCATGCATAGAGCATGATGTATACACAAACTGCGAGATGCACATAAGTTACAATGAATTTGTGAATTATAGTGCATGTATAAAATATACAGTGAATGCACGTAATGCAATGATTGCATGAAATACAATGTACGTATGAAACATAATGCCTGAAAAATACAATGCAGACATAAACCATGATGCAGACATGAAATGCCTTTGTGCATAAATGTCAATGAACAAGGAGGATTTCATTATGAAATATTATACGATAACCGTAAATGGTAATACCTATGATGTGTCAGTAGAAGAAGGCGTCAGAACCGCTCCGGCGGCAGCCCCTGCCCCTGTTGCCAGACCTGCTGCGGCAGCTCCCGCAGCTGCACCGGCTCCTGCTCCGAAGGCGGCAGAAGCTCCCGTCCCGGCAGCAGCTTCCGTCCCGGCAGCCGGAGGAAGCACCGGCAGCATTCCGGTAAGCTCTCCCATGCCCGGCAAGATTGTAGCTGTAAAGGCTGCAGTGGGACAGAAACTCAAGAAGGGAGAGGTAATTCTCATTCTGGAAGCCATGAAGATGGAGAATGAAATCGTATCTCCCCAGGACGGCACTCTGGCAAGCATCAATGTCAGCGCAGGCCAGTCCGTAGAAGCAGGCACAATGCTTGCGTCCTTGAACTAACAGAAGAGGAGGTAGAGTGATGGCAGAACAAGTTAAGAAACCGGTAAAAATAGTCGAGACGATATTGCGTGATGCCCACCAGTCCCTGATTGCAACGAGAATGACAACGGAACAGATGCTTCCGATTCTTGAGATCATGGATCAGGTCGGATACCATGCGGTAGAGTGCTGGGGAGGAGCAACCTTTGATGCTTCCCTTCGTTTCCTGAAGGAAGATCCCTGGGAGAGACTGCGTAAGATCCGGGCCGGATTTAAGAATACAAAGCTCCAGATGCTGTTCCGCGGACAGAATATTCTGGGCTACCGTCATTATGCAGATGACGTGGTAGCCTATTTCGTTCAGAAATCAATCGCAAACGGTATTGATATCATCCGTATCTTCGACGCGCTGAACGATATCCGCAATCTGGAATGTGCCGTTAAGGCAACCAACAAAGAAAAAGGGCATGCGCAGATTGCTATTTCCTATACCCTGGGCGATGCTTATACTACCGAGTACTATGTGAACATGGCTAAGAAAATCGAGGAGTTGGGCGCGTCTTCCATCTGCATCAAGGACATGGCAGGTCTTCTTGTTCCCTATGAGGCCACTGTGCTGGTCAGCGCGTTAAAGGAAGCGGTCAGCATCCCCATTGACCTGCATACCCATTACACCAGCGGCGTGGCCGGAATGACCTATATGAAGGCCGTGGAAGCAGGCTGTGATATTATCGATACGGCTATGTCTCCCTTTGCTATGGGAACCAGCCAGCCGGCTACCGAGGTTATGGTAGAGACCTTTAAGGGAACTCCCTATGACACCGGCTATGACCAGCAGATACTGGCTAAGATCGCTGACTATTTCCGTCCTCTTCGTGACAAGGCTTTGGACAGCGGAGTGCTCAATCCCAAGGTTATGGGTGTTGATATTAAGACCCTGTTATACCAGGTACCCGGCGGTATGCTCTCCAACCTGGTCTCCCAGTTAAAGGAGCAAAAACAGGAAGATAAATATTATGATGTGCTTCAGGAAGTGCCGAGAGTGAGGAAGGATTTTGGCGAGCCTCCGTTGGTAACTCCCTCCAGCCAGATCGTTGGTACCCAGGCGGTGCTCAATGTTCTTGCGGGAGAGCGCTATAAGATGGTGACCAAGGAAACCAAGGCGCTGCTGGCCGGTGAATACGGTCAGACCGTTAAGCCCTTCAACGCGGAAGTGCAGAAGAAGGTAATCGGCGATAAAAAGCCCATTACCTGCCGCCCCGCAGATTTAATCCAGCCGGAGCTTCATAAGATCGAGGCGGAGATTGCGGAGTGGAAGGAACAGGACGAGGATGTATTATCCTATGCTTTATTCCCCCAGGTTGCACTGGATTTCTTCAAATACCGCCAGGCTCAGAAGACCAAGGTCGATGTGGCTGCGGCAGATAAGGCAAATCAGGCTTATCCGGTATAAAAAAAGCTTGACAACCCGCAATTAATTCGTTATACTACCACCTGTAAAGAAAATTCCTTTACAGGTGGTGTTTTTTTATGAGTCAGAAGGATAAACAGATTGATAAGCTGGATGAAATCGTTGCGCAATCCATTTTGTATGATTTTTATGGTGAATTGCTGAGTGATCATAAAAAACAGATTTTCGAGGACTATGTCTTAAATGACCTGTCCTTAAGCGAAATTGCAGAGATGAGGGGGATCAGCCGGCAGGGCGTCCATGATATTGTAAAACGGTGCGTCTCGGAGCTGAAGGAGTATGAAGCCAGGCTTTCCCTGGTCAGCAGATTCGGGTCTATCAAAGATAAATTATCCGCAATCAAGGAAATTGTTTCAGAGGTGTCAGCCGGCGGTGACAGCACACAGATTACCGCAATTGCAACATTGGCAGATGATATTTTAAAGGAGCTGTGATTCTATGGCATTTGAAAACCTATCGGATAAATTGCAGAATATTTTCAAGGGCTTGAAGGGAAAGGGCCGCCTTTCCGAAGCCGATGTGAAGAACGCCATGAAAGAGGTTAAGATGGCCTTATTGGAGGCGGATGTTAACTTCAAGGTGGTTAAGAATTTCATCAATACCATCCAGGAACGGGCCGTCGGACAGGATGTGCTCAACAGCCTGACGCCCGGACAGATGGTAATTAAGATTGTAAATGAAGAGCTGGTCAGGCTCTTAGGCGAGGAAACCATTGAGATCCAGCTGAGACCGGCCAACGAGATCACCGTGATTATGATGTGTGGTCTCCAAGGAGCCGGTAAGACGACAACGGTTGCCAAGATTGCAGGAAAGCTCAAATCCAAGGGACGCAAGCCCCTTCTGGCGGCCTGTGATATTTACCGTCCGGCGGCCATAGAGCAGCTGCAGATCAACGGAGATAAGCAGGGAGTCAGTGTTTTCTCCATGGGAGATAAGCATAAGCCTCTTAATATTGCCAAAGCTGCCATGGAGCATGCGGCTAAGAACGGCTATAATGTAGTCATACTCGATACTGCAGGACGGCTTCATATTGATGAGGCCATGATGGAGGAGCTGCAGGAGATTAAGTCAAGTATCACAATACATCAGACCATATTGGTGGTGGATGCCATGACCGGCCAGGATGCGGTGAATGTATCCGAGATGTTTCATGAGAAGCTTGGCATCGACGGTGTTATCCTCACAAAGCTTGACGGTGATACCAGGGGCGGTGCTGCGCTTTCCATCCGTGCCGTAACCGGGCGTCCCATTCTTTACATTGGTATGGGCGAGAAATTATCCGATCTGGAGCAGTTTTACCCGGACCGTATGGCCTCCCGTATCTTAGGGATGGGAGATATCCTCACCCTCATTGATAAGGCGCAGGCGGAATTTGATGAAACCAAGGCCAGGGAGCTGGAGAAGAAGATCAAGAAGGCGGAATTTGATTTTAATGACTTCCTGGATCAGATGCAGCAGGTTAAGAAGATGGGTGGTCTGGCGGACCTTCTGGGGATGATTCCCGGTATGGGCAAGCAGCTGAAGGGTGTGGATATTGACGAGAATGCCCTGTCCTCCACGGAAGCGATCATTTATTCCATGACCAAGGCGGAGCGTTCCAATCCTGATATCTTAAATCCTTCCCGCAAGAAGAGAATTGCCGCCGGTGCCGGTGTTGACATCAGTGAGGTGAATGCCCTGGTGAAGCAGTTCGAGCAATCGAAGAAAATGATGAAGCAGTTCTCCGGAATGATGGGAGGAAAGGGCAAGAAGCACGGCGGTTTTAAGCTTCCTTTTGGATTTTAACAGGCGTTGTAATGGCATAGAACACAGTATTCTATGAACATTTGCAATAGATTTTAGTGGTAAGGTATATTTTTTAAGGAGGTGAAATAAATGGCAGTAAAGATCAGATTAAAGAGAATGGGACAGAAGAAGGCTCCTTTCTATAGAATTGTTGTTTCTGATTCCAGAACACCCAGAGATGGTAGATTTATCGAGGAAATTGGAACCTATGATCCGACCCAGAATCCCAGCGCGTTCAAGGTAGATGCGGAAGCAGCTAAGAAGTGGCTGGCTAACGGTGCTCAGCCTACCGATACTGTAGGCAAGATTTTCAAAAATGCAGGCATCCTGTAATAATGGAATGTGATTGACCAGGCAGGCTGTTAGAAAGGCATGGTTATTTGTATGATGAAGGAATTAGTTGAAGTAATTGCGAAAGCTCTTGTGGATCATCCCGATGAGGTTGTTGTTACGGAGAAAGAAACCGATAAAGCAATTGTTGTGGAATTAAAGGTCGCTTCCGAGGACATGGGTAAGGTAATCGGAAAACAAGGCCGCATCGCCAAATCCATTCGTACTGTAGTGAAAGCAGCCGCAACAAAGGATGACAAAAAGGTAGTAGTTGAGATTCTGCAATAGCAGGTAATTCAACTGCAGTTTTTCCTGTGCAAAATCGAGGAAGCTGTTTGTTATGTCAGGTTTTTCATAATTGGCATAGTGGAACAGCTTCTTTTTGTACTGTGATGTTTTCCTGCCGGTTTCACGGGCGGGATTTTGATAGATGAGATAGGAGAAAGGCATAGGCCAGGGAAAGGGATGGGACAAGATGGACGATTTTCTTAGAGTTGGTGTTATTACCACCACCCACGGGATTCGCGGTGAGGTTAAGGTGTTTCCTACCACCGATGATCCCAACCGGTTCAAGGAACTGAAGAAGATATTTCTGGATACGGGAAAGGAGCTCCTGGAGCTGGAGCTGGAAGCGGTTAAGTTTTTCAAACAATTGGTAATTCTAAAGTTCAAAGGAATTGATGATATCAATGAAATCGAGAAATACAGGGGAAAGGATATTCTGATTCGCCGGGAGGATGCGGTAGCCCTGGAGGAGGGGGAATATTTTATCTTTGACTTGATCGGTTCCACAGTATATACTGAAGATGGCAGCAAGCTGGGAACTCTGGCAGAGATTCTCACCACTGCCGCCAATGATGTGTATGTCGTAGACACCCTGGAAGGGAAGGAGCTTCTTATCCCTTCTATTAAGGAATGTATTCTGGATGTGGACGTAACAAACCGCAAGATTGTAGTTCATTTGCTGGATGGGTTAAGGTAAGTGAGTAAGGCAAATGAAGTAAGATGAATGAAATAAAGCAAGTGAAATAAGATAATTGGAATAAGGTAAGGGAAGTAATGTGATCACAATAATGTAAGCAAAATAATGCGAACGGAATAATGTAAGAAAGGTGTACTCGGATGAATTTTCACGTACTTACGCTTTTCCCGGATATGATACAGCAGGGACTCAATACCAGCATTACCGGAAGAGCAATGGAGAAAGGGCTGATTTCCGTCAATACGGTAAATATCAGGGATTTCAGCAGCGATAAGCATATGAGGGTGGATGATTATCCCTACGGAGGCGGAGCCGGTATGGTGATGCAGGCGGAGCCGGTTTATAAGGCCTACGGATATCTGGCAAATCATATCCGTCTTTCCAGGCAGGAGGAAGGCTCCGACTATAAGCCGAAGGTAGTCTATGTCACCCCTCAGGGAAGCATCTTTAACCAGAGCATGGCTCAGGAATTTGCACGGGAAGAGGATCTGATCTTTCTCTGCGGGCATTATGAGGGAATTGACGAACGGGTGCTGGAGATGATCGTGACGGATTATGTGTCCATTGGTGATTATGTTCTGACGGGCGGAGAGCTGCCGGCTATGGTTATGATTGACGCCATTTCCCGGTTGATTCCCGGTGTGCTGAATAACGAGGTATCCTCCGAGTTTGAATCCTTCCAGGACAACCTCCTGGAGTATCCCCAGTATACCAGACCGGAGATTTTTATGGGCCGGAAGGTTCCCGAGGTATTGCTGAGCGGGCACCATGCCAATATCGATACCTGGAGAAGACAGCAATCAATCCTTCGGACCCTGGAACGCCGTCCGGATCTGCTGGAGAAGGCAAATCTATCCGAGGAAGAGGGAGAATTCCTTACTAAGCTGATTTTTCAAAGAAATTACGATGTATATTGAGAAATGATCTTGACAAACATAGGACGAATGCGTTAGACTAGCAATAAGGTCTAACGCATTCGTCTTTTAAAGAGAAGCAAGGTTGAGAGAAGTGGAATATATAGATGAGAGGGGGAACGGATCCATGCCGGCACTTTCATGGCGATTTGTGCGGGACAGGGCAGGGACATAAATATGGAGAGTTTAAAAATATTTGACGCCGAATACCGCTTTATGTGCATTGTCTGGGAAAAAGAACCGATTAACTCTACGGAGCTGGTCAAGCTGTGCCAAAGCAAATTCGGGTGGAAAAAATCCACTACCTATTCCGTAATTAAACGGTTGTCGGAGCGGGGGGTATTGAAAAATGAAAATGCTGTAGTGACTGCCCTTGTTCAACGGATGCAGGTACAAAAATACGAGAGTGAGCATTTGTTGGAAAAGGCATTCGATAATTCATTGCCCTCCTTTGTTGCTGCATTTTTACAAAACAAGAAGCTCACCCAAAGTGAGGCGGAGCAAATCAAGAAAATGATTGAGGAGGCGACGAAATGAGCAGATTCCTAAGTCTTCTTGCCTTTGGTGAAACAGGCGTAAAAGAAAGAGTAAAGAATATTCTGCATTATAAAAAATCGAAAATTTGGGTAAGTGCTGTGGCAATCATAATGGTTGCTGCAGTCAGTCTTATTCTTATGATCAGCAGGCAGGCGGAAGGAACCTCTGCAGCTTTGCAGGAAGAAAAGGGGCAGAGCAGTCAGGGCGGCCCAGACATCCAAAGCAGCATAAATGACCAGGGAAGCCCGAATGATGCTTCGAATCCAATGGAAGCTACTCCTTCTCAACTCCCCGATACGATATATGCCGATGCGGAATACAACAAAATAAAAATTTCATCTCTTTCAGAAAATAAAGGAGTTGCAGCATCAGATATGTTTGAAACAACCAACGCCCGGGCAGTGTCATACATTGATGAGAGTATAAGAGGAAGCAAGCACTCCGAGCATAAGGAGAGCCTGAAAAACAATTATACGGATCAATACCAGATTGAGGTGTCAAATGAAATCGGAGGATATAGCTGCCTGCTTTACTATGATACGCTGAATAATAAAGCGTATATCGAAAGGGATGGCGGTCTTTGCGATACAGGGACAGATTTCGCGCGCTATATTGCATCCCTTTTTGAGCATACGGATATTACTTTCGACATGGATGCCCCAGCATTGTTTGAAGCCTATGGATGGACCCTTGATTACCAGATAAGCGGGATGAAAAACAAGCTTGGTGACATCAAGGCTCTGTCCGGTTTTAATCCAAATGCATATTATTTTGCCTATAACAATGAGCTGTCAAAGGATATCGGCCTTGATATGGGCGCATATTCCAACACCACGAATCTTGAAGTTGAAATTTATAAAATCCGCGAAAGCATGCCCCAGGAGTTTTATCCGATCCAGAATTGCAGAGGGATTGCCGTAAAAAGCGAAGGAAGAATAATCGGCGCCTTCATCAGTGCGGGGCGGCATAGCACCTTTAACGCCTGCAGTCTGAAAGGAAACAGCTTTGAAAAAATAACCGGCCAGACTATTAACGATTGGCTTGCGGGCAAAGTGAAAGCGGATATTGAGGAAGACAGGTTGTCCCAGCTGAAGCCGGAGGAGATTATCGAAGAATATTTCAAGGCCCTGGATAAACAGGATTCCGAGACGGCAAAATACTGTATGTCGAAGAAAACTCTGATTGACAATTTGTCCGTCAATATGCCGGATGAAGAACTGTTCAACAAGGAGCAGGGAATTCCTTTAACGGATGCCCATATTGGAGAATCAAATTTTGATAATCTAAAATCTGTAAAGCTGTCAAAAGTCGAACCAATCGGAGAAGACGATGAAAATACCAGAAGATTTCGTGTCTATGCAGATCTTCAATACAGGGAGGATCGAACCATAAGCAGCGGGGAACAATTCTGGGACTGCAGTATGGTTTATGAATCGCCTCAAACCGGGTGGAAAATAGAAGACTTTGGGCATTAGAGCATCGAAATTGTTAATTTAATGCTTGCAATTGTCGCAGGTTTATGTTAGAGTAAATTGTTGTGAGATGGGATGGTCCTCTGGTACCGTGTATGGAGTATATTCAGCGATATTAGCATAATAACTGCTTATCGTATCGCGTATCAAGAACATCTAAATATGAAGGAGGTCACAAAAATGAACGATATTATTAAAAGTATTGAAGCCGAGCAGTTGAAGGCAGAGGTTGCCAGCTTTAACGTAGGCGACACGGTTAAGGTTTACGCAAAGGTAAAGGAAGGTAACCGTGAGAGACTTCAGGTTTTTGAAGGCACCGTATTAAAGAGACAGAATGGTGGAGCAAGGGAGACCTTTACGGTAAGAAAGACATCCAACGGTATTGGTGTTGAGAAGACTTGGCCGCTGCACAGTCCCAGCATTGACCGGATCGAGGTAACCAGACGCGGTAAGGTCAGACAGGCTAAGCTGTTCTATTTGCGTGATAGAGTAGGTAAGAGAGCTAAGGTAAAAGAGTTAATCAGATAGTACAACGAAGGGACAATGCTTAATAGATTGTCCCTTTTTTATCATATGGGATCAAGAAAGGACAGGTCATCCGTATGGATTTTGATTTTGATAAAGAAAGTAAAAAACCGCTGGTTATGAAAATCTTTATTGAGGTATTTATCTGGGCGGCACAGATTGCGGCAGTGATTTTTCTGGCCTATTTTATCGTATACTATGCCCTGGAGCGGACGGAAGTGGTAGGAATCTCCATGGAGAATACCTTGTTTGACGGGGAACAGATTATTATTAATAAATTCTCCTACCGTTTTACTGATCCGAAGCGTTTTGATGTGATTGTCTTTAAGCAGAGCGGGGAAGAGCACAGCTATTATGATATCAAGCGGATTATCGCCCTTCCGGAAGAGACCGTCCATTTTCAGGATGGAGAGATCTATATTGACGGAGAGCCTGTCAAGGAAGTCGTCAATGTGGAGCCTATGGGAAATTACGGGCTTGCCGCGGAAGAGATTAAATTAGAAGAGAATGAATATTTTGTACTGGGTGATAATCGCAATAACAGCGAGGACAGCCGTTTTGCCAGTGTGGGCATGATACGGCGGGAGGAAATCGTCGGTAAGGCATTCATTCGGATATCCCCCTTTAATTTTGTAAATAAGCTGAATTTGCTTAAAGAAACAGAGAAAGAAAAAGAGTAAGAGGCCGGGCAAAATGTCCGGCGGCAGGAGGTAATCAATGCATTTTCAATGGTATCCCGGTCATATGGCGAAGGCAAAACGGTCCATGCAGGAGGATATGAAGCTGATTGATGTGGTGATTGAGCTGGTAGATGCCAGAATACCATATTCCAGTATGAATCCGGATATTGATACGCTGGCACAGAATAAATCCAGGGTAATGCTGCTCAATAAGGCAGATATGGCGGATCAGCGTTATAATCAGGCATGGAAGGAATATTTTGAGCAGAAGGGTTATTATGCCACCCTGGTGAATTCCCGGAGCGGTGCAGGGGTGAAGCAGGTTCAGGATATCGTGAACAAGGCATGTCAGGCCAAGATAGAGCGTGACCGCAGGAGGGGCATCTTAAACCGTCCTGTCCGGGCCATGATCGTCGGTATTCCCAATGTGGGGAAATCCACTTTTATTAACAGCTTTGTAGGAAAGGCTTCCACGAAGACGGGGAATAAGCCGGGGGTTACCAAGGGAAAGCAGTGGATTCGCCTGAGCAAGACCATAGAGCTGCTGGATACACCGGGAATTCTCTGGCCTAAATTTGAGGATCAGTCCGTAGGTCTGAAGCTGGCCCTGATCGGCTCCATTAATGATAATATTGTGGATACGTCGGAGATGTCCTTGGAGTTGATTCTGCTGCTTCATAAGCACTACCCGGAGGTTTTGCAAAGCCGTTACGGGGTGGAGATGCCGGAGGGGGAACTGGATATTCCCCGGGCTGCGGCGGTGCTGGAGGAGATAGCCAGAAAGCGTTCCTGCCTGTTAAAGGGCGGGGAACCGGATCTGGAGCGTGCTGCAAGCCTGTTTATTGATGATTTCCGGAGTACAAAGCTGGGAAATATCACCCTGGAGTTTCCGCTGGAGAATAAAAACCCGTAAGCGGCTTCTTGCCTGTGGGGTGATGCAGGGGGGGAGGGCATGCTGCTCCCTCACACAGGATAGAAGGCATATGATTGTATCAAAAACACAAGAAAAAGGAGGGCTCTCCATGTTAGCCGGAAAAGGTCCCAAGGATACGGTTCCGAAAAAGATATCCATGATTAAACTGGAATTTATGCAAGCCTCGGCAGAGGAGATTCCCGGACTGCTGGATCAATATGCATCGGACCAGCGAAGCGGGGTTATTACGGTCTGCAATCAGTACCGCAGCCGGGCACAGGCACTTCAGAAGGAATTGGAGCGCTTGGATAAAATGAAGGAATATGAAAGAAAATATAGTGAATTCGAATATATTTGCGGTATTGATGAGGTGGGCAGGGGTCCCCTCGCCGGGCCGGTCATTGCCGCGGCGGTCATCCTTCCGAAGGATTGTAATATCTTATATATTAATGACTCCAAACAGCTCACGGAGAAGAAGAGGGAGGAGTTGTATGATGAGATCATAGATAAGGCAATTGCCTTCGGTCTGGGAAGCGTTCCCCCGGATCAGATCGATGAGGTCAATATATTGCAGGCCACCTATGAAGCCATGCGCAAGGCCATCGGAAATCTTAGCGTTAAACCGGATATACTGTTAAACGACGCGGTTACCATACCGGGGATTTCCATCCGCCAGGTTCCGATTATCAAGGGGGATGCCAAGAGCATCTCCATTGCGGCGGCCAGCATAGTAGCCAAGGTGACGAGGGACCGCATGATGGGAGCCTATCACCAGGTCTTTCCCCAATATGATTTTGCCGGTAATAAGGGATATGGCTCCGCCAGGCATATAGAAGCCATCCGCCAGCATGGTCTGACGCCGATTCACCGCAGATCCTTTGTGAAGAATTTTGCTCCGGCTTAATGCAAGACGGGGGGAAAGGAGGCTTTATGGAAGAATCCAGACAGGAAGGAAACAACCAAAAGCAGCAAGAGGCTGATTTCATATTCAAGAATAAAACCGCTGTCGCACTTTCCTATGAGGCCGGTGAGGATGCCCCCAAGGTCATCGCCACAGGAAAGGGCTATCTTGCCGAGAAGATCATCAACCGGGCCCGGGAGGCCCAGGTTCCGCTGCATCAGGATGCGAAGCTGGCGGATACCCTGTCCAGGCTGGAGCTTGGGGAGATGATCCCTCCCGAGCTATATGAGATTGTAGCTGAGATTCTGGTTTTTGTTGACCGGATGGACCGAATCAAGGGTAAGGCAGGTATGGAGGATGAATAAGCGGGCCGTGGGTTCTGAATTCGAGCAGCAGGCAGCCGGATATCTTGCGGACCGGGGATATACTATTTTGGAGCGCAACTTCCGCTGCAGAATCGGGGAGATTGACCTGATCGCCAGAAACGAAGGCTATCTCTGCTTTATTGAGGTAAAATACCGCTCCAGTTCCTCCAGCGGTTACCCGTCGGAAGCCGTTACGCCCCATAAGATACGAAAAATTGTTCACACGGCGGAATTCTACCTGCTGCTGCACCGGCTTCCCGTAGATACCCCCTGCCGTTTTGATGTTGTCGTCATTCTCGACAATGAGATTTCCCTCATTAAAAATGCCTTTGACGGGATATAATCCCGTCGCTGTGAAGCCAAAATAAAGTTATGAGCAAGCAGCTAAACGGCCGAAGCTTATTGACCGAAAGCTATTGGCATACTGGGAATATCCCATTCCTCCGATTCAGAAGAAAGGCCAGGTGATTTCTATGAAATTTCAGAATTCCTCTGACGCGCAAATTGATTTTAGCAGGGAGGTCCCCTATCTGTCCTTCCCTGTCCTCTCAGAGCTTCCCTTTATCCGGCACGGCTTTTCTACCCGTCTGGGCGGGGTCAGCGAGGGTGTTTATTCCTCTATGAATCTCGGCAACACCACCGGCCTGGCTCCGGATGCTCCCGAAAATATCAGGGAGAACTTCCGCCGGATGGCAGAGGGCATTGGAGTGGATATAGGCAGCCTGGTACTATCCCAGCAGGTCCATAAGACCAATATCCGTCTTGTCACCGGGGAGGACCGCGGAAAAGGGGTCCTGCGTCCCCGAGGCTATGCGGAGATCGACGGTCTGATCACCCAGGAACCTAATGTAACCCTGGTTACCAAGTACGCGGACTGTGTGCCCTTATATTTTGTAGATGTGAACCGGCGTTCCATCGGCCTTTCCCATTCGGGATGGCGGGGAACAGTGGCAGAGATCGGCAGAATTACCGCAGAAGAGATGCACAAGCACTTCGGCAGCCGCCTGGAGGATATCATCGCTGTGATCGGCCCCTCCATCTGCCATGACTGCTTCGAAATCGGCGTCGAAGTAGCCGCAGAGTTCGAACGTGTCTTCCCCGGAGCCTATGATACCGGTATTCTGACACCCCGTAGTGAAGCCGGTAAGTTCAGCTGTGATTTATGGGAAGCCAACCGTCAAATTCTATTACTGGCAGGTCTTTCTGAAGAGAACATCCATACCAGCAGAGTTTGTACCTGCTGCAACGAAGATCTGTTATTCTCCCATAGGAAAACCATGGGACAGCGGGGAAGTCTGGGAGCATTCCTGGCAATTACAGAATAGAGTAAAAAATAACCACAGAGATGAAAATTGTACAATCACGTAGCAGTGGAGAATGTGGCTGGGAGTACTAAGCCCTCCTCCCAGCCACATTCTCCACTGTTACTCTTCACTACCTCCCCTTTGTATGGTGATGGAATCTTCTTTACAAACTCATGTACGTATTGTACAATCAGATGGAAAGTTCGTGACTAATTCAGTCACTCTTTAATAAGGAAAGTAATAAGGAAAGGCACAGGTATAATATGAGCAAACCAATTGTAGCCATTGTAGGCAGGCCCAATGTAGGCAAATCTACACTATTTAATGCCTTGGCGGGTGAGCGTATCTCCATCGTCAAGGATTATCCCGGTGTAACCAGAGACCGGATCTATGCCGATGTGACATGGCTGAACACACAATTTACCATGATAGATACCGGAGGAATTGAACCGGACAGCAAGGACGAGATGCTGTCCTATATGAGAAGCCAGGCTCAGACCGCCATTGATACGGCGGGGGTGATTATCTTCCTGGTGGATGTGAGACAGGGTCTGGTGGATGCTGACTTTAAGGTGGCCGATATGCTCCGCCGTTCCGGTAAGCCGGTGGTGCTGGTAGTAAACAAGGTGGACAGCTTTGAAAAGCTGATGGCCGATGTATATGAATTCTATAATCTGGGAATCGGAGAACCCTTTCCCATATCCGCTTCCGGAAAGTTGGGTCTTGGCGACATGCTGGATGAGGTGGTGAAGCATTTTACCTCCGGCAATATCCGGGAGGAGAACGATGAAAGGCCCAGAATCGCCATTGTGGGAAAGCCCAATGTAGGGAAATCCTCTATCGTTAACAAACTGGTAGGGGAGACCAGGGTTATCGTTTCCAATATCGCAGGCACCACAAGGGATGCCATCGATACTCCCATCCGCCGCAACGGTAAGGAATATATACTGATTGATACGGCGGGTCTTCGCCGGAAGAGTAAAATCAAAGAGGAGCTGGAGCGTTTCAGCATTATCCGCACCGTATCGGCTGTGGAGCGTGCGGACGTGGTGGTGCTTGTCATTGATGCGGAGGAAGGCGTGACGGAACAGGATGCCAAGATCGCGGGCATTGCCCATGACAGGGGCAAGGGCATGATCATTGCCGTGAATAAATGGGATCTGATTGAGAAGAACAATAAGACGGTCAAGGAATATACGGCGGATATCCGGGAGATACTGTCCTTTATGCCGTATGCGGAGATTCTTTTTATCTCGGCGGAGACCGGTCAGAGGCTGCACAAGCTTTTTGAAATCATAGAGGTGGTAATCCAGAATCAGAATCTCCGCATTGCCACCGGGGTGCTGAATGAGATATTGATGGAAGCGGTCTCACTTCAGCAGCCGCCTTCGGACAAGGGCAGGCGTTTAAAATTATACTACATCACCCAGGTGTCCGTAAAACCTCCGACTTTCGTAATCTTTGTCAACGATAAAGAATTAATGCACTATTCTTATACCAGGTATATCGAGAATAAAATCCGGGAGGCCTTTGGTTTTGCCGGAACCTCATTAAAATTTATCATCAGGGAGCGAAAGGAGAACGCATAAATGATTCCTGGAATCATAATTTGTCTGGTTTTCGGTTATATTATGGGATGTTTTTCAACCGCATATTTTGTAGGTAAGCTGAATAAGGTGGATATCCGCCAATACGGCAGCGGCAATATGGGCACCACCAATGCCCTCAGAACCCTGGGAGCGAAGGCGGGAGCCATCACTCTGGTGGGTGACGTGCTGAAGGCTGTTATTGCTATTCTGCTGGTGAAGTATGTTTTTTATCCCGGAGCGGAGCGGCTGGATTTGTTTTCCATCTATACCGGCTTGGGCGTGGTAATCGGGCATAATTACCCCTTCTGGCTGAAGTTTAAGGGCGGAAAGGGCATGGCGGCTACCGGAGGAGTAATGGCCAGCGTGGATCCCTGGATTATTCCTGTGGGACTTCCTTTGTTTGTTTTATCTATTCTTATTACGAAGTATGTATCCGTCGGTTCCCTGGCAATTGCCGTCTTATTTCCCATCTGGATCGCAATCCGCCATCCGGGGGACCTACATATGCTGGCGGTGGCTCTGGTCTTCATGGCCCTGGCCTTCCTCAAGCATCGGTCCAATATTAGGCGCCTGATCAATGGGACAGAGAATAAAATTGGCCAGAGAGTAAAGATGTAATAAAAAACATCATATTGATAAAAAACATCTAATAAGGAGGAGCTTATGAGTAAGGTTAGTGTCTTAGGTGCGGGGACTTGGGGATGTGCCCTGGCAATATTGCTTGCCAATAATGGGCATGAGGTTACTATTTGGACGAAAATCGAAGCAGAAGCTGCGGCGTTGAAAGAAAACCGCAACAACATGAAGAATCTTCCCGGTGCGGTTTTGCCTGAGCAGATTCAGATTACCCTTAACCTGGAGGAGGCCTGCAAGGACAGGGATTTACTCGTAATGGCGGTAGCCTCACCCTATATCCGTTCCACCTCCCATGATGCCAGCCCTTATATCAGAGAGGGGCAGATGCTGGTAAATGTGTCGAAGGGCATAGAGGATGGAACTCTTTATACCCTTTCCGAGGTAATCAGCTCAGAGATTCCTCAGGCGGATGTGGCTGTATTATCCGGCCCCAGCCATGCAGAGGAAGTAAGCCGCCAGATTCCCACCACCATTGTTGTGGGCGCCCGCACCAGGGAGACGGCCAGATATATTCAGGATGTTTTCATGACGGATGTATTCCGTGTATATACCAGCCCGGATATTATCGGAATTGAGCTGGGCGGCTCTTTGAAAAATGTAATCGCTCTGGCTGCCGGTGTTGTTGACGGCCTGGGTTATGGAGATAATACGAAGGCTGCCCTGATGACCAGGGGAATGGCGGAGATCAGCCGGCTGGGAATCCGGATGGGGGGAAGAATAGAGACCTTCTCCGGTCTGTCCGGTTTCGGAGATCTGTTTGTAACCTGTAACAGTAAGCACAGCCGTAACTGGAATGCAGGCTATCTCATGGGACAGGGCAAGTCCATGGAGGAAGCCATGAAACAGGTGGGCCAGGTGGTGGAAGGAATCAATTCCGCCAGGGCTGCATTGGCACTGGCCCGGAGGAATGGGGTGGAGATGCCCATTGTAGAGCAGATTAATCTGGTTCTCTTTGAAGGAAAGGCTCCCAAGGAGGCACTCTATGATCTTCTGGGAAGGGACAAGCAGAAGGAGCACAAATCCCTGGAGTGGGACTAACCGGCGATCCGCAATCCTTGGGATATCGCTGAAGCGGAGAGAGAAATGATACAAGAAATTATTGCAATTGTAAAGGAAGCGGGTCAGATTATGACAAAGGCCCGCAATATACAAGAGGATACAAAAAGCAAGGAAGGCAGAGCTAATTTTGTCACCAAGTACGATATAGAGGTTCAGCGGTTTCTGTACTCCCGGTTGGGCGAGCTGTACCCCCGGGCGACATTTATCGGGGAAGAGGATGACAATAACGGGCCGCCCGGGGAATACTGCTTCATCATTGATCCCATTGACGGCACCACCAACTTTATTCTGGACTATCATCACAGTGCCATCAGCGTAGGATTAATGTATCACGGACAGATGGTTGCCGGAGTGGTATACAATCCCTATCTGGATGAAACCTTCCATGCGGTAAAGGGAACCGGCGCTTATTTGAATCACAAGCCTTTGAGGCTGACTGACCAGTCTCTCAGCGAAGGGCTGGTTTCCGTAGGCACCTGCCCTTATTACCGTGAGAAGGCGGATGAGACCTTCGCCCTGATGCGTAAATTATATGACCGGGCGCTGGATATCCGCAGAAGCGGCTCGGCCGCACTGGATATCTGCTATGTGGCTGCCGGCCGTTTTGTTCTTTATTATGAATTGCAGCTATCCCCCTGGGATTATGCGGCGGCATCCCTGATTCTGACGGAAGCGGGAGGCAGAATATCAAAGGTCGGAGGCGGTGAGCTTCCACTGACCGAGGGCTGTCCCGTTGTGGCGGCTGCCCCGGCGGCGTACGAAGAATTTCATAAAATGGCGGATCAGATTTGATCTGATGCAAGGCGGATAAATCATATTTATCCGCCTTTGTTTGAATCTGTTTTCCTATTCATAGAATGAAACATCCCTGCATATGCTTAACTATAACTATAAGGAGGGTTGGCACATGCTAGGGCAGTATGATGTTTATAATGATATTCAGGCTAGGACAGGCGGTGAAATATACATAGGCGTAGTAGGGCCGGTTAGAACAGGAAAGTCCACCTTCATCAAAAGGTTCATGGATCTCCTGGTGATACCGGGTATCGAAGATGTCCATAGCAGGGAGCGGGCAGTTGATGAGTTGCCCCAGGCTGCGGCCGGAAGAACCATTATGACGACCGAACCGAAATTTATTCCCAAAGAGGCAGCCGTAATAACCTTTGATGATGATACGAAAGTAAAAATCCGTTTGATAGACAGCGTAGGATATATGGTGGACGGCGCCGCCGGCCATATCGAGAATCAGCATGAACGCATGGTTCGCACTCCCTGGTTCGACCATGAGATTCCCTTTACCCAGGCTGCGGAACTTGGAACCAGGAAGGTAATCAATGACCATTCCACCATCGGTATTGTTGTAACCACAGACGGCAGCTTCGGCGAGCTGTCCCGCGCCAGTTACAAGACCCCGGAGGAGCGGACCATCAATGAATTGAAACACCTTGGCAAACCCTTTATCGTGCTGCTGAATACGAATAAGCCTTATTCCAATGAAACGCTCCGCATCGCAGAAGAGATGCGGGAGGAGTATCAGGTTCCCGTATTGCCGGTGAATGCGGAACAGCTGAGAAAAGAGGATATCACCAGAATTATGGAAAATGTTCTGTATGCATTTCCGATCACGGAGATGGATTTCTACATGCCGAAATGGGCGGAAATTCTGCCTGCGGATCACTGGCTGAAGAAGGATCTGGTGGCTTCCGTGCGGGAAGTATTTCATAATATTACCCAGATGAAGGATACAAAGGTGACAAATCTGGATACCGACAGCCAGTATGTCAAGCGTTTTAAAGTGGATAACATCAACATGCAGGACGGTACCGTAAGTGTCAATGTGGAGTTCGATGATATGTATTATTATCAGATTCTCAGTGATCTCATCGGTGTGCCGATTAACGGGGAATACCAGCTGATTCATACCCTGAAGGAGCTGGCAGCCATGAAGTCGGAATATGAAAAGGTATCCCAGGCTACGAATCAGGTCCGCGCCAAGGGCTACGGAATTGTTTCGCCTATGAAGGACGAGGTAAGCATTGAGGAGCCGGAGATCATGAAGCATGGAAATAAGTTCGGTGTTAAAATTAAGGCCACCGCACCTTCTATTCACATGATTAAAGCGGAGATCATGACGGAGGTTGCTCCCATTGTAGGCACGGAGGAGCAGGCCAGGGATCTGATTAACTACATCAATGTCAATGCCAAGGAAAATCCGGAAGGCATATGGGAGACTAATATCTTCGGAAAAACCGTGCGGCAGCTGGTGGACGAGGGAATTAATTCGAAGATCAGCAAGCTGACCGATGAAAGCCAGTTGAAGCTTCAGGATACCATGCAGCGGATTATTAACGACAGCAACGGCGGCCTTATCTGTATTATTATTTGATTATGATCCATTGGAAGGACTACCCGGTCAACGGTATTTATCGTACTGCGGTAGTCTTTTTTTAAAGCTTTTGCTCCCTGTTTTGTAAATATTGCACCAGATTTAAAATATGTTTGACATGGAGTTGACAAAAAGTATAGTGTTTGTTATAATACTCACGTAATATATTTAATATTTACGTAATAATTTTGAGGGACAGTATAACAAACATTATATTGACATAGCATGTACATATGTGGTGAAGTATATCAGCATAATCGTTCGCATAATAGAACAAGAAAATTATGGAGGACATACAATGAACAGGAAGCTCCTTAGGTTTTCCTTAGGCGTTGTGACGGGAGCAATGGTGCTCACAGCCAGTCCCAGGACAGTATTTGCATTTGAAGAGGCAGTTGCCGGTTTCACCTTTGATAAATTAACCTCCAGTACGGGAAGCGGTGATGAGGGGACAGAGATATCCAGTTTATCAACTTACGATATACCCATCCCGGGCTTTACCAATATCGGAATTGCCGATGTGGTGAATAATTTAAATATCCGTTCCGGGGCGGGCGAGAATTACAAGATAATCGGCAAGCTTCCGAAAAACGGGGGATGTGAGATACTTGAGCTGACAGAAGACGGATGGGCGAAGATTAAATCGGGCAAGGTTAGCGGTTATGTAAAGGCTTCCTACCTGATTACCGGCCCGGAAGCCACCGCATTGGCCCGGAAGGTAGGGAACTATGTGGCAACAGCCAATACGGGAGGCCTTCGTGTCCGTAAGGAGCCTACCACCGATGCTGAGGTAATCGATCAGATTGCCAAGGGCGAGGAGATGGTGGTACTGGATGCCAGAGTCATTACGGATGATGAGGAGCATGGCAAGTGGGTTCAGGTAAATCTTGACTCAGATGATTCGGAAAATGGAACTCCCGGATATGTAGCCAAGGAGTATGTGGATTTATCCTTTGAGCTGATCAAGGCAGTTTCCGTAGAGGAATTAGAATACGGTTCCGGAGTTTCCTCCACCCGTGTGAAATTGATCAATCTGGCAAAGCAGTACCTGGGAGATGCTTATGTATGGGGAGGTACCACTCTCGGAAGAGGAGTTGACTGTTCCGGCTATACACAGGCTCTTTACAGAAAGCTGGGTTACAGCATTCCCAGAACCTCCAGAGAGCAGGCAAGAGGCGGCAAGACCATTTCATCTTCCAATTTAAAGCCCGGTGACCTGGTGTTCTACGGAAGCTCCTCCTATATTAATCATGTTGCCATCTATATCGGTAACGGTAGAGTGATCCATGCCAGCAACAAGAGGGATGGCATCAAGATCTCCGGCATGTATTACCGGAAGCCGGTTAAATATGTTCGGTACATCAATGGTTAAGAATAGCTGATAGAATGATAATGTATGGCTGGGTATATAAGATACCCAGCCATTTTCTCCCTAAAATATAGGGGCAACACTACATCTGTCGGTTATTTACACAAAGCGGTTGACATCACCGGAATAGAAATTTATAATAAGCCCTAAGTAAGTTGATGATATCGACTTCCAATAATGACAGGCAGGAGCAGAAGACTATGACTTATATCTTAATCTTAGCGGCCTTGGTGGCCGCTATTGTAATATGGAGCCACATAAGCAATATCAACTATCAGAAAGAGTTAAGGCGGCGTTTAAAGAAGGAATGGGGCGATATCCCTTCCCAGGAGTATTCCTCGGAAAAGCTGGAATCCATCAAAGCTTATTATTCCTCCGTCAGGGACAAGCATCTGGACATTGACGATATCACCTGGAATGATCTGGACATGGACGAGATTTTTATTGATATCAATAATACCCAGTCCTCCATTGGAGAAGAGTATCTTTATGGGCTGCTTCGCAAGCCCTGCTTCTCCCAGGAGGAATTGACGGAGCGGAACCGGCTGATGAAATTCTTTGAGGAAGAGGAAGAGAGCCGAATTCTGCTCCAGACAAGGCTGCATGAGATGGGGAAGCTGAGAAGTATTTCCGTTTTTGAATACATTAACCGGCTTCAGGAACAGGAAGTGGGAAGCAATCTGATCCACTACCTGCTGGATCTTGGATTACTGGCGTCCGTCTCCTTTATTTTTGTCAATCCGGGAATCGGTGTGGTAGGAACCTTCGCCTTTGTAATCGTCAATATCTTTCATTACTATTCCTGCAAGGCGAAGATCGAGAATTATATCACCGTATTCTCTTATCTTTTTGGCGTGCTGGACAGCGCCAAGGAGATTGTTAAGCTGGATCTTCCTCAGATTAGGGAGTATACCGGGCTGCTGCGGGAGGATATCAGGCATTTTAGCAAAATTAAGCGGGGAGCATTTATTCTGGCTCCTAAGAAGGCAACCGGCAGCCTGGTGGATGCTATTATGGATTATTTCAGGATGCTCTTTCACTTGGATTTGATTAAATATAATTCCATGCTCAATTTCTTTAAAAAGAGCCATGCGGTATTAAACCGTATCTATGAGAAGATTGGTTATCTGGACAGTATGACTGCGGCGGCTTCCTTCCGCAAATCAATCTATTATTATTGTGAGCCGGAGCTGTCCCGGTCTGAAAAGCCCTTTCTGGAAGCGGAGGATTTGTACCATCCCCTGCTGGAGTCGCCGGTTCCCAATTCCATTACGGAGGATCGCAGCGTGCTCCTGACCGGCTCCAACGCTTCGGGCAAATCTACCTTTATTAAGGTGCTGGCAATCAATGCAATATTGTCCCAGACCATATATACCTCCACCGCGCGCAGCTACCGGGGGAGCTTTTTCCTGATTTATTCCTCCATGGCCCTCAGGGATAATATCTTCGGCAACGAAAGCTATTATATTGTAGAGATAAAATCATTAAAGCGGATTCTGGATCATGTGAATGAGGACATCCCCATGCTTTGCTTTATTGATGAGGTGCTGCGGGGAACCAATACCCTGGAGAGAATTGCGGCCTCCTCCCGGATTCTGCATAGCCTGGCCGGGCAGAATGCTATGGTGTTTGCGGCGACCCATGATATTGAGCTGACCCATATCCTGGAGAACAGCTTCTCCAATTACCACTTCCAGGAACGGATTGAGGATAAGCAGGTCTTATTTGATTATAAGCTCTACCAGGGGAAGGCTGTTTCCAAGAATGCCATCCGGCTGCTGGATATGCTTGGATATCCGGAGGGGATTATCACCTCGGCGGAACAAGCTGCCCAGGAGTTTCTCACCGAAGGCGAGTGGAAAGATTTGGTGTAAACAGAAAGGTGTAGGATTCATATGAACGTTACAATTTATACGGATGGAGCAGCCAGAGGAAACCCGGAAGGACCCGGCGGCTACGGCGCTGTTGTCGTATTTGTTGATTCTAAGGGTACGGTTCATGAAAGGGAGTATTCCGGCGGCTACCGGAAGACCACCAATAACCGGATGGAGCTTATGGCGGCAATCGCAGGACTGGAGGCATTGACCAGACCCTGTCAGGTGGTGCTTTATTCTGATTCCCAGTATCTTGTGAAGGCCTTTAATGAGCATTGGCTGGAGGGATGGATTAAGAAGGGCTGGAAGAGGGGAAAGAATGAGCCTGTTAAAAATATTGATCTATGGAAAAGGCTGCTGAAAGCAATGGAGCCCCATCAGGTGCGTTATGAGTGGGTGAAGGGACATAACGGCCATCCGATGAACGAGCGCTGCGATGTGCTGGCAACCACGGCGGCGGATGGCGATGAATTGCAGGAAGACGTAGTATCAGAGGAATAGACAGTACAGAATACAAGATAGAATTTTGATAGACATCAGAATGATTACGTTGTTGACAATGTATACGAAAGGAAGCTTACCATGACACAATTAACTCCTTTGATGCAGCAATACATGCAGATCAAGGAACAATATAAGGATTGTATCTTATTTTACCGGCTGGGTGATTTTTATGAGATGTTTTTTGAGGATGCCCATGTCTGCTCCAGAGAGCTGGAGATTGCGCTGACGGGAAAGAATATCGGTCAGGAGGAGCGGGCGCCCATGTGCGGCGTGCCCTATCATGCGGTAGAAGCTTATTTGAGCAAACTGGTCAGCCGGGGCTACCGGGTGGCCATCTGCGAACAGGTGGAGGACCCGAAGCAGGCAAAGGGGATCGTTAAGAGGGAGGTAGTTCGGATTGTCACGCCCGGAACCAACTTAAATACCCAGGTTCTGGATGAATCCAAGAATAATTATCTGATGTCAGTCGTACATACCACCAATGCCTACGGCATCTCCATCGTGGATGTCACCACAGGGGATTACTATGTAACAGAGGTGGACAGTGAGCGAAAGCTCATAGACGAGATTTACAAATGGTCTCCTACGGAGATTGTATGCAATGATACCTTTTTTGTCTCAGGGGTTAATATTGAGGCTTTGAAGAATTACAATAATATTACCCTGTCTCCTTTAGAGCCCTGGTATTTTGACGATGACCTCTGTGTCCGTGCCCTGAAGGAGCATTTTAATGTGAGCGTATTGGACGGCATCGGCTTAAAGGATTATACCATCGGAGTCATTGCCGCAGGCTGTGTCATGCAGTTTTTGCGGGAAACCCAGAAGAGCTCCCTGTCCCATATTGTTAAGCTTACCCCCTATACCTATGAGAAGTACATGCTTTTGGACAGCTCCACCGTCCGTAACCTGGAGCTCACGGAGACAATCCGGGAGAAGAGTAAGAAGGGTTCGCTGCTGTGGGTGCTGGATAAGACCAAAACGGCCATGGGGGCCCGGTTGCTGCGCAGCTTTATGGAGCAGCCCTTAATTGATTATGAGCAGATCAATCAGCGCCTGGAGGCCGTTGACCAGCTGAAGGAGAATATGATTACCAGGGAAGAGATGCGGGAATACTTAAATTCCATCTATGACCTGGAACGCCTCATGAGCAAAATCAGCTATAAAAGCGCGAATCCAAGGGATCTGATCGCTTTCAGCTCCTCCCTTTCCATGCTTCCCCATATCAAATTCCTGATGCAGAGCTTTGACAGCGGGCTTCTGAAGGAAATTCACGCGGAGCTGGATTCCCTGCAGGATATCCATGAATTAATCGCTTCCTCCATCGCCGAGGAGCCTCCTATCAATGTCAAGGAGGGAGGCATCATCCGTGAGGGGTACAATGAGGAGGTGGACCGCCTCCGCAAAGCAAAAACCGAGGGCAAGGACTGGCTTATGGACCTGGAGACCAAGGAACGGGAAGCCACGGGCATTAAGAATCTTCGCATCCGGTTTAACCGTGTCTTCGGATATTATCTGGAAGTAACCAATTCTTATCAGAACCTGGTTCCCCCCACGTGGATCCGTAAGCAGACATTGGCCAATGCGGAGCGTTATACCACCCAGGAGCTGAAGGAGCTGGAGGATATTATTCTGGGAGCGGAGGATAAGCTGTTCTCTCTGGAATATGATCTGTTTGGAGAGCTTCGTGACCGGATTGCCCTTGAGGTAAAGAGAATTCAACAGACAGCCAAGGCAATTGCGAAGATAGATGTGTTCGCTTCCCTTGCTTTGGTGGCTGAGCAGAATAATTATGTAAAGCCGGTGATGAGCACCGGAGGGTCCATCCATATCAAGAACGGAAGGCATCCCGTAGTGGAGCGGATGATTTCCCATGACATGTTTGTGGCGAATGATACGCTTCTGGATAATAATCAGAACCGGATCGCCATCATTACCGGCCCCAATATGGCGGGAAAATCCACCTATATGCGTCAGACCGCCTTAATCGTCTTATTGGCCCAGATTGGAAGCTTTGTGCCTGCGGATTCCGCCGCCATCGGTATCGTTGACCGGATATTCACCAGAGTGGGAGCCTCGGATGATCTGGCCAGCGGGCAGAGCACCTTCATGGTGGAGATGACGGAGGTGGCTAATATTCTGCGCAATGCCACCAGGAACAGTCTCTTGATCCTGGATGAGATAGGAAGAGGAACCAGCACCTTCGACGGCCTGAGTATCGCCTGGGCGGTGGTTGAGCATATCAGCAATCTTCAGCTTCTGGGGGCGAAGACCTTATTTGCAACCCATTACCATGAGCTAACAGAGCTGGAGGGCCGGCTGGAGGGTGTGAACAATTACTGCATCGCCGTGAAGGAGCAGGGGGAGGATATCGTATTCCTTCGTAAAATCGTCAAGGGCGGGGCTGACAAGAGCTACGGCATCCAGGTGGCAAAGCTGGCGGGCGTGCCGGCCAGCGTCCTTAAGCGTGCCTCAGAGATTGTAACGGAGCTGACGGGCAATGACCTTGCCCTGAAGGCGAAGAATCTGTCCGCACCGGAGGCGGCTGCCTCACAGGAGGTTTTCCTGCAGGAGGAGCTGACCTTTGAAGCGGGGCAGTTTGTTCCTTCCGGCACCGATACCGCCAGAAAGGGCAGGAAATCCAAAGAGTTCCGGGAACAGCTCTCCTTATTTTCCACTTCCGAAAACGAGGATATTATCACCGAGCTGCGGGATATGGATATTGCCAGATTAACACCCATTGATTCCATCAATAAGCTGTACCAGCTCCAAAGGAAGATAAAGGACCGAATATAGGAGGTGTCCCATGTCGCTTATTCATATTCTTGATGAAGCCACCATTAACCAGATCGCAGCCGGAGAGGTTGTGGAACGTCCCAGCGCGGTAGTGAAGGAGCTCATTGAAAATGCAATGGACGCCGGAGCAACCGCCATTACTGCCGAGATCAAAGAGGGGGGACTGACCTTTATCCGGATTACCGATAATGGGAGCGGAATGGACCGGGAGGATATTCCCCTGGCATTCCTGCGCCATGCCACCAGCAAGATACGGACTGCCGGAGATCTGCTCAGTGTCACCAGTCTGGGATTCCGCGGAGAAGCATTATCCAGCATTGCCTCCGTGGCCCAGGTGGAGCTCATCACCAAGACTCCCACCGCATTAAACGGATTTCGTTATGTGATTGAGGGAGGGGAAGAAAAGTCCGTGGAGGAAATCGGCTGTCCCGGCGGAACCACCATCATCGTGCGCAATCTATTCTTCAACACTCCGGCCAGACGTAAATTCCTGAAATCCGCCGTAACAGAAGCCGGCTATGTCAGTGATCTGATGGAACGCCTGATGATCTCCCATCCTAATGTGTCCTTTAAATTTATCACCAATAATCAAGTTAAATTGCAGTCTTCCGGCAATAATAACAGTAAGGATATTCTGTACCAGATCTACGGCAGGGATATTACCAGGGAGCTGCTTTCGGTGGAATATGAGGCGGAAGGCATAAAGGTAACGGGTTACATCGGAAAACCTTCCATTACCAGAGGAAACCGTAATTTTGAAAATTATTTTATCAACGGGCGTTATATTAAGAGTAACATTATAACAAAGGCAATTGAGGAGGGGTACAAGTCCTATCTGATGCAGCACAAATACCCCTTTACTTCCCTTTATTTTGAGATTGATCCGGAACAGATCGATGTGAATGTTCATCCTCAGAAGTTGGAAATACGACTGAAAAACGGGGAGGAAATCTACCGCTGTGTCTATGGGCTGATCCGGGATGCCCTCTCCGGGAAAGAGATGATTCCTAAGGTCACTCTTGTTCCTGAGGAAGAGAAGAAACAGGAGCAGCCGAGGATGCCGGAGCCTTTTGAGCAGAAGCGCAGGGAGCAGTACCGGCTTCAGAATAAGATAGAGAATGAAATCAATAATATAAAAGGCGAAGCAGGGCCGGAGGTATCATCTAAAAACCATTCGGAATCATCCGAACCGGTTATCTATGAGTTATCCGCAAAGGTACCGCTGTTAAAGGAGTCATCCGGCAGGGCGGCAGCAGAATCAAAGGGTTCTCATGGCCTTCCTGCGGCAAAAGCGGTAAATCCCCAAGCAAGTCTGGAAGCGCTGAGAATCTTATCCGGCGGGCAGCAGATGGACCTCTTTACCGGAACTGCACCGGAAGAAGAGAAACCCTTCCTTTCAAATCAGGCTGTTCAGGAGCACCGGATTATCGGTCAGGTATTCTCCACCTATTGGCTGGTGGAATATAAGAAAGACCTGTATATCATAGACCAGCACGCTGCTCATGAAAAGGTTCTCTACGAACGAATTATGGCCGCAGCGAAGACAAAGACCTATGTATCCCAGCAGCTTCTTCCTCCCATCGTACTGACCCTGACCCTCCGGGAGCAGGAAGTCCTTGCAAAGAGGGAAGAGGTACTGACCAGCATTGGCTATGAGTTCGAGCATTTTGGAGGAAATGAATATTCTGTCCGGGCGGTCCCGGCAGATTTATACGGGCTTTCGGAGAAGGAACTGCTGCTGGAATTCATTGATGATCTGGCAGAGGAGGTAAACAGCGCCGCGCCCGCCGCAAATTCCATCCTGGAGAGAGTGGCTTCCATGTCCTGTAAGGCGGCTGTAAAGGCAAACCATACATTTTCCCATGAGGAAGCGGGAGCCTTAATCCGGGAGCTGTTAACCCTTGAGAATCCCTACCACTGCCCCCATGGCCGTCCGGTTATTATCTCTATGAGCCAGTATGAGCTGGAGCGTAAATTCAAACGGGTATTATAAATGGAGGTTAATATGGAGAAAAAACCTTTAATTATTCTGACCGGTCCAACCTCTGTAGGAAAGACCTCCTTATCCATTGAATTGGCTAAGGCAGTCAATGGTGAGATCATATCGGCTGATTCCATGCAGGTCTATCAGTATATGGATATCGGAACGGCTAAGATTACTGCCCCCGAGATGCAGGGTGTCCCTCATTATCTCATTGACGAGCTGCTTCCGGAGGAGGAGTTCAATGTGGTCCGGTTTCAGCAGCTTGCGAAGGAATATATTCGTCAGATTCATGCCAGAGGGAGCATACCGGTCATCGCAGGGGGGACGGGTTTTTACATCCAGGCGGTGCTCTATGATATTGATTTTACGGAAAACGAATCAGATACCTCCTATCGCACGGAGCTAGAGGAAATCTGTGAGGAGCGGGGGAAGGAATACCTTCATAATATGCTGGCAGAGATTGATCCGGACAGTGCTGCCGCCATACATCCCAATAACAGCAAACGGGTAATTCGTGCTCTGGAATATGCCAGGCTGACGGGAGACAGAATATCGGAGCATAATGCCATGCAGCGGCAGAAGGAATCACCGTACCGGTTTTGCTATTTTGTCCTGAACCGGGACCGCGGCAAGCTCTATGATACGATTAACGAGCGTGTGGACCGGATGATGGAGCAGGGCCTTCTTGATGAGGTGAAGGCTTTGGCTGCCAGAGGCTATACAAGGGACCTGGTGAGCATGCAGGGTCTTGGATATAAGGAGCTGCTGGCTTTCCTGGACGGGGAATGCTCTCTGGAAGAAGCCGTTTATACCCTGAAAAGGGATACCAGGCATTTTGCAAAACGGCAGCTCACCTGGTTCAAGCGGGAGAAAGAGGTTCAATGGGTGGAAAAGGATCATTTTTCTTCTCAGGAAGAGCTGTTAGGCTATTTATTGAATTGCTTAAAAGAAAAAGGAATTATTTAATTGTCATAATTATATTATGTAAGCCCAATATATAAAGCAGAAATGTACCGGTTCTTCTGTGTCATGGAAGTTACCTTTCAGCCGATGGAGTGACAGTGCAGCCCGGTTGAAAGGTAATTTCCATGATAAATATTATGAATGGAGAACCGAGAGGAGGATATTATCTTGATAAAGCAGGAATTGACAAATGCTTACCGGGGGCTTGGAATTGATTCCGGAGTATTGAATTTTTGTCTGGAGATAGAAGAGAAGCTGGCAGAGCGTTTTCTGAAGATTGATAAAATTGCAGAGTACAACCAGATGAAGGTATTAAAAGCCATGCAGGATAACCGGCTCAGTGATATTCATTTTGCGGCTACCACCGGCTATGGTTACAATGATATCGGAAGGGATACCCTGGAAAGAGTTTATGCCGATGTATTCCAGGCGGAGGATGCCCTGGTCCGGCCCCAGTTAATCAGCGGCACCCATGCCCTTACGGTTGCCCTGTCCGGGAATCTGAGGCCGGGGGATGAGATACTTTCTCCGGTGGGAAAGCCCTATGATACCCTGGAGGGTGTGATCGGCATTACGAAGGCCAGAGGTTCCCTTGCAGAGTATGGGATTACCTATTCCCAGGTGGATTTAAAGCCGGACGGCGGTTTCGACTGGGAGGGCATCCGGGCAGCACTAAAGCCCAATACCAGACTGGCCACAATCCAACGTTCCAAAGGCTATGCAGACAGGCCCACCCTGTCCGTTGCACAGATTGGAGAGCTGATCCGTTTTCTGAAGGAGCGGAAGCCGGATATCATATGCATGGTGGATAATTGCTACGGAGAATTTGTGGAGCTGACGGAGCCGACTCAGGCGGGAGCCGATCTCTGTGTGGGATCTCTGATTAAAAATCCGGGGGGCGGTCTGGCACCCATCGGAGGCTATATTGTGGGCAAACAGGAATACGTTGAAAATGCGGCCTATCGTCTCACCGCACCCGGTCTCGGCAAGGAAGTGGGAGCCACCCTTGGGTTGAATTCCTCCCTGTTCCAGGGACTGTTCTTATCTCCCCAGGTGGTCTCCGGGGCGGTCAAGGGCGCCGTATTTGCCGCCAATATATACGAGAAGCTGGGCTATGGAGTATTGCCCAATTCCGTGCAGGAGCGCCACGATATCATCCAGGCGGTTACCCTGAACAGTGCCGAAGCGGTAATTGCCTTCTGCCGTGGAATTCAGGCGGCGGCCCCTGTGGACAGCTATGTGGTTCCTGAGCCATGGGCTATGCCCGGATATCAATGTGACGTCATCATGGCAGCAGGCGCCTTCGTCCAGGGTTCCTCCATCGAGCTGTCCGCCGATGCGCCCATTAAGCCCCCCTACACTGTTTTCTTCCAGGGAGGTCTCACTTGGTATCACGCCAAATTAGGTATTCTCAATTCAGTACAAAAGCTTTTTGAAGCAGGGCTGCTTCACCTATAGAGACCGGGCCAAACCTCCCATATCCACAAAATCAAGTTTAGCATATACAAAATACAGCGTTTGTGATAAAATGTTATTTGATTATGATACTGGGAGGCAGACATTTTATGGCAAGAGTATTGAGCAAAAACAGATGGGCTTTATTTCTTCTGCTGTTAGCCGGTATGGTGGTAGGAAGCTTTATCGGATACCTTCTGAGGGGTGCAGGGGCCTTGAGTTGGCTGGATTATGGAATGAATTTTTCCATAGGAAATGTGGACAAGGGTAATATTGTAACCCTGGATCTGGGGGTGCTGGTGCTGCATTTCGGCTTCCGCCTCAAGATCACGATAGCCAGCGTGATCGGCGCCGCTATTGCCGTAATCATTTATAAAAAGCTTTAGAAAGAGAGCAATCAATTTCGAAACAGTCCGGTTTCCTGGAGAGAGGAATACGGAGGATCGAAAGATGGAAAATTATTTAACAGTGAAGGAACTGCCTTGTTCCGAACGT
Organism: Anaerotaenia torta; assembly: GCF_050433395.1. Lineage (NCBI taxonomy): Bacteria > Bacillati > Bacillota > Clostridia > Lachnospirales > Lachnospiraceae > Anaerotaenia > Anaerotaenia torta. The sequence continues at coordinate 309,045 of NZ_JBNPXH010000006.1, forward strand.
CCTTATGAAAAATGTGAACGTTACGGGGCCGGGTTTTTGTCCGATGCGGAACTGCTGGCAGTGATTCTTCGGACCGGAACAAAGAAGTTAAGAGCAATTGATCTGGCGGTGAATATCTTGAATTGCGCTGCCTATCCCGGATTAAAGGGTCTGAATTATTTCACCCTGGAGGAGCTTAAGAAGATAAAGGGAATCGGCAGAGTGAAGGCCATTGAGCTGTGCTGCCTGACGGAGCTTACCAGGCGCATGGCGAAGGAAACTCTGGAGGAGCAGCTTCGTTTAAACTCTCCGAAAAGTGTGGCGGAATATTACATGCAGGATATGCGGCATCTGACCTGCGAGCGGGTTCTGCTGCTTATGATGGACTCTAAGGGCAGAAAACGGAAGGAACTGGTGATCTCCGAGGGGACGGTAAACACCTCCATCATGCCTACCAGGGAAGTCTTTGTACAGGCCATCAAATATGAAGCGGTGAGTATTATCCTGATACATAACCATCCAAGCGGTGATCCCACCCCAAGCCCGGAAGACGTCCGGGTTACGAAAAAGGTGGCAGAAGCCGGGAATTTAGTCGGAATTACACTTATGGATCACATAATTATTGGCGATAATAGATATATCAGCTTAAGGGAGCAGGGGCTCATCTGAATTTCCGTCAGATGAACCATAACGCCAGAACAGCTCCATGCGATGATAGGAGGTTACACAATTATGGCTTCGAAAGCATTTGGTATCGACTTCGGTACCAGTACAATAAAAATATATAAAAAAGGACAGGGGATCGTTCTGGATGAGCGCAATATTATTGCCATATCCAACCGGAAGACAGTGATTGCTTCGGGGGACGAAGCCTTTGAGATGTATGAAAAAGCACCGGCTAATATTGAGGTAAGCTATCCCGTGAGAAACGGGGTTATTGCCGATGTTGCCAATATGCTGTCCCTGCTCCGGCATTTTATGCACCGGATCGGGGGCTCCGCACGTCCGGGAGCGGCTGATTATATCGTGGCAACGCCTACGGATATTACCGAGGTGGAGCGCCGTTCCTTTTATGATCTGATTGCCAGCGCCAATCTGAAGGCAGGTAAGATCAAGATCGTAGAAAAGCCCATTGCCGACGCGGTGGGGGTCGGACTGGATATTATGACGGCAAGAGGAGTTATGATTGTAGACATCGGTGCCGATACCACGGAGGTTTCCATTCTGTCCCTGGGCGGCATCGTTCTCAGCAAATTGATTCCCGTGGGCGGAAACCGGCTGGATGAGAGCATTAAAAGTATGGTAAAGAGAAAATACAATCTGTATATCGGGGATAAAACCGCCGAGAATATTAAGAAGAAGCTGGCCAGCGCCATCACCAATGTAGAAGCCAGCGTCAGGGTATACGGCCGTGATGTTGTGACCGGCCTGCCGTTGGAGATGGAAGTAAGCTCTTCCGATGTCTATGAGGCGATATCCGAGCATATGTTTGCCATTATTGATGCCATTAAGATTATTCTGGAGCGGACTCCGCCGGAGATATCCTCCGATATCATTGACAGCGGTATCTATGTCACCGGAGGCTCTGCCAAAATCTATGCTCTGGATCAGCTGATGCAAAAGGAAACCGATCTGAAGATTAATATATGCTCTGATTCTTCCAACACAGTAGTAAACGGACTGGGAAGAATTATGGAGGATAACAAGCTCTCCGCCCTGGCGGATACCCTGAGACCAAAACTCTTCATCAATTAGGAGGAAGAGATGAGACGAAGAACAAAGATCAACATTAACCCCAAACATGTATTCATCGCATTGGTTATTTTCTGTATTGCGCTGATCGGCCTGTCCTTCCGGTTTGGTGACAGGCTGTCACCGGTGAAGGATGCGGTGGGAATGGTAATCACGCCGATGCAGGTGGGTATCAACTCAGTGGGGACTTATGTGTCGGATAAGCTGGATACTTTCAAAAGCATTCGTGACCTGCAGGCGGAAAATGAGCGTTTGAAGGAGCAGGTCAATATTCTATCCTATGAGAATAAGCTGCTGCTTCAGGACAAATACGAGCTGGACGGCCTGCGGGAGCTCTATGAACTGGATCAGAAATATCTTGACTATCCCAAGGTGGCGGCGCGTGTCATCGGTAAGGATACAAACAATTGGTATAATGTATTTAACATTGACAAGGGTTCCCGGGACGGGATTCAGAAGAACATGAATGTGCTGGCCGGGAATGGCCTGGCCGGAATTGTGACCGATGTGTATTATAACTACTCTGTGGTAAGGTCTATTATTGATGATAACAGCAATGTTACCGGTATGCTCCTGAAGACGGCGGATACCTTTAATGTGCAGGGAGATCTCCGGCTCATGGATTCTGGGAAGATCCGGGTGAAGGATATCGGCCGGGATGCCCAGATACAGGATGGGGATGAGGTGGTAACCGCCCATATCAGCTTGAATTTTCTTCCGGGTATACTCATCGGTTATGTCAGCGATATTCAGCTGGATGCCAACAACATGACCAGAACGGCTTATTTAACGCCGGTGGTCGATTTTGAGCATTTGGAAGAAGTACTGATCATCACGGAGCTGATGGAGCCGCTGCTGGAAAAAGACCCTGCGGCGGAGGAAGAAGAACAAAACTAAAGGCAGGGAAGGCATGAATGTTAAGGTGAAGAGGTTAATTGTATCCGTTCTTGAAATTATAATATTGTTTGCACTGCAGAGTGCCGCCTTCCATTATTTTCAGCTTGCCAATATTATGCCCAATCTGCTGCTGATTCTAGTGGTTTCAACGGCCTATATGCGTGGGCGGCTTTCCGGCATGCTTATGGGCTTTTTCAGCGGATTGCTGGTAGATTTAAGATTCGGGTCCTATGTGGTGGGATTATATGCGCTGCTGTACCTGCTGATCGGCTACTTCATGGGATTTACCAACAAGATATATTCAAACGACGACTACACGCTGCCCATAGTTTTCATTGGGATCAGTGATTTTGTATATGGTTTTTTTTATTATGTATTCGAGTTTTTATTGAGAGGACGTCTGAATTTTATGTATTATTTAAGACGCTTCATTATACCGGAGATCATTTATACGGTTGTCGTATCCGTTTTCTTATATAAGCTGCTGCACATGATTAACAGAAGCCTGGAGCCTAAGCCGGAAGAGGAGGGATAAGAGTGTTTGATGTTTTTTTGGATTATATAAAGCGGTTATTGAAATCCAGATTATTTCCCGTTACGATCATTTATCTGGCGCTGTTCGTCGTAATTGTCCATCGTCTCTTTGTTCTGCAAATTGTGCAAGGACCGGAGATTGTGGCGGAAAATGAGCTGAAATCTACCAGGAGCAGGGTGATAAAAAGCACCAGGGGCAATCTGTATGACCGTAAGGGCAAGCTGCTGGCCTACAATGTGCTGACCTCCTCTGTTGTGATGGAGGACAGCACTAAAGTCAAATCAAATGCCCAGAGAAATGAAATTATCCATAAGATGATCCGGCTCATTGAACAGAACGGCGATACTCTGGATACCGAGTTCTATATCCGTCAGAATGAGGAAGGCGGGCTGGAATTTACCGTAGAAGGAAGTGCTCTGACCCGCTTTAAGAAGAATGTGTTTTCCTATGTTCTGAAAAAGGATGGAACCTTTCCGGATGAATATCCCAGCGAAACGGCGGAGGATGCTTACGAATTCCTCAAGAAGGGAACCGGCGATGCCTATACCAGAATGTTTGGAATCTCTGACGAATACAACGTTGAGGAGACGCTGAAGATTATGAGTGTGAGGTATGCCCTGTTCATAAATTATCCGAAGTATGCTCAGATTACCGTAGCCTCCTCCGTCAGTGACCGGACCGTGGCTGCCATCAATGAGAGCAGTGCGGAGCTGCCGGGGATTGAGATCCAGCAGCAAACCCACAGGGTCTATGAGGACAGTTTATATTTGGCCCATATTATGGGCTATACGGGGCTGATCAGCGCTGAGCAGCTGGAAACCATGAATGCGGAAGAGGAATATTATGATGCTACGGATGTGGTGGGAAAGGCTGGATTAGAGAAAAAATACGAAGCTATTCTCGGAGGCACAAAGGGCAGTGAGAAGGTGAGCGTCAATTCCTCCGGCAAGGTGGTGGAGATTCTCAGCCGCACCGAGCCCGTGGCAGGGAGTGATATCTATCTGACCATTGACAGTGAGCTGCAGAAGAATGTTTATCATATTCTGGAGAAGAAGATTGCCGGAATCCTATTGGAGAAGATTGTACCGAATCTGGATTACGGAAGCAAGGGGACAAGCGCCACGGATATTACGATTCCGATCTATGAGGTTTACTATGCTCTGATCAATAATAATATTATCCGTCTGGACCGCTTAAATGCAAAGGATGCCACAGAGCTGGAGCAGCGGACCTATGAGGATTACGCGGCGGAGCTGAACTCCGTATTCAGCCGTCTGGATGATCTGCTTGCCATGGATAATACGGTTACCAATGATAAGTCCGGTGATATGGGTGAATTTCTCGACTATTTTTACACAGTGGTGTCCAAAAACCTGTTTATCGCGGACGCGGTCGGAAAGGATGACCCGGAGCTTACCAGCTATAAGAACAACAGGACAAGCTTAAGCAAGCTCCTTTTATATGCCTTGTCGAATAACTGGGTTGATTTGTCGAAATTAGGCGGGGATGAGTTTTTTACCGTGGAGGAATACTATGGGAAATTGGTCGGCTACATCAAGGATCTGCTGAAAGCGGATGACAATTTCAATAAAAAAATATATCGAAAATTGGTATTTTCGTATAAATTATCGGGAAGTGAAATTTGTCTTTTATTATTCGATCAAGGTGTGTTAGAATATAATGAAGGGGATGTCAACCGTTTAAAAAATGGAAATAAATCCGCCTATGATTTTATCCGGGAGAAGATAACCTCCCTGGAGATCACTCCGGCGATGCTTGCGCTGGAGCCCTGCAGCGGATCCGTGGTGGTAACGGAGGTGAAGACCGGTAATGTGTTGGCTCTGGTGACTTATCCCAGCTATGACAACAATAAATTTGCCAATAAGATTGACTCTGCCTACTACAGCCAGGTATATAATGATAAGACAACGCCCATGAACAACCGGCCTGTAACAGAGAAGCTGGCTCCCGGCTCCACCTTCAAGATGATAACGGCTTTTGCCGCGTTGGAAGAGGGAGTGACGGATCCCTATACCCGGATCAAGGACGAGGGTGAGTTTGATAAGATCAATCCGGCGGCCAAATGTCATATCTATCCGGGATCCCATGGGATGGTTAATATTGTGGATGCCATCAAGGTTTCCTGCAACTATTATTTTTATGAAATGGGCTGGCGGCTTAGTATGAGCAGCAGCGGTAAATTTGATCCGCAGCTGGGGCTGTCCCGGCTGGCAAAGTATGCGGAATACTTTGGACTGAATGAGACCTCCGGTATTGAGCTGGCGGAGTCGATGCCGGAGATTTCCACGGAGGATGCGGTTCGTTCTTCCATCGGTCAGGGCTCCAATGTATATACACCGGTTCAAATGTCTCGATATATTACAACTCTGGCTAACCGCGGCACCTGCTTTGATCTTACCCTCATTGAAAAGACGGTGAGCAGGGACGGGAAGACGCAGGAGAATAAGGCGGTAATTGACCATCAGCTGACAGACTTTAAACAGAGTACCTGGGACAGTGTATGGCAGGGAATGTATTCCGTAGTGAATGAACAGGGCGGTTCCGTTTATAAGCTCTTTAAAAATCTGGACATGAACATTGCAGGTAAGACAGGTACCTCCCAGATCAGCAAAATCAGTCCCAATAACGCGTTATTTGTTTCCTTTGCCCCCTATGAGGATCCGGAGATATCCATAACTACGGTGATTCCCAAGGGCTATACCTCTTCCAATGCGGCAGAGGTGTCAAAGGAAATCTATAAATTATATTTTGGTTTGGAGGAAGCTACAGAGATTCTGGACGGTGAGGTGACGCTGCCGGAAGGATCGGGCAATGTAAGTGAATAACTGACGGCATCTGAAAAAACGAAGAAGGAGTATTGCAATGAATAATTCGGTTATTATTAAGGGTAATAAATACGGTATTATTGTTGTCATGAATCCTGATCTGCCATTTGAGGACTTGAAGCTTGTCATTGCAGAAAAGTTCAGGGAATCCAGTAAATTCTTTGAAAATGCAAAAATGGCCATCAGCTTTGAGGGCCGTAAGCTGACCAATGACGAGCAGCGGGAGGTATTGGACATCATCAATGAGAATACAGACATGCATATTGTCTGTGTTTTGGAGAATGATACAGAGAAGGAAGAAACCTTTAAAAAAACCGTAGAACAGAAGCTGATGGAGCTGTCCAATAACACCGGACAGTTCTATAAGGGAATTCTCCGGTCCGGTGCCTCTCTGGAATTCGAGAACAGCGTAATTATTATCGGAGATGTCAATCACGGAGCAAGAGTGGTGTCCAAGGGGAATATTATTGTTCTGGGTTCTTTGAAGGGCAATGCTTTTGCCGGAGCAACCGGCAACATCAATTCCTTTGTGGTGGCGCTGGATATGAATCCCACGCAGATCCGGATTGCGGATACCATTGCCAGAGCTCCCGATAAACCGGTGAAGCAGGAAATAAAAGAAGCAAAGATAGCATTCCTGGAGGAAGGCAATATCTATATTGAACCGCTGAACAAGAATATTTTACAGGATATTAATCTTTGACAGATTTAAAAACATGAAGGGCTCTCCTCCAATCAACAACGGAGAGTATCCCTTCATAGAAAACAGGAGGAAAAGAGTTAGCTATGGGAGAAGTTATAGTTATCACATCAGGTAAGGGTGGTGTAGGTAAGACCACAACAACTGCAAATGTTGGTACCGGCCTGGCGATGCTGGATAAGAAAGTGGTATTGATTGATACGGATATCGGCCTGAGGAATCTGGATGTTATTATGGGGCTGGAGAACCGGATTGTGTATAATCTGGTAGATGTTATTGAGGGAACCTGCCGTATCCGCAATGCCCTGATTAAGGACAAGCGTTATCCCAATCTCTATCTGCTTCCCTCGGCCCAGACCAGGGATAAGAACTCTGTGACACCGGAACAGATGAAGAAGCTGGCTGATGAACTGAGAGAAGAATTTGATTACATATTAATGGACTGTCCCGCCGGTATTGAACAGGGCTTTAAAAATGCCATCGCCGGAGCAGACAGGGCATTAGTTGTTACTACCCCCGAGGTATCGGCTGTTCGTGATGCGGACCGCATCATCGGCCTGTTAGAGGCCAATGAGATGAGGCAGACCCATCTGGTAGTAAACCGGATCCGCATGGATATGGTAAAACGCGGTGACATGATGTCCAGTGAAGATGTATGTGAAATATTAGCAGTTGATCTGATCGGCATTGTACCGGATGATGAGAACATAGTAATCTCTGCAAATCAGGGTGAGCCCTTGGTTGGCAATGATACCATGGCAGGAAAAGCTTATATGAATATCTGCAGAAGGATACTGGGTGAGGAGGTACCTTACCTGGATCTGGAAGAAAAACAAAGCATTTTCGGGAAACTGTTTGGGAAGCGAAAAAAATAGGGAGGTAGCATAATGGGCTTTTCGGATTTTTTTAGGAAAAAAGGAACCAGCAGTATTGCGAAAGACCGATTAAAACTGGTCCTGGTGTCTGACCGTGCCGGGTGCTCGCCGGAGATCATGGAACAGATCAAAAATGATATTATCGCGGTAATATCAAAATACATTGAGATTGACCTGGAGGGATTGGATATTAAGATTACCCAGATGGAATCAGAGACAAACAACGGAGCGGTACCGGCCCTGTTTGCCAATATTCCCATCAAGGACTTGAAGTCCCATAATAAGTAAGGATGATAACCGGATGTTGAAGTTTAAGCAGTATGATTTTAAGCGATACAATATTCCGCTGCTGATAACAGTATTTCTGTTAGGCGGAGTAGGAACCTATTTAATCAAACAGGTTCAGACAGAAGATGAAAATCTGTTTACAAAGCAGATATTTGGTCTGGCGGTAGGAATCGTCGGTGCATTGATATTATCCGTAATCGATTATCATTTTATATCGGGTTTTTATATCGTGCTGTATCTGATTAATCTGGGATTGTTAGGATTGGTGGTAACCATCGGTGAAACCCATAACGATGCCCAGAGGTGGCTGAAGCTGGGGCCCTTGCCGGAATTCCAGCCATCGGAGCTGACGAAAATCATATTGATTATATTTGCAGCCAAGCTTTTTTCCGTGCTGCGTGCCAGGATCAATAATATCTTTGTCCTGCTCCTCGTTGCGATATCCTTTGGAGTACCCATCATCTTAATCCTGATGCAGCCCAATTTGTCCACCAGTCTGGTAATTGTATTTATATTTGTTATAATGATATTTGCGGCGGGACTCAAATGGAAGGTAATTCTTCCTATTCTGATTATAGGAGTTCCGGTGATGATGGGATTGTTCTGGTATATCCAGCAGGACTATCAGGTACTGTTACATGATTATCAAAGGAACCGCGTGCTTTCCTTCTTGAATCCGGAGGAGCATGAATCGATTATGTTTCAGCAGGAGAATTCCGTAAGCGCCATCGGATCAGGGCAGCTTCACGGTAAAATCTTCAGCGAAGAAGAGAAAAGGAATTATGATACCCTGCCTATCTCCGAGAGTGATTTTATCTTCTCTGTGGCAGGCGAGGAGTTTGGTTTTATTGGCTGCTGTATCCTGCTGGGACTTTATGCGGTTGTTATTTCTATCTGTCTTCAGACTGCGAGGCAGGCGCCTGATTATATGGGAATGCTGATTGCCGTTGGCATCGCCTCCATGTTCACGTTTCAGGTATTTGTCAACATCGGGGTGGCAACAAAATTGCTGCCCAACACCGGTATACCATTACCGTTTTTAAGCTACGGCTTAAGCTCCCTCCTCAGTGGTATGATGGGAGTGGGTATGATTCTTAATATTAGATTACAGCCCAAAAAGACCAGAAGCTAGTATAGCCGGTCTTATATTGCGGCAGAAGGGAGGTAAAATATGAATATAGGTATGATTGCCCATGATTCAAAAAAGAAGCTGATGCAAAATTTCTGCATTGCTTACCGCGGTATTTTAAGCAAGAACACTTTATATGCTACCGGCACTACCGGGCGTTTGATTGAGGAGGTAACCAATCTGACGGTTCATAAGTATCTGGCAGGCCATCTTGGCGGAGAACAGCAGCTGGGCGCACAGATTGAGCATAACCAGATGGATCTGGTGATCTTTTTGAGAGATCCCCTGACTCCCAAGTCCCATGAACCGGATGTGAATAATATTTTCCAGCTATGTGACAAGCATAATATCCCTCTGGCAACCAACCTGGCTACGGCAGAGCTGCTGGTTAAGGCCCTGGACCGGGGAGATTTGGATTGGAGAGAGCTTTTTAAAACATGAGGAGATGGTGTATCCTATGAGAAAAAGGCTGATTGTCGGCGCATGTACATGCATACTATTGACATTGCTGGGCGGATGCCGGACATCCTTTGAGGATTATCTGGCTTTTGAGGACACGGCGGCATCCGCGGATTATACTATCGACAACCGGTTAACCCAGGCCGGATTCTTTGCGGAGAATCTGGCGATTGCCGTTGAAGGGGAAGCGGATGAGGAATTGACCTCCGGCGCCAGCCTTCTGGTGAATATGGCGGATAACCAGGTGTTATATGCAGATCATGTCTATGACAGATTATATCCAGCCAGCCTGACTAAATTAATGACAGCGCTGGTGGTGCTGCAGTACGGTGAACTGACGGATACGGTTACCGTCAGCCATGCAGCCTCCCATATCAGTCAGGGCGGGATCAAATTATGCGGCTTCCAGGAGGGGGACATCCTGACTCTGGATGCTCTCTTGAAATGTCTTCTGGTTTATTCCGGTAATGATGCCGCGATTGCCATTGCGGATCATATCAGCGGAAGCGAGGAAGCTTTTGTCGCGAGAATGAATGAGGAAGCGAAGAAGATTGGAGCGGTTCATACCAATTATGTGAACTCCAACGGACTTCATGAAGACGAGCAATATACCACTGCTTATGATGTTTATCTTATATTTAATGAATTGTTAAAATATGATACCTTCCGTTCTGTCATCGTAATGGATTCTTATACGGCGAATTATCAGGACCGGTCCGGTAATCAGAAGGAGAAAACCTTCAAATCCACCAATTCCTATCTCCGGGGTGATGCGGAGGTCCCCGATGGAATTCAGATCATCGGAGGCAAGACCGGTACCACCAAAAAGGCAGGCAACTGCCTTGTACTGCTGAGCAAAAATGCGGCGGAAGAGGAACTTATCTCCGTGATATTAAAGTCCCCTGACAGCTCCGCTCTTTACTCCCAGATGTCCTATATGCTGGAGATGGCGGCAGAGGAATAATAAAAATACTTTAAATTGTTATTTTATAGTTGTTTTTCTCTGTTAATTGTACTATAATTAATTTGTAATATTTTCTTTTTAAGACAAATTGCACAATTTAATATTTGGTACCGCACATCTTAAAGTTGCGCCCATAATAAGGAGGAGATTACAATGATACAGATAATTTCAGGTGAGAAGGGTAAGGGAAAGACCAAGATCCTTATCGAGAAAGCGAACACTGAAGTGAGAACCGCTAAGGGAAGCATTGTTTATCTTGACAAAAGCAACAAGCACATGTATGAATTAAGTAATAAGATCCGGTTAGAAAATGTACGTGATTATTTCATTGAAAATCAAAGCGAGTTCATCGGTTTTATCTGCGGTATCATATCCGGTAATCATGATGTTCAGGCGATTTATCTGGATAGTTTCCTAAAAATAGCTTATGTGAATGATGATAATTTAGAATCAGTTTTCTCCAAATTAGAGAAAATAGCTGAGGCTTTTCATGTTGATTTCATAATCAGTATCTCCCTGAATGAAAATCAATTGCCTGAGAACTTTAAGAAGAATGTAATTGTATCCTTATAATGGGATGCCGGAAGGCAGCCGGCAGCAAACTGCTGATTAATGTAAACCAGAACATAAACGGGAAGACCGGAAGGAGCTTTCTGTTATTATACCGAAATAACGAGTGGCTCCTAACGAGCCACTCGTTTTCTTCTATTATTCATTTCTAAGTCTTCCAAAGAAGCTTAAAGCGTACAGGCCGGATACACCGACTAAAGCATAGATGATTCTGGATACGAGAGTCATATCTCCGAAAATCATTCTTACTAAATCGAAGCTGAAGAATCCGATTAAGCCCCAGTTTATTGCACCAATTACTACAAGGATTAATGCAATATAATCCAATGTTTTCATAATGAACCTCCTTCATGGATTTAATGTGATGCAAAGCTCCCGATATCCCTTGAAAATGCGGATGCCGGGATAAAATCTCTCTTTTCATAGAATATCCTATTTTTTTGCTTTTATTCATGCACGGAAGGATTATACTTTTGATGTTATCGCTGGGCAGGGCAGAGCAGAGCAAAGCGGACAGTAACATTGGTATTTTAATGCTTTCTTACTAAATTTTATAAAATAAAGGAGAAAGGGGTTTGAAAATTTTTGAAAAGTAAGTATAATGTTATAAGTGTGATGCATCCATTTCAAGCCATAACGGAGGGAAGTTTTCTTGAGCGACAATAACAAGGTTGTTAAATTTAAAAAAAGAAGAAGCATCAACATTGGTGTAATTGTATTTCTGATTTTATTTGTATACATTGCATTTAATGTGTATTTTTATTTAACAAAAGAGCAGCTCTCCATCTACGAGGTGCATGAAGGAACCACCGCTGTTGACAATCGGATCCAGGCCCTTATTATCAGAGAGGAAGAGGTTATCACCTCGGATCAGGCAGGATATGTTACCTATTACCAGAAGGAAGGGGCCAGGGTTGCCAAGCATACTTCGGTATATTCCCTGGATGACAGCGGAAGAGTGGCGGATATACTGGAAAGCGGTGATATTCCCGTCACTATGTCCAAGAAGGATAGTGCGGAGCTGCTCCATACCATTAAGAGCTTCCGCAACGCTTTTAATGACGAGAATTTTCATCGGGTGTACGATTTTAAAGAGGATGCCCAGAGTACTGTGCTGGAAAGCCTGAACAACACCATGCTGCTGAATGAAACAACCATAAGGGAGGAGACGGGGCAGAGCTTTTCTTATCATATGGTAAAAAGCCCCCAAAGCGGAATTGTAAGTTATTATATCGATGGATATGAGACGGTCACCCTGGAGAATCTATCCGCTGACCTGTTCCTTACAGAGAATTATGTTAAGACGGGACTTCGAACGAACAGCATGATCGATATCAACACGCCGGTATATAAATTAATTACTTCAGAGCAATGGAGCCTGGTGTTCCCTCTTACCCAGGAGCAATACGGAAGGCTTCAGGGGAAGGAACAGGCCAAATTCACTATTTTGGAGGATGATTTTGAGCTGTCTGCGGCTCTCACGCTGACCCAGATGAACTCACAATATTACGGGCAGCTTGTTCTGAATAAATATCTGTCCAATTATCTGAGGGACAGGTTTCTTGAAATTGAACTGGATTTTGATACGGTGGAGGGCTTAAAGATACCCTTAAGCGCCATTACAGAAAAGAGCTTTTACCTGGTGCCCCTGGAATACCTCTCCAAGGGAGCGGACAGCACCGATTCCGGCCTGATCCTTGAGAGCTACGATGAAAAAACCGGGGAAGTAAAATATACCTTTACTGTTACGGATATTTATTACCAGGATGAGGCTTATGCCTATGTGGATATGGAGCTGTTCCCGGACGGCACATTTATTCATTCTCCCAGCGGAAGTCAGCGTTATGTTCTTAAGCCGACCAACAGGCTTACCGGAGTATATAATGTAAATCTGGGTTATGCCGTATTTAAACGGATTGAAATTCTATATCAGAATGAGGAATATGCTATCGTTAGTGATACTACGGAGAAAGGGCTGTCTGCCTATGATCAGATTGCCCTGGACGGAAAAACAGCCGTCGATCAGGCGATTATATATTAAGAGAATGAGATGGAAGGAATCAAAAAGGATGGACGAAGAAGGAAAATGATGAAGGACAATATAATTCAAATGGAAGAACGTATTCTGGCCGCCTGTGCCCGAAGCAAAAGGGAACGTTCCGAGGTGACGCTGATTGCTGTGAGCAAGACAAAGCCGGAGGAGATGCTGCTGGAGGCTTATGAGAACGGTATCCGGCATTTCGGGGAAAACAAGGTGCAGGAGCTGGTAGAAAAATATGAGGATTTAAATAATCAATTTTCGGATCCGGTTTATTGGCATATGATCGGACACCTGCAGCGCAATAAAGTAAAATATATCGTGGACAAGGCGGTATTAATCCATTCCGTGGATTCCCTGCGTCTGGCACGGCAGATCAACGAGGAGGCTGCTAAGAAGCAGATCATCTGTGATATTCTCCTTGAGGTCAATATTGCCGGAGAAGAGACCAAATATGGCATGAAACCTGAGGAGGTACCAGGAATGGTAGCGGAACTGACGGCTTTTCCCCATATTCGGGTGCGCGGTTTAATGACGGTTGCACCTTATGTAGAAAATCCGGAAAAAAACAGAGAGCATTTTAAGAATTTGCGACGATTATATGTTGACATAAAATCAAAAAACACCGATAATATTAATGATGATTTCAATATTCTTTCCATGGGCATGACAGGAGATTTTGATGTGGCTATTGAAGAGGGTGCAACCATGGTCCGTATTGGGACAGGTATCTTTGGTGAGCGCGATTATTCAATTTGAATATAGCTGTACGGTTGGAGGTAGGGACGGATGTCTAATATTTTTAAAAGTTTCTTAAACTCAATGAAGTTAACGGAAGACGAAGATGATTATGAAGATTACCTGGAGGAGGAGACCGAGAAGGAGCAGAGGCGCGCTCTCAGGGCAGAACGGAAAGAGGCAAAGAGGGAGCAGTATGCTGAGAGGAACGACCGCTACAGCGATAAGAACGACCGCTATAGTGAGGTTGCTAAGAATCAGTCGATAGCCTCCATGTCAGCCGCCTTTTCCAATGATACAAAGAAAGAGAAGGCTGCCAGGGCGGAGCGAAGCTCCGTGAGCAAGGTGGTACCGATCCGTACAACAGCCAAGGGGCTGGAGGTCTGTATTATGAAGCCTACTTCCTTTGAAGACTCCCAGGAGATCTGTGATATGCTTTTAACCGGGCGTGCAACGGTAATTAATCTGGAGGGCTTTGATGACAAATTAGCCCAGAGAACTATGGATTTTATCTCCGGGTCGGTCTATGCCATTAACGGGAAGCTTCACCGGATATCCAATGCCATTTTTATCGTATCGCCGGATACGGTGGATATTTCAGGAGACTATCTTGACTTGATTCAGGAAAGCGGTTTTGAGCCTCCGACTTTCCATTCCAAATTTTAAGCCATGATGAACAACGATAAAGAAGAACAGTTATTGCGGCGGAGATTTGCGGATCTGGCGAATGCTGCCTATCACCGTGGGATATGTATGTTCTCGGATTATTTGAACCTGTATGAGCAGAATTTGCTTCTGCGTTTTAAAAATGAACTGCCAAGGATAAAGTATTTTGCTTACGGAGGTTTTGAGGATGCCGAGAGAAAAATACTTTGTTTTTGTGGAAACGATCAGATTGACCGGAGGGAGGAAATTGAGTTTCCTATTATCTGTATTAAAGTCTCTCCGATTAACCAACGTTTTTCGGATGATCTGAATCACCGTGATTTCCTGGGAGCGGTATTAAATCTTGGGATTGACCGGAGTAAGATCGGAGATATTTTGATTGAACATAAGACAGGCTATATTTTTGCCCATACTTCCATCAGCCGTTTCATTACGGATCAGCTGGTTAAGATTAAGCATACGGTGGTCAGTGCCGGTGTGCTAAATCAGCAGGAGTTTCATTATGAGCCGAAATACACCGAGGTTACCGGGACAGTTTCTTCCGTAAGGCTGGACAGCATTCTGTCCGTAGCCTTCCACGGCTCCCGCAGCAGTCTGACGGGGTTAATTGAGGGCGGAAAGGTGTTTGTGAACAGCAAAGAGGTGCTGTCTAACAGCTATGCATTGAAGGAGCAGGATGTGGTGTCAGTACGCGGTCTGGGGAAGTTCATCTACACCGGTACCTCCTATCAGACAAAGAAGGGCAGATACAGCGTTAAGCTGCTGTTATATACTTAGATAAGCAATGGCCATAGCATAACCTCGTCTTATCCTGTGATGCGGTTATGCTTTATTGTTGCAGGATCGTGCTGCGCTGCAGGGCATGCAACTGGTTGTATGGATACTTTAAGAAAGGAACAGATGCGATGAATCAGATCCTTAATGTTAATTATGAAGGAAGGCCGGCCTACTCTATCATGCTGGAACCGGATTTTGGGAAGCTGGCCGAAGCCTTCGGTTCACTTTCCATGACGAACCGGAGAGTTATGATTATAACGGATGACAATGTGGGCGCCATTTACCTTGAAGCGGTGAAGAATATATTTCTTTCCTCCGCAAAAGCGGTGGAGAGCTTTGTCTTTCCGTCCGGCGAAGGCAGCAAGAACCTGGACACCGTGGGCCGGTGCTATGAACAGCTTATTCAGGCTGGTTTTGACCGTAAGGACATTCTTGTAGCCTTAGGAGGCGGAGTGGCAGGCGATCTGACCGGCTTTGTTGCGGCAACCTACCTGCGGGGGATTTCCTTTATCCAGCTTCCCACCTCCTTGCTGGCTATGGTGGATTCCAGTATCGGCGGAAAGACCGGGGTGGATTTTAAAGCCTATAAGAATATGGTAGGTGCATTTCATCAGCCTAAGCTGGTATATATGAACCTGTCAACCCTGCTCACCCTTCCCCAGGCGGAATATAATTCCGGCATGAGCGAAATAGTAAAGCATGGTTTAATTAAGGATGCCCGGTATTATCAATGGCTGAAGGAGCATAAGGAGGAGATTCGCCGGAGGAGTTTTGATATCCTACTGGAGATGATCCGGCGCAGCTGTGAAATCAAACGGGAGGTTGTGGAGAGAGATCCGAAGGAGCTGGGAGAAAGAGCCCTGCTTAATTTCGGACATACCATCGGACATTCTGTGGAGAAGCTGAAGGAGCTGTCCTATCTCCATGGAGAATGTGTCAGTCTGGGCATGGCAGCCGCTTCCTTTCTTTCCCTGTCAAGGGGAATGATCACGAAGGAAGAATATGAGGATATTCTGGATACCATGATTAGCTTCGGGCAGCCGGTGAAGGTGGACGGCTTGTCAGCGTCAGAGGTATATGAGGTGACCCGTTCGGACAAGAAGATGGACGCACAGCAGATCCGGTTTGTCTTATTGCAAGGAATTGGCAACGCGGTTATTGATACGACGGTCACTAAGGATGAGATGTTGGACGCGATCCATTCCATTCTGGAAGGCATAACAGGATGAAAGCGTCCAAAGGTGCTGCGCACTTTTCCAGATAGAATATATTGCTATTGCAAGCGTGCTTGCATATCAATATATCCTATCCGGAAAGCACCTTTGGTGCTTTGGATGCTTCTAAAAATACAAATTATAGTGCCTGCCAAATTGGGATGCCTGCAGGCCGCGGAAAGGCATGGTTTTTATATGAAAGAAAAAATAAAGCATTTGATACTGTTTATTATCCTTGTGGTGATTGATCAGGGAGTGAAGCTGTGGGTACGCCGTACCTTGATGGACAAGGCCCCCCTTGTTTTTATTCAGGATGTGTTCAGTCTGCAGTATCATGAGAATACCGGTGCGGTATGGGGAATTATGAGCGGGAAGGTGCAGCTCCTGAGTATCTTTACCTGTATTGTTTTCCTGCTTATTGTTTTCCTGTATTTTAAGATCCCTCAGGACAAAAAGTACCGTCCCCTGCGACTGGTTACCGTGTTTATCCTGGCCGGAGCGGTAGGTAATCTCATTGACAGGGTGTTCTTGGGCTATGTGGTGGATTTTATTTATTTTGAATTGATCAACTTTCCTTTATTTAATATTGCTGACAGCTACCTTACGGTATCGTGCATTGTATTATTCCTTCTGGCGGTCTTTCATTATAAGGAGGATGATTTTGCTTTCCTTGACAGGCTCTTTACCTCCAAGAAGAAAGCTTCCAATGAGGAAGCGGGATCTGCCGGAGCGGATGACAAAAGCGGTATTACCAGTGATGCGGAGCAAATCGATAAGGAATAAATTTGCAGGGTGTAATCTTCATAAGGAATAAATCAGAATGACAGGATACGGAAAGGATTGTGCGGATGGACGACGAATTAATGGAGCTGTCGGAATCGGAGATGGAGCAGGTTCTGGAATATAGCATAGCAGAAGAGGATGCCGGCAACCGCATTGATAAATACCTTTCTGTAATACAATCGGAAATCTCCCGCAGCTACATCCAGAAACTAATCGAGGAGAACAGGGTTTTGCTTGACGGTAAGCCCGTAAAAGCCAATTTAAAGGTTAAAGCAGGACAGACGGTACAAGTATTGCTTCCGGAGCCAAAAGAGGCGGAAATCGACCCTGAGGACATTCCTCTTGATATTATTTACGAGGACAGGGATATTATCATTATTAATAAACAAAAGGGTCTGGTGGTGCATCCGGCGGCAGGCCATGCCAACGGCACACTGGTGAACGGGCTGCTCTATCACTGCCGCGGCCAGCTGTCGGGCATTAATGGGGTTCTCCGCCCGGGTATCGTCCACCGGATTGACAGGGACACCACAGGGGTTATGGTTGCCTGTAAGAATGACAGAGCCCATCAGATCATTGCAGAGCAGCTGAAGGTTCATTCTATAACCCGCAAGTACCAGGCAATTGTCTATCACGCCTTTAAAACGGATCAGGGCAGGGTAGAGGGGCCCATCGGAAGGGACCCCAGGGATCGGAAGAAGATGGCCGTTAATCACAGGAACGGCAAATCGGCGGTGACCAATTACAGGGTCTTAGAGAACCTGGGAATGCATTATGCCCACATCGAATGCTCTCTGGAAACAGGACGGACCCATCAGATCAGAGTCCATATGGCAAGTATTCACCACCCATTGCTGGGGGATACGGTGTACGGACCGGATAAGGACCCTTTCCATCTGGAAGGACAGGCTCTCCATGCCGGTATTCTGGGCTTGATTCATCCCACCACCGGAGAGTATATGGAATTTTCAGCGCCTCTTCCGGATTATTTTACCGATTTATTAGTGAAACTAAGACATAAGGGGTAATTGCCATTGAAGAGAAATGTCATCGATCAACTAATTTGCTGGAAAACAGAATCCAATCGGCTTCCTGTTTTACTTAAGGGTGCAAAAGGTGTGGGGAAAACCTTTCTGGCCTACGATTATGCAAAAGCATTTTTTCAGCATATCTATTATATTAATTTTGAGCGCGAGCCTCAATTGGCAGAGCTGTTTCATGAGACTGGAGAGAAAGCCCCCGGATACAGGCTGATGGATTATTTTCAGAAAGAGGTTCCCCGGGAAGAGGGAGCGCAGACCGAAGAGGAGAAGCCTCTTGGAGACCGGGTTCTTATTCTTGATGAAATCAGCTTCAGCCGGGAGGCAATGACGGCGGTTCAGGAGGGCCGGCTGCAGCCGGCCTTTGAATACATCATTGTAATTTCAAGCCATCCTTTACCGGAGGAACTGAGCCGGAATTATATGCAGCTCAGTATCCGTCCTCTGGAATTTGACGAATTTTTAAAAGCAATAGGAAGTGATTGGTATATCGAAGCCATTGTCAATCATTTTCAAGCCGATAAAAAAATGCCTGAGATTGTACATAAGGAGCTGCTGGCTCTCTACCAGCTGTATCTGCAAATCGGCGGCATGCCCGGAAGTATCAATGAATATCTCAATTTGCAAAGCAGTGTCAATGTTTCCGAACAGCACAGCTTCATTAACGCGTCCTATCGCAGGGATATCCTCAGGGATAATAACGACAGCGATGCCCTCAAGATGAATCAGGTGCTGGACAGCCTGGTGTACCAGCTTATGAAGGATAACCGGAAGTTCCAGTATAAGATTATAAGAAAGGGTACCACCCATACCATGTACCGGGAGGCTATCCATAGGCTGTGTGAACAAAATTATACGATACGGTGCAGCCGAATCAGTCCGGAGCAGCTGACACAGCCCTCTCAATCCCAACCCTCGCCGGATGCTTCCTCTTTCTATGAGGATGGGGAAAATACAAATTTCAAGCTATATCTTCCGGATACGGGAGTCTTATATTCACAACTCGTGGAGGTACAGGGAAAGGAAAATATGAATAAATATGAAAAGGTCCTGCATGAAAATTGTGTGGCTCAGTCCCTTTCTGCAAAAAATGACCTCTTTTTCTTTTGGGAAAGCAATTCCACCGCAAAGGTTGATTTTATCCTTTTAAGGGATGGTGAACTGCTTCCTATCGAGATTTTTACAGGGGAGAATACCCGATCGAAGAGTATCAGTGTTCTAAAGCAGAACTCTGCTTTCCCGTATTCCATCAAAATATCATCCCGAAATTTTGAATTTACCAATGATACGAAATACGTTCCGTATTATGCTGTGTTCTGTATCTAGTATATTGTTTCCATAATATTGCTATTATCTTACGGATATATTAAGAAAACAGTTGACAAAATCATTCTATTGGTATAGTATGGTAATACAAGTCTGAATCTACTTATGTAGATTTTTGCGAAGACTCCTTGATGGTGTGCCGATGGTTGAAAGAATTTTTATTCTATAACTGTAGATTTCCTTGTTTTACATAGAGTATATGGATATATGGCAATGAAGTTTATTTTATTTGCAGGACAATGTGTTATGGTATATTTGATCTCAATGTTTCATTGTCTGAAAATAGAATGCAGCAGATGTACGGAGAAGCAGATGCCGCATTTTTGGTTCTACAGATGTAGACCTATAGAATAATAGCCTGGAGGAGTGTAGTATATCATGTCATCGTTACCAGAAATACGTCTTCACGAAGGAGAACTTAATATTATGGAACTGTTATGGTCCAATAAGACCCTGGCGGCCAAGGATATATCCAAAATCATCAAGGAATATATCGGCTGGGAGAAGAATACCACCTATACAGTAATTAACCGTCTGATTGATAAAGGGGCAATCAAGCGTGAAGATCCCGGTTTCTTATGCAGGGCTGCGATTTCAAAGCGTACCGTGCAGGCAATTGAAACAAAAGCCCTGCTGAACAAATTATATAATGGTTCCTTAAGCACCTTTTTGAACGAATACTTGAAGAATCAGGATTTATCAAAGGCAGAGGTGCTGGAGCTTCAGAGGATTATAGGAGAGCAGCGGTTTTGATTCGCTTTATACTTCCTGAAGACGGAGATTAAGCTGCATAATCAAAAATAGAGATAGGCCGAAATGTTGTGATACATACGGCCTATTATTTATTTTACATCCGACAGGAAAGCGTTGTATGAAGAGCAGCTTTGAAGTATAATCGAGGTATGGCAAATGGGGAGCCAGTGGTGTCGTTATTATTATTTGGTTTGATCTTGGTGTGATTTTGTTTTGATCAGTAGATTTATAGGCGGTGATGGGGTGTATCAGGTTTATCAAAAGCAGGATGAAATGAAACGAAAGCTAAGAGAGCTTAAGAAGCTGGAGTTGAAAATACGTCCGGGAGTTACGAAGGGCTTGCCAGGAAAGAATAAGGAGCTGGTCTGGGATAAATTCTTTGATCTTAAGGAGGAAGGGAAACAGAATGTGAAGTATCCCATCCACCGGCTTATCTCTTTGACGAAGGATGAATATAAGGATGTAGTGAACGAGTACTTTTATCATGTATATTATTGGTTCTGCCAAGAATTTGGAATAACAGGCTCCTCATCGGCGGATATCGAAACCCTCACACGGCTTGGACTTCCCATAGATGCAGATAGTGACGAGATTAGAAGGAGATTCCGAGAGCTTGCTAAAATATATCATCCGGATAACGGGGGCGACAGCGATAAATTCATCGAAATAATGGAGAAATATAAGAACTGCAGGACGGAGGAGCGCCCATGATAGGAGTATGCCCGCAATGCGGGAACCATGAATGGAATAAGCAGATATCTGAAAACAAAAAACATATAATATGTCAGCAATGCGGGCATCAATGGAATTTTAAAGCCATGCCTCTTTTTATATTGACCGGATGCAGCGGAGTAGGGAAAACTACAACTGCACAAGAATTACTTCAGCGGGATGCGAAATTCATCGTTATGGATGCGGATTTCTTATATAACATTATGCCGCATGAAACAGAGGAAGATTGTAAGAATTGGGTGGAGCAGATTATGTCTCTGTCTAAAAACATCATGCAGGGCGGAAAGCCTCTGCTATGGGCAATGGCAGGTGCTTTGGAGCATTTTGAACATACCTATAATCGTCGTTTTTTTACTGAGATTTATTATTTGGCTTTAGTATGTAATTCCGAAGATTTAGAAAAAAGGATGCGTGAGGGAAGGCAGATAACGGATTTGAATTGGATAAACAGTTCCGTTGACTATAATCGTTGGTTTATTGAAAATGGTATGGTGTCCGGTCAAAGAGTTGATATCTATGACATTACCGGAAAAAAGGTATCTGAGGTTGCTGATTATGTAATGCAGTGGGTCGCAGCAAGAATAGAGGACTGGGAAGCGGAGGGGTTATCATGAGTGACTATATCCGTTGGATAAGAAGTAAGGTTGGACATGATAATATTATTTTGAATTTTTCAGGAGCATGTATTACCAATGAGAAGGGGGAAATCCTACTTCAAAAGCGGAGTAAGACGGAAAATATTTGGGGATTGCCTGGAGGTGGAGTTGAACTGGGAGAATCCATTGAAGAAACGGCAATAAGAGAGGTAAAGGAAGAAACGGGCCTTGATATCAGAGTGGAGTATTTAATAGGTGTATACTCAAAGTATTTTACCGAATATCCAAACGGAGACAAAGCACAGTCTATCTGTTATTGCTTCAAGGGTACTGTTGTAAATGGAAGTCTTAATATAGATAATAAAGAGACCTTCGGTTTACAGTTTTATGATAAGGAACATATTCCGCCATTATTTGTACAGCAGCATGCAGACATAATAAATGACTTTTTTGAAAATAAAGCAGGTGTTTTTCGATAATGTGTTAGGATGAGAGAACAAAAATTTCTTTATGCTGGAGAAGGATAGTGGATTACAGGTATACAAAAAATGATAATTATGAGGATTTCGCCAGCGGAAGAGTATTATACCATCAGAGATTTATGGAAGCGATATAAATCTCAAAAGCCTTAAGCTGGCAGAAGATAATCTTGGGCTTTTGAAAAGGCCGGGGATTAACAGACGGAGAGATGAGTTAAAAACGCTTTATGAAAAATACGGGAAAGTATCTCATTTCGATGCGTTACAGAGTACAAATCGGATAGAGCGCCTGCTGATAAATGAAATTAAAACCGGTATATTTAATAGAAATGTCCTTGAGGCATGTAATCTGCCCTTTGTTCCTGATATTATTATCACCGATGTCCCTTACGGCAATATGGTAGAATGGGAAGCAGGCAGCGGAGGCGTTAATCAAATGATGAATGCCTTATCCGAGGGATGCGGCAGAGAAACCGTAGTTTGTGTCTGCATGGATAAAAAACAGAAGATACAAACAGACGTATATCAAAGACTGGAAAAACAATTCGTTGGAAAAAGAAAATTTGAAATTTACAGAAAGTAAATAATATAGAAAGTAAATATTCTTGTCAGGGAGCGGCGGGTCATGTCAACCAGAAAAATATTCGATACCATTATAAAAAAAGAACCGATAACAAAAGGATGGTCGGAAGATCAAAAATACTGTGTCACCACAACAGGCGGAACAAAATATTTACTTCGTATTTCTTCTGTTTCCCAGTATGAGGCAAAAAAATCATTATTCTCCATGATGGAACAGATTGCTGTACTTGATATTCCTATGTGCCGCCCTATAGAGTTTGGTATTTGTGACGAGGGTGTTTACTCCATCCAGAGCTGGATTGAGGGCGAAGACCTGGAAACAGTATTGCCCTTGTCCTCTAAAACCTTGCTGTCTGAGACGGAGCAGTATAGATTGGGGTTACAGGCAGGCAAAATTGCGAAAAAAATACATACCATACCCATACCGGAACCGCAAGAGGAATGGGAGAATATTTTTAACCGCAGAATTGATATGAAAATACAGGAATATCATGAATACGGCTTGAAATTTGAAGGTGATTATCATATGTTCGATTATATTGAGAAAAACCGTCATTTGTTGAAAAATCGCCCGCAATGCTTTCTGGTGGGTGATTATAATGTGATTAATATGATGTATGAAAAGGGTGATTTGAGAATCATAGATTTCGAACGTTTCGACGTCGGTGATCCATGGGATGAATTTAATTGTATCGTTTGGAGCGCCATGGCAAGCCCCCATTTCGCAACAGGGCAGCTGCATGGCTATTTCGACGGGGAGCCGCCGATGGAATTTTTTAAACTGATGGACGTTTATATCGCAGTTCTTGTACTGTCATTGATCTCTTCCTGGGCAGTCACTTCCGAATTTGGGCGTAATGTAACTTTGAAGTTGTCACAGGATGTATTGAAATGGTTCGATGATATGCAAGATCCCGTGCCCACATGGTATCTCAGGGATTTCCATCTATAATAAATAAAAGAGGGCAGTAACCGTGATTCCGGCTGCTGTCCCTTATTGTTATACCACGATACGGTCGGATGCTATCGGGGTAAAATATCACGAATTTTCAAAATTTCTATTATAGTTTCATTTTCATCCGATAATTTCCTTATGTCGGTCCTTATGTTTCTTTCCAGGACCTTCATATCCAAACTTAAATTGGAGATTCTTTCTGAGTTTCTATCAACCTTAAATTTAATAACTTTTATGCAATCATCCATTACGTTTAAGCGACCATCCATTGTGTCTAAGCGACCATCCATTGTGTCTAAGCGACAGTCTATTGTGTCTAAGCGACCATCTATTGTGTCTAAGCGACCATCTATTACACTTAAGTGATCATCCACTTTACCTACATGAACTTTAATGTCCCGAACTTCGCTTAACATATTTCCTAAGATTTCTTTTAATTCGTTCTCCATTATACTCCCCCTGTCCATTTTCTTAATTGTAACATATTAGATATAAAAATAGAAGACGGCAAAATCGGCAAACATTTTATTTTTTTCTGTGCATTTTACTTAAAAGGAATAGCTGTTTTTTGTATCTGGCAGAATTATCAAGGGACATAGACAGTGCCTGCAGAACATTTGCATTATTATAAAATCATGATATAATCTCTGTATATTTATTTGCATTCGGCTATGATAAGGAACTAAGGCTATTAAGGGAAACAGGAGATAATAGGGGGATAATAATGAAGGTTGAAGAGAATAAAATAATGCAATCCTTTGAAAAATGGTGTAAAAAATTGCGTATATCTCCATATTGGGATATCAAGCTGGAATTGAACAAAATCGCTGCGCGATGGCCTGCCAAGGCTGTGGCGCAGTTTCTGTTATCTAATAATTAAAAGGCAATGGAAATCTTTACTGAT